>NZ_DFUE01000019.1:56317-163889 GCF_002379585.1 Pseudomonas sp. UBA4194
GGAGACCCATGTGGGAGCAGGATCTGACAGGCACAGGAGACCCATGTGGGAGCAGGATCTGACAGGCAAAGGAGACCCATGTGGGAGCAGGGTCTGACAGGCATAGGAGACCCATGTGGTAGCAGGGTCTGACAGGCACAGGAGACCCATGTGGGAGGGGGGTCTGACAGGCACAGGAGACCCATGTGGGAGCAGGGTCTGACAGGCGCAGGAAATCCATGTGGGAGCGGGTTCTACCCGCGATGGGGCCCTCAGCCGCTATGACCCTCACAACCGGCCATACCCACACTGCAGCCCTGCGCACTGTCCAGCCAGGCAATCAGATCCTCACCCACCATCGGCCGCGCAATATAGAACCCCTGCGCCTCATCACACCCCCACTGCCTCACCAACGCCAGGGTCTGGTCATCCTCGATACCCTCGGCCACCACCCGATACCCCAAGCGCTGCGCCAGATCGATCAGCGTGCTCACCAACCGGCGGTCTTTCTCATCGGTGTAGATATTGCTCACCAACGACCGGTCCAGCTTCACCGTGGTCGCCGGCAATTCGCGCAGGTAGGTCCAGTTGCTGTACCCCGTGCCGAAATCATCGATGGCCACCTCCATGTCCAGTTCCCGCATGCGCTGCAGTTGGCGACGGACCTGCGCCGGGTTCTTGATCAACGCGCTCTCGGTGAATTCGATCTCCAGCATCGACGGGCAAACCCCATGGCGTTGCAAACCGGCAATGAGCTTGTCGGTGAAATCAGGGCTCTCCAGATCCGCCGGGCTGACGTTCATCGCCACCTTGAAGCGGTAGCCCCGATCGCGCCACACCTTCGCCTGGACCAAGGTAGCCTCCAGCACCCATAAACTCAGCGGCCGCATCAGCGCGGTTTTCTCCGCCAGCCGCACGAATTCGTCTGGCGCCACCGCGCCCAGTGTCGGGTGTACCCAACGCAGCAAGGCCTCTACCGACGAGCACTGGCCAGTGCCCAGGTTGATGCGCGGTTGAAACACCAGGCTCAACTGATCCGGCGCAGTCACTGCAAACGACAGGGCACTCAACAGCGTAAACGCCCGCTGCTGGTTGGTATCGAAACAACGCTCATACAACGACCAATCCAGTCCACAGGTGCGGGCATGATCGGCGGCGCTCACCACCAGGCGCACCCACTCGCGCCCTTGCAGGCTGTCGGTAAACAGCCGCAGCGCGCCCATCCCCAACTG
This sequence comes from Pseudomonas sp. UBA4194, assembly GCF_002379585.1. Classification (GTDB taxonomy): domain Bacteria; phylum Pseudomonadota; class Gammaproteobacteria; order Pseudomonadales; family Pseudomonadaceae; genus Aquipseudomonas. The sequence continues at coordinate 57,529 of NZ_DFUE01000019.1, forward strand.
AGCCTGAACGGGGATATCGTTGTGATGAACAGGGTTCTGGAAGCACTCCCGAATGCCCGCGAACAGCTCCTCCAGACAACACTCGTTGCCGACGATGAAGGCGAACCGGGTGATGCCGATCTTGTACAGCGCGCACTCGGCGCCGATCAGCTGATGCAGGCGTTGGCCCATGCACCCCACCAGCTCCAGCGAAAACGGATAGCCCAGCGCCTTGACGATGTCGTTGAGAAACAGCGGCGTCAGCATGTCGACCACCACCAGGGTGTTCTCACGGCCATGCACCAGTTGCTGGTGAATATCGTGTTCGAGGCGTACGCGGTTCGGCAGTTGGGTCGCCGGGTCGATGAAGGCGCTGGTGCGCAGCTCGTAAAGCCGGCTCACCACCATGTCGGCCAGCCGCGCGAGTTGGGCGGCCGCACGGGCCGACATGGGCGGACGCGGCACCGTGTCGATGACGCACAGGCTACCCAAGGCAAGGCCGTCCCTGGTCACCAAGGGGGCACCGGCGTAATAGCGAATGCCCGGCTCGCCGAGCACCAGCGAGTTCTCCGCAAAGCGCGCATCGAGCAGCGTATCCGGCACCTCGAGCATGCCTTCCGACAAGATGGTGTGCGCACAGAATGACACGTCGCGGGACGTGTCCGACGCCGCGATTCCCACCTTGGCCTGGAACCACTGCTGATTCTCTTCGAGAATCGAGATGATCGAAATCGGCGTCTCGAACAGGTCAGCCGCCAACCCGACGATATGATCCAGCACCTCGTCCGCCACCGAATCGCGATAGCACAGCGACTTCACCCGCTGCGCGCGCTGCTTCTCGTTATCCGGATAAGGGGCCGGGCAGTTGCTGATCATGATCTTTCACTCGATAAAATGACTTTGCCGCAGGCGCGTGTGGGTCAACCCGGCCTTTCAAACACCCGTCCGGGCAGCAGCGTGTTCCAACGGCAAGTGGTCCACCAACACAGTGCTCGCATTGCCTAGGCTAGCAGCCCCCAGCGGCAACACCGCATGCAACCGCCAGCAGTTTCGCCCCTCGGCCTTGGCCTGGTAAAGCGCCTGATCGGCAGCGCCTAGCAACGCATCGGCGGTCACCGTAGGCGCCAGCGCGCTGGCCACTCCGACGCTTATGGTGACACATTCGCCATCACCGAGCTTGGGGTGCGGTATGCGCAAGTTCCACACGGCATCACGCAAGTGCTCCGCCACCCTGGCGTTCCACTGCATATCGCCGCCCACCTTGAGCACCAGCAACTCCTCACCGCCAAAACGGAAAGACACGGCCCCGGCAGCTTCGGCCACCTGCCGCACGGCATCGCTGATGGATTTCAGGCAGCTGTCGCCCTGCATGTGGCCATAGCTGTCATTGAACATCTTGAAGTGGTCAACGTCGATCAAGATGGCGGTCACCCACAGCGGCTCGGCCTGCGCCTGCTCCCAGACCAGGCTGGTGACCTCACCCTGGTAGCGCCGATTGAACAGCTGGGTCAGCGGATCGATTCGCGCCATATCGAACAACTGCGCCTGCAGCAGCTTGCCCTTGAGCAGGAACAGATAGCTCATGCGCGTGCCGCGCTCCAGAAAGTACGACGCCATGAGCAACAGCAGCACGGTGGAGCTGTACAGCAGCGCATTGGCACGCCAGGTCACCGGATCCATGAACCCGGCCAGATGGGTGGTGATCAACAAGATGGCCAGCATCAACAACATCGACACCGTGGCGTGTACGAAAGGCAACTGCTGAATCATGGTGCAATACACCATCAGCAATAGCATCCCCAACTGATAGTGCAGCTGATAGGGGCTGTCGCTGTACATCATCACCACCAGTGGCATCAGCGACGCCATGATGGTGCCCGTGGCGGACAGTATCTCGATATGGCAGCGCGAGCTCAGCCGCCGGGCCAGCAGCAGAAAGCCGATGATCATCGGCGTGATCAAGCACAGCCGCCCCATCGCCACGTAGCCGAAAACGTCATGCAGGGACAGCCAATCGCTGAGGATGAACAGGTTGTACACCACCGCGCCGCTGATGCCGATGGACGTCAGAAACTGCAACCGACGCTGGCGCGTATCAGCCTGGTAGCGCGCCTCCAGCGCACCCTTGAAACGCAACCTGCGCACCCCGGAGGCGACTTCGTGCTCGATGTCGGCAAGGGTAGTGGCATCGGCGACAGTGCTGAGGTTGGCGGAGGTGAAGAGCATGTGACACCACGGATGAAGGAGGCAGTAATCCGACTCAGACAGTCGTGCTGATGACTAAGTGCCATCATCTGCCGGGAATTGCGGGAAAGATAGTGTTGGTCGTCGGAATGCCCGCGCGCACGCCCGCGACGACCCTTTGTGGAGGGCCCACCAGAGCCCCCTGTTGAAGGCCTACCCCAAGGCCCTATGTGGGAGCGGGTTCTACCCGCGATGAGGCCATCCGCAACACCCCACACTCCAAATTCAGCCCAGCCCCCCTGTGGGAGCGGGTTCTACCCGCGATGACGCCAGCCGCAACACCCCCCACTCCAAACTCGCCCCAACCCCCCTGTGGGAGCGGGTTCTACCCGCGATAGCGCCAGCCGCAACACCCCTCACCCCAACCCAAGCGCCTCGACCACATCCCTCGCCAGCACCACCTCAGCATACTCACTCCCCAATATCGCCAACGTCAGATCATGAACCGTCTCGGCATCCCACACAGTCCCATCCGCTGCCGTCACCGGCACCGCCGTCGTCGCATCCGAGGGAAGGATTATGTTGTACCCCAGCGCCTTACCCACCCGAACCGTGGCATCCATGCTGTTATGAATAACCACACCCGTCAGCACAAAGCGCGTCACCTGCATCTGCTTGAGCACGTCATCCAGCTCGGTACCGATGAACGCACAATTCTGCTGCTTGGTAACCACCGGCTCACCGTCCAAAGGCTCGACTTCCTGCTTGATGCCATTCCACGGACCATGGGTGTGATAGGTCGACGTGGGCGTAGGCTCATCGTGCTTTACATGAACCACCGGCCAGTCATTCGAGCGCCACAGTTGCAAAAGCCGCTGGATGGTTTCCAGGTAGCCGGGGTTGCTTTTGCCATTCCAGTTGGGTTGGTCGATAGCGTCCTGGACGTCGAGGATGATGAGGGGAATGGGGTTGGGGTGGTTGCTCATGGCGTGCCGCTTTGTTTGGAAAAGAATAGGTGCAGTGTGCTGGAAGTGAAGCTTTAACAGCAATGGATCACCCGGATAGGTGTCTTTTCCATCGATCTCGTCGACCACTCAGAATTGTTCACCAAGTCAGGGCAAGTCATATCGCCTGAGTCGTCGCAGGGGGACAGGAGGGGTAGCAGGAGCAGGAGGGCCCGGGAGCGTCCTTTCATGGTGTGACGTCCTTGTAAAAACGGCCAAGCCGAACAGGCTCAACCGCGCAACATCTCCCACGGCTCAACCCCCAAGGCCATCGCCAGACGTTCGACGTTGTAGAGCGTTACATTCTTCTCGCATCGTTCGAGCATGCCGATATACGTGCGATGCAGCCCAGCACGCTCCGCCAACGCTTCTTGGGATAGATCCCGCTCAAGGCGCAAACGCCGGAGATTCCCGGCAAATACGGATACGAGGGCGCAGTGTTGGGGCTTGATAGTCATGCTTGCCAATCTGCCGCTCTGCATACTATCGTTCGACATACTATGATTAGCATTCCGGTAGAGAGTGCTACGGGATGTCAGGTATTGCGTGCAGGGAGTAAGGTCATGACAAGGCGTCGTTTGACACACAGTGGAAGGCTGAAAGGGCGAGTCGAATTCAGACGGTCGAAGTCGCGGCGCGATGCCGCGGCGTGGGCAGCCGAGTGTGCCGAGTCCAGGGATCGAATGGTGGAGGGGATGCAGCGGTATCTAATGCAGGTATGGGACCGGCTGCCGACCGATCAGCTTCAGGCGCTGGGGTTCAGCGCTACGGATGAGGGATTGCGTGGTGAAGAGGGGCTGAGTTTTTTGGCTTATATGCTGATGGATTGTGCGAATTTGATGGCGGTGAGTGCTACGCAGCTTCGGCAGAGGCGGTTGTGGGAGGAGCTTGTTTAGGCTTGGATTGGGGTGACGGGGAGCCAGTCACATCAACCTGAATTGCACTGAGCATTGCCAATTCCATTTCGCTATTACCCAACCAAGGGCTGATACACGGGCATGGCATAGGCGTATTGGTCGTTGAAGACAACGCCCAGGTGGGCGCTTTTGCGATGCACTCACTGACGGACCTGGGCTATCGGCCGGTGCTCGCCGTCAATGGTCAGGAAGCGCTCGCGGAACTGGCTCGAGATGCCAGCTGATTCAAAGTAATGTTTTCGGATGTGGTGATGCCGGGGATGACCGGGATCGAACTGGCCCATGAAATCCGGCGGCGGTATGAAGGGTTGCCCGTGGTGCTGACGTCCGGATACAGCCACGTGCTGGCGGAGAAGGGGACCGATGGGTTTGAGCTGCTGCACAAGCCGTATTCGGTGGAGCAGTTGTCGCGGTTGTTGTGTGGGGCGGTGGGGGGGGGCGGAAGGGGCGATGTTTGAGATTTCCAACACAGTCAGTCATCCGCAGCATCTAGCTTGGCGTTCCGAGATTGCACCGCGCGTCTCGTCGCAATGCTGGCGGCTTCCATAAGCAACCAACTGATGGATTGAAGCTCCCGCTCACGGACAGACTCTGCGGTGGTTGTGTCCAGACCCAAGGCGTTCTGGTTGTCCAGTGAGAGATGGCGCCAACGGGCTAAGGCATGGCGACACATCCCTTCAAGTATCTCGGCTTTGGAGATGACATTCATGGTCGCATCCCGGCGCCCGGGAACACTGGAATCTACAAGTATGAGCGAGCGCCTAGATTTCGAAGTCGGCGAGTGGTGGTCCATTACCTTTCCTCTTCTTGGTTGAAGCCAGACTAAGCGGCTTGATCCGAGGATAGCACTTATATCCCGTTTTGGGATAATCCTGAATTGGGTTTACTTAGGGAGCCGAACCGTCAGGCGGCAAGCTCTCATGAAATCCATCCATACCGAACGATATGCCACATTGCTCGCAGCGCTCATCGAGTGCCGGAAAGCCCAAGGGTTGAATCAGACCGAGCTCGCGGAACGGGTCGGGCGGCCCCAGTCGTATATCTCCAAGATCGAGAATGCCGAGAGGCGACTGGATGTGATTGAGTTTGTGGAGTTGTGTGAGGCGATTGGGGTGGAGGCTTCGGAGCTTTTGCGCAAGTTGTGAGGGGGCTCCGGCTTTACAGGGGCTGGGTATGTCCGGATCGGTGACTGGAAGCCCCGCCGAAGCGGGGACTTCTTGCTAGCGTTGCGATTCCATATCTCGCAGTGAGTCTTCCACGAGAGACCGGCTGGTGTCGGTGAGCAGTGCCACGGCTTGGTTTAGGGCGCGGCAGACTTTCTGGTTGGCGTCGCCTGTTTCTGCGGCGAGCACGGCGGCGGTGTCCAGGAGTTGGCTGGCGCGTTGGAGGGCTTGGTAGGTGGTGATGCTGGTTGGGTGGTTCATGGTTGGGGGGTGTCCTTATATGAATAGTGGCAGCGGTTGGACGGGGGGCATGGGCGCCCAGGCCAGGTGCTGGATGACACGTTCGTATGTAGGACAGGCCGTCAAACCTGGTCACCAATGTGGCGTGACGTGGGGAGGATAGGAAGGGAAGACGAGGTGTGTCAAATGGGGAAATGTGTGGCTATGTTTGGTTTCCGCTGAGCTGTGGTGGATAGCTATTACGAGCCGGGGTAGTCTGAAAGGATTAGCTATCTTGTTGAAATATATGTGAAAAGTTCGGTTTGATATTTTATTGGAATACATTTTGGAATACCGAGTGACTGGATTTGAGCTCAGGGGGCCGTGGCGCTCCTTGTGGCTGATCTCGTGGTCTCTGCCGGTGGAGCGGTATTCAAACATCGGCGAGGTATAAGCCAGACTCAGCCTCCATCCTCACCAGGCTCTCAATGATTTGAGCGCGTTTCACGCCACGCGTCTCAGCTAGCGCATCAAGCTGAGCGATCACTGCTTTCGAGAGCATGACGTTGACCTGCTTCTTGTCTGCGGCGCGTTCGTCGAATTGCTTACGGCTCCATCGCTTCTTGATCTCTCGAATCATCGCCGCCCGTTCGTAACGGCCTACATCGGCCTGGTCGAAGAACATCAGCAGCTCTTGGTGGTTGCTGATTGGCGCTTGCCTGGATAGCGGGGACAGATGCTTCTTCTCAAGCCATTCCCAGGCGCAAACACAGCGCCTTTCGCTCTCCTTTTTATCGGCAAACCACTCGAACTCGATGTCCTTCGACTTGTGCCTACGCCAGTCCCGGTGAAGGTCATCGATCTGGGATGCCTTCTCAGCAATATCGACATCCCAAAGGTCGACCATGGCGATGAGGCGATCCCTGCCAGTGAGGTGGACTAGGTCGCGATGCAGGCGCAGGTTAGTCATCTGTTCGATCTCGCGGATCAGCCACCGGTGCTGCCGTTCATCCTCTTCGATCCAGTCCAGCTTTTCGTTTGGAAGTAGGAATCGGTCCTTCTGTCTAGGGATGCGGGACTGGAAGAACCTCTGGCTCCTCAGGGCCCTGGCTATCTCGTCACGCATGGTGAGGCCGTTGCAGGTACTGAGATCAAGCCTGGCTTCTTTGTAGTAGTAGAGGAACAGCCACAACCAGATGTCGTGGCGATGGTTTTGATGAGGCTCTTGGAGTAGCTCGCTCAGCCTGTCCGCATCCTTATTGCGTGTGCGATTGTTGATTTCCATGTCATCTCATCCGGTCTAGGCGGCTATAGGGGCAGAATCTAGGTGATTCTACATTGATTCTATGGATGTTCTAGATCGATTCTAGCTTATTTCTATGAGTATTCTACAGCGATTCTAGAATCATATTTTTTGGTTATCACCAAGTTTCATTGGGGTTTTATTGAGGTTATTGCTGACTACAGAGTCTTTTTTAGCTTCCCCTTGTGCAATAGGAGAGCTCAGGATAGGACGCGGCTACTGGAAGCATGGCTTTGCTATCCATGCTCAGGCGGGCGGAAGTGCATCTGGGGGAAACGGATCTGATGTACAAACTCAAGCCGGATGTTCTCCTGGGCGTGGCGTGAGTCCGGGCGGTTTCTGAGTGAGGTCGGGTAGTCACAAGGTGGGCTAGGGTCTGAGTCAGCGCTCGGGAGCAGAGCGCTGTACGTATGTACGTACACAGCTTGAAGGTGCACCGTAGGAGCGCCTGCGGATCAGTTCTTCAGTGTTTTTTTACCGGCTCTGCCAATCCTCTGAACGAATACGAGGAGCCCCGTTCATGAGGATCATCCGTCTGAAAGAAGTCATCGACTCGACCGGCCTTGCCCGATCGACCATCTACAAATACATCGCGGAAGGAACCTTCCCGAAACCGGTCTCGCTGGGCGACCGTTGCGTCGGCTGGGTCGATAGCGAGGTGCATGACTGGATCCTGGCCAGGATCGAGGAGCGTGACCAGGCTGAGGGAGGCGCTGCGCGCCCAATCGGCCATCTGAGTATGGCCAGCTAGCACTGCCATCTTCGCCATGACCGGCATTGGCCGGTCATGGCGCTTATGCCGCCGTTCAGTCCCTGACTGTTCGGCTCCGCATGGAAAGTCGTGGCAGTGTTGCTCCCGCCGCCCCGATAGCCTCAGTTCCGATATCTGGCTCAGGCCTCTTCGGCTTGATTTATTTCCGAAATCCGAACTCGGAAAAAATTGCCGCCATGGCGGGATGATTGAGGTGGCTTTGCCCAAGCTGGTCGGAGAAGTAAATTGCGGTGCGGGTATTATGCTTTTACTAGTTATTACCACCCGAAGGGTTCACGCCTAACGGAGTAGCAACCTTCACTGACCTACACAGGGAGTTGGGGGCTGAACCACTACCTGAAGGGCTAGCACTACAACGAATGCAGATAGATCAACCAACTGATCAGGCAAGCAAGGTAACGGTTAAAAAGTACACAGCAGGCACCGGTTATGAAACTCAACCAATGAGAGGTCATAACCATGCTCAACGATACCAATACCATCCAACGCTACCCACTCCGTCATCCTGCCAATACAAACCTCCATCTGCACTACGGGGAGACCTTTGAGGGCTTCCGCTTGATGGGCGACAAAGGGCCTTTCATTCGTGAGTACCTGTCTGATCTCAAGCACACTATCGGGCTGGCATTGGCTGAGTATCCGAGGGTCTTGGCCTTTAGAGTGGATCTCCGTTTGCCACTGGGCGTTGAGCTACCCGACTACACCTTTACGAATCAGGTCATCAGCCGGTTCTTCGAATCGTTTACGAAGAAGATCCAGTACCGCCAGGAGCGAGTGGCTGAGCGTGGCTACTCGCGTGGCTGCAAAGTACGGTATGTCTGGTCGAGAGAGATCGGTCAGGGAGGTCGGCAGCATTATCACCTGCTGATCCTGTTGAACCGCGATGCCTACTACACCATTGGGCGGCTGGGTTCAGACCGGGTGAACATGATCAGTCGTATAGAGGAGTCCTGGGCAGGTGCGCTGAGGTTACCGGTCGATCAGGTGAAAGGGCTGGTGCACATCCCGAAGGATGCTGAGTATCGAGTCGATCGTGAGATCCGCCGAGATGGGGTCGATGAGCTGCCCAAGCTGTTCTACCGAGCCAGCTACCTGTGTAAGAAAGCGACCAAGTCCTACGGGGATCGTCAGCGAGGATTCGGCACCAGCCGAGGGTAGTGGCTACCTACTGCGCAATAGCACCATGCCCATGGAATCCTGGCCTGCCAATGGTTTAGGCTACGGCCAGGAATCTAAGGCTGACATGAGCGCTGCGGGATGACGGAAAATGGAGAGCGCTGCCGACGGCATTATCAGTCGGTTGACGAACGCAATCACCCAGCGATCAGCAAGGGCTGCGCTCTTGATGAAAGTCTGCATCATTTCCTCGACCAGCGCCCGGCGGGCAAGAACCAGTCAGCACTTGAGCGTGCGCAAGGCCTGGCAGCGGCATTGTTTTGGTTTGATGCGGATGCGGTTGCTCAATCCGAACTCGCCAGCCTCGCACTCAGCAGGGTGCTGCATTTCGATCATGCAGTCAGCATCGATCTGCTGTTGCACCTCGCTAGCCATAATCCGGAAACCCTTCAGTGGGCGATTCGCTACTCGAAGCTATTTGAGCGAACAGAATCACCGCTCTGGCTTGCGCTGCGTGCGGCGCTCGCCGGGGATGAGTGGCAAGTTTTCTTCGGTGTCTGTGATCGCCTGCTTGATCGGCTCAGGCCTTTTGATGAGCTGATAGCCCTAGCTGAAAAACAGCTTAAGCACTTATCGCTGCTGGAGCTGTTTTCCTACCTCAGTGTTCTGGCCTATGAGGCCTTTGCGGAAGATGTGCCTGCTGATCGCTCCGGTCAGCAGTGGAAGGTTTACAACCGCATTATCTTGAACAAGCTCCGTGATTGCTCGGAAGAGGATTTTCGCCTGAGCGAGTCACTGCTCGGACAATCGCTGAAACGGCATCTGTCACCGATTATCTTTCCCGGATCCAGCAATTCTGACGTGGTGAGATGTCGTCAAAATCTCGAATCTTTAGCCCTTTTGATCGGGGCCACCCAAGAGCGGATCGACTACGAAGATTCCATCGACTGGTTCTGCTTCGATCCGGAATGCCGTTACCAGCTAAAACCGGGTGAGTCGGTGATCTACAGCCAGTCTGAGGCGGAAACAAAACGATGGCAGCGCACCGGGCGTAAGAGCGATCTGCTTTGGCACTACTGGGTGAATCGTGCCGTACAGGCATTCGTCGATTCCGACATGGCTGAACAAAGTATCGGTTCGCCTGAGAATCATGAGCTGAACCAGCTGGCCTATATCAAGGCGGTTCGCAGCAAGCTGCAGTTACAGCAGATCTACGGCTTGGGTGATCGAGTTTCGCTCGGTGATGGCTCGCAGGTTCAGCTACACCACTTGCTGCTGGCTAGCGAGCTGACCTCGGTTTTCTTTCAGAAAGAGTTTATCCAGCCATTCCAGAGTCACTTGCGCGAATCGGGCGTGCTTGCCCAGGCACTAGGGCGATTAGCCATGAATGGCATGCTTTCCGGTGAAAACCGGTTCCCGATGACTTGGTCAGAAGAGCAAGAAAAGATTCGCAGAATCACTGGCTGGACTGTCTGCGAAGAACACCCGAAAGGCAGCGCCGGTTCGGCCAAGGCAATTCTGACGTTCTGGACCAGCGACCTCAAGGCGCTATCACAGCAATTGAAGCAGCAGCCTCGCACGCCTGCGCCGCGCCTGTACGAGCAGCCTTTCTACAAAATCGGCCGTTACAGCTTTCAGTTTCCCTTGGTTGGTGCGAAGCAGAACAACCTGACGGCGGCCATCAATAAACTTCGGCGCGTGAATACCTGTCGGGCCGATATGCAGACAGAAACCCAGCGCGTAGAACTCGCGCTGGCCGAGAGCCTTAGGCAGCGAGGTTTTTCTGTTGAGGTGGGTTATCGGCCACTGGCTACCGAAGTGGACGATGCCGGTGAGGTGGATCTGATCTGCCACCAGGATGGCGTACTACTGCTCTTTGAGCTCAAGTCCGGGTATATCCGCTCGACAACCCATGAGGTTTGGCTGCATCGCACCAACACGTTACGCAAGGCTGCTTGGCAGTTAAGGCGTAAGCAGGTTGCGGTGCTCAGTGCGCTGATGGCTGATCAAGATCTGCGCGCCAGATTGGGCTATCACGGTCTGGAGCCTGAAACAGATATGCATGCCTGGATCGTCGACACGTCCATTGAGCTCGATGGCCAGTCAGTCGATGGCTTCAGGGTGGTGTGCCGTGAAGCGCTTGAGGTCATTTTGCGCGATGAGCAGCATCTGCTCAGGCCGTTAGACCCGCTTGATGAAGATGATCCACGCACATTGTTCCCTGGTGGGTTTACTGCTGACCGATTCGTTGACCTAGCCGAGTCAGGGGAACTGTGGCAAGACATTTGTTAGCGGCAGAGTCCGCCCTGGATTCAATGCCCTGTGGGTCCCGATATTCGTCTTGTAGCACCTGGTAAATTCTCTACTTCTATAACTGCACGTTATCCCTCGTGCTGATAGACTTCAGCCGACTTTAAACGACTATGGCTGCTTAAGCTTGAGCGTAACCATAATGAGCACTGAACCTTGGGTCACTGCCGAACAGGTTTCCCTTCACTTGGGGGTGGCCAAAGACACAGTGTATCGCTGGCGCGAGCGTAAGGCTTTGCCGGCGCACAAAGTTGGTCGTCTATGGAAATTTCAGCTATCTGAGGTCGATGAGTGGGTGCGTGCGGGTGGCGCAGACGAGCACCAAAACTCAGGGAATGAGCAATGACTACTCCGAGCTACAATGAAGCGCACACAAGAGCTCAGGTCATCGACTCTCAGCTTGCTCATGCTGGCTGGTCTCAAAGTCGGCGGACTCTTGTCGAAGAATTTTTACTCAAAACAGCCGAGCCCGCCGGCAACTATGGCAACGAGCAATTTGCTGACTACGTTCTTCTCGGTTCAGATGGCAATCCGATTGCTGTAGTCGAGGCCAAGCGGTCATCGCGTGATGAGCTTGCTGGAAAGCGTCAGGCCGCTGACTACGCAGACGCAATCAAGGCCAAATTCGGTAACGACCCCTTCATTTTTCTCACCAACGGCAAAGAGATTCAATTCTGGGATCGTGAGCGCTATGCGCCCCGAAAAATCTCGGGGTTCTACACGCGAGACGACTTAGAGCGACTGCGCCATCAGCGGCAGTTTGCTCAGCCGCTGGGCGGTGTCACCATCAGCGCTGCGATCGCAGGTCGCGACTATCAGAACGAAGCTATTCGGCGTGTCACTGAGGGGGTAGATGCGGCCAAGCGCAAATTCTTGCTGGTGATGGCTACAGGCACAGGTAAGACTCGGACGACCATCGCCCTTGTTGATACTTTGCTGCGATCAAAGCGCGTGCAACGAGTTCTATTCCTGGCCGATCGCAGGGAATTAGTGCGCCAAGCTATGTCGGAGTTCAAGTCCCACTTACCCAACGAGAGTTTGGCTCGCATCGAGTCCGGCGAAACCTCCGGTGCACGCATTCAGTTCTCGACTTACCCCAGCATGATGCAGGTTTATTCGCGCCTGTCGGTGGGTTATTACGATCTGATCGTGGCCGATGAAAGTCACCGTTCTATCTACCAACGATATAAGGCGGTCTTCGATCACTTCGACGCAATCCAGCTCGGGCTGACAGCGACCCCCACTGACTACATCGATCACAACACCTTCGAGCTGTTTGATTGTGGTGACGGCGCGCCCAGCTACTACTACAGCTACGAGCAAGCGATTGCCGACCAGAACCTGGTGAACTACCGCGTGCTGGATGCACAAACCAACTTTCAACTTCAGGGCATCCAGGGCGACGCACTACCCGAGCCCTTGAAGCAGATGGCCCGCGATCAGGGCGTAGATATCGATGAGCTCAACTTCGATGGCAGTGACATCGAAAAGGGAATCATCAACCAGGGCACCAACGATGCCATGGTGCGAGAATTTATGGATAAGAGCCGCAAAGATGTGCGCGGTCTACCACACAAGTCCATCATCTTCGCCGTCAGCCACGCCCATGCAAAACGGCTCTACGAGGGATTTAACCGTCTGTATCCTGAGCTGCAGCGCCAAGGCATGGCTGAAATTATCGATAGCCATATGGAGCGCGCTGACGCGACGCTGGATGATTTCAAGTACCGCACCATGCCGCGTGTGGCTATTTCGGTTGACATGCTCGACACCGGCGTAGACGTCCCCGCTATCCAAAACTTGGTCTTCGCGAAGCCTGTGTTTAGCAAGGTTAAGTTCTGGCAGATGATCGGGCGCGGCACGCGGCTGCATACCGACAAGGCCACCGGTGAGACCAAGAAAGATTTCTTGATCATCGATCACTGGAAAAACTTCGCGTACTTCAAGCTTAAACCCGACGGCGAGGTCGACCATCCCAGCGAACCGCTACCGGTTCGCCTATTTCGACTGCAGCTTGAAAAGTGGCAGCTCCTGGAAGCACAGCAGCAAGACACACAAGCCACCATTGCCGATTTGCAGGCGATGCTGCAGGCATTGCCCCGTCACAGCATCAATGTACGTCCGCACTGGGACGAACTCGACGCGCTGACAGCGCAATGGCCAAAGCCCAGTCAAGGCGCAATTGAACACCTGTCGCAAGCCATCGCTCCTCTGATGCGACTAGCCCCACTGGCTGGCCTAGATGAACTTCAATTTCGCATCTGGTGCGAGCGTCTCTCAGTGGCTTGGCTTAAAGGTGATGCGAGCGAACAGGCCAAAGTGCGTGAGCGCATTCACGAGGCGATTGAAAGTCTGGCCGAAAACATCCCTCAGGTGCAGCGTGTAGCCGAACAACGAGCCTGGGTTCAATCGGCCGGCTTCTGGCAACACTTGGATATGGCGCGTTTGATCACACTACAAACCGTATTCGCCCCGCTGATGCGCTACCGCACCACCACACCCAGCCGCACGGTTGAAATCAACCTGCCGGACAGCATTACCCAGCGCAGTTGGATCATCTACGGACCCACAGGCGAAGGTGCTTTTGCCGAAAGTTATCGCGAGCAGGTAGAGGCGCTGGTGCGCCGACTGGCTGACCAGCTTCCTGAGTTGGCCAAGCTAAAGCAAGGTGAGCATTTGGGCGATGACGAGTTGGAACGAATCAACAACACGCTGAACCAGGCTGATCTATTCGTCACCGAAGACACCTTGCGTAAAGCCTTTGAAGCCCCCGCCGCATCGTTGCCCGACTTCCTGCGGCACATACTTTGCGAAGGCGCGCACCTGCCTAACCGTGAGCAGCGCATCAATGCCGCGTTCGATGCGTTCATTGCCGCACACGGCTATTTGCGCGCCAACCAACTCAACTTCCTGCGGGCCGTAAAGGCTGCCGTGCTACGCCACGGGCGCATTACCCGCGCTGCACTCAGCGAGCCGCCGCTGTCGCGCGTGGGCCGAGTGGAAACGTTGTTTCCGCCGCAGGACATCGACGAACTCATCAACCTCACCAACCAGTTGTTGGATGAGGCAGCCTGAACAGTTAAGGACACCACTGAATGCTTGCCCCTCATATTAAGAAAAAGGTCGACGAACTCTGGAATCGCTTCTGGGCTGCTGGCATCACGAACCCGTTAGTCGCTGTTGAGCAAATCACCTATCTGATTTTCTTGCGGCGTCTGGAAACCATTGACTCGGATCGAGTCAACGCAGCTCAGAAGGCGGGTAAGCCTTATGTGTCTATCTACGAAAAGCGGGACAGTGACCCGCTTGAGTGGCAGCCAGAGAGATGTAAGTGGAGCTACATCAGGGAAGAAAAAACCGATGTAAAAAACCTGATCGATAACGTATTTCCTTGGCTGCGATCAATCGAAAGTCGGCTCAGCGGTGAAGTCGGCAGCGATGAGCTCAATAGTCTGCACAACCGCATGGCCGACGCCTACTTTCAGCTCGACCCGAATAAAGGCAAGGTGCTGTCAGACGCTATTGACGCTATTGATCAACTTTTCGCCCGCGCCGGTGAAGGTTCTGCTGCCCAAGACATCATGGGCGACACCTTCGAATACCTGCTCAGCGAAGTGGCCACCGCAGGCAAGAATGGCCAGTTCCGTACCCCCCGTCATCTGATCCGCTTCATGGTTGAGTTGCTTGACCCCGAACCCGGCCAGCGCGTCATCGACCCGGCCGCCGGCACGGGTGGTTTCCTCTTCAGCACCCAGCAGCACCTAATGCGCAAATACTCGGCGCAAGAAAACCTGGTGCTGGAATGGGACGGCACCCCGCATCGGACTGACGGGGTTGCCGCCACACCTGAGCAATACGCGGCCATACACAATGGAGCTAACTTCGTCGGCCTGGACAACGACCGCACGATGGCGCGTATCGGCTGGATGAACTTGGTACTGCACAACGTGACCAACCCGCATCTGCTGCAAGGTGATGCGCTCAGCAAGCGCAAGGGAAAAGGGCAACTCGAGCAAGTGCTTGAATCGGAAACCTACGATTTCGTGCTGGCCAATCCTCCCTTCACCGGCACTGTAGATAGTGGCGACCTGGATCCCGACACAGTTCTGTTTCCGCGTGTTGGGGGTGGTGGCAAGAAAAAAGATGAGTCGATTACCAACAAGAGCGAACTGTTGTTTTTGTGGCTAATGCTGGATTTGCTGAGGGTCGGCGGCCGCTGTGCTGTGATCATTCCCGAGGGGGTAATGTTCGGCAACACGGACGCGCACGTGCGCCTGCGCCGTGAGCTGCTCATCGAGCATATAGTGGAAGGTGTAATTTCCTTGCCTGGCGGCGTGTTTCAACCCTACACAGGCGTAAAAACTTCCATCCTTATTTTCCGCAAGGAAACCCGGCGCAACGACAAGCAAACCTTGACCGGTGCCGTCGCTCCGCGCACTGAACACGTCTGGTTCTATGAGATCGAGGAGGATGGTTACTCAAAAGATGCCAGACGTAACCCGCGCCCAGGTCAGCAGAACGACTTGTGGGATGCGCTGGAAAAGTTCAAAGCGTGGATTGCCCATGGCCGGGTGGGCGCGCAACGTAACGAGAAGACTTTGCTACAGCCGAGTTATTGGCCCGAACGCTGGCGCCAGGCCCAGCTGAATCGGCAAGAAAATGGTTCAGAGGTTCAGACGCCTGCTGGAAAAGCTTTCTCCACACTGTCAGACAAAAGCATGTGGGAGGGGGATGTTTGGGGCATCCACGAATTGTTCCGAGAACTGCCCAAACCCCCTAAGAAGGCCGAAGAGCAAGTTCGAGCGGCTACAAGCGTTGTTTTGTTGGGCTTAGCGATTCAGGCGTTGACTCCTGCCGCTCAAAAAGTTTGGGACGCTACGCTCAGCGCGCGGCTAGCCGAAAAAATCACCGATGCTGAATTGTTGGATGTCTGGAAGAAGGCCGCCAAACCAGTAGAAGCGGAGTTCAAGAAATTGGCCCGTGAAAAGGAAGCCTTCTTCGAAAAAGAGGATTCCCCAGCCTTACCAATCTGGAAGGACTTGCTGAAAACGGCGCTCGCTGAAGCCCAAGGCGACGCCTATGTATTGGGTCTACTGCGAGACAATCAACCGCCCAAGGTCATGACGACACACGACATTGGTCAGCGGCTTACTGAAGCGGCCTGCGAAGTCGCCAAGCTCGACGGCTTCGATGTCACCCTGCGCAGTCTGGCTATTGACCAAGCCAGCGACCTCAAGGGGGCTAAGCACTGGGTGGTGCCGGTGCGCGACTGGGCGCGCAACGACGAATGGCAAAATGAGGATGGTCAGCTCATCGGCTCACACGATGCCGATGGGTTGGTGCGCCCGGCCTATGTGCAAGCCAAGCTGGCCGACGGGCTCTACGACGACAAAGGCACGATTAAGGATGGTCTGCTTGACCCCGACTGCATTGAGGCCCGCGACTGGAATCTTTCGGCTGGGCAGTACAAGCCTTTTGACTTCACCCAGCTCAAAAGTGACAAGAGCGTAGCCGAGTTGATAGGCACGCTCAAAAACACCGAGCAGGACATCATCAAGGGTTTGGATAAGTTGCTGGCGATGGTGGAGGGAAGGGAATGAGCTTGCCGGAGAGTTGGGTTGAAGCGCGGCTTGGCGACGTACTTTCACGCGTCGATACCAAAGTTGATCCCCAGATATCTCAAACAAACAGTCACTTCTATATCGGCCTTGAGCATATTGAATCTCACACCGGTAGATTGCTCCGTGACGCTGAGGAAGTCACCGAAGGCAGCGACATCCTCAGCATTAAAACGGCCTTCAATGCAGGTGACATTTTGTATGGAAAGTTGCGCCCAAATTTGAACAAGGTTCATTTGACGACTCAAGAGGGCATCTGCAGCACCGACATCTGGGCACTGAGAACCGATGAGGTCCTTCAGCCCAATTTCGCACTGCGCTATTTGCGGTCGCCGGCGGTATATGTACGCGCCACACAACTAGCCGCTGGCGCGAATCTTCCTAGACTTTCGGCGGATGCGTTTGATCGCCTTCCAGTCCCGCTCCCCACACTCCCCGAACAACAGCGCATCGTAGATGTGCTGGGGCAGGCAGAGGCTGTGGAAAAGGCTAAGAAATCTGTTAGTGATCAAGTTGATCACCTCATTCGGACCGCCTATTGGGAGCACTTTGGTGCATGGTTCACAGCCGATGGCTTGGTTGACCCCGTTCGAATTGGCGACTACGTGGCTAACTCCCAGTACGGAGTATCTGAAGCCATGGGTGAGACTGGAACGCACGCGGTGTTGCGTATGAATAGCATCACCACCAGTGGCTGGTTAGACCTGACTGACCTGAAATATGCGAGTCTGTCGAAAAAAGACATTAGCTCTACCGAGTTGCGGGATGGAGACCTGCTGTTCAATCGTACGAACTCTAAGGAACTGGTCGGTAAATGTGCGCTTTGGCGCCCTGTAACCGGCACATACAGCTTTGCTTCTTACCTCGTACGCTTTCGCTTGAAGCCAGAAATGCTGCCGGAATACCTCTGGGCGACGTTAAATAGTGCCTACGGGAAATATCGTCTTTTGAATTCAGCCAAACAGGCTGTCAGCATGGCAAACGTTAGCCCAACAGGCTTGGGGCGAATAACCGTGCCGCTTCCACCACTGCTGCTTCAAGAGGCGTTCGCTAAGTTCGTGCGTGAAATTGAGCTACTGCGAGCACAGATGCTTAGCAAGTTGGAGTTGTATTCTGAATTGCAGGAGATCATTACTCAGAGAGCCTTGATTGGAGAGTTGACTGCCGAATGGCGAGCACTTCATACGGACGAAATCGTCGAGGCTGGCAAGGTTCGTGATGCGCTACTACGCAAACACGGAGCAAAGGTTTCCCAGAGTAGCGCCGCCAAACCCAGCTTAACTAAACAAGCAGATCTCATTGTGCCCCCTGCGCGCCATAGACTCCTTGCCGACCTCAGTGAGTTTCAGCGCCAGGTGCTGACGGCATTCATCGAGTATTGCCAGCAAAGCGGGCAGCCCTTATTCGTGGAAGATCCTGAAGCGTTTTCCCGCTTCTGCGACGACTCAATCATTGCTGAGCGCCTGCAAGCCTTTGGCCAATTCCACGGCAATCGCATTCGCCGCTCCTTGAGCCAACTAGCAGCGCTAGGGCTGGTCGCCAAAATAACTTTACCCAAGCAAGACCCGGACAGTGGAAAGTGCGATTACCTCAAGGCATTTCGTCCCCTGCGCCCTGAAGAATTCACGCGTATGGTCGATGTGCAGACACTGCGGAAAGCGTCGTTGGCCGACGCTGATCAGCAACACTATTACTTTGAAGTCCAGCTGGATTATGAGACCTCTGAGCATGCTGGTGCGACCGGGATGTTCCAGGTTATGACGGTCGTAGACGAGGAAGACAAGGATTTCATCCACCTAGTGGATCAGGGCCAACATTACGCCTCGCTAGATGATCTCAAAGAGGACATCGCCCGTAGTCTCAAGGTAGAGGTGTGGCAAGTCGATCTGGAGGTCGTGTAATGCGCCTGCGATACCTGCACCTGCAGAACTACCCGCCGATTTCAGATATTAAAGTGTGTTTCGCCAGCGGATCACCGCTTGCGCGTGAATGCGCCATCCGTTTTGTAGTGGGTGTAAACGGCAGCGGAAAATCGAATCTTCTCCGTGCTGTGGCCGAGGTGTTCCTGGCTCTAGCCGATCTGCGGGTGCCGGCATTTCCGGTCAGTCTGATTTACGAATTGGGCGTGCGCGGTTCCACAAATCACCGTACCTTGCTGCTGCACTGCCCGGGCAACCGTCAGCAAGCCAGTTTATGGCTGCACGAGCGCTTTGCCTTTGACGATAAGAACGAACAAGAGGTGTTCGATACCTGCATCGAACACCTGAACCTCATGGGTATGCCGGCGGTCCCTGGTTTCTCGGCGCTCATTGAGCCTGGCACCTGGCCGCTGCGCGACAGCTCACCGCCACAGATCGCATTGCCGTCGGCCGTGTTGGCCTACACCAGCGGCGACCTGCGTCCGTGGCGCTCCGTGTGGAACCGTAACCAGAGCGCTGATGGTTTTCTGGAAGGCGACGACAGCACGCAAAGCGACGAGCGCCCGGCAGGCTGGACCGCTGCTCAGGAAAGCGCCTTGCAAGCGGTACGGCAAAACGATACTGATAGTCCTCGGCAGGCCATGGGCCCAGACACTACTGTGTCTGACCTTTTCCGCCGTCCCGTACTATTGGACGCCACGCTTTTGAAGTGTGCGCTGCTGGCGGTGACGTTGCCCCAAGCGTTTGATGAAGCGACAAACTGTCCATCGCGGTCGGACGTTGATGCCACGATGGCCAAACTGCGCAGCCGTGACGACAACAAGAACTCGGTGCAAGAGCTGCTGAAGCTTGGCGGTTGGCATCATCTAGTTTCGGTCGCGTTCCGCTCGCGCCTGCAACCGGCTCAATGGGATCAGAAGCTTTGCGAAACTGCTCACGATTGGTGGCTTTGCGCAAGTGAGGTGATTGCCGAGCCTCACCCTGTGGAGTTGAGTCGCACTGTGTGGTTTGACTTAAAAGGGTCATTCGACGGTCAGGGGCAATCATTCTTATCGTCCGCCCGTGATGAACTGGAAAATTGCCGTAGCCAAGGCGAAGCCTTGTGGGTCTTGCTAGGCGGATCTAGGGATGCCAGCAGCTTTGACCTATTCACCCGCCTTTTGGAGCTGAGCCAGAAGGGACTATTTGACGACGTACTGCTGCGGTTGCGTCGACATGCCATACCAGTCGATGCGCCCGGTTCTGCCAAACGTGACATTGGCGTAATGCGCTACGAAGAGCTGTCAGACGGGGAGCAGATGTTTATGAGCAGAATGGCTCTGCTGCATTTGTTGAGCGGACGTCAGGACTCCCTATTGCTGCTGGATGAACCCGAAACCCACTTCAATGATCTGTGGAAACGAGACGTGGTCTCAGTGGTTGATGATGCCTTGGCACACACATCTGCCGACGTCCTGATTGCGACCCATGCCGCCTTGATGCTTACCGATGCGCTCAAAGATGAATTGCTCGTATTAGAGCGGACAACTACCGAGGACGATTCTGGCCCCAGCGAGTCCGGTCTTCGTAAATTGGATGCCCAAACATATACATTTGGTGCAACCGGAGATCACCCGTTACGGGATATTTTTGGAGCGCAGGATACGGTAGGCAGGAGAGCAAGCCGCTTGCTCGAAGTACTCATTGCGACTGCGCATTTTGGCTCTGAAGTCGAACAGTGCTGGCGCAACAATGGAGTATGGGATGATGACCTCATAAGTCGCATCCTACAGTTGGCGCAGCAAACTGAGAGCGGTCTTACCCGTAGCTACGTGATCTATTGTCTGGAAAGCTTTGAACGCTTTGCTTTGTATTTCGATGTAGTGAAGCCTCTAACCATGAAGGCGCTGCTCGAGGCATTCATTCGCCAGACGGGCCCTGGTTATTTCCAGGTTGAGCTTAAACGAGCATGGCGTCGCTCACTGGAAGGAGGCTTTCATGCTTCATGAAAGGCGCTTACCCACCGACTTATCGCAAAATTTAGGACGGGTGTATTCAGCCAAATTACGCTTGCTTGATTGGTTGCTGCGCACGCCTCCTCTGGGGTTAGATGACAACACTCTTTTGGTAAAGCAGTTTGGACCGGGGCTCGGTAAGTGGTTTTGGGCCAGGATTGGTAGCCCCAAAAAACGCACGATATTTGGACGCGCAGTCATGATGCTGGCCACTCAGGCACAGTCGGACCCTGCTCAAGCCGCTTCGGTAGCCGACGCAATTACCCACGATGTACAGTTCCACACTCAGTGGAATCTCACCGGGACAGAGCTCCGCTTCCCGCGCCTATTTCCGGAGTGGTTAGATGGCATCAAGGGTATAGCTATTCCGTTCTATGACTGGTTAGCCAGTAGTGGTTTCGACCCAGCGCCGTTCGCGCTGACGAATGGCCGGATTGATCGGGCTACTCTGATGAGAGCGTTCCGCTCACAGTCTCCAGATGTCTGTGGCTACTGCGATGGGCCGTTGGGCGAGTTGGGTAGCAAGCATGAAGCCAATGATTGCGACCACTTCTTCCCAAAGTCTCAATGGCCTCACTTAGCTATTCACCCTGCTAATCTTTTCTCTGCATGCAAGGGGTGTAACTCAACTTGGAAACTTGCTAGGGCTCCTATGGGGGAGGCAGATGCTTCAGGTTTGAATGGCACTTATCACCCGATGTTAAGGCCAGGTGCACCATCGGTTGTGGTGACTGCAGTTATATCTCCAACCAATTCTCGCCAAGTAAAAATAAATATTACAGATCCGATTGTCCCTCGCCGAGCCGAAATGCTTGTAGCGACACTGGATTTGGACAGTCGATGGACAAATTCAGTTAATGGCGTTTTGGACAGGGGGATCTCTGTGCTTGTCGCAAAGTCAGCGCGAGACAAAAGCTATGGTTGGCAGCCGGACGCTGATTCGGTTCGATTACTGATTGAGGACGACATCGTATGGAAGCGAGAGCAGCTAGGCAAAGAAGAACGCTGCCTACGTCATACTGCGGTTTTGGAGTGTATGCGTGGCGATCTTCTTCATGAGGTAATCGCTGATCTGGCTTAATGAGCTTTGCACGCCTGGCATGGATCACTATTGTGAGGCGGAGTTTTTCGTTAGGCTCTCTTGGTCAGTATTTTGCGTTGCAGTTTGAGCAAATAGTTCAGGAGCCAGCATGCCGACCCCACGGCGATCATCAAGGGCGGGAAGCGCAGCATCAGCACAATGCTCACGACCAACGCCCCGGCTGCCGCCAGCGCGCCAATGAATACAAATAGATGCAGCAGAAATCGTATTAGCATCATCTTGGTTCTCTAAAAACCTGCCTGAAGCCAGGCAGGTGATAGGTCAGTGAGTTTGAGCGGCAAGCACTTCCAGCTTGCCGGCTAGTGAGCTGGTGCTGGGTGGTGGTGCTTCGCTATGCGTGTTGCTAGATGTCGCGTCTGGGTTAGAAAAGAACTCTTCAATCACAGCGCTGCTGTCTTCTTCGCTGTCTTCAAAAGCACCATTACCAAAGCCGCGACGAGCCGCCTCATCCAGCGCGGTTTGATGAAAGCCTGCGGTTTGCCGTTGCTCATCCAGCTCATTGGCAGCGCGTAGCGCTTCACTCATGTCGATGCCGCCACGTACCGTGAGGTCGACGTAAAAGATCGGTGTGCCATGGCTCTGGCGTGTCGATTTGCCACGTAAACGAAGCTCAAGCGGTAGGCATGCCAAGCGGTTGCCCGAAATAGCCTGGAAGTAATGCAGGCGAGCGGCCAAGGTGCGGATGCTGTTGAAGCCGGTGGTACGAAACACAAAGCTACCCATCGGGTCGTCATCACCGATCAACACGTTTAGCCGACCATAAGGCTTGCAGGCACCACCCTTTGCCAGCGGACAGGCATCCGGCGAGGGGCAAGGAAGTGATTGCATACCGTCCTGAGTGACGCGTTTGCAGGTCTCGCCATTGCCCACGCACAGCGGCCGCCCAGATTGGCGGTCGAACAGCGTGTAGTCGGCGCGGAAATTCAGCTCTGGTTCATTGAACAGCAGCCGTACCGGAATGCTGCGCAGCTTGTCTTCTTGGCTTTTACGCAGCTCGTCATTGAGCGGGTGCAGCAGCCAGCCGTCGTTGCCTTGTACCTGCGAGGTGATGGTGAATTGATCATCTTTTTCTGGCAGGCGTTTGCCGTTTTTCTCGATGACTTTCCCGATTGAAATCCGTCCTAGAACCGGTGGGGTGATAGCTAGGCCTCTGAGCATGGTGATTCTCCTGCAAGCGAAAAAAGGCCAGCCACGCAGCGCTAACTGCATGGGCTCGCCAAGGGGGGGAGTGGTTGAGCGAGGTGGTAGTTAGCCGATCAGGAAGCGCCGGCTGCCTTGCTTGAGCTTGGCGTAGCGAACCTGCAGGTAGGGCTTATCCTTCAGCATGGTTTCAACATCGAGCACGCTGCTGTCTTTGGATTTCTTCCAGCTGATAAAACCGTGGCTGAACTCCGCGCGGGTGGCATCGCCCATGGCCTGTTGCAGCATCTGCTTGAGCTGGGCTTCGCGGGTTTCCTTCTCGCTGATGGATTGGCGAACAGCCTTGAGCTCAAGATAGACTGCAGCCAAACCCGCACGGCCACTGAAATTGACGGTCTGGCCGTTGTCTTCCGGATAGAGGCATCGGAGCGCCATTTCAGCAGATGCAGAGCCATCAGCAGGCGGTGGCGTGTCGGTCTCGACGTAGTGCCAGAACTTTCGTTCCAGCTCAATGAGGCGAGCAATCATCTGCTCGTCCCTTTCGATGCGGTGGATCTCCAGCATTTGGCCGCCCAGCAATACCGCCACATCTGCCGCCTGCTTGCCAGTGACCGCGAGCTGATGCATTACCTGCAGTTGCACATACTCGGGCACGCCTTCTTTCCAGAGGCGTGCGCCGTTTATGCCGGCTGTCTTGCATTCAAGGATCTGCACATCGTCAGCGCCGATCACCTCCCGGTCGATGTTGGCCAGCATCCAAGGCAGCTCAGGATCAGGGTGCTGCAGCACGGCGTTGATGCGCCGCACCTTGTTCTTCGTGCGCTTGCTGTAATGCCAGGCTACGACGGGCTCCAGCACATTGCCCCAGTACATCGGGCTTTCTTCGTCGTGCGGGTCGGCCTTGAGTAACGTGGTATCGCGACCGGTTTTCTCCATCCATAGTTCGAGCTGCGATTTATAGGGATTTAGGCCAACGGCCGCGCCAGCATCAGAACTGCCAATGCCCTGCTTGCGTACCGCCAACCAATCTTCACGCGGTAGTTCCTTGGTACTGATCAAGCGCAGCGCCGGGCGCGGCTTGCTGGTGCTGCTCAACGGAGTAGCTGTCATAGCGATCACCTTGCGGAGATAGAAACGCCCGATCAGCAACTAGGCTGATCGGGCGTTATGGGGTGGGTAAGTAAGCGGTGAGGCGACCAGTTGAAGAGCGGTGTCCAGTGCGCGCTGTTTGATCTGCGCACCCTGGCCGAACCAGGCCGAGTCCATGCGGTACTCGGTGCTGCGAGCACGGCGTTCGTGATCGACAAACTCGGTCACAGAGTTGAGCAGGCCCCAGGCGGTGCCGCGTGCCGAGTCGAGCTGACTGCCACGACCGCGGCCCTCATACAGCTCCTGGACTTTGCGCAGTGCTCGTTCGTTGGGCAGCACCTCGGGAAGAGAACCGGTCGGATTGGTCTCGCACAGTACGTTCATAAAGAAGCCCAGCGCTTCATGCCACTGCACTTTGCGTTCGGCCAGCGCACGCATGCGATACATAAAGTCGTCCCATTGCGAGACGGCGATACCAAGCTGTTTCTTCACCACAGTTGAATCGAAGCGGGTGTTGTGCGGCACTTTGATTGCTCGACTGGTGCCGTCCAGGGCGATGGTTAGGGTGTTGTTGCACACCACCCGAACAGTAGTGGGCGTTGCCGTCGTGGCCAGGGTGCCGTCGCAGGATGTGGCCAGCAGCAGATAGCCGTTTACCTGGTCATTACCCTTTATT
Source organism: Pseudomonas sp. UBA4194 (assembly GCF_002379585.1). Taxonomy (GTDB): domain Bacteria; phylum Pseudomonadota; class Gammaproteobacteria; order Pseudomonadales; family Pseudomonadaceae; genus Aquipseudomonas. The sequence continues at coordinate 82,034 of NZ_DFUE01000019.1, forward strand.
GCAGCGCCTTGACCGGTACGTGCTAGCGCCCAGAACTTGCGTCCGCCTTTAAGCACGCCAGCGGTTTCCAGCTCGTAGCCAGAGACCTCGGTGAGATCCCGGTAGAACTCCAGCACCTCGCGCGGTTGTACGGTGTGATAGCGATTGGAGACCACCGACAGCGGTGCCTTGGTGTCCGAACGGAACAACACTTTCTGCTCAGGGAACGAGTGGATGGCGCATAGGTGGCCGACGGCATCTGATTTGAAATGTACAAGCGACTCTTGGATCTGCCAGTTCATGCCGGCTTCGCGTTGCCAGACTTCGATGGGTTGTTTTTGCGTGAGCTGATTGCCCAAGCCATGCCACGGGGTAGCGCCAGCGTAGGCCATTGTTTCGATGAGATGAGCCATGGTTGAGATTCCTTGGGTGCAGGCCGGCATAAAGTGCCGCGCACAGCGCAGCACGGTCCGGACGATAGGGATTGAGAGAAGTGTTACGGACAGGTCAGGCCGGTAAGTTGAAACGGTGGCCGCAGATCAGGCAGAGGTTGTGGGCCAGGACGTGGCGATCGAGCGTATCCCCCAACTGCGCGCCGAGCGCACAACCACCAGCTCCGCCGGCCAGGCCACCGAGGATGGCACCCGATACCAAGCCGACGGTGATGCCAGCAGGGCCGGCGAGGGCGCCAATAAGAGCTCCGGCCTGACTGCCGGCCAGTGCAGCGTTTACTCCGCGCGCAGCACCGCCGACGGTGCCGATGGCTGCGCAGACTTTCATGGCGTGATGGAAAGAAGCGACTTTAGGTGAGTTACAGCGAGGGCAGTGCAATGACATGGGACGAACCTTCTTGGTTGGGATGGCATTGCGGTTATGTATGATTGAGATTTATTTGAAGCGAATGGTGGTGATGATCAGTTGCTTCCGACCGGAAGCTGACAGCAGTGATCGGTCCAAAGGACACGAGTGAACCTCTAAAGAGGTTTGACCTATTCACTACAGCGGTGAAGGAGGGTACATTCTCATGGCGTCATGCCATCTCAACGCTGATGGTAGACCTTATGGAATGGAGGCCGTTTGTCGATCATCACCCCTGCCGATTTCGAATCGGCTCTGACGGGGAACCCGGAAGCACTTGAGGTTCACCTGACACTCGTTGAGCGGGACGTACCGATTGACGGACATTTAGTGAAAATTCACTGCCACTGTCTGTCGGTAGACGCAAACGGCCGTGTTCAACCGCACCGACTGGCAGAGTTTATGCGGAACGCCGTCGTTGACTATGCAATTCCTCGCTCGAAACTTGCCGATGCAAAGGCGCGCGATAACAAATTCAACAGCACCGAGGCCGTCGCCGAGTTAATCGAGAGGGCCAAGCGCTCGTTTACAGATTTGGCGCAAACCGGTGAGGGTGGAGAGATGCTGTTGTTCCTGCTGGCAGAGCGCTTCCTCAAGCTGCCACAGATTCTTTGCAAGATGGATCTCAAGACGGACACACGTATGCACTATCACGGGGCGGATGGAGTGTATGCGGGCGTTACACCAGAAGGCACTTTGAAGCTCTATTGGGGCGAGTCAAAAGTTTACGCTGATGCGAGCGCTGCGATTCGTGACTGTCTCAAATCGCTCTCTCCTTTTCTGATTGAACCTGAACACGAGGAGGCAGGGCGAGAGCGCGATTTGATGCTACTCAGCGACAAGGCCGACCTTAGTGATCCCGCACTCACCGATGCACTCAAGAAGTATTTTGACAAGTCGTCAGTCATGTCTAAGCGGGTTCAATACTGCGGCGTGGCACTTGTAGGTTTCGACGCGCCGTTCTACCCGAAAGACGATGCGAAAGCTGTTGCTGAGGAGATTGTCGAGGCTTCCCGCATAGCACTTAGCAATTGGGGCAATCGTATTGGCGATCGGCTCAAATCGGAGAAGCTCGAACAGATGGAAATCGAGTTGTTCTGTGTCCCACTGCCGTCGGCCGATGGTTTCCGTGCCGCGTTCCTCAAGGCAATGGGGATTAAGCAATAATGAGCCTCCTCGACCTACAGTCGTGGCTTCTTCAAGAAGGCGTTCGCGGCGATCTCGATGCGATCACTCGACTAACGGTACGCAACGAACTTGATCACCTGGCACCAGATAACGCGGTTGAATCTGGCGAGTCTATTGACTGGCCCAGATTGTTGCTCGCCGGCAGTATTCTCGCGCGCTCTGATCGAAGGGTGGATCAAGAGGCCGCGCTCAGAGTCGCTACCGCTGCAGTTTCTTTGACGGATGATCAAGCACTCAAAGACGCTGGTGCTGTTCTTATGGGCAAGCTTTCCAACTTCAGGGCAATTACATTAGCCACCGACCGCAATATGGTAGCGGCGGACCTCAATGGAAGGCTTGGTATCGCATTGCGTCTTGAGGCTCAGCGACGTGAGATGGACCGTTCTATCCTGTTGCAGTCGAGCGGATCTTGGTTACAAGTAAACGATTTTCAGCAGCGCTTCTGGATTAGTGCGGCCGGGAATAGCTGGCTATCGGCATCCGCGCCTACTGCATCCGGCAAGACGTTTCTTGTGCTCCAGTGGCTGATCGACCAAGTCATAGCGGGAGAGAGTCGAGTGGCAGTCTACCTTGCCCCGACCCGCGCGCTGGTCTCCGAGATAGAGAGCAACCTCAATAGCCTCCTGGGTAATACCGGACTGATTGAGGTATCGTCTCTCCCCCTCCCCGATAAATATAAAACTTCTCAAGCGGGTGGCCCGCGAGTAATTTTTGTTTTTACACAAGAACGGTTGCATCTTCTCGCCAATGTGCTCCGCGATGTGCTATCGGTCGACCTACTTATTGTTGATGAGGCGCACAAAATAGGTGACAACCAACGTGGTGTTATTCTGCAGGATGCAATAGAGCGGGTCACTCGCGCTAACCCAAAACTGAAAGCTGTTTTTATCAGCCCTGCAACCCAAAATCCCGAAGAATTACTCACGGACGCACCAGATGGTGTCCATACCATCGCCGTCGATAGTGACTCTACTACGGTTCTTCAGAACCTGATTGTAGCGACTCAGTTGCCACGACAGTCGAAGCTTTGGGCGCTTACTCTTCGGCAGCAGAGATCAGAACTTCCTATAGGAATTCTCCAGCTCGCGAGCACGCCAGCTGGAATCAAGAAGCGGCTCGCATTCATCGCAGCAGCTGTCGGTGAAAGAGGTGGAACACTCGTCTACGCGAATGGAGCTGGAGAGGCGGAAGAGGTTGCTGATTTGATCAGTCAGCTTGTGCCCAGGCTTGAGTCCATTGATCCAGAGCTTTTAGAGCTTTCAGAGCTCGCTCGTAAGGGAGTGCACCAAGACTTCCGGCTAGCACCGCTCGTTGAGTACGGAGTGGCGTTCCATTACGGAAATATGCCTTCATTGTTGCGGCTGGAGATTGAGCGGTTGTTCCGGTTAGGCAAGATACGTTTCCTAGTTTGCACGTCCACCCTGATCGAGGGTGTGAACTTATCCTGTCGTACGATTGTGCTCCGAGGACCCCGAAAAGGTAAAGGTCACCCGATGGAGCCTCACGACTTCTGGAACTTGGCCGGCCGTGCTGGTCGATGGGGTGATGAGTTCCAAGGCAACATTATTTGCATTGATCCAGAGGACAAGAAAGCTTGGCCCAGTGGTGTGCCTGGTCGGGCGCGTTATCCTATCAAGCGAGAAAGCGACGCAGTTCTGGACCTTGGTGATGGCATCGCTGAGTACCTAGCCAATCGTGGGCGATCTGACCTGTCCAGTCTCGACGACAAGGATAAGTTCGAGCAGGTTGGGGCCTATCTGCTCACTACCTTTATGCGGTTCGGTTCCATATTTAAGGCTAGCCTCGCTAAGCGCCACGACGCCGAGTCGATAGCGAAGCTTGACCAAGCCCTCGGGGCATTAGCAGAACAAATCGAAATCAGCGTCGACTTAGCCGCTCGCCACCCCGGCGTAAACGCAATTGGTCTTCAGCACCTTCTTAACGCTTTTCGAACCTATCCAGGCAACGTCGAAAACCTGCTTCCAGCTGAGGTCGCAAGTTACGACAGCTATGACCGATTCGTCACTATTATGGAGAGAGTCAACGAGCACTTGTTTCTGGCTTTCAGTCCCGGAACGCGGACCAGGCTATATGCGTTAATCGTCGTCAAGTGGCTTAAGGGTTACTCGCTGGCCAGGATCATCCGCGACAGTATTGACTGGCACCAAAAAGCTGGTAAGTCTTTCAGTCTTCCGCAGTTGATCCGCAGCACGATGGAGTTGGTTGAGCAAATCGCACGGTTCAGAGCCCCCAAGTATCTTTCCGCATACATGGATGTTCTCCACCTTCATCTCCGTGAAATTGGCCGCGAGGATTTGATCGACGATAGTTTGGATATAGGGGTGCAATTGGAATTCGGCGTTTCGTCGACAACACTTCTTTCGCTCATGGAGCTTGGTCTCTCACGTATGAGCTCTGTTGCTTTGTACGAGAGAATTGCCCGCGACGACCTCAGCAGAACGGAGTGCGTAGCGTGGATTTCTGAGCGTATAAGTCAATTTCATGCTATGGATATCCCAGCCATCATTATCCGTGAGGTACGTGACCGTCTTACGTTACTTGGTGAAGCAAACAACTAGTATCTCAAGGAAACTGGAGGATTAGACATGCCTGCGAAACCTATCAGCCTGGCCCACATCCACTTCGCTAAAAGGGGGGACGCTGTCATCTACTTAACTGACATGCTTCACCGATACGACCTGGGTGACCGAGTCAGTGCCGAAGACTCCGTGATTCTGAGAGCTGCGTTGGAGAATCACCAGAATGCCACTGATAAGATTGGGTGCGGCGTCAGCCATTTTAGCGTTCGTAGTGCTGATTTTGGCACTAGGTGCTTCTGGGTGAATCGCACTGATGGAACGACCGAAAAGTTTTCCATTTCTGCGTCTATCCGTGGGAGCTAAACGGAATACAGATTTTTTCTTCCGTAGAACGTAGATGTAGCTCTAACGCTATAAGCTCCAGAAATAGTTTCGATCAGCGTATCGGGACAACTTTTTTGTCCAAATCGTCCTTGATGGCGGACACTGAGAGATTGCCCGTAGCAGCCTCTTGAATGTGTTCGCTCCACCAAGCCATCATAGGGCGTCTACGTTCAATGTAGTCGGCTCGATTGTAGGCACTCCGTACTTCGTCTTTGTCTACGTGCGCAAGCGCGACCTCTATCAATTCAGGGTCCCATGCGTGTTCATTGAGAATAGTGCTCGCCATCGAGCGCATGCCATGACTTACTAAGCGCCCCTCGAAACCCATGCGTTTGAGTGCCATGTTGGCGGTCTGGCTGTTGCAGTGGTTGCGCGGGTTTCGGTCTGCAGGGAAGACGTACTCCCGGTGTCCGCTATAGGGCTTAATCGCTTCTAAGAGCGCCAGAGCTTGCTCCGTGAGCGGAATGATGTGTATCCGACGTTTCTTCATGCGCTCCGCCGGTATAGTCCAGATCTTCTTTGCGAAGTCGATATCAGCCCAGCGGGAAGTGGCAGCCTCGGCTGGCCGGGTCATAGTGTGAAGTTGCCACTCAATTAGGCAGCGCGTAGTTCTTTTTATGCTGGCATTGGCAATTGCCACCATGAGCTCTTTCAGCTCATCGGGCGCAAGGGCCGCCATGTTTTTCTTTTTGGGCTTTTTGAATACGGAGCGGATTCCACTGAGCGGATTCGCATGAATCAATCCCGAATTGACACCATAGGTCATGATCTCATTGAGGCGTTGGGTTAAACGTTTAACGGTTTCGAGACTGCCCTTCGTCTCGAGGGGGCGAAGCAAATTTATGACTTTAGGGGCCGTAATAGCAGAGATTGGGGTGGTGGCCAGATCAGGGAAGATATGGAGCGTGAGAGAGCGCCAAATATCCTCGGCGTACGCTGGCGTGACTGAATCCTTTTTGAGCTCGAACCACGCTGTCGAGATATTTTCGAAAGTGTGTTCTGTGGCTGCTTTTTTCGCGTGCCGCTCGGCGTCGCGTTTCTCTTTAGGGTCCAGCCCCTGGGCGACGAGCTCTCTCGCTTCCACGGTTCTCTTGCGTGCTTGAGCCAGGCTTACCTCAGGAAAGGTGCCCAATCCCATATTTATCCGCTTTTTCGTCACGGGTTGGATATAGTTGAAATTCCATAGCTTCGAGCCATTGATTCTCACTCGCATCTGAAGGCCGTTGCCATCGGTCAGTATGTAGTCTTTTTCCTTTGGCTTCGCGGCTTTGACTTTTACGTCCGAAAGGCGTGTGGCTTGGGCTCCCATGGTGTATTCCAGTGCTGTTTGTGTATTCCAAAAAATAGCAGGTGAGGGCTTGGAATACCACTTGGAATACACGAAATCGTAGATGGTCACGGATGCTGGTGGACGCTCGTGGACTCTAAATCCCTGTATTTACTGGATTTCAGGCACAAAAAAAGACGTCCGTGGACGTCTTTAGATGGTTGTTTGGTGGAGCCGGGGGGATTTGAACCCCCGTCCGCCAGTACTCCGCTGTCGGTACTACATGCTTAGCCGTGTCTACTGAGTTAATCCGCAGCCGCCCGACTGGCAGGGTGCATTGGACGAGCTGTGTAAGTTTTAGTCGCTTTGCCCACAGCGTGCTACACGACGATCCTGTTCTGCGTGACGGTCACTTTGGGTTTACAGGCATCCCCTCATGACCGCTGGCACCGAAGTAGCCAGGAGAGCGGCTCAGCTACCGTTAGGCAGCGAGAGCTTGGCCCTCGTAGGTTTCGTCATTGGCAACTATAGAAAGTTGCAACAGTGGATTTACGACTTCTGTTACCAAGTCGGCATGCACCTAAAGTTTCGCAACCGGCGTCGAATCCTAATCGGCCCCAGCCCCTGCTGATTAGGCAGGGGAGGCGTAGTCTACGCCATCTTGTCGCTTATGGCCAACCCGAAGGTTGGCCAAGGGCGAATCAACCTTTGCTTTTGTTCGCGTCCATCAGAATCTGCAGCGCATCGGTGGAGCGTGCGATGCATTTTTTCTCGTCGTTCGCGGCTTTGGCAGCGGTGGCTTCCTTGTAGGCGTCATCGAACTGGCTCTTGGCCGGGTCGCCCAGGGTCATGGAAGTGGTTTTCGCATCTTCGATTTTCTGGATGTTGACATCGCAGAGGTCTTCAGCGGCGAACACCGGCGAAGCGACAAGGGCAGAGGCTACGATCAGACCAGACAGATAAGTACGCTTCATTGTGAATCTCCTTACTCAAGGTGGACTCGGCGCTCGTTCGGTAGGAGTGGCGTCCGCAGTCAGAAATCGCCCGATTGTCGCCGGGCTTACTGAATGGACTTCGCCTGTTTGCAGGGGTTCTATTGAAAACGTCTACAAATGTAAAAAACTTCAGTGAGCACCAAAAGGGGGCGATATCGCCCCCGTAGCCGTCGTGATCGCGCACGATGCACGATGGTGGCACTTGAACTCTGTGTACCTGCTTCCCGGTGAGAGCAAGGGGGTTATCGAATTTGCAAGATTGGTATTACCAATTTACGATCACCTCGAATCAGGGGCACCTTCCCTGGGCGTTTCAATTTATTAGGCCACTGTTAAGGCCGAGTGTCTGTGCGCAAAGGATCGTAGAAGCCTGCGCGGTGGAGAGGTTTATGAGCATCAATCAAGTGCGCCCGCGGCGTTTGTCCGACGAGATCGTCGAACGTCTGGAGGGCATGATTCTGGAGGGCACGCTGCATCCTGCTGAGCGCCTGCCGGCGGAGCGGGTGTTGGCGGAGCAGTTCGGGGTGTCGCGTCCGTCCCTGCGTGAGGCGATCCAGAAGCTGGTGGCCAAGGGCATGCTGGTGAGCCGGCAGGGCGGTGGCAATTTCGTGTGCGAGAACCTGGGTTCGAGCTTCAGCGATCCGCTGTTGCAGTTGCTCGAGGGCAATCCGGATGGCCAGCGTGACCTGCTGGAATTTCGCCACACCTTGGAGGCGTCCTGTGCTTTCTATGCGGCGCAGCGGGCAACGGCGGTGGATCGGCAGCGGCTGGGGGAAGCTTTCGAGGCGTTGTTGGCGTGCTACGAACAGGTGGGGGTGGCTAGCCGGGAAGAGGAGGGTGTGGCCGATGCCAATTTCCATCTGGCGATTGCCGAGGCCAGCCACAATGCGGTGTTGCTGCACACCATTCGTGCATTGTTCGGCATGTTGCGGCGCAGCATGGTGGTGAATATCGGCGGCCTGTACGCGCAGCGCACGGAGACCCGCGACATGCTCATCGCTCAGCACCGTGAGTTGTATCAAGCCATCGTCGAAGGGCGGGCCGAGGATGCGCGGCAGTCATCGAGCCGGCACATTACCTATGTGCAGGAAGTGCTGGAGGAAGCGCGGCAGGAGGTGCAGCGCACGGAGCGGGCGCAGCGGCGCAATCATCTGTGAATATCAGCCGCGCCGATACTCCCGCGCGGCTTCGCCGTACTGGGCGCGAAACACGCGGCTGAAGTGGGCCATGTCGCTGAAGCCCCAGCGGTAGGCAATCTCGCTGATCTGCCGTCGGGCCAGGGCGGGCTCGCGCAAGTCGCGGGCGCAGGCGGTCAGGCGGCTGGCCAGCAGGTAGCGGCCGAAGGAGGTCTGCTCTTGCTGGAACAGGCTGTTGATGTAGCGCGGGCTGATGCCGAAACGCGCGCTGATGTCGGCCAGCGACAGTTCTGCATTGCCCAGGTGCGCATGGACGTGATCCTTGATGCGGAACAGCAAGGCGGTGCGGCGCGAGCCTTGGCTCAGCTGGCCTTTGCTGCGTTCGGCCAGGGCCATGGCCAGCAGGTCCATGCCGTGTTCACCCAGGCGCAGCTGGTGCAGGTCATCGAGTTGATTGTCCAGGCTCGACAAGCCCTGCAGGAAGTCGAACACCAGGCGTTCCAGTGGGTTGTTTCGTGACATCCGTAGCGCGGTCAGGTACTCCAGGTTACCTACACGGCGCTGCAGGCTGGCTCTGGGAATTTGCACCACGGTCTGGCGAAATGCGCCATCGAAGTGCAGGCGGTAGGGGCGGCGCGTGTCGTAAATGGCGAAATCGCCCGCCGCCAGGCTCGCTTCGCGGCCTTCCTGCAGCACCAGTGAACGACCTTCCCGCGCGAGGCTGAGCAACACATATTCTTCGTTGCTGAAGCCGATGCGGCGTGCATCGCGGACCACGGTCTGCTGCTGCGCGCAGACATCCACCACCGACAATTCACCCAGCTGACGGGCCTGCAAGCGACCCTGGAATGCCTCGGGTGTGGCGAGCTGGCACTCCAGCGGCACGAAGGTGTTGCACACCACTTCCTGCCAGTAGGCGGAGCGTTCCCTGGGCGCAATGGTGTCGGTATTGAATTGAATGCTCATGGCAATCGACCTTCATCGGAACCTGTACGGCGATTTACATGCAAGTCCTGCTCCGGTCGGGCGCGCAGTGCGCGGGCAGTCAACTTTCAGTTCCGCCTCGTCCTAATGGGGCGAGAGGTCTGGCGAATAGGCTCTGCACTACCGAGACAGCCGAGACCTTCGCCATGCAAAACCCGATCAAAGTCGCCTGCGTACAAGCCGCTCCTGTGTTCCTCGACCTGCATGCCACGGTCGACAAGACCATTGCCCTGATGCGTCAGGCCGCGGCCGAGGGCGCGCAGTTGATTGCCTTTCCCGAGACCTGGATTCCGGGGTATCCCTGGTTCCTGTGGCTCGACGCGCCGGCTGCGTGCATGCCGCTGGTGCATCGCTATCACTTGAACTCGCTGGTGCTCGACAGCGCCGAAGCGCGGCGCATCAGCGACGCTGCCCGGGAGTGCGCGATCCATGTAGTGCTGGGCTACAGCGAGCGCAGCCATGCCAGCCTGTACATCGGCCAATGGCTGATCGATGACCAGGGCCAGACTATCGGCGTGCGCCGCAAGCTCAAGGCCACCCATGTCGAGCGCACGCTGTTCGGCGAGAGCGATGGCTCGTCGCTGCGCACCTTCGACACGGCGCTGGGGACGGTGGGCGCGCTGTGCTGCTGGGAGCATTTGCAGCCGCTGTCCAAGTACGCGCTGTATGCCCAGCACGAGCAGATCCATGTGGCGGCCTGGCCGAGTTTCAGCCTCTACCGTCAGGCCACCAGCGCCTTGGGTCCGGAAGTGAATATCGCCGCTTCGCGGGTGTATGCGGCGGAGGGCCAGTGCTTTGTGCTGGCGCCGTGTGCGCTGGTGTCGCCGCAGATGCATGAGCTGCTGTGCGACACCGAGGCCAAGCGCCAACTGCTGGAGCCGGGCGGCGGCCATGCGCGGATCTTCGGCCCCGACGGCGGCGAACTGGCCACGCCCCTGGCCGAGGATGAAGAGGGGTTGCTGTATGCGACCCTGGACCCCAGCGCACTGATTTTCGCCAAGGCGGCGGCAGATCCGGCCGGGCATTATTCGCGTCCGGATGTCACGCGGCTGATGCTCAACCGTTCTGCCAATCCCTGTGTGGTTGATTTCAGCACACCGTTGCCGGCCGCTGTCGAGCCGTCCAGCGATGCGGGCGAAGCGGCCGTTATCGGCGAGGAGCTGTGACATGGATTCCGCGATTCCGGAACACCTGCGTCAGGCGCGGCGCTGCCCGCGCTCAACGCCCGAAGGCTATCAACCGCCATTCCCGGCCTGGTCGTCGCGCTTCAGCCCGCTGACCGGCCAGGTGGTGATGGCGTATTTCGGTGTGCAGGCACAGTTCGCTTTGGCATTGAGCGATCTGGCGCCGATAACCGAGCGTTTTGCTCATACGGGTGGCCCGTTGTTCTGGGACGCCGCCGAGTGCACTGACGCCCAGGGCTTTCACAATTGCATGGCGATTGCCTACTGGGCCGACGTGCAGGCCTTCGAAACCTGGCAGCAGCGCTCCGGCTTCGCCACCTGGTGGCAGGCAGCGGAGCGTGAACAGGGGCCGCTGGGTTGGTTCATGGAAGTGGTGTGTCCGACGGCGGATCGTTTCGAAACGTTGTTTTCCGCGCCCGATTCACCCGAAGGCATTGGTCATCTGGCGACGCATCTGAGCGAGCCGATCGAGGAGCATGGCTACTGGGGCAGTGCCCGCGATCGGCTGCCGCTGGCGCAGGTCGATGCGCTGAACGCCGGGCCTGTGGTCGACGCGTCAGCCGCCAGCGGTGTGCGCCGACGGCTGCAAGGGCGCGACAACCTCTGTTTGATTCGTTCAGGCCAGGACTGGAGTGCCACCCGCGATCGGGAACGCGGTTTGTACCTGGATGACGTTCGCCCGGTGCTGGAAACCGGCATGCGCTTCTTGCGTGATGAGGGTGGCGAGATTGGCTGCTTGAGCTGTCGCTTCATGCAGGTGTTGGACGCCGCTACCGGCGAGCCCTTGGAGAAGACCTTCGGTCTGGCCTGGTTCGATGACCTGGCCAATCTGGAGCGCTGGGCCAAGACCCATCCCACCCATGTGGCGATCTTCGGTGGCTTCATGAACTACGTGCAGACCCTGAATTTCCGGGTGCAGCTGCGGCTGTATCACGAGGTGTCGGTGATACCCGCCAGCGCGCAGTTTTTCCAGTACGTGAACTGTCATCCCGGCAGCGGCCTGCTGTCGCGATAGCCCGTGTAACCCATCCATCGGTGGCGCTGGCCGGCCCAGCGCCGGCCTCATCATGCCTGGAGTTTCGCCATGTCCCGTGTTGCCTGCGTACCCCGTTGCCTCGCTCTGCTTGCCTTGACCTGCGGCGCACCCGCCACTCACGCCCTGGAAATCACCGCGGGCGACTATGAACCCTTGCCGCTGGGCGCCAGTGCCCTGCTGGTGTATTTCCAGCATGCCGACAGCAGTGATTTCTATCAGAACGGCAACAAGGTGTCGGATCGCTTCAAGCTCAGAACCGACGTCAGTCTGTTGCGCTACATCCATTCCTTCGGCTTGGCCGAGAATGTGGTGGTAGAGCCGCAGTTCATTCTGCCCTATGGGCACCTGCATGCCAGCGGTGACGCCAGTGCCCTGGGCCAGACCACGGGCGTCGGCGACCTGATCGTTGGGGCGCCGGTGAAGTGGACGTTGAACACCGCGAACAAGGACATCTTCTCGCTGGCGCCTTATCTGTACCTGCCCACTGGCAGCTATGATCGCGATGATGCGCTGAACCTGGGCGAGAACCGCTGGCGGGTGCTGCTGCAAGCGGCCTATATCCATCACTTCAACGCGCAGTGGTCACTGGATACCGCTGCCGATGTGTCGTGGGTCAGCCGCAATCACGATTACACCAGTGCCGGCGTGACGCTCAAGCAACAGGCGCGTTATGAATACCAGGCGTACGCGCGCTACAACCTGTCGCCGATCACTCATTTCGCGGTCGGGGGAGGGCGTGTCGAAGGGGGTAGAAGTGCGGTGGATAACGTCAGTCTGGATGACCGCGCCGACACCACGTACGTACGGCTCATGGCAACGCACATGTTCGCGCCGTCGTGGCAGGCACAAGTGGAAGTAGGCCGCGATGTCGAAGTAGAGCAAGGCTTCAAGGAAAAAGCCCGCCTCAACCTCCGCCTAGCCAAACTCTTCTAACGCCGACCCAAAACCTAATGTAGCAGCGGCGTAAGCCGCGTCCCCCGCACCCCAGCTCCTGGCCAATCAGCCAAACCAGGCTGACGCGGCTTACGCCGCTGCTACTAGTCTTCTTTGCCTTTGTTGCGCACGGCGCGTTGCAGCTCGCGGTTGGAGTCGCGTTCGCGCTCGGTGTCGCGCTTGTCGTACTCCTTCTTGCCCTTGCCCAGAGCGATCTCGCACTTGATCAAGTGCTTGCTCCAGTACAACGACAGCGCCACGCAGGCGTAGCCTTTCTGCTGCACCTGCGCGAACAGCTTTTCCAGCTCGCGGCGGTTGAGCAGCAATTTACGGGTGCGCGTAGGGTCGGCGATGACGTGCGTGCTGGCCGTGGTCAGGGGGGTGAAATGGCTACCCATCAGCCAGGCTTCACCGTCCTTGAGCAGGACATAGCTGTCGACCAACTGCGCCTTGCCGGCGCGCAGGCTCTTTACTTCCCAACCGGCCAGGACCAAGCCAGCCTCGAACCGATGTTCGATGAAGTAATCGTGTCGCGCTTTCTTGTTCTGCGCGATGGTCCCTGTAGGGTGTTTCTTTTGTTTAGCCATAGGGCGCGCATTATAGGCAGTCGTCGCGCTCTCGGCTACGGTATTGCTACGTGCTTGAGACGTTCCTGTGAATACCGGACAATGCGCGATCTTTTTGGATAGCCTGGGCTTGCTCGTTGTCGACTGCTAAGCCTCGCAATTTCGTTGGTGCCCCTTGCTTGTGGAGGGAGGGCCTCTTTTATTTTCAAGGCGCCGTTGGCGTCATGCGGTCGCTGTATCTCGGTGCACCGGCCGCCCAGCTTTGGAAGTGACGCTCGCATGACTACCCATATTCAACGGTCGGCTCTGCTGCCTTATCCCGCTCAAGCCCTGTATGACTTGGTCAACGATGTGTCGCGCTACCCTGAATTTCTGCCGTGGTGTTCCTCCACAACCGTGATCGAGGAAACCCCGGAGCTGATGCGTGCCAGCCTGGAAGTGGCCAAGGGTGGCCTGAGCCAGCGCTTCGTCACACGAAACACTCTGGTGCCCGGCCAGTCCATCGAGATGAATCTGGAAGAAGGCCCGTTCAACCAGTTCCACGGTGTGTGGGTCTTCAAGCCGCTGGGCGAGAAGGCCTGCAAGATCAGTCTCGACCTGTCGTTCGACTATGCCGGTTCCATCGTCCGCGCCACCTTGGGCCCGCTGTTCAATCAGGCCGCCAATACACTGGTCGATGCGTTCTGCCAGCGCGCCAAGCAATTGCATGGCTGAGCCGATGCTGGACGTGGAAGTGGCCTATGCAGCTGCTGATGATCAGCTATTGATGGCCCTGCAGGTGCCGCTGGGTACTACCGCAATGCAGGCGGTAAAGCTGTCGGGCATCGCTGAACGGTTTCCTGATGTCGATTTCCCGCAGTGCGCCATGGGGATTTTCTCCCAAGTGCTGGCGGCACCTGCGCAATACGTTTTGGCTCAAGGTGACCGGGTCGAGGTGTACCGCCCACTGCTCGCCGACCCGAAAGAGGTGCGGCGATTGCGCGCAGCCAAGGCGGCTCGGGATCGCAAGGTTTCTTGAGGCGGCGGGGTGTTCCCAACCCGCAGACGAAAAAAAGCCCGGCATGCCGGGCTTTTTTCTGTTCGCCGATTTACTGGGGCGAAGTGTCCAGCGGCTGAGGTGCTGGCACGGGGACGGTCTTGACGCCGTCGACGTCGCGCTGAATTTCTTCGAGCATCGAGCCAGGCTTTGGCGGCTCATCAGGCTGCTGCTGCTCGCCCTGCGGCGGGGTCACGCTCGGCGTGCCGTCGTTGCCCAGGATCGATTGATCCTTGCTCACGCCGGGCATGAAATCACCGGACAGGCTGACCAGTTGATCGTTGCCGTTGAAGAAAATGCTCATGCGTTCCTGCTGGCGTTCACCGCCGCCTGGCTGCAGGCTGTACAGGTAATCCCAGCGGTTGGCATGAAACGTGTCGACCAGCAGGGGGTTGCCCATGATAAACCTTACTTGCCGACGGGTCATTCCGGGCCTTAACTGGTCTATCATGTCCTGCGTGACGACATTGCCCTGCTGGATGTCGATTTTGTAAACCCCGGGGAATGAACAACCGGCGAGTGCGAGCAGTCCCACGAAGGTGAGGCTGGTTAGCAAGTGCTTGGTGTTTTGCATCGGTGGGCGACTTCCACTATCTTGGCTGGGACAACGTAAACCCCGATCATACCCGCATTAAGAGAAGCTGCGAAGCAGCATCGTCGAGAAAGCTGACCATGGTTGAAAATAGCGAACTACGTAAAGCCGGCCTCAAGGTGACCCTGCCACGGGTCAAGATTCTGCAAATGCTGGATTCAGCCGAGCAGCGTCACATGAGTGCCGAGGACGTCTACAAGGCGCTGATGGAAGCTGGCGAAGATGTGGGCCTGGCCACGGTTTACCGTGTTCTGACTCAGTTCGAAGCAGCAGGTCTGGTAGTGCGCCACAACTTCGACGGCGGCCATGCCGTCTTCGAACTGGCCGATGGCGGCCACCACGACCACATGGTGGACGTGGACTCGGGTGAGGTCATTGAATTCACCGATGAAGCCATCGAGAAGCGCCAGAAGGAAATTGTGACCGAGCATGGCTTGGAGCTGGTCGATCACAACCTGGTGCTGTACGTGCGCCGGCCGAAGTAATCGCAGGATGCGCAAAAAGGCGACCTTTGGGTCGCTTTTTTTGTGGGTGACTGTTCGGGCTTTTGGGGGGGCTGGAAGGGCCCCATCGCGGGCAGAGCCCGCTCCCACAGGAAGCTCAGTCTTCCGGTTGGTTGGGGGCATGGTAGGGGGCTGTGCGGGCCTCATCGCGGGCAGAGCCCGCTCCCACACAGAGCCCGCTCCCACAAGGGGGGCGGTGTGGGGTGGGATTGGTTGGAGGGCGGGGATTCCTTGTGGGAGCGGGCTCTGCCCGCGATGGGGCCCGCAAGTTCACCGCACAGCATCGACCATCACCCCTTGGCCGTCACCACCATCTTCTTCGCGTGCGCCAACGACTCCTTGGTCAGGTCGATACCCCCCAGCATCCGCGCCACCTCTTCCACGCGCTCACCCTTGCCCAGGTTCGACACCGCAGTACGCGTCTCATCGCTGCCGCGCACTTTGTGCACGAACAAATGGTGGTGCCCTTGGGCTGCTACCTGAGGCAGGTGAGTCACGGTCAGCACTTGGCCGCGCTCGCCCAGCCGGCGCAGCAGCTGTCCGACGATTTCCGCCGTCGGCCCGCCGATCCCCACGTCCACTTCGTCGAACACCAGCGTCGGCACTCGCGAGGTCTGGGCGGTGATCACCTGGATGGCCAGACTGATCCGGGACAGCTCACCACCCGAGGCCACCTTGGCCAAAGGTTTCATGGGCTGGCCCGGGTTGGCGCTCACCAACAGCTCGACCTGCTCCAACCCATTGGGATGCAGATCTTCGTGGGCGTTGGGCCGCAGCTCGATGGTAAAGCGCCCACCCGGCATGCCCAGGCGCTGGATTTCCACCTCTACGGCACTGGCCAGTTGCGCGGCGGCGTGGGTGCGCAGGCCAGTCAACTCCTGCGCCTTCTCTTGATAATGACGGGCGTAGGCGGCAATCTCTTCGCCCAGCCTTTCGATGGATTCATCGCTGGCGTTCAGGCCTTCCAGCTCTTCCAGCAAGCGGTGCTGCAGCGCCACTACTTCGGTGGGGTGCACGCGATGCTTGCGCGCCAGGGTGTAGATGGTGTCCAGGCGTTCTTCTATATGTTGCAGGCGGGCCGGGTCGGCCTCGAAGTTATCGAGGAAGCGATTCAGTTCGCCTACCGCTTCTTCCACCTGTATCTGAGCGGTGGACAACATCGAAGCGGCCTCACCCAGCGCATGGGGTGCATTGCTCACCGCCCCCAGGCGATTGAGGCTCGCCGTCAGCGCGCTCAGCACATTGCCCGAGTCGTTTTCACTGCAATGGTCGATGACTTGCCGGCAGATGCCGAACAACGCTTCGGCGTTGGTGAGGTTCTTGTGTTCCTGCTCCAGCTGTTCGAGTTCGTTTTCACCCAGGCCGAGGTTCTCCAGCTCTTCGAGCTGGTAGCTCAGCAACTGGTGGCGAGCCCGCTGTTCATCGCCGGAATTGGACAGGCGTTCGAACTCCTGACGGGTCTGGCGCCACTTCTGCGCGGCCAAGTGCACCTGGCGTGCCAGGTCGGTGGCACCGGCATATTCATCGAGCAGGCGCCGGTGGGTGTCGGTCTTGAGCAGCGACTGATGTTCATGCTGGCTGTGGATATCGATCAGCAGTTCACCCAGCGACTTGAGGTCACCCAGGGGGCAGGGCGTGCCGTTGATATAGCCGCGTGAGCCGCCCTTGGCGGTGATTACCCGGCGCAGGATGCACGGCCCTTCGCTGTCCAGGTCGCGCTCGGCCAGCCAGGTGCCGGCTTCGGGGATGTCAGCCAGGTCGAAGGTTGCCAGGATATCCGCCTTGTCCGCACCTGGGCGCACCACGCCACTGTCGGCTCGGTCGCCCAGCGCCAGGCCCAGAGCGTCGAGCATGATCGACTTGCCCGCACCGGTTTCACCGGTGATCACGCTCATCCCACGCTCGAGCTCGAGGTCCAGATGTTCGACGATGGCATAGTTGTGTACGGACAGGTGCACCAGCATAAGACCGCCCCCAAGGCATGAATGTCTGGTTATTTATACAGTGTTTTATCCAGTGCTGACAATCTCACCCGTTAGCTCGATTCACCATGAAAACCCAAACCCTTATACCTGTAGCAGCGGATTCATCCGCGTCCCGCCTCGACGCGGCCCTCCTCGGAGCGCCGTAGAAACCTGACGCGGATGAATCCGCTGCTACGGGGCCTCTTGAAGCTGGGAATTGCGACCCCATATACCGGGACAGAAGCGCGAGTCGACCTCGCGGACGTTATCGAAAGGAGAGCAACAATGGCTGACGAACAGAATCTGGACGATCAGAATCTAGACGCGAAACCAGCTGCCGACGCCGGCGCTGAAGACCTCACCGCACGTGTGCAGGTGCTCGAAGAGCAGTTGGCCGCCGCCCAGGATCAGTCCC
The DNA here is from genome assembly GCF_002379585.1 of Pseudomonas sp. UBA4194. GTDB lineage: Bacteria > Pseudomonadota > Gammaproteobacteria > Pseudomonadales > Pseudomonadaceae > Aquipseudomonas. The sequence goes on from NZ_DFUE01000019.1 coordinate 99,594, forward strand.
TGCGCGTTGCTGCCGACCTGCAGAACGTTCGCCGCCGTGCCGAGCAGGATGTAGAAAAGGCGCACAAGTTCGCCCTGGAAAAATTTGCGGGCGACCTGCTGCCGATCATCGACAGCCTGGAGCGCGGCATCGAGCTGTCGAACCCGGACGACGAAAGCATTCGCCCCATGCGCGAAGGCATCGAGCTGACCCTGAAGATGTTCCAGGACACGCTCAAGCGCTACAACCTCGAAGCGTTGGACCCGCACGGCGAGCCGTTCAACGCCGAGCACCATCAGGCCATGGCCATGCAGGAAAGCGCGGACGTCGAACCCAACAGCGTGCTGAAAGTGTTCCAGAAGGGCTATCAGCTCAATGGCCGCCTGTTGCGCCCGGCCATGGTCGTGGTCAGCAAGGCTCCGGCACCGGTTTCGCCTTCGATTGACGAACAGGCTTGAAATCGGCCGCCAGGCCCCCATTTAAGAGTCAAGCGTTTCAGTGCTACCGCAGTCAGCCACCACTGCTGCGGCAACCAAATCCAAATTTTCGGGCCATAGCGCCAGGAGAAGAAACATGGGCAAGATTATCGGTATCGACCTGGGGACCACCAACTCCTGCGTCTCCATTCTGGAAAACGGCAAGGCCAAGGTTATCGAGAACGCCGAAGGCGCTCGTACCACCCCGTCGATCATTGCATACGCCAACGACGGTGAAATTCTGGTCGGCCAGTCCGCCAAGCGTCAGGCAGTCACCAACCCGCACAACACCCTGTACGCGGTGAAGCGTTTGATCGGCCGTCGCTTCGAAGAAGACGTCGTGCAGAAAGACATCCAGATGGTCCCTTACAAGATCGTCAAGGCTGACAACAACGACGCCTGGGTCGAAGTCAACGGCCAAAAAATGGCACCGCCACAGATCTCGGCTGAAATCTTGAAAAAGATGAAGAAAACCGCCGAAGACTACTTGGGCGAAGCCGTGACCGAAGCGGTCATCACCGTACCGGCCTACTTCAACGACAGCCAGCGTCAGGCCACCAAGGACGCCGGCCGTATTGCCGGTCTGGACGTCAAGCGCATCATCAACGAACCTACCGCGGCCGCACTGGCCTACGGCATGGACAAAGCCAAGGGCGACCACACTGTCATCGTTTATGACCTGGGTGGCGGTACCTTCGACGTGTCCGTGATCGAAATCGCCGAAGTAGACGGCGAGCACCAGTTCGAGGTGTTGGCCACCAACGGCGACACCTTCCTGGGTGGTGAAGACTTCGACATCCGCTTGATCGACTACCTCGTAGACGAATTCAAGAAAGAAAGCGGCATGAACCTCAAGGGCGACCCGCTGGCCATGCAGCGCCTGAAAGAAGCAGCCGAGAAAGCCAAGATCGAACTGTCCTCGAGCCAGTCGACCGACGTCAACCTGCCGTACATCACTGCAGACGCGACCGGTCCGAAGCACCTGAACGTGAAGATCTCCCGCGCCAAGCTGGAATCGCTGGTCGAAGACCTGGTTCAACGCACCATCGAGCCCTGCCGCATCGCCATGAAAGACGCCGGTATCGACGTCGGCGCGATCAACGACGTGATCCTGGTCGGCGGTCAGACCCGTATGCCGCTGGTGCAGAAGCTGGTAACCGATTTCTTCGGCAAAGAAGCTCGCAAAGACGTCAACCCTGACGAAGCCGTTGCCATGGGTGCTGCCATCCAGGGCGCCGTTCTGGCCGGTGACGTCAAAGACGTTCTGCTGCTCGACGTCAGCCCGCTGACCCTGGGTATCGAAACCATGGGCGGCGTGATGACCGCGCTGATCGAGAAGAACACCACGATTCCTACCAAGAAATCGCAGGTATTCTCGACCGCCGATGACAACCAGGGCGCTGTGACCATTCACGTGCTGCAAGGTGAGCGTAAGCAAGCCGGTCAGAACAAGTCCCTGGGCAAGTTCGACCTGGCCGAGATTCCACCGGCGCCACGCGGTGTGCCACAGATCGAAGTGACCTTCGACATCGACGCCAACGGCATCCTGCACGTCGGCGCGAAAGACAAGGCTACTGGCAAGACCCAGTCCATCGTGATCAAGGCCAACTCGGGTCTGTCTGAAGAAGAAATTCAACAGATGGTTCGCGACGCCGAAGTCAACGCTGAAGAAGACCGCAAGTTCGAAGAGCTGGCCGCTGCCCGTAACCAGGGTGATGCACTGGTGCACTCGACTCGCAAGATGGTCGCCGATGCGGGTGACAAGGTCTCCGCCGAAGAGAAAACCGCTATCGAAGCTGCTGTAGTAGCGCTGGAAACTGCGGTCAAGGGCGACGACAAGGCTGCTATCGACGCCAAGGTCGAAGAGCTGTCCAAAGTCTCCGCGCCAGTGGCTCAGAAAATGTACGCCGACCAGGCCGAAAAACCTGAAGGCGCAGCGGCCCAGCCAGCGGAAGAAGCCGGTAAGCACGACGACGTCGTCGATGCCGAGTTCGAAGAAGTGAAAGACAACAAGTAAGCACTGCTTGTTGGTCGGCCGGTTGACTGTGCTTGCACAGTGACTGGTAGGATGTCGCCGCGCGGGGGCTTGCTCCCGCGTTGGCGTGTCTGGAATACACGAATTTTAACAACATGCGACAGCGATCGGATGTTGGCGGCGCGGTCAGCGGCGCCCCTGCGTGCTGGCTCCCAAAAGAGTACAAAGACTTATGGCAAAGCGTGACTATTACGAGGTTCTGGGGGTGGAGCGTGGCTCCAGCGAGGCCGATCTGAAAAAGGCCTATCGCCGCCTCGCGATGAAACACCACCCGGACCGCAACCCGGACAACAAAGAGTCGGAAGAAGCATTCAAAGAGGCCAATGAGGCCTATGAAGTGTTGTCCGACGCCAGCAAGCGTGCGGCCTACGACCAGTACGGTCATGCCGGCGTCGACCCCAGCATGGGCGGCGGCGGTGCAGGCTTCGGCGGGCAGAACTTCTCCGATATCTTCGGTGACGTGTTCAGCGACTTCTTCGGCGGCGGCCGCGGTGGTGGTCGTGGCGGTGCACAGCGGGGCAGCGACTTGCGTTACACCCTGGAGCTGAACCTGGAAGAGGCCGTGCGCGGCACCACGGTCAGCATCCGCGTGCCCACCCTGGTCAACTGCAAGCCGTGCGACGGCAGTGGTGCCAAGAAAGGCTCTTCGCCGATCACCTGCCCCACCTGTGGCGGTATCGGTCAGGTCCGCATGCAGCAAGGCTTCTTCTCGGTGCAGCAAACCTGCCCGCGTTGCCACGGCCAGGGCAAGATCATCTCCGACCCTTGCGACTCCTGCCATGGCGAAGGCCGTGTCGAAGAGTACAAGACCCTGTCGGTGAAAGTGCCGGCCGGTGTCGACACCGGTGATCGCATTCGTCTGTCGGGCGAAGGCGAGGCGGGCGCTCAGGGTGGCCCGACGGGCGATCTGTACGTGGTCATCAATGTGCGTGAGCACGCGATTTTCCAGCGTGACGGCAAGCATCTGTTCTGCGAAGTGCCGATCAGCTACACCGACGCGGCCCTGGGCGGCGAGCTGGAAGTGCCGACCCTGGACGGTCGGGTCAAGCTGAAGATCCCGGAAGGCACCCAGACCGGCAAGCAATTCCGTCTGCGTGGCAAGGGCGTTGCCCCGGTCCGTGGCGGCGGCGCTGGCGACCTGATGTGCCGCGTCGCGGTGGAAACGCCGGTCAACCTCAATCGTCGGCAGCGTGAGTTGCTGGAAGAGTTCCGTACCTCGCTGGAAGGCGACGACTCCCATTCGCCGAAGGCCAATGGCTGGTTCGAAGGTGTGAAGCGTTTCTTCGGTGACCTGTAAGGCATAAGGATTCGAGCATGCGACGTATAGCTGTGATGGGCGCCGCCGGGCGCATGGGCAAGACCTTGATCGAAGCGGTACAGCAGGCACCGGGTGCCGGCTTGACTGCGGCGGTCGACCGTCCCGACAGCACCCTGGTGGGTGCCGACGCCGGCGAGCTCGCTGCACTGGGCCGCATCGGTGTGCCGTTGTCCGGTGACATCGCCAAGGTGGCCGACGAGTTCGACGTGCTGATCGACTTCACTCACCCTACGGTGACCCTGAAGAACCTGGCGTTCTGCCGCAAGGCGGGCAAGGCCATGGTGATCGGCACCACCGGCTTCAGTGTCGAGGAAAAGGCGCTGCTGGCTGAAGCCGGCAAGGACATCCCAATCGTCTTTGCTGCCAACTTCAGCGTCGGCGTTAATCTGTGCCTCAAGCTGCTCGACACCGCTGCTCGGGTATTGGGTGACGAGGTCGACATCGAGATCATGGAGGCTCATCACCGGCACAAGGTCGATGCCCCTTCGGGTACGGCGGTGCGCATGGGTGAAGTGGTCGCCAATGCCCTGGGGCGTGACCTCAAGGAAGTGGCCGTATACGGTCGCGAAGGCCAGACCGGCGCCCGTGATCGCCAGACCATCGGCTTCGCCACCGTGCGTGCCGGTGACGTGGTGGGGGATCACACGGTGTTGTTCGCCGCCGACGGCGAGCGCGTCGAGATCACCCACAAGGCGTCCAGCCGCATGACCTTTGCCAAGGGGGCCGTACGTGCGGCGCTGTGGCTCGACGGTCGTGCGCCGGGGTTCTACGATATGCAGGATGTACTGGATCTGCATTGAGGCTGATGACTGCTTCGCGGCTCGGCGCCGCTCCTGCAGGGTAACCTCGGAAACCTTGTGGGAGCGGGCTCTGCCCGCGACCAGGCCCTCGATACCGCCGCAAAACCCCGCCCCCTGTCGCATCACGCGAACTCCGCAGCGCATTTGCGGTAGACCAAAACACCTCTTTTCTGTAAGCTACAGCTTTAGTGTGTCCACTAAAAGCGCGCAGATAATTCGATGAAAAGAAGCGGGGTGACGTATCCATACGGCATTCCGCTTTTTTACAACCTGCGATCGCCCTTTCAGGCTTTATTTACGGGAGGTCTTCTTGACTAAGCCAGCCATACTCGCCCTTGCCGATGGCAGCATCTTTCGCGGCGAAGCCATTGGAGCCGACGGTCAAACCGTTGGTGAGGTGGTGTTCAACACCGCAATGACCGGCTATCAGGAAATCCTTACCGATCCTTCCTATGCCCAGCAGATCGTTACCCTGACTTACCCGCACATCGGCAACACCGGCACCACCCCCGAAGACGCCGAGTCCAACCGCGTCTGGTCGGCCGGCCTGGTGATTCGCGACCTGCCGTTGGTGGCCAGCAACTGGCGCAACACCCAGCCGCTGGACGAGTACCTCAAAGCCAACAACGTCGTCGCCATCGCCGGCATCGACACTCGCCGCCTGACCCGTATCCTGCGTGAGAAAGGCGCCCAGAACGGCTGCATCATGGCGGGCGACGACATCAGCGAAGAAGCGGCCATCGCCGCTGCGCGCGCCTTCCCGGGTCTCAAGGGCATGGACCTGGCCAAGGAAGTCAGCACCAAGGACACCTACCAGTGGCGCTCCAGCGTCTGGGACCTGAAAACCGACAGCCATCCCGAAGTCGCCAACAGCGAACTGCCATACCACGTCGTGGCCTACGACTACGGCGTCAAGGTCAACATCCTGCGCATGCTGGTCGAGCGCGGCTGCCACCTGACCGTGGTGCCGGCGCAAACCCCGGCCGCCGACGTGCTGGCGCTCAACCCCGACGGCGTGTTCCTGTCCAACGGCCCTGGCGATCCAGAGCCTTGTGACTACGCTATCCAGGCGATCAAGGAAGTGCTGCAGACCGAGATTCCGGTGTTCGGCATCTGCCTGGGTCACCAACTGCTGGCCCTGGCCGCCGGTGCCAAGACCGTCAAGATGGGTCACGGCCACCATGGCGCCAACCACCCGGTGCAGGACACCGACACCGGTGTGGTCATGATCACCAGCCAGAACCATGGCTTTGCGGTCGACGAAGCCACGCTGCCGAGCAATGTACGCGCGATCCACAAATCGCTGTTCGATGGCACCCTTCAGGGCATCGAGCTGACCGACAAGGCCGCGTTCAGCTTCCAGGGTCACCCTGAAGCCAGTCCGGGCCCGAATGACGTCGCGCCGCTGTTCGATCGCTTTATCGAGTCCATGGCCAAGCGCCGCTGATCGACGTCGAACCCGTGTGAAACGCGCGCCTGGGCCGGCCCCGTCATCGACGGACCGGCCGCCCAGGCGCCGCCCCATAAAGTCCAGGCGGCACGCCGACTGAACTGCGGAATTGAGTGAGAACCATGCCAAAACGTACAGACATTAAAAGCATCCTGATTCTCGGTGCCGGCCCGATCGTCATCGGCCAGGCCTGCGAGTTCGACTACTCCGGCGCCCAGGCCTGCAAGGCCCTGCGCGAAGAGGGTTACCGGGTCATCCTGGTCAACTCCAACCCGGCCACCATCATGACCGACCCGGCCATGGCCGACGCCACCTACATCGAGCCGATCAAGTGGCAAACCGTTGCCAAGATCATCGAGAAAGAGCGTCCCGACGCCGTGCTGCCGACCATGGGTGGCCAGACTGCCCTGAACTGCGCCCTGGACCTGGAGCGCGAAGGCGTGCTGGCCAAGTTCGGCGTGGAAATGATCGGCGCCAATGCCGACACCATCGACAAGGCCGAAGACCGCTCGCGCTTCGACAAGGCCATGAAGTCTATCGGCCTGGCGTGCCCACGATCGGGCATCGCCCACAGCATGGAAGAGGCCAACGCGGTGCTGGAGAAGCTCGGCTTCCCGTGCATCATCCGCCCTTCGTTCACCATGGGTGGCACTGGCGGCGGCATTGCCTACAACCGTGAAGAATTCGAAGAAATCTGCGCCCGCGGTCTGGACTTGTCGCCGACCAAGGAACTGCTGATCGACGAATCGCTGATCGGCTGGAAAGAGTACGAGATGGAAGTGGTCCGCGACAAAAAGGACAACTGCATCATCGTCTGCTCCATCGAAAACTTCGACCCGATGGGCGTGCACACCGGCGACTCCATCACCGTCGCACCGGCACAGACCCTGACCGACAAGGAATATCAGATCCTGCGTAACGCCTCCCTGGCGGTGCTGCGCGAGATCGGCGTTGAAACCGGCGGTTCCAACGTGCAATTCGGTATCTGCCCGAACACCGGCCGCATGGTCGTGATCGAAATGAACCCGCGCGTATCGCGCTCCTCGGCGCTGGCCTCCAAGGCCACCGGCTTCCCGATCGCCAAGGTCGCCGCCAAGCTGGCCGTGGGTTACACCCTCGACGAGTTGCAGAACGACATCACCGGTGGCAAGACCCCGGCGTCCTTCGAGCCATCGATCGACTACGTCGTCACCAAGCTGCCACGCTTCGCCTTCGAGAAATTCCCGAAAGCCGACGCGCGCCTGACCACCCAGATGAAATCCGTGGGTGAAGTCATGGCCATCGGCCGGACCTTCCAGGAATCCCTGCAGAAAGCCTTGCGCGGCCTGGAAGTGGGCGTTTGCGGCCTGGACCCGAAAGTCGACCTGGCCAGCCCCGAGGCCAACAGCATCCTCAAGCGCGAGCTGACCGTGCCGGGTGCCGAGCGTATCTGGTACGTCGCCGATGCGATGCGCGCCGGCATGAGCGTGGACGCGATCTTCGACCTGACCATGATCGACCGCTGGTTCCTGGTGCAGATGGAAGACCTGATCAAGGAAGAAGAGAAGGTCAAGACCCTGGGTCTGGCCGATATCGACAAGGCCTTGATGTTCCGTCTCAAGCGCAAGGGCTTCTCTGACCAGCGCCTGGCCAAGCTGTTGGGTATCACCGACAAGAACCTGCGCCGTCACCGCCACAAGCTGGAGGTGTTCCCGGTGTACAAGCGCGTCGACACCTGCGCCGCCGAGTTCGCCACCGACACCGCCTACCTGTACTCCACGTACGAGGAAGAGTGCGAAGCCAACCCGTCGACTCGCGACAAGATCATGATCCTGGGCGGTGGCCCGAACCGCATCGGCCAAGGTATCGAGTTCGACTACTGCTGTGTGCACGCGGCCCTGGCCCTGCGCGAAGACGGCTACGAGACCATCATGGTCAACTGCAACCCGGAAACCGTCTCCACCGACTACGACACCTCCGACCGCCTGTACTTCGAGCCGCTGACCCTCGAAGACGTGCTGGAAGTGGTACGTGTCGAGAAGCCAAAGGGTGTGATCGTCCAGTACGGCGGCCAGACCCCGTTGAAACTCGCCCGCGCCCTGGAAGAAGCCGGTGTGCCGATCATCGGTACCAGCCCTGATTCCATCGACCGCGCCGAAGACCGCGAGCGTTTCCAGCAGATGGTTCAGCGCCTGAACCTGCTGCAGCCGCCAAACGCCACCGTGCGCAGCGAAGAAGAAGCCATCCGCGCCGCAGGCGACATCGGCTACCCCCTGGTAGTGCGTCCTTCGTACGTGCTGGGCGGTCGTGCCATGGAGATCGTCTACGAGCTGGACGAACTCAAGCGCTACCTGCGTGAAGCCGTACAGGTGTCCAACGACAGCCCGGTACTGCTCGACCACTTCCTCAACTGCGCCATCGAGATGGACGTGGATGCGGTCTGTGACGGCACCGATGTAGTGATCGGCGCCATCATGCAGCACATCGAACAGGCCGGCGTTCACTCCGGTGACTCGGCATGCTCGCTGCCACCGTACTCGCTGCCTGCCCACGTGCAGGACGAAGTGCGCGAGCAGGTCAAGAAAATGGCCCTGGAACTGGGCGTTATCGGCCTGATGAACGTCCAGTTGGCCCTGCAGGGCGACAAGATCTACGTGATCGAAGTCAACCCACGCGCCTCGCGGACGGTGCCGTTCGTGTCCAAGTGCATCGGCACTTCCCTGGCCATGGTCGCGGCGCGGGTGATGGCCGGTAAAACCCTGAAGGAAATCGGCTTCACCAAGGAAATCATTCCGAACTTCTACAGCGTCAAGGAAGCGGTGTTCCCGTTCGCCAAGTTCCCGGGCGTCGACCCGATCCTGGGCCCAGAGATGAAGTCCACCGGTGAAGTCATGGGTGTCGGTGACACCTTCGGTGAAGCCTTCGCCAAGGCCCAGATGGGCGCCAGCGAAGTGCTGCCTACGGGCGGTACCGCGTTCATCAGCGTGCGTGACGACGACAAGCCACTGGTGGCCGGCGTTGCACGCGACCTGATTGCGCTGGGCTTCGAAGTCGTCGCTACAGCCGGTACCGCGCGCGAAATCGAGGCCGCCGGCCTCAAGGTACGCCGTGTGAACAAAGTGACCGAAGGTCGCCCGCACGTGGTCGACATGATCAAGAACGACGAAGTCACCTTGATCATCAACACCACCGAAGGCCGTCAGTCGATTGCCGACTCTTACTCGATCCGCCGCAACGCCTTGCAGCACAAGATCTACTGCACCACCACCATTGCCGCTGGCGAAGCGATCTGTGAAGCGTTGAAGTTCGGTCCGGAAAAGACCGTGCGCCGCTTGCAGGATCTCCACGCAGGACTCAATGCATGATCAAATATCCCATGACTGTCCAGGGCGCTCGCGCCCTGGAAGAAGAGCTTACCCATCTGACCAAGGTCGTCCGTCCCAAGCTGAGCCAGGACATCGGCACGGCCCGCGAACTGGGTGACCTAAAAGAAAACGCCGAATACCATGCCGCGCGTGAACAGCAGGGCATGGTCGAGGCTCGGATTCGTGACATCGAAGGTCGCATGCAGAATGCGGTGATCATCGACGTCACCACCATTCCTCACACCGGCAAGGTGATTTTCGGCACGACCGTGGAAATCGCCAACGTGGAGACCGACGAGCGCGTCAAGTACAAGATCGTCGGTGAGGATGAAGCCGATATCAAGGCGGGCAAGCTGTCCCATGGCTCGCCCATCGCCCGCGCCCTGATCGCCAAGGAAGAAGGCGATGTGGTCACGGTGAAGACGCCTGGTGGCGTTATCGAGTACGAGATTGTCGAAGTCGCCCACATTTGAACGGCCGCACTCGCGTCATGCGGGCGCGGTGATCTGGCAGCTGACCCAGGTGCTCTGGGTTGGCGGCCTGTGGATGCTGCACTTCGGCTTGCTGCCGGCGCTGGTGAAGGTCGGCATTGCGCCGTTGCTGGTCGAGGATATCGCCCGTCAGGTCGGCACATTGCTGGTGGCATTCGCGAGTTTCTGCGCGTTGCTGCAGGCCATGGTGCTGATTCGGGCCGAAGGCGTTCGCGGCGTGTTGCGCGATTTGCGTGGCCAGCTACTGTGTGTGGTACTGGTGGTGTGCGCGATGTACTTCGCCATAGCGCTGGTACTGACGGAGGCGATGCGCTGGCAGCTGTTCTGCTACCTGATTCTGGGTGTCACCGGCCTGGTGCTGGTGGTCCAGCCGATTCCATCGAGAGCGCGCCGGGCGCGCCCTTGATGGCGGGTTCATCAGTGAAAGCGATGAACGTTGGACAACTGCTTGTTCACTTGCGGGTTCTTGCGGTAAACCAGCGCCATCTTGCCGATGACCTGTACCAGGTCGGCACGGCCGGCCTTGCACAGTGCGGCAATGGCTTGCAGGCGTTGTTCGCGATCGAGGATGTTGAGTTTGATCTTGATCAGCTCGTGATCGCTCAAGGCGCGTTCGAATTCTGCTAAAACACCTTCAGTCAAACCGTTGTCGGCAACCATCAAAACCGGTTTCAGATGGTGGCCAATGGATTTGTACTGTTTCTTCTGCTCCTGAGTGAGCGGCATAATCTGACCCTTCGTCTGATCTTGTAAAAAGCGGCGGCCAGTTTACCCGAGCGCCCTCGGCTCCGCCCAGTTAATCACGACCCGTTATTCGAGGTGCCCTGTGGCCCGTTCCAAGACAAGCCTTAATTGGCTGAAAGAACACTTCAATGATCCCTACGTCAAAATGGCGCAAAAAGACGGGTATCGTTCACGTGCCAGCTACAAACTGCTGGAAATCCAGGAGCGCGATCGCCTGATTCGTCCTGGCATGAGTGTAATTGACCTGGGTGCCGCCCCCGGTGGATGGTCCCAGGTGACCAGTCGTCTGATTGGTGGCCAAGGCCGGCTGATCGCTTCCGATATCCTGGAAATGGACAGCATCCCGGATGTCACCTTCATTCAAGGCGATTTTACCGAAGACGCCGTGCTGGCGCAGATTCTGGAAGCGGTCGGTAATTCGCAGGTAGACCTTGTGATTTCCGATATGGCCCCCAATATGAGTGGACTGGCCGCAGTCGATATGCCCCGTGCGATGTTCCTCTGTGAACTGGCACTGGACCTGGCCAGTCGGGTATTGCGCCCAGGTGGCGACTTCCTGATCAAGGTGTTTCAGGGCGAAGGTTTTGACGTGTATCACAAGACCGTTCGGCAGATGTTCGACAAGGTGCAGATGCGTAAACCTTCGTCGTCGCGGGACCGTTCTCGCGAACAGTACCTGCTGGGTCGAGGTTTCAAGGGTGTCGAGCAGCAAGACAGCGGCTTTTGAAGCAGGCGATAGCTTTTTTCAAATGGTGTAGCCTGCTGAGCATAATCGACTATTGCGCAGTCAAAGTTTCACAAAGGGTTACAGACGGCACCTGCAGTCCAGTAGGTTATGTAGTAAGTTTGGCCGGTGAAAATCATGCGAAGCATGCCTGCGCGGGTTGCGGGTAGCAGGCTTCAGAGGGTAGCGAATTGAACGATATGGCAAAGAATCTGATCCTGTGGTTGATCATCGCCGCCGTCCTGGTGACGGTCATGAACAACTTCTCAAGCCCCAACGAGCCGCAGACCCTCAACTATTCCGACTTCATCCAACAGGTGAAGGACGGCAAGGTAGAGCGCGTTGCGGTCGACGGCTATGTCATCACCGGCAAGCGCAATGATGGCGACTCCTTCAAGACCATTCGCCCGGCGATCCAGGACAACGGCCTGATCGGCGACCTGGTGGACAACAAGGTCGTGGTCGAAGGCAAGCAGCCTGAACAGCAGAGCATCTGGACCCAGCTCCTGGTGGCCAGCTTCCCGATCCTGGTGATCATCGCGGTGTTCATGTTCTTCATGCGCCAGATGCAAGGCGGCGCAGGCGGCAAGGGCGGCCCGATGAGCTTCGGCAAGAGCAAGGCGCGCCTGCTCTCCGAAGATCAGGTCAAGACCACCCTGGCTGACGTTGCCGGTTGCGACGAAGCCAAGGAAGAGGTAGGCGAGCTGGTAGAGTTCCTGCGCGATCCGGGCAAGTTCCAGCGCCTGGGCGGCCGCATTCCTCGCGGTGTGCTGATGGTCGGTCCTCCTGGTACCGGTAAAACCCTGCTTGCCAAGGCCATCGCCGGCGAAGCCAAGGTGCCGTTCTTCACCATCTCCGGTTCCGACTTCGTCGAAATGTTCGTGGGTGTCGGTGCAAGCCGCGTCCGTGACATGTTCGAACAAGCCAAGAAACACGCTCCATGCATCATCTTCATCGACGAGATCGACGCCGTCGGCCGCCATCGTGGCGCTGGCATGGGTGGCGGTCATGATGAACGTGAACAGACCCTCAACCAGTTGCTGGTAGAGATGGATGGCTTCGAAATGAACGATGGCATCATCGTTATCGCCGCCACCAACCGTCCTGACGTACTCGACCCTGCGCTGCTGCGTCCAGGCCGCTTCGACCGTCAGGTTGTCGTGGGTCTGCCAGACATTCGCGGTCGCGAGCAGATTCTCAAGGTTCACATGAAGAAGGCGCCTCTGGGTGACGACGTCAACCCGGGTGTGATCGCTCGTGGTACCCCAGGCTTCTCCGGTGCCGACCTGGCCAACCTGGTCAACGAAGCGTCGCTGTTCGCTGCCCGTAACGGCAAGCGTCTGGTGGAGATGAAAGAGTTCGAACTGGCCAAGGACAAGATCATGATGGGCGCCGAGCGCAAATCCATGGTCATGTCGGAAAAAGAAAAGCAGAACACCGCCTACCACGAGGCTGGTCATGCCATCGTTGGTCGTGTGGTGCCGGAGCACGACCCGGTCTACAAGGTCTCCATCATCCCGCGTGGCCGCGCACTGGGTGTGACCATGTTCCTGCCGGAAGAAGATCGCTACAGCCTGTCCAAACGAGCGTTGATCAGCCAGATCTGCTCGCTGTACGGCGGCCGTATCGCCGAAGAGATGACCCTGGGTTTTGACGGTGTCACCACCGGCGCGTCCAACGACATCATGCGGGCCAGCCAGATCGCGCGGAACATGGTCACCAAATGGGGCCTGTCCGAGAAGCTCGGTCCGCTGCTGTACGCCGAAGATGAAGACCAGGGCTACCTGGGCCGTGGCGGCGGCAGCGCAGCGGCGGTTTCCGGTGAGACGGCGAAGGTCATCGACTCGGAAGTGCGCAGCATCATCGACCAGTGCTACGGCACCGCGCGGCAGATCCTCACCGACAACCGCGAGAAACTCGATGCCATGGCCGATGCGTTGATGAAGTACGAAACCATCGATGCCGATCAGATCGACGACATCATGGCTGGCCGTACGCCTCGCGAGCCTCGCGACTGGTCCGGCGGTTCGGGTCCTACCGGTACCCCGGTGTCTCCGGAGCCGCGTCCGGAAACCCCAATCGGCGGTCCCGCTGCCCAGCTGTAAAGCGTCAATTCGTACCGTTCGACACTAAGGTTCGACATGAACTCTGTGCAATACCCCACCCGGTTGCCTTGCGGCAACCGGGTTCTTGATTTGGCCCAGACCCACGTCATGGGCATCCTCAACATCACCCCCGATTCCTTCTCTGACGGCGGCCGCTTCAACCAGCGCGACCTCGCCCTTCGTCATGCCGAAGCGATGGTCAAGGCTGGCGCCACCTTGATCGATATCGGCGGCGAGTCAACCCGGCCGGGCGCGCGTCCCGTGTCTCCGCTCGAGGAGCTGGAGCGGGTTGCGCCACTGGTTGAAGCAGTCAGCCGCGAGCTGGATGTGATCATCTCGGTCGATACCTCTACCCCAGCAGTCATGCGCGAAAGTGCTCGCCTGGGCGCGGGGTTGATCAACGACGTGCGCTCCCTGCGTCGCGACGGTGCACTGGACGCGGCTGCAGCGACCGGGCTGCCGGTGTGCCTGATGCATATGCTGGGTGAGCCGACGGACATGCAGGATCACCCCCACTACGATGACCTGGTGGGGGAGGTCTCCAGCTTTCTCGACGAGCGCATGCAAGCGTGTGCTGCCGTAGGTATTCCCGCCGAGCGTATACTGCTCGACCCGGGCTTTGGTTTTGCCAAGTCCCACGCCCATAACCTGAGTCTGTTCAAGCATATGCAGGCTTTGCACGCGCTGGGCAGGCCGTTGCTGGTGGGCGTCTCGCGCAAGAGCATGGTAGGGCTTGCGTTGAACCGCCCTGTGGCGGAGCGCCTTTATGGCAGCCTTGCCCTGGCCGCCTTGGCCATGACCAAAGGCGCACGGATCTTGCGCGTGCACGATGTCGCCGAGACGGTGGATGTCGTTCGAATGATCGCTGCGGTCGAAGCGGCGGAATAAGAATTACGGAGCGTTGCTATGAGCAGGAAATATTTTGGTACCGACGGCATTCGTGGCCGGGTCGGCGAATACCCCATCACCCCGGACTTCATGCTCAAGCTGGGTTGGGCGGCAGGCATGGCGTTTCGCAAAATGGGCGTCTGCCGAGTGCTGGTGGGCAAGGACACGCGTATCTCGGGCTATATGTTCGAGTCGGCACTTGAGGCCGGGCTCTCTGCCGCTGGCGCAGACGTGCTGCTACTGGGTCCTATGCCTACCCCGGCGATTGCCTACCTGACGCGCACCTTCCATGCCGATGCGGGCATTGTCATCAGTGCATCGCACAACCCCCATGACGACAACGGCATCAAGTTTTTCTCCGGCCAGGGCACCAAGCTGCCGGACGAAGTGGAGTCGATGATCGAGGAGCTGATGGACGCGCCCATGACCGTGGCCGAGTCCAGCAAGCTGGGCAAGGTCTCGCGCATCAACGACGCGGCCGGTCGCTACATCGAGTTCTGCAAAAGCAGCGTGCCCACCAGTACCGACTTCGCCGGCCTCAAGCTGGTGATCGACTGCGCCCATGGCGCCACCTACAAGGTAGCGCCCAATGTCTTTCGCGAGTTGGGCGCGCAGGTCACCGTGCTCTCGGCGGCGCCTGATGGCCTGAATATCAACGACAACTGTGGCTCGACCCACATGGAAGCCTTGCAGGCGGCCGTACTGGTTGGTCACGCCGATCTGGGCATTGCCTTCGACGGCGACGGTGATCGCGTGCTGATGGTCGACCATACGGGCGCCATCGTCGATGGTGACGAACTGCTGTTCATCATCGCCCGTGATCTGCAGCAGCGCGGCAAGCTGCACGGCGGCGTAGTGGGTACGCTGATGAGCAACCTGGGCCTGGAGCTGGCCCTGCAAGACCTCTCGATCCCGTTCGTGCGCGCCAACGTCGGTGACCGCTATGTGATGGCGGAGCTCAAGGAGCGCGAATGGCAGCTTGGGGGTGAAAATTCGGGGCATATCGTGTGCTGCCATTACACCACAACCGGTGACGCCATCATTGCCGCCCTGCAAGTGCTGCTGGCCCTCAAGCGACGCGATGAAACCCTGGCCCACGCGCGCCAGGGCCTGCGCAAATGCCCACAGGTGCTGGTCAACGTGCGCTTCAGTGGGGGTGACGTGAATCCGGTCGAACACCCGGCGGTCAAGGAGGCCTGCGAGCGTGTAACCCACGCCATGGGCGGGCGCGGCCGTGTGCTGTTGCGCAAGTCCGGCACCGAGCCGCTGGTGCGGGTGATGGTCGAGGGCAACGACGAAAAAGCCGTTCGCGGCTATGCCGACGAGCTGGCAAAGCTGGTCACTGAAGTTTGCGCCTGATTCGGCTTGCCAGTGAACGTTGCGTTGGGTAACATCTGCGCCCACTTTGACCGACGAGGTACAGCATGCGTCGCCCCATGGTAGCTGGTAACTGGAAAATGCATGGTACCCGCGCCAGCGTCGCTGAGCTGATAGAGGGTCTGCGCAAGCAACCCTTGCCCGACGCTGTCGATGTCGCGGTATTCCCGCCTTCGCTGTTCATCGACCGTGTGGTTGATGGCTTGCAGGGCAGTAACATCGCCGTGGGTTCGCAGAACTGCGCGACACAAGTTGAGCAGGGCGCGCTGACCGGTGAAATCGCACCGAGCCAGTTGTCCGATGCACAATGTTCGCTGGTCCTGATCGGTCATTCCGAGCGTCGCCAGTTGCTTGGCGAAAGCGAAGAGATGCTGATCGAGAAGTTCAAGGCGGCTCAGGCAGCAGGTCTGATACCGGTGCTCTGCATAGGGGAAACCCTGGAAGAGCGTGAAGCCGGCAAGACGCTGGAAATTGTAGGTCGTCAGCTGGGCAGTGTCATTGCAGCCCTGGGGATCGAAGCGCTGGCCACTGCGGTGGTCGCCTACGAACCGGTCTGGGCCATTGGCACCGGGCTGACCGCCACGCCGCAGCAAGCGCAGGATGTGCACGCAGCCATTCGCGCTCAGTTGTCGGCAGAAGATGCCAAGGTCGCACAGTCTGTGCGGCTGTTGTACGGCGGTAGCGTCAAAGCGGCCAATGCGGCCGAACTGTTCGGCATGCCGGATATCGATGGGGGCCTCATTGGTGGTGCTTCCCTGAATGCAGATGATTTCGGTGCGATCTGTCGCGCCGCGGGAAACTGAGAAAATGCTGGAAACAGTCGTAGTCGTTTTTCATCTGTTGGGTGCTCTGGGCGTTGTCGCTCTGGTATTGCTGCAACAGGGTAAAGGTGCGGACGCTGGCGCGTCGTTCGGAGCAGGTGCATCAAATACTGTCTTCGGAAGCCAAGGTTCCTCTACCTTTCTTAGTAAGTTTACTGCTATACTTGCCGCCTGTTTCTTCATAACCAGCTTGGGGTTAGGTTACTTTGCTAAAGAGAAAGCTCAACAGCTGACTCAAGTAGGTTTGCCAGATCCAGCTGTTATCGAAGCACCTAAGCAAAAGCCGGCAGCAGATGATGTTCCGGTGCTTCAAGAGCAAAAGACCGAAGCGGCTCCGGCCACTGACGTTCCTCCGGCTCAAGAGCAAAAGTGATATCCGCAAGGACTTCACTGTTTCAAAAGCGGTAAGGGTTTCACGTAGTATTGCCGAGGTGGTGGAATTGGTAGACACGCAACCTTGAGGTGGTTGTGCCCATAGGGTGTAGGGGTTCGAGTCCCCTTCTCGGTACCAATTATCAGGAGAGCCCGCTGTTGCGGGCTTTCTTGTCGGTGGAAGCTTGGATTGACCCAAATCGGGTTCGGTCGTATACTTTCGCCCCAGCTTTGTCGCGGGATGGAGCAGTCTGGTAGCTCGTCGGGCTCATAACCCGAAGGTCNNGGTCGTTGGTTCAAATCCAGCTCCCGCAACCAGTTTTAGCAAGGCCCCTTTTCAAAGGGGCTTTTTGTTAGCTGGACAGTTCTTAAGCGCCGGTATTCAACGGCGTATCCGGGATGGGCGCTTCGCCCATTTTTTATTTGCACAGCATGCACGAGGGGGTTCAGGTGTCGAGCAAGCTAGAACAGTTGCAGGCCTTGTTGGCCCCGGTGGTCGTGGCCCTAGGCTATGAATGCTGGGGTATTGAGTTTTCGGCTCAGGGCCGCCATTCGCTTTTGCGTGTTTATATCGATAAAGAGGGCGGCGTGCTGGTGGATGACTGCGCCATTGTCAGTCGTCAGATCAGTGGTGTCCTGGACGTTGAAGATCCCATCAGCGTCGAATACACCCTCGAAGTTTCCTCTCCAGGCATGGAACGCCCGCTGTTCACCATCGAACAGTTTGCCGCGTACGCCGGAGCACAAGTAAAGATAAAGTTGCGCGCGCCTTTCGAGGGTCGTCGCAACTTTCAGGGCCTTCTCCACGGTGTGGAGGACCAGGATGTCGTGGTTCGTGTAGACGAAAACGAATTCCTGCTGCCGATCGATTCGATCGACAAGGCCAATATCATTCCCAGTTTTGACTGAGACATGCCAGATACTGCGGGTCCCGCGGATCCAATGGCTTGCGAAAGGCGAGGCGTACGATGAGCAAAGAAGTACTGCTGGTTGTTGAGTCGGTATCCAATGAAAAGGGTGTACCGGCAGGCGTAATATTCGAAGCGCTGGAGATTGCTCTGGCGACTGCGACAAAAAAACGCTTCGAGGACGAAGTTGACCTGCGTGTGGAAATCAACCGCCACACCGGTGCCTACGAAACATTCCGTCGCTGGACCGTGGTCGAGGAAGATGATCTCGACGATCCGGCGATCGAAACCTGGCCGAGCAAGGTCGTCCAGACCCATCCCGAAGCCAAGGTGGGTGACATCGTCGAAGAGAAGATCGAGTCGATCGAATTCGGCCGTATCGCCGCACAGACCGCCAAGCAGGTCATCGTGCAGAAGGTTCGTGAAGCCGAGCGCGCCCAAGTGGTCGACGCTTACCGCGAACGTCTGGGCGAGATCATCTCCGGTACCGTAAAGAAAGTGACCCGCGACAACGTTATCGTTGACCTGGGCAACAACGCCGAGGCCTTGCTGGCTCGCGAAGACATCATCTCGCGCGAAACCTTCCGCGTCGGTGTGCGCCTGCGTGCACTGCTCAAGGAAATTCGTACCGAGAACCGTGGTCCTCAGCTGATTCTGTCGCGTACCGCGCCGGAAATGCTGATCGAGCTGTTCCGCATCGAAGTGCCGGAAATTGCTGAAGGCCTGATCGAAGTCATGGCCGCTTCCCGTGATCCGGGTTCGCGCGCCAAGATCGCCGTTCGTTCCAAGGACAAGCGCATCGACCCGCAAGGCGCCTGCATCGGCATGCGCGGTTCGCGTGTGCAGGCGGTGTCCGGCGAGTTGGGCGGTGAGCGTGTGGACATCGTCCTGTGGGACGACAACCCGGCGCAGTTCGTCATCAATGCCATGTCCCCGGCGGAAGTCGCGGCCATCATCGTCGACGAAGACGCCCATGCCATGGACATCGCCGTGGGTGCCGACAATCTGGCCCAGGCAATTGGTCGCGGCGGGCAGAACGTGCGTCTGGCCAGCCAGTTGACTGGCTGGACCTTGAACGTGATGACCGAATCGGACATCCAGGCCAAGCAGCAAGCGGAAACCGGTGACATCCTGCGCAACTTCATCGACGAGCTGGAAGTCGACGAAGAGCTGGCACAGGTGCTGGTAGACGAAGGCTTCACCAGCCTGGAAGAGATTGCCTACGTACCGTTGGAAGAAATGCTCAACATCGACGGCTTTGACGAAGACATCGTCAACGAGCTTCGCGCTCGGGCCAAGGATCGTTTGTTGACCAAAGCCATCGCTACTGAGGAAAAGCTGGCAGACGCCCATCCGGCCGAAGACCTGCTCTCGCTTGAGGGTATGGACAAGGATTTGGCGATGGAACTGGCGGTGCGCGGCGTAGTTACCCGCGAAGACCTGGCCGAGCAGTCGATTGACGACCTGCTCGACATCGACGGCATCGACCAAGATCGTGCCGGCAAGTTGATCATGGCCGCCCGAGCCCATTGGTTCGAGTAATTGGCGCGGCCTGAGGAGAGAAGTGCATGACGCAAGTCACGGTGAAAGAACTGGCCCAAGAGGTCGCCGCACCGGTAGAGCGCCTGCTTCAGCAGATGCGTGAGGCAGGTCTGCCGCACACCGACGCCGGACAAGTTGTGACCGACAATGAGAAGCAGGCTCTGCTGGCTCATTTGAAAAGCAGCCACAAGGCGAAAGCGGAAGAACCGCGCAAGATTACCTTGCAACGCAAGACCCAAAGCACCTTGCGTGTGGCCGGTAGCAAGAGCATCAGCGTAGAAGTACGCAAGAAGAAAGTATTCGTTCAGCGC
The DNA here is from genome assembly GCF_002379585.1 of Pseudomonas sp. UBA4194. Classification (GTDB taxonomy): domain Bacteria; phylum Pseudomonadota; class Gammaproteobacteria; order Pseudomonadales; family Pseudomonadaceae; genus Aquipseudomonas. The sequence goes on from NZ_DFUE01000019.1 coordinate 119,279, forward strand.
AGCCCGGAAGAAATCCAGGCCGAGCAGAAGCGCGAGCTCGAAGAGCGTCGCGCGGCAGAGAACGCTGCCCGTCAGAAAGCCGAAGAAGAAGCGCGCGCCCGCGCTGCGACCGAAGCACGCAACCAGCCAGCCGGCAACACGGCTGCTGCAGCGCCGGCTCCGGCCGCACCGGCCCCTGCGCCTTCGGTACCGGACATCGATCTGGCAGCTGTCGCTCCGGCGCCGGCTCCAGAGCGCAAGAAGGAAGAACCCCGTCGTCCCGACAAGCCTCGCAACGACGATCGTCGCAGCGGTGGCGGCGCTGGCGATGGCGAGCGCAAGAACCAGCCTCATCGTGCCACGGTCAAGGAAAAGGCGCCGACTCCGCGTGCCGCTCCGCGTACCACCGACGAAGAGAGCGATGGCTTCCGTCGTGGCGGCCGTGGCAAAGGCAAGCTGAAGAAGCGCAACGCCCACGGTTTCCAGAGCCCAACCGGCCCTGTCGTACGTGACGTGCAGATCGGCGAGACCATCACTGTCGGCGACCTCGCCGCGCAGATGTCGGTCAAGGCTGCCGAAGTCATCAAGTTCATGTTCAAACTGGGCACCCCGGCCACCATCAACCAGGTACTGGATCAGGAAACTGCCCAGCTGGTCGCTGAAGAACTGGGCCACAAAGTGACCCTGGTCAGCGATACCGCCCTGGAAGATTCCCTGGCCGAATCGCTGAAGTTCGAAGGTGAAGCGTTCGCTCGTGCACCGGTCGTGACCGTCATGGGCCACGTTGACCACGGTAAGACCTCGCTGCTCGACTACATTCGTCGCGCCAAGGTCGCTGCGGGCGAAGCCGGCGGTATCACCCAGCACATCGGCGCCTACCACGTAGAAACCGAGCGCGGCATGGTGACCTTCCTCGACACCCCGGGCCACGCCGCGTTTACCGCGATGCGTGCCCGTGGTGCCAAGGCCACCGACATCGTGATCCTGGTGGTTGCGGCTGACGACGGCGTGATGCCACAGACCATCGAAGCCGTTCAGCATGCCAAGGCTGCTGGCGTGCCGCTGGTGGTTGCAGTGAACAAGATCGACAAGCCGGGCGCCGACCTGGACCGTATCCGCAGCGAGCTGTCGGTACACGGTGTGACTTCCGAAGAGTGGGGCGGCGACACCCCGTTCGTCCCGGTCTCGGCCAAGCAAGGTACTGGCGTCGACGAATTGCTCGAAGCTGTTCTGCTGCAAGCCGAGGTCCTGGAACTCACCGCTACGCCGTCGGCTCCTGGCCGTGGTGTGGTCGTCGAGTCCCGTCTGGACAAGGGCCGTGGCCCGGTAGCCACCGTGCTGGTACAGGACGGTACGCTGCGTCAAGGCGACATGGTGCTGGTCGGCTCGAACTATGGCCGCGTGCGCGCCATGCTCGACGAGAACGGCAAGCCGATCAAGGAAGCCGGTCCGGCCATTCCGGTCGAGATCCTGGGCCTTGATGGCACCCCGGACGCTGGCGACGAGATGAGCGTTGTTGCCGACGAGAAGAAAGCCCGTGAAGTGGCTCTGTTCCGTCAAGGCAAGTTCCGCGAAGTCAAGCTGGCCCGCGCTCACGCTGGCAAGCTGGAAAACATCTTCGAGAACATGGGTCAGGAAGAGAAGAAGACGCTCAACATCGTCCTCAAATCCGACGTCCGTGGTTCGCTCGAAGCTTTGCAGGGCGCTCTGAACGGCCTGGGCAACGACGAAGTGCAAGTGCGTGTGGTCGGTGGCGGCGTCGGTGGTATCACCGAATCCGATGCCAACCTGGCACTGGCCTCCAATGCAGTACTGTTCGGCTTCAACGTGCGTGCCGATGCTGGCGCTCGCAAGATCGTCGAGCAGGAAGGTCTGGATATGCGTTACTACAACGTGATCTACGACATCATTGAAGACGTCAAGAAAGCCCTGACCGGTATGCTCGGCAGCGACGTTCGCGAGAACATCCTGGGCATCGCCGAAGTGCGTGACGTGTTCCGTTCGCCGAAGTTCGGTGCGATCGCCGGTTGCATGGTCATCGAGGGTGTGGTGTTCCGCAACCGTCCGATCCGTGTACTGCGCGAAGACATCGTTATCTTCGAAGGCGAGCTGGAATCGCTGCGTCGCTTCAAGGACGATGCGTCCGAAGTACGTGCCGGCATGGAATGCGGTATCGGCGTGAAGAGCTACAACGACGTCAAGGTCGGCGACAAGATCGAAGTCTTCGAGAAAGTCCAAGTGGCCCGTACGCTCTAAGCCGCGACCCCAAGGAACCGCATGGGTCTTCGCCCACCGGTTCTAAACGCAACGCCCGATCCGGCCCACGCCTGATCGGGCGTTTGCCGCTCTAGTTACAGGTAGTGAAACATGGCAAAAGAATACAGCCGTACCCAACGCATCGGCGACCAGATGCAGCGCGAACTGGCGCAACTGATCCGTCGTGAAGTCAAGGATCCACGCGTTGGCCTGGTCACCATCACCGCGGTGGAAGTCAGCCGCGACGTCGGCCATGCCAAGGTGTTCATCACCGTGATGGGCCAGGACAGCGCCGCCGATATTGCCCAGAGCATCAAGGTGCTGAACTCCGCCGCAGGTTTCCTGCGCATGCAACTGGCCAAGGAAATGAAGCTGCGCAGCGTGCCGCAACTGCATTTCCACTACGACGAAAGCGTCACGCGCGGTGCCCATCTGTCGGCCCTGATCGAGCGCGCCGTTGCCGAAGACAGCCAGCATCAGCCCGATGATTCGGCCAAAGAACCCAAGGAGTAATCCCGGTGGCTCAGGTCAAGCGTATCCGCCGCAATGTCAGCGGTATCATCCTGCTGGACAAGCCGTTGGGGTTCACCTCCAATGCGGCGCTGCAGAAAGTGCGTTGGTTGCTCAACGCCGAGAAGGCCGGCCATACCGGCAGTCTCGACCCCCTGGCCACTGGCGTGCTGCCGTTGTGCTTCGGTGAGGCCACCAAGTTCTCCCAGTACCTGCTCGATTCCGACAAGGGCTACGAGACCTTGATGCAGCTGGGCAAGACCACCACCACGGCGGACGCCGAGGGGGAAGTGTTACAAACTCGCGAAGTGACCGTTGGTCGTGACGACATCGAAGCTGTTTTGCCGAAATTTCGCGGTGGAATCAGCCAGATACCGCCTATGTACTCGGCACTCAAGCGTGATGGCCAGCCCTTGTACAAGCTTGCTCGTGCCGGGGAAGTAGTGGAGCGCGAGCCGCGTTCTGTTACTATTGCGCGGCTCGAATTGCTGGCAAGCGAGCAGACCACGGCCAGGTTGGCGGTGGACTGCAGCAAAGGCACCTACATCCGGACCCTGGTCGAAGACATTGGCGAGGCGTTGGGCTGTGGTGCGTACGTCGCTGAACTGCGGCGCACCCAGGCAGGCCCCTTCAGTCTGGGGCAAACGGTCACCCTCGAAGAACTCGAGCGTGTCCATGCCGAAGGTGGCAACGAGGCGGTGGACCAGTTCCTCCTGCCCTCGGACAGCGGCCTGCAGGATTGGCCACTGCTGCAGTTCTCGGAGCACAGCGCGTTCTACTGGCTCCACGGGCAACCGGTAAGGGCTCCCGAGGCGCCGAAGTTCGGCATGGTTCGGGTGCAGGATCACAATGGTCGCTTCATCGGTATCGGTGAAGTGAGCGAAGACGGGCGCATTGCGCCACGTCGCTTGATTCGGTCGGAATGACCGATCCCGGTCGCTGCGGGGTTCCGCGGCGGCTGGTCGAGGACGGCTGTCAACAGGCACGGTCGCACCTCTTCTTATCAATACAGGGTAATGCCCTGGCCTGTTGGACACTGCTCGCAGTGTCCCTAGTACTGGAGATGCCTCATGGCTCTTAGCGTTGAAGACAAAGCTCAAATCGTTGCCGACTACCAGCAAGCCGTTGGTGATACCGGTTCGCCAGAAGTGCAGGTTGCACTGCTGACCCACAACATCAACAAGCTGCAAGGTCACTTCAAGGCCAACGGCAAAGACCACCACTCCCGTCGTGGCCTGATCCGCATGGTCAACCAGCGCCGCAAGCTGCTGGACTACCTGAAGGGCAAAGACGTCAGCCGTTACGCTGCGCTGATCGGTCGTCTGGGTCTGCGTCGCTAATAGCGGCCTGACACGCGGTGACAAGCGTGGTGTGCTGTGCTCGCAGGCCTGGGCCAATGCCTGGGCCTGCGAGGGCGCCGCGCGCAATCCTGAGGTTGGTTGTCTGTCGTACCCCAGCGGGTTTGCCGCTCGGGCGGGCAGGCCTCCAGCCTCAAGTTGTATCTGGACGGTCAACGGGGCCGATTCCCCGCTCTGCCCAAGAATTCGCAAGAAACCAGTTCCCCCAAGAGCCAACAGAAGGTAGGAAACCGTGAACCCGGTAATCAAGACGTTTCAATTCGGTCAATCGACCGTAACCCTGGAAACGGGCCGCATTGCCCGTCAAGCCTCCGGCGCCGTACTGGTCACCGTCGACAACGACGTTACCGTACTGGTCACCGTGGTAGGTGCCAAGCAAGCCGACCCAGGCAAGGGCTTCTTCCCGCTGTCCGTCCACTACCAGGAAAAGACCTACGCCGCCGGCAAGATCCCTGGTGGTTTCTTCAAGCGTGAAGGCCGTCCTTCCGAGAAAGAAACCCTGACCTCGCGTTTGATCGATCGCCCGATCCGCCCCCTGTTCCCCGAAGGCTTCATGAACGAAGTGCAGGTTGTCTGCACCGTCGTTTCGACCAGCAAGAAAACCGATCCGGACATCGCTGCGATGATCGGTACCTCGGCAGCCCTGGCCATTTCCGGCATCCCGTTCGACGGTCCGATCGGCGCTGCGCGCGTGGCCTTCCATGAAAGCACCGGCTACCTGCTGAACCCGACCTACGAGCAGCAGCAGGCTTCGAGCCTGGACATGGTCGTCGCCGGTACCAAGGACGCCGTGCTGATGGTTGAATCGGAAGCCAAAGAGCTGACCGAAGACCAGATGCTGGGCGCCGTACTGTTCGCCCACGACGAATTCCAGTCGGTCATCAAGGCTGTCAGCGAGCTGGCTGCCGAAGCCGCCAAGCCCACCTGGAGCTGGACGCCAAAAGCCTGGAACACCGAGCTGCTGGGCGCCATCCGTGGCGAATTCGGCGATGCCGTTTCCCAGGCCTACACCATCACCGTCAAGGCTGATCGCTACGCCAAGCTGGGCGAGCTGCGTGACCAGATCGTCGCCCGGTTCTCCGGTGAAGAAGGCCAGCCGACTGCCGCTGAAGTCAAAGAAATCTTCGGTGAGATCGAGTACCGCACCGTTCGCGAAAACATCGTCAACGGCAAGCCGCGTATCGACGGTCGCGACACCAAGACTGTACGCCCGCTGAACATCGAAGTCGGCGTGCTGCCGAAAACCCACGGTTCGGCCCTGTTCACCCGCGGTGAAACCCAGGCGCTGGTCGTGGCTACTCTGGGCACCGCCCGCGACGCTCAGTTGCTGGACACCCTGGAAGGCGAGAAGAAAGACCCCTTCATGCTGCACTACAACTTCCCTCCGTTCTCGGTGGGCGAGTGTGGTCGCATGGGCGGCGCGGGTCGTCGTGAAATCGGCCACGGTCGTCTGGCCCGTCGTTCGGTCCAGGCCATGCTGCCCGCCGCCGACGTGTTCCCGTACACCATCCGCGTCGTATCGGAAATCACCGAGTCCAACGGCTCCAGCTCCATGGCTTCGGTCTGCGGTGCTTCCCTGGCCTTGATGGACGCCGGCGTGCCGATGAAGGCACCGGTGGCCGGTATCGCCATGGGCCTGGTGAAAGAAGGCGAGAAGTTCGCCATCCTCACCGACATCCTGGGTGACGAAGACCACCTCGGCGACATGGACTTCAAGGTAGCCGGTACCGCCAAAGGCGTGACTGCGCTGCAGATGGACATCAAGATCAACGGCATCACCGAAGAGATCATGGAGATCGCTCTGGGCCAAGCCCTGGAAGCGCGTCTGAATATCCTCGGTCAGATGAACCAGATCATCGGTACCTCCCGTACCGAGCTGTCGGAAAATGCTCCGACCATGATCGCCATGAAGATCGACACCGACAAGATCCGTGACGTCATCGGCAAGGGCGGCGCCACCATTCGCGCCATCTGCGAAGAGACCAAGGCTTCGATCGATATCGAAGACGACGGCTCGATCAAGATCTTCGGTGAGTCCAAGGAAGCGGCCGAGGCAGCTCGCCAGCGCGTTCTGGGCATTACCGCCGAAGCCGAGATCGGCAAGATCTACGTCGGCAAGGTCGAACGTATCGTCGACTTCGGTGCTTTCGTCAACATCCTGCCGGGCAAGGACGGTCTGGTTCACATCTCGATGCTCAGCGATGCGCGCGTAGAGAAAGTGACCGACATCCTCAAGGAAGGTCAGGAAGTCGAAGTACTGGTACTGGACGTGGACAACCGCGGCCGTATCAAGCTGTCCATCAAGGACGTCGCTGCTGCCAAGGCGTCGGGCGTGTAAACACCCCGGCGTGACAGGAAAGAGCCCTTCGGGGCTCTTTTTTTGCCTGCCGGTTCTGCGCCGTCGGCACTGGCCCTGAAAGCACCTTTGGGAGCGGGTTCTACCCGCGATAAGGCCCGAACCCGCAACCCAATCCCTTCAAAAACGACACCCTCATCACACCCTCACGCTTTCCTCATCCCCTGCAACAGTACCGACACATCCCCTGCCGATCATGACCCCTCATCCGTTCCCGTGCGCCTCGCCATGAAGGCGGTCGCCGTGGTGGGAGCGCACAGGACAAGGGAGACAGGCAGTGGCGACCGACAACCTGAGCATCAAGCAACAAGACCCCGCAGCACCCGCTGGCAATGAAGACGGTGGGCTGGCCTTTACCCAACTGATCACCCAGGCGTTGAAGACCCTCGAAGGCCTGAAGAAACAGGACCCGACTGTCGAAGGCATCGCTGCCAGCGAGAAAGAGGGCTATGAGTTGGTCAAGGACAACCCCTTCACCGACGCTGAGGTGGATGGCGCAACCATTGGCCCCAAGGATGAGATGGGGCCGGGGTTGGTACGGGCCGAGGTGTTCGATGGCAAGGGAGGCAGCCGCAAGGTGATCGTCTCCCAGCAGAGCAATCCCGACCTCTATGCCCGTTTCGTGTCCACCGATGAAGGCAGGCGCTACGACGACAGCAAGATCGACACCGCCCGTGAAGACGCCGACCTGGCAAAGGCCAGCGACCACGACGTGCTGGGCATGGACACCACCACCGCCGACCCCAACGATGCCAAGCGCAAACTGACGGTCAGCGAGTTGACCTGGCAGAACCTCATCGCCGATTGGAAGAAAGGCGTCGAGGACGGCTCCATCGGCAAGGACGACGACCGCGCAAAGCTGTACAACGCCCTGCGCGCCAAGTCCGCCACCGAAGGCGGGCTGGACATGGTGGTGCTGGACATTTCCATGGGCCAGAGCACGGCCAAGGTCAGTGGCGATGACCTGTCGGCGATCATCGATCAGGTCAAGCTCGACGAGCAGACCGCCGACCTGTTCGGTGCCGAAAGCGTGCAGAAGGACTTCCAGGCCCAACAGCAGAAAGCACTGGAAGCACTGCCCGACAAGGACAGGATTCTCGAAGAACTTGAGGCCACCGCGTTCTCCGAGGACTACGTAAAGTACATCGCCGACCTCAAGGCCAAAGGCGAAGATGGCCTGGCCGAAGCGGACATCAACAAGACCTATGCGTCCCTGGCCGCCTTCGATCCGGACAAGGCCGCCCAGTTTGCTCAATCGGTGATGGTTGACGCTACCGCCATCGACCTCGACAAGCTGATGGCCGACCCCACCGGCATCAACGACGAAAACACCGTGCTGGCCACCCAGGATACGGTGAAGACGCTGCTCGCCGCGCTGAAGAAAGGCGGTGTCGACATCGCTCGCCGCACTGTGGAAACCGAACGCTTCGTGCAGGAATTCCTCGGCAACAAGCAGACCGCCAAGGCATTCGGCGAGGCCCTCAAGGAACTGGGTGCAACCTTTGCCAAGAATGGCACTGTCAGCAGCGCCGACATCGACAAGGTGATGAGCAAGGACGTCTACAAGACCTTGGGCGAGGGTGCCCACGGCTCCATGCTCAAGACCATCACCGAGCTCAATGCCAATGGCGCATTGGGCTCGGCCGGCGGCTTGATCTCACTGGCCTCTGGCATCTACCAGATCGCGGGCAAGGGTGGCACCCTCGCCGACACCCCTGAGGAACGCCTGGCCATCGCCAAGGACATGGTCAGCGTACTGGGCGCCGGCCAGCACTTCGTCAATCTGGGCACCAACATCATCGACAGCATCAAGGGCACCCAGCTCAACCAGATGATGGGCCTGGACAAATCCCTGCCGCAGATTTTCGGTACGGACAAGCCCACCGAGGGGCGACCGTTCAGCCTGGTGGAAGGTGACACCAAGAAGCTCTTCGAAGACTTCAATGCTGCCGTCGATGCCGCGCCTATCGACGACAAGCAGAAGCTGGCCCACAAGCTGGACCTGTCACCGGAAGATGCGCAGAAATTCACCGACGGCTTCCGTGATGGTTTCGCCAAGAATCCCGGCCTCAAAGGCAGCACGCCCACCACCCGCGGTGTTTCGGCGTTCCTGCGCACCATGGATGCGGGCGCCAACGTATTCACGGGGGTCGCTGATTTGGTCCTGGGGGGATTGAAGATCAAATCCGGCGCGCAAGCCGGTGACGGCTCGGTCATTGCCCAAGGCGCGATCACCGTGGCTGCAGGCGCCTTCAACCTGGCCGGCGGTGGCGCGCAGATGGCCGCCCTGGTGGGCGTCAATGCCGCTCGAGCCTTCGCAGGCCCGCTGCTGTGGGCCGGCGCGGCGCTGACCGTCGCGCTCACCCCATTCCTTATCGTCGAGGACATCAAACACAACAACCGCATGGATGCCCATCGCGACGACCTGCAGAACCTGTTCGGCCAGCTCGATGAGCAGGGCCTGTTGGTGGATGACGGCGCACAGCGTTTCGAATTTCTCGACGAGTACATGTACGGCTACGGCCAGCGCGACGCGCCCGACGATGTCAGCATCTTCGAGTACCGCAAGGAGGAGTATGAGTTCTTTGCCGGCGAAGGCCACTTGCCCGAGGAGGGTTGGGATGACGTTGAACACAAGGACTACAAAGGCGACGGCGCCAACCTAGACACCCAAATGTCCTGACCTGTAGCAGCGGCGTAAGCCGCGTCCCGGTCCACCTCGTCCCATCCGGCGTACCGAAGGGAGAGGGACGCGGCTTACGCCGCTGCTACATGCAAAGTGCACGCAAGATTTTGGGCTGGCGTGCAACTTGCACGACTGATAGTTTTTTATTATGAATCAAGTCATTGATTTCAAAGGGATAATTTTATTTGAAAAAGCTGGCACAGCCCCTGCAATAGTACTTGTCACCTGCAACCGAGACCTTAACCGCTTGCAGACTTTTCAAAAAACAGGAGTGACTCGTATGAAGAAGTTCGCTATTGCTGCCGCTACTGCTACCGCCCTGACTCTGACCATGGCCAACGCTGCCTTCGCTCAGTCCACCCAAGCTCCAATGGTGGTTGCTGCCGGCGAAGTCACCCAGGCCAAAGAAGCTACCTCTGATACCTGGATCACCACCAAGGTCAAATCCGACCTGGTAACCGAGAAAGGCATTCCTGGTACCGACATCAAGGTCGAAACCAACAAAGGCGTGGTTTCCCTGTCGTCGACCGTTGCTGTGACCGAATCGCAGAAAGCGACCGCAGTACGTATCACCAAGGCTATCAAAGGCGTTAAAGCGGTCTCCGCTGACGGCCTGAAAGCCGAGTAAAAGATTCATGCGAAGGCCACAGGGATGTGGCCACTAAGGGCCCCGGCGCAGTTTGCCGGGGCTTTTTTTATGGGGCGGGGTTTGTAGGAAAGGGAGCCGTACAGTGCCCCTCTCCCTCAGGGAGAGGGCCGGGGTGAGGGGACCATTCACCACAAATCCCCAACCCCTATCCCCAACCACCATCAATTACGCTTGCTGTCGATCTCCACCAACCGACTGCCCACGAACTTCAAATACTGATACATCCCGTTGTTCGGCCCGTACACCCATTCCTCCACCGGCAACTCCACTCGCCGATTGATCGGTCCCGAGCGCTGATAACCCGTTTGCGCCTTGCTTGCCGGTGCGCCGCACTTGCGTTCCACCTCCACCGTGCGCTCGTCCAGCGACACCAGGTTGCTGGAGCAGCGCATGGTCGAGGCGGCCTCCACGCCGCTGGCGAGCATCAAAAGAGTCAGCATCCATGTACAGCGCATTGGCGTAATCATTCGGCATCCAGGTGCAAGGGGGTGACGACGCGTCCGTCTTTCTCGGCTTGGCCCAGGGCGGCGTCGATGAAGTACACACGATCATCGGCCAGTTGGCCTTTGTCTACCAGAAAGTCCTTGATACTGGCAGCGCGGGCCTGACCGAGTTGGCGCAGCAATGTGTTGTTGGAGGCCCAGGACTTGATGACCGCCTCGCGCAGGCGTGCGGTGCGTTCCTGGCGATCCAGTTGCTCCCACGCGGCTGGGGGCTGACCCTTGAGGCGGGTGCGATAGATGCCTTCGAGCATGGCCGGCTTGTCGTCCTCAGGCACTTTCATTTCCGCGGCCGTGGCGGGGACCTTGTCACCGCGGCGCTGAGCCATCTTGTAGAAGGTGCTCTGGTATTCACGCTCCAGGCGTTGCTCGGCAATCAAGGGACCGTCACTGCTCTGCGCGCTGGTGCCTTCGATTTCCAGGCGCAGGGTAGGGCGCTCCTTGAGGGCGGCGGCCAGCTTGGTCAACGCTGCCTGGGCGTCGGGCGCCAGCTCATCTGAGCCGGGTGCAAACAAGACGGTGCTCAGGTCTTGCGATCCGCCTCCGCTGACCAGCCCACCGATGAAGTTGAACGGCGCCTGGGCCGCGCGCAACACCAGGTTGCGCAGGGTTTGCCAGACGATGGGCATGACGCTGAACTGTGGGCTGTTGAGATCGCCGCTGACCGGTAGTTCGATGGCAATGCGGCCCTGGGTATCCTTGAGCAACGCGATGGCCAGGCGGATGGGCAGGTCAACCGCATCGGGGCTGTCGACTTTCTCGCCCAGTTGCAGCTGTTCCACCAGCACCTTGTTTTCTGCCTTCAGCTGACCCTTGGTGATCAGGTAGTGCAGGTCCAGATTCAATCGCCCTTTGCGAATCCGGTAACCGGCGAACTTGCCGGAGTACGGCGTGAGGGTGGTCAGCTCGACCCGCTTGAAGCTGGCGGCGATATCCAGGCTGGCCATGGGGTCGAAGGGGTTCAACGCACCGGCAATGGTCACCGGGGCGTAACGGTCGACCTTGCCCTTGATGTCGATCTTCGCCGGCTTGGGCTGACGGTTGTCGATGGTGCCGATCTGGCCGTTGAGCTGCTGCACGGCGGTGGCGAAGTTGGGCGTCAGGCTGAAGTCGGCGAAGTTGGCCGAACCGTTGTCGATGTCGATGGCGCCGATGCGGATGCCCAGCGGTTTGTCGGCAGGCGGCTTGGCCGCGGCAGGGGCCGGCTTGTCCGCCGGTTGCGGGATCAGCAGATCGTCAACGTTGGTGGTGCGGTCCTCGTTGATCATGAAGCGCACGTAGGGCTGCTCCAGATTGACCTTGGCGATGCTCAGGCTGTCGCCATGGCGATAGTCCAGACCGTCCACGGTCAAATGCTGCCATTTGAGGAAGTCGCGCTCTTTCAAGGTATCCAGGGTGTGCAACTGATCGACTTCGGCTCGCCCGGTGATGTTCATGGCCAGCGGCTCGGTGCTTTTCAGGTCGACGGCCAGGTCGCTGTCGAGCATGCCGCTGCGCAGTTCCAGTTTGATGAAGGGGCTGATGTAAGCCTGCGCCACGCGCAGATCGATATCCTTGGTGGTGACCTTGAGCCGAGCACTCACCGGAGCGAGGTCGACCTCGCCGCTGGCCTGAACCTTGCCCTGCTTGCCCAGCCCCGTATCGAGCTTGAGGCTGAAAGGCGAGCCATTGAGGCTGTCGAAGTTCTGTACATCGACATTCAGCGGGCCCAGCTCCAGGCTTACCGGGTCCTTGGGCACGCGGTCGGCCAGATGCACCTGGTAGTCGCGCAGTTGGACGTCCTTGAGCAATACCTGCCAGGGCTTGCTGGCCGCCGCGGGAGCGGTCGGCTTGGCATCGGCCGGCACGGCCTGAGCCTGGGGACTGGGCTGAGGCTGGCTGGCGAACAGCTTTTGCCAGTCCAGCTGGCCATCCGCTTCGCGGGCAGCCCAGGTTTCCAGTTTCTGGCTGCGGATCTTGCCCACCGTCACCACCTGTTTGACCAGATCCACCGCCGTATCACTCACGTCCAGCCGATGCAGGCGCACCAATGGCCGGCCATCCGGCGCCTTGATGGCAAAGGGCGCCACGCTCAGGGCCACGTTGGTGAGGTTGAGTTCGGTCTGCTTGGCCAGATTGAGGCTGTAGTCGGTGCTGAAATTTAGTTTGCCGTCTTCCAGCACCAGCGGGACGGCGTCGCGCACGTAGGGCCACCAGACTTTCATCTGGCCATCGGTGATCTTGAGTTTGCCCTGGGAGGAAATCGGGCTCAGGCCAATGCGGCCACTCCAATCGATGCGGCCACCTTCGGGACCGTCCGCTACCAGGGTCATGTCGGCGTGATCGTCCGGCAGCGTGCTGAGGTTGTTCAACTGCAGATTCATCGCGTCGTAGAGGAACTCGATGGGCTCGCTGGGGCGCATGTCCTTGAAATGCAGGTAGCCATCGCTCAGCTTGATGCTGCCGATGCGCAGGGGGAAAGGATCTGATGGCGCCTCGTCGGCGGGCTTGGGCTCGCTGGGCGGAACCTTGAACAGCTCGGCCAGGTTCAAGGTACCGCGCTTGTCGAACAGCAGCTCGGTCTTCGGCGCGTCGAGCTCTACAGCGGCCAGGTGCACGGCGCCGGTCCACAGGCTGTCGATCTGCAGGTTGGCATACAGGCGCTCGAAGCCGATCTGTTCCGCGCCAGGCTCACCGATCTGCAGGCCCCACAGCGTCAGTTCGAGGCTGAACGGGTTGAATTCCAGGCGTTGCAGATGGGCCGGTACCGTGGAGTAGTTGGCCAACTGCTGGTTGGCGATACGCAGGCCGATGCCGGGCAGTATCAGGAAGCCCAGTAACGCGTACAGGGCAACCAGTGCTACCAGGGTGGCGACTGCGCGTTTCAATCCTTTGGACATGGTGAAGGCCATCTGAGCTGATCGGAGGTGCTTGGAGTATGGCACGCCAATCCGGTTCCTCAGACTCAGGCCCTGTAAGTCATGGAATTTTCACCAATTGCTGTAGGAAAACTAGAAATTCAGAATCAGAGTTTTCAGTGGAGGCTGTCCGTCCCTGGACGGGAAATCCGCTGCCGGGGGCAGCACCTGCCACTCGCGTACGGGTCGACCGGCTTTGTCCGCGCAGCGCAGCACCTGTTCACGCCAGTCTTCGAGGCTGACTTTCGCAAGATTGTTGCAGCAGATCAGCACGCCGTTTTCAGCCGTAGTGAGGATCGCCGGCTTGAGCAGACTCTGATAATCGCGCAGCAGGTCGACGGTGCCGAAGGCGCTTTTTGCCCAGGCGGGCGGATCCAGCAGCACCAGGTCGTACTGCCGCTGTTGCAGTCGCGGGTAAGCCGGTAGCTTCTGCCCGCGGCGTTGGGTAATGGGCAGCCCTGCCAGTTGGCGAATGGCGGGGAAGTAATCGGACTGGATGAACTGCATGGGCTCAAGCTGCGGGTTCAGCGCGCCATTTTCCGCGCCCACTGCCAGGTTGCCTTCGGCAAAGTCCAGGTTGCACACCTCGCTGGCACCACCGGCTGCGGCACTCAAGCCAACGCCGCAGGTATAGGCAAACAGGTTCAGCACGCTCTTGCCCTGGCTGTGTCGTTTGACCCAGCCGCGGGCGCTGCGCAGGTCGAGAAACAGCAGAGGGTCCTGACCGGCGTGGCGACCCCGTACCCGATAGTTCAGGCCCCACTCGTGGCCCACCAGATCGGCCAGCGCTGCCTCTTCGGCGCGGTAGATCGGGTCCTGGCGATCGATGCGCGAGTTGCCCTGGGAGCGGTCGTTGTAGACCAGCAGCAAGGACAGTTGCAACGCGTGCTCCACGGCGGCATGCAGCGCCAGCAGATCTTCGCGGGCCAGGCTGCTGTGAAAGCTCTGCACCATCAGCTGCGGACCATAGCGGTCGATGGTCAGGCCGCCGGCGCCTTCCTGGCTGCCATGAAACAGCCGATAGCAATCGGTGCCCTGGGCGTGCAGCTCGGCGAGCAGCGGTTGGCGGTAGTCGAGGGCGGCGCGCAGCGCCTGGATCAAAGCGGACATGCACGGCGCCTGGATAAGGAAGGAAGCCGGCAAGTTTACCTGATGTGCCGATGCCTATGACTTGTTCAACCGCCCTTCGATCAAGCCCTCGACCACACTGGGGTCCGCCAAGGTCGAGGTGTCCCCCAGGCTATCCAGCTCGTTACAGGCGATCTTGCGCAGAATCCGCCGCATGATCTTGCCCGAGCGGGTCTTGGGCAGTGCCGGCGCCCACTGCAGCAACTCCGGCCGGGCGAAGCTGCCGATCTCCTTGCTCACCAACGCCAGCAGCTCCTTGCGCAGCGATTCGTCGACCGTCACGCCATTCATGGGCGTCACGAAGGCATAGATTCCCTGGCCTTTGACGTCATGGTGGTAACCCACCACCGCCGCCTCGGCAATCTTGTCGTGCAGTACCAGTGCGCTCTCCACTTCAGCGGTGCCGATGCGATGCCCCGAGACGTTGATCACGTCATCCACGCGCCCGGTTATCCACAGGTCGCCGTCTTCGTCGCGGCGCGCGCCATCGCCGGTGAAGTAATAGCCCGGATAAGGCTTGAAGTAGGTATCCACCATCCGCTGCGGGTCGCCCCACACGCTGCGAATCTGCCCCGGCCAACTGGCCTTGATCGCCAGCAAGCCACTGGCTGCGCCCTGCAGCTCCTTGCCCTGTTCATCCAGCAGCACCGGCTGCACGCCGAACATCGGCTGGGTCGCGCACCCAGGCTTGATCCGCCGAGTGCCTACCAGCGGGGTCAGCATGATGCCGCCGGTTTCGGTCTGCCACCAGGTGTCGACGATAGGGCAGCGCTCGCGGCCCACCTGATGGAAATACCATTCCCAGGCTTCCGGGTTGATCGGTTCGCCAACCGTACCCAGCAGGCGCAGGCTCTCGCGCGACGTGCTTTGCAGGGGCGCCGGCCCCTCGCGCATCAGCGCGCGCAACGCGGTGGGCGCGGTGTAGAAGATATTCACCTGCTGTTTATCGATGATCTGCCAGAAGCGCGATGCGTCCGGGTAATTCGGCAGACCTTCATAGATCAGCGTGGTCGCGCCGTTGGCCAGTGGACCGTAGACGATATAGCTATGGCCGGTGATCCAGCCGACATCGGCGGTGCACCAGAACACCTCACCGTCGCGGTAGTCGAACACGTACTTGTGGGTCAGCGCCGCCTGCAGCAGGTAACCGGCGGTGGTGTGCAGCACACCTTTGGGTTTGCCGGTGCTGCCCGAGGTGTAGAGGATGAACAGCGGGTCTTCGGCGGCCATGGGTTCTGGCGCGCACTCGTTGCTGACCCCATGCACGGCATCGTGATACCAGAGGTCCCGGCCACTGACCCAGTCGATGTTGCCCTGGGTGCGTTCGACCACGATCACCGTGCTCACGTCCGGACAACTGAGCAGCGCTTTGTCGACGTTGTTCTTCAGCGCAATGTACTTGCCGCCGCGCACGCCTTCGTCGGCCGTGATCACCGTGCGGCAGTCGGCATCCAGAATGCGATCGCGCAGGGCGTCGGGCGAGAACCCGCCGAACACCACCGAATGCACGGCACCGATGCGCGTGCAGGCGAGCATGGCGTAGGCCGCTTCCGGCACCATGGGCATGTAGATGCACACCCGGTCACCTTTCTTCACCCCACGCTGGCGGAGCACATTGGCCAGGCGGCAGACGTGATGATAGAGCTTGCGGTAGGTGATCTGGGCGGACTCGCTAGGGTCGTCGCCCTCCCACATGATGGCGATGCGCTCAGCGTGGCGATCCAGGTGGCGGTCGATGCAGTTGTAGCTGACGTTGAGCTGGGCACCCTGAAACCACTGCGCCTTGCCACTGTGCAAGTCACAGGCCTGCACCTGGTCCCATTCCTTGATCCAGCTGAGAAAGTGCCGGGCCTGTTCAGCCCAGAACAGCTCGGGCTGCTCGATGGATTGCCGGTAGAGCGTCAGATACTGCTCATGGCTGAGGTGGGCGGCACGGCTGACCCCATCGGCAATGGGATGGTCGCTGAGGTTGAACATGGCAGGACCCTTGGCTTGTTGGGCGACAAGTCATAAGGGTGGGTCATGCTGGGAGGGTGTCAAGTTTTCGCAGGGTCAGGGCGCCGTGCTGGCACCCTGAATGCGAGTGCATCAGCCGCGATGGCGTCCGCGGAAGTAGTTGATCAGGCCTTGGGTCGAAGCGTCTTCGGCCGGCTCTTCACTGTCGCCGATCAGACGCTGGTAAACGCCCTTGCCCAACTCCTTGCCCAGCTCCACGCCCCACTGATCGAAGGCATTGATGCCCCACAGTACGCTCTGGACGAACACCTTGTGCTCGTACATCGCCACCAGCGCGCCAAGACGACGAGGGCTGATGCGCTCGGCCACCAGGGTATTGCTTGGGCGGTTGCCTGGGATGACCTTGTGCGGCGCCAGTTTCTGCACGTCCGCTTCGTCCATGCCACGATCGCGCAGCTCGGCCTCGGCCTCGCTGCGGCTCTTGCCCAGCATCAGCGCCTGGCTCTGGGACAGACAGTTGGCGAACAGCCACTGATGGTGATCGGCCACCGGGTTGAAGCTGACCACGGGCACGATGAAGTCGGCCGGAATCATGTGGGTGCCCTGGTGCAGCAACTGGTGGTAGGCATGCTGGCCGTTACAACCCACGCCGCCCCAGATGACCGGGCCGGTGTCAGTGTTCACCGGGGTACCGTCCTGGCGCACGCTCTTGCCGTTGGATTCCATGTCCAGCTGCTGCAGGTGCTTGGTGATGTTGCGCAGGTAGTGGTCGTAAGGCAGGATCGCGTGGCTCTTGGCGTTCCAGAAGTTGCCATACCAGACACCGAGCAGGGCCAGCAGTACCGGCATGTTCTTCTCGAACGGCGCGGTCTGGAAGTGCTGGTCCATGGTGTAGGCACCCGAGAGCAGCTCCTTGAAGTTGGCGGTGCCGATCGACATCGCGATCGGCAGGCCGATGGCCGACCACAGCGAGTAGCGCCCGCCGACCCAGTCCCACATCGGGAAGATGTTCTCTTCGCGAATGCCGAAGGCGACGGCGGCAGCGTTGTTGCTCGAGACCGCGATGAAGTGGCGGTACAGTTCAGCTTCCGAGCCGCCCTGGGCCAGGTACCAACCCCGGGCTGCCTGGGCATTCTTCAGGGTTTCCAGGGTGCTGAACGACTTCGAGGAAACGATGAACAGGGTCGTCTCGGCCCGCAGTTTGGCCGACAGCTCGTGGAATTCGCTGCCATCGATGTTCGCCAGGTAGTGGCAACGCACGCCTTTCTGGGCGTAGGGCAGCAAAGCCTCGGACACCAGCTCGGGGCCCAGGAACGAACCGCCGATGCCGATGTTGACCACGTCGGTGATCGGCTTCTCGGTGAAACCGCGCCACAGGCCGTCATGAATGCGCGTTACCAGCTCGGTGATCTGATTCAGCACCTTGTGCACTTCGGGCATCACGTTGGTGCCGTTGACGTTGAGCTTGTCGCCTACCGGTCGGCGCAGGGCGGTGTGCAGTGCCGGGCGGTTTTCCGAAGCGTTGAGCAGCTCCCCGGAGAACATCGCCTTGATGGCGCCTTGCAGGTCCACTTCATTGGCCAGTTCGACCAACAGGTCACGGGTCTGGCCGGTGATGAGGTTCTTGGAGTAATCGAGAAACAGGCCGCAAGCGCTCAGGGAAAATTCATCGAAGCGGTTGGGGTCGGCGTTGAAAGCATCGCGCATGCTGAAATCTTTCATGGCTTCGCGGTGCTGGCCGAGCGCCTGCCAGGCGGGCAGGGTGGTCACGTCGTGAGGGGTGCGGTAGTACGCCATCGCTGCAAATTTCCTTTTTTTCTTGAACTGCCTTTGGACATTGAGCCTTTGGACTCTGGAAAAGGCGGCCGGGTTGCGTCGCTGTTGCATGAAACATCCATGCGCGCCGGGCAACCGTTCCAGGCGCTCATTCAGGCCTGCCAATGCACGGGTCGGACGCTGGCACCACATTAAACCGCCGGAGCCGTTCTGTCTGCGTCTGGGATGACATGGTGCCAGTACTTTTTTACAGCGCTGGCACCTGGGGAGGGTGCGATGCTAGACGTCGAGGTCCAGATGCAGGTTGTCGATCAGGCGAGTGTTGCCCAGATAGGCCGCGACCAGGATTACCAGGTCGCGATCCTCGGCCGAAGCGGGGCGCAGGCTGATGGCGTGACGAATTTCGCAGTATTCCGGTTTGAAGCCGTGTTCGGCGATGGCTTGTTGTGCTTCGTCGAGCAGCGCCGGGTAGTCACGGCGGCCTTCGCGGATGCCGCTGGCCACCTGTTGCAGCGCCTGATACAGCGCGGGAGCCTTGGCGCGTTGTTCCGGGCTCAGATAGCCGTTGCGCGAAGACAGCGCCAGGCCGTCATCGGCGCGTACGGTCGGTTCGCCGATGATCTGGATGGGCATGTTCAGATCGCGGACCATGGCGCGAATGACCGCCAGTTGTTGGTAGTCCTTCTGGCCGAAGACGGCCAGATCAGGCTGGACCATATTGAACAGCTTGCTGACCACGGTGGCCACACCTTCGAAGTGGCCGGGACGGCTGGCACCGCACAGTCCTTCGGACAGGTGCGGGACGCTGACGCGGGTCTGCACGCCCATGCCGTCGGGATACATCTCGGTCACGGTGGGGGCGAACAGCAGGTGGCAGCCGGCTTCGACCAGCTTGTCCTGATCGGCAGCCAGGGTGCGCGGGTACTTGTCCAGGTCTTCGCTGGGGCCGAACTGCAGCGGGTTGACGAAGATGCTGGCAACCACGAAGTCGGCATGCCTGGCGGCCTGGGCCACCAGGGTGGCGTGGCCACTGTGCAGGTTGCCCATGGTCGGCACCAGGCCGATACGCTTGCCTTCACGGCGAGCCTGGGCCACGGCGGCGCGCAATTCGCTGACGCTCTTGACGGTGTTCATGCACTGAATCCATGTTCTGGGGCAGGGAAACTTACCGCCTTGACGGCGGCAACATAGGCGCTCAGGGCGCTGACGATGTCCGGTTGACCGGTCATGAAGTTCTTGACGAATTTGGCGGTGCGGCCGGTGAGCGAAAGCCCGAGCATGTCGTGCATCACCAGCACCTGACCGTCCACCGCACTGCCGGCGCCGATGCCGATCACCGGTATCTTCACCGACTGGGCAATGTCGGCCCCCAGTTCGCTGGGCACGCATTCGAGCAACAGCATGGCGGCACCGGCCTGCTCAAGCGCGATGGCGTCGGCTCGCATCTGCTGCGCCTGGGTTTCCTGACGGCCCTGTACCTTGTAGCCGCCCAGCAGGTTGACCGACTGTGGGGTCAGGCCCAGGTGCGCACATACCGGGACGCCGCGCTCGGCCAGCAGCCCAATGGGTTCGGCAAGCCAGCCGGCACCTTCGAGCTTGACCATGTGCGCACCGGCCTGCATCAGGGCTGCACTGTTGCTCAAGGCTTGCTCGGTGGTGGCGTAGGCCATGAACGGCAGGTCGGCCACGATAAAGGCGCCCTGGTTGCCACGTTTGACGCAGCCCACATGGTAGGCCATGTCGGCGGTGGTGACGGGCAGGGTGCTGTCATGGCCCTGCAGTACCATACCCAGCGAGTCGCCTACCAGCAGCACTTCTACCCCGGCTGTACAGGCAGCGTGGGCAAACGTGGCGTCGTAGCAGGTCAGCATGGCGATCTTCTCACCCTTAAGCTTCAGATTCTGCAGGGTGGTCAGGGTTAACTCTGGCATGAAATGGATCCTCGGTCTGGCGCTGTGTAGACACAACATCATCTGTCGTGATGTTTGGAAACCGCCCTTCAGGGGTTGGTTTCGCGCCGTTTGGCACCTTGCGGGCGCAACGGGACGCCTATAGTCGTGAGGAGGGGGAGGGAAGTCAATTGGTGGTGTTACCGGGGTGTTACCGAGGCCCCCAAAGAACCGGGACAGCGCGATTCCACCCGGGCGTACAGTTGCTGCAAGAAGGCCCGCAGCCTGCTACATCCGCTCAAGTCCCACAAAAGGACACGCCGCCAGCAAGTCCCGCAGGCAGCGGCCATCGGCCAGCCTATGATCCTCGGCCACCAGTTCGGCCAACGGATACAACACGAAGGCCCGGGCGTGCAGGTGGTAATGGGGCACCTTCAATCGCGGCTCATCGATCACCAGATCGGCATAGGTGATGATATCCAGGTCCAGCGTACGCGGGCCCCAGCGCTCGTTGCGCTCACGGCCCTGGCTGTTCTCGATCCCTTGCAGGGCATCGAGCAGTGCCAACGGTGCCAGCGCCGTGTCCAGCGCGGCCACCGCATTGGTGTAACGCGGCTGGCCCGGCAACAACGAGTCGCTGGTATAGAAAGCCGAGGCCTGAATCAGCAGGGTGTCTGGCAGCCCGGACAAGGCCTGCAAGGCATCGCGCAGTTGTTGCTGCGGGCTGTCCAGATTGCTGCCCAGCCCGATGTGTACCCGCTGCATGCCTACTCGCCGCCGTCCGCGCGCTTGCGCTTGGTGCCGCTGCGGCGCCGCTTGCGTGGCGCCCCGGTCTCGTCCTTGCCACCGAGTTCGGCGATCATCTCGCGGCGCTCGCTGTCGTTGGCATCCTGATAGTCGGTCCACCATTCGCCCAGACCATCGGTTTCTTCGCCGGCCTTTTCCCGCAGCAGCAGGAAATCGTAGCCGGCGCGGAAACGCGGATTGTCCAGCAACAGGTCGGCACGTTTGCCGCTGCGCCGTGGCAGGCGTTCCTGCATGTCCCAGATTTCGCGGATCGGGATAGTGAAACGCTTGGGAATGGCGATGCGCTGGCACTGCTCGGCGATCAACTCGTGCGCTGCTTCCTGCATGGCAGGGATCGGCGGCATGCCACGGCTTTGCAAACGCAACACCCGCGCCGGCAGGGCAGGCCACAGCAGCGCGGCGAACAGGAACGCCGGCGTCACCGGCTTGCCCTGCTTGATGCGCAGATCGGTGTTGCGCAAGGCTTCGCTGATCAAGGTGTGGGTATAGGTCGGCGTGTCTTCCAGCGCCTGGGCACTGGCGGGGAACAGCGGATCGAACAGTTGCAGGTCGACCAGCATTTCAAAGGTATCGGTGGCGTAGCCCGAGAGGAACAGCTTGAGCACCTCTTCGAACAGGCGCGCCGAAGGAATCTCGCGCAGCATCGGCGCCAGGCCACGGATCGGTGCGGCGGTATGTTTCTCGATGCCGAAATCCAGCTTGGCGGCGAAGCGTACGGCCCGCAGCATTCGCACCGGATCTTCCTGATAGCGCTGGGTCGGGTCGCCAATCAGGCGGATCAGACGGTTGCGCACGTCGTGGACACCATTGGCGTAATCGAGCACACGCTCGCTGACCGGATCGTAATACAGCGCATTGATGGTCAGGTCGCGACGCTGGGCGTCGTCTTCCAGGGTGCCATAGACGTTATCGCGCAGAATGCGGCCGCTCTCGCTGCTGGAAGAGCGGTGGGTGTCCTGCTCTTCGTCGTCGACCGGATGATTGGCGCGAAAGGTGGCGACTTCGATGATTTCGCGGCCGAAGTGGATGTGCACGAGCTTGAAGCGTCGGCCGATCACCCGGGCGTTGCGAAACTCGCCGCGGACCTGCTCGGGCGTCGCGCTGGTGGCGACGTCGAAGTCCTTGGGCGTGATGCCCAGCATCAGATCACGTACACAGCCGCCAACCAGATAGGCCTGATAGCCTGCGTTCTGCAAACGCTCGACGATGCCCACGGCATGACGACTGAACTGGCTGCGCTGCAGCGAATGTTGACCGGCATTGAGCACTTCGGGCGTGGTTCGCCGGTGCTGCGCAGGGCTTGCGGGGGTATTCAAAGACTTGAACAGCTTCTTCAGCATGGGAGGCACTGTTTGAAGGAATTTTCGGCCATGAACGAAGAATGACCGCATGATGGGCGGGGATTCTAGCATTTAGTCGAGGGATGGTGTAGGAGGTAGCGGCGGTTGCCGCAATACAGCGCGTGCGGGGGGATGAAACGCTTGTCGTGCCTGAATCCCGGAAACTACAAGGGGAGCCGAAGCTCCCCTGGAAGTAGTTGCGTGCTCTATTTTTATTTTTGGTTTCGGGCTTCTTGTTTTTGTTGAGTGCCCTGCCCACCGAACCGCGGTTCGTGGGTGTCTCCCTATTCGGGAGCAAGAGCAAACGGATTGCTTTGGTCGCTGTGCTGTAATGATCCAGTGATCCAACCAGTTCGGGCCCTGCTTCAAAGCAGTTTTTGTATTTCTCAGCCTGGCTGCGGGTTACCCCAAAAACAACGCCTCTCCAAAAGAATCAGTTAGCTGCGCCTCCGCTGTGTTGTTCTTGTTATGCGTGAGTCGATTCGTCTTGTTTTTATTATGGGTTTGCTTTGCTTGTTGTTGTTCTTGTACCAGAGATATAGCAGGTCCCGTGCCAACAATTGCGAACCCTTCCAAAACAAGGGGTTGGCGGTGAATCAGGGTTCGAATCGTGCCACAAGGAACCCTGAATTCGTTACCGATGGAACCGGATTTTGTTACGTGTCTTGCCTAGGGTAACAGTTTGTCACGGATGGCCGTCAACCCGCTGAAACCCGCGGGCTAGAGCTGAAACGTATCAGCTCTCGCTGGCCACGCTCGACTTGCGGCGCGGTATGCCCAATCGTTGACGACGTTCCCACAGGCACTTGCGGCTCACACCCAATTTGCGCGCCAATTCGGTCTCGGTCATGTGATCCTGATGCTCGAGCACGAAGTGCTGGAAGTAATCCTCCAGCGACAGGTCTTCGGTCGGATCATGGGCCGTGTTGTTGGCGCCATTGTGCTGAGGAGGCAGGCCGATGAAGTCATCGCTGTCTTCCAGGTCGCTGAGCTCGATGTCGATGCCCAGCAGCTCTGCCGAAATCTCCGGCGTTTCACTGAGGATTACCGAACGCTCCACGGCGTTCTCCAGTTCGCGTACGTTACCCGGCCATGAATAGTGCCGGATGGCCTGCTCGGCATCGGCGGCAAAGCGCAGGTCGGTACGGTTGATGCGGGCACTCTGGCGGGCCAGAAACGCCTTGGCGATCTCGTTGACGTCGCTGCCACGTTCCCGCAGGGGCGGCAGCTTGAGCGCGATCACGTGCAGACGATAGTAGAGGTCTTCACGGAATTGCCCCAGTTTGGCCAGGCTCTTGAGGTCCCGGTGGGTGGCGGCAATCAGACGTACGTCGACCTTTTGCGATTGCACCGAGCCGACCCGACGGATTTCGCCTTCCTGAAGTACACGCAGCAGGCGCGCCTGAGCTTCCAGAGGCAGCTCGCCGATCTCATCCAGGAACAACGTACCGCCATCGGCGGCTTCGACCAGTCCGGCACGGCCGGCGCTGGCGCCAGTAAACGCCCCTTTCTCGTGGCCGAACAGCTCGGACTCGATCAGCGTTTCCGGAATCGCCGCGCAGTTCACCGAAATCATCGGCGCCTTGGCACGTCGGGACAAGTTATGCAGGGCCCGAGCTACCAGCTCCTTGCCCGTACCGGATTCACCCTGGATCAGTACGTTGGAGTCGGTGGGGGCAACCTTGCGGATCTTGCTGTAGAGATCCTGCATGGGCGGGCATGAGCCGATGATGCCGATATCGCCGTTGGCATTGTTCGCGACGGGCTTGTCCAGGCTCGGCTTGCTGGCCGGACGTTCCGGCGCCACGGTGGGGGCGTTCTGCCTATCGCGCAGGATTCGCGCCGCGGCCTGGAGCATCTCGTCATGGTCGAAGGGCTTGGCGATGTAATCCACGGCGCCCATTTTCATCGAGTCCACCGCCGAGCGCAGGCTGGCGTAGCTGGTCATGATCAGCACCGGGGTTCCCTCACCCAGCTTGATCAGCTCGGTGCCCGGAGCGCCGGGCAGGCGCAGGTCGCTGACGATGAGGTCGAACGACGGAATGCTGAAGCGCTCCTGTGCTTCCTGCACAGAGCCGGCTTCGCTGACCTGATACTGATTCCGTTCAAGCAGGCGACGCAAGGCAGATCGAATAATGGTTTCGTCTTCGACGATCAAAATATGCGGCATTGATTCAGTTCTCTCGACGGTCTCGGTTCACAGCGGACGTCGCTTCGACATGGCGTGGCAGGGTGACTCGAATTCGGGTGCCGCGCTGGCTTTTGATATCGGCCGGGCTGTCGATGGTGATCTGTCCATAATGCTCTTCAACGATGGAATAGACCAGAGCAAGCCCCAGTCCGGTTCCCTCGCCCGGATCCTTGGTAGTGAAGAAGGGTTCGAACAGGCGATCCATGATGCTTTTCGGTATTCCGGTGCCTTCGTCCTCGACGATCAGGTCTACCGTGTGCTCGCCAGCCTCGCTTTTGACCCTCACCGCACTGCCTGCAGGCGATGCATCGCGGGCGTTGGACAGCAGGTTGATCAGTACCTGGGCCAGGCGCTGCGGGTCGCCCTCGGCCCAGTGGTCGGGATCGCACAGGTTGAAGAACTGTACCTCGAAGTTGCGCCGGTTCAGGGCCAGCAGACCGATGGCATCCTGGGCCACCTCGGCCAGGTTCACGGGCTCGTCGCTGTGCTGGTGACTGCCGGCATGGGCGAAGCTCATCAGTGACTGGACAATGCGCGAGACCCGTTTGGTCTGTTCGAGAATCTGGCTGCTCAACTCGGTGATCTCGGCGTCTTCCTCGCGTTCTTCGCGCAGGTTCTGGGCCAGGCAGGCGATGCCGGTGATCGGGTTGCCGATCTCATGGGCCACCCCGGCCGCCAATCGGCCAATGCTGGCCAGGCGCTCGGAATGCACCAGTTTGTCCTCCAGCATCTGCGTTTCGGTGAGGTCTTCGACCAGTACCACCAGGCCGCTGTTACCGGGTGCCAGGGGTTCATCGATGGCGGCCTTGTGCAAGTTCAGCCAGCGAGTCTGGCCGTCCAGCGCCAGGCGCTGTTTGTGCTGGTGCTCGTCGGGCACATTGATGAAGCCGATCAGCAACGTACGCCATGGCTCGCCGATGGTCATCAGGCGCGAGCCCACCACATGCTGCGCGCCGATGCCGGTGAGGTCTTCCATGGCCTTGTTCCACATCAGGATCTCTTGGTCCTTGGCCAGCGAGCACACGCCCATCGGCAATTCCTGCAGCGTCTGGCGATGGTAGCGACGCAGCGCATCGAGCTCGGCGGCAAGGCCGGTCAGACGTGAGTGATAGTCTTCCAGCCGGCTTTCGATGAAGTGGATGTCTTCGGTGACATAGTTTTCGCTGCCCGATTTATACGGCAGGAAGGTTTCCACCATATCCTGAGCAACACTGGGGCCCATCAGGCCGGACAGGTTGGCCTCGATGCGATCGCGCAGGCGTCGCAGGGCATAGGGTCGGCGTTCATCAAAGGGCAGATAGAGGTCACGCAGCGCTTGCTCCACCTCGCGTTGCGCAGCCTTGGCGCCCAGCGGCTTGGCCAGTTGCGTGGCGAACTCCTGGGGCGAGGCCGCGTGCAGCTCGCGTCGCTGTGGCCGGCGGACGTTGTCGACTGCGCAGGCCTCGGCGGCACTGATTTCTTCCGCGCTTGCCGCGGTGAACAACGAGATCAACGTGAACAGCAGCACGTTGGCGGCCAGCGAGGCGATCGCGGCCATGTGCCAACTGGTGTCGTCGAGCACGTAGATCATGTTCAACAACGGTATATAGAAGCCCTGCAGATTGCCGATCAGCGGTAGCAGCATGGTGACCATCCACACCACCATGCCGGCCATCAGCCCGGCGATGAAGCCTCGGCGGTTGGCGGTAGGCCAATACAGCACCGACAGCACCCCCGGCAGAAACTGCAAGGTGGCGACGAAGGCGACGATGCCCAGATGCGCCAGGTCCTGCTTGGCGCCCAATATCAGGTAGAAGGCATAACCGGCCATGATGATGGCGACGATCAGCGCCCGCCGTGTCCATTTCAGCCAGCGGTAGATATTGCCCTCCGCGGGAGGCTGGTACAGCGGCAGCACCAGATGGTTGAGCATCATCCCCGACAGGGCCAACGTAGTGACGATGATCAGGCCGCTGGAGGCCGACAGGCCGCCGACGTAGGCCAGCAGTGCCAACGGCTTGCTGTTGGCGGCAATGCCGATGCCCAGGGTGAAGAACTCCGGGCTGGTGGTAGCGCCCAGGCGCAGCCCGGCCCAGAGGATCAGCGGCACCGCCAGGCTCATCAGCAGCAGGAACAGCGGCAGGCCCCAGCTGGCGCTCACCAGCGCCCGCGGGTTGAGATTCTCGGTGAACACCATGTGGTACATGTGCGGCATGACGATGGCGGAGGCGAAGAACACCAGCAGCAGGGTTCGCCAGGGCCCTTCCTGCAGGGGCGTGTGCAGGGCCGCCAGCGCCGTCTGGTTCTGCAGCAGCCATTGCTCCAGCTCATGAGGGCCGTCGAATACGCCGTACAGCGCATACAAGCCGATCCCTCCCAGTGCCAACAGCTTGATCACCGATTCGAAGGCGATGGCGAATACCAGGCCCTCGTGCTTTTCGCGGGTGGCGATATGCCGGGAGCCAAAGAAAATGGTGAACAGGGTGATCAGCACGCAGAAGCTCAGTGCTACGCGGTACTGTACCGGCTCGTGGGTGAGAATGCCGATGGAGTCGGCCACGGCCTGGATCTGCAATGCCAACAGCGGCAGCACCCCCACCAGCATGAACACCGTGGTCAAGGCCCCGGCCCAGGTGCTGCGAAAGCGGAAGGCGAACAGGTCGGCCAGTGACGACAGTTGATAGGTGCGGGTGACCTTCAGAATGGGGTAGAGCAGCACCGGCGCCAGCAGGAAGGCGCCCGATACCCCCAAGTAGCAGGCCAGGAAGCCATAGCCGTACTGGTAGGCCAGGCCCACCGTGCCATAGAACGCCCAGGCGCTGGCGTAGACGCCCAGTGACAGGGTATAGGTCAGTGGATGGCGAATGATGGCGCGCGGGATCATGCCCCGTTCACTTACCCAGGCCACGGCAAACAGCACCAGCAGGTACGCGGCACTGATCAGGATCATCTGGGTGAGGCTAAAGCTCATCGGCATCACGCTGGCTCTGCAGGATAAAAGTCACCACGATCAGAATCAGCCAGAGCAGATAAGGGCGGTACCAGGCGCCGGAGGGCTCGATCCACCAATCCATGATGGCCGGCGAGAACAGGTAGATCCCCACCACCAGGAGCAGGACCAATCGGTAGATATACATGCTGGCCTCGGCAGTGGATGGGCGGGTGCGCACAAACGGTGCGGCGATGGTAGCGGATCGGCACGCGGGTGCGAAGGGGAGTCGTACAAGGTGACGCCGGACCGGCGCCATCGCGCGCTCTCAAGGATCGCGCAGGGCTTGCGCGCAAGGCAGCGATCGGTCGGCACAGCCCTCGAGCCTTATGCCTTGATCTGCGCCTCGGCCAATGTCCGCACCCTGGCAATCGCGCCACTGTCCCAATGCGCGACCGCCCATTCCAGGACATCCGCCACGCTACCCTTGGCCAGGCCAGCCTGGGGTGCCTGCCCCAGCGCCCGCAGTGCCCGCACCAGCAACGGTGCCGCCTGGTCCGGGTCCAGCGGTGGCGAGCGGTAACGCTTGCCCAGCTTGTTGCCATCTGGCTGGATAATCAACGGCACATGCAGATAACGCGGCTGCGGCAAGCCCAGCAATTCCTGCAAATACAGATGGCGCGGCGTGGAGTCCAGCAGGTCGGCACCGCGCACGATATCGGTCACCTCCTGCCAGGCGTCGTCCAGCACCACCGCCAACTGATAGGCATACAGCCCGTCACGCCGACGAATCACGAAATCACCGGACTCACGCCCCAGGTGCTGCTCGAACAGCCCCTGCACCCGGTCTTCGAAGCGATAGACCAGTTCCGGCACGCGCACCCGTATCGCAGCATCCTCGGTCCCATGCCCGGCATTGCGACACGTACCTGGATAGATACCGTTGAACGGCTCCAGTTGCTTGCGCGAACAGATGCAGGCATACGCCAGCCCTTGGCTCAGCAGGCGGTCGATGACCTGTTGATAGGCAGCGTGCCGTTGGCTCTGGTACACCACCTCGCCGTCCCATTCCAGGCCATAGCCGTGCAGGGTCTCCAGGATAGCGGCCGGTGCGCCGGGCATTTCCCGCGGCGGGTCCAGGTCCTCCATTCGCACTCGCCAGTGGCCACCGGCAGCGCGTGCGTCCAGATAGGAGGCGAGGGCGGCCACCAGCGAGCCGAAGTGCAGGAAGCCACTGGGCGTAGGGGCGAAACGACCGATATAGGAGGGGGTTTGCATAGGAGGATTCTACGGGCAATACGAAAGCAAAGGGGCGCCTGAGCGCCCCTTTGCCGACAGGTCATTTGCCGACCTGTTTTTCCTTGATTTCAGCCAAGGTCTTACAGTCGATGCACAGGTCGGCGGTAGGGCGCGCCTCGAGGCGGCGGATGCCGATCTCGATGCCGCAGGATTCGCACCAGCCGTACTCTTCGTCTTCGATCAATTGCAGGGTCTTGTCGATCTTCTTGATCAGTTTGCGCTCGCGATCACGGGCACGCAGTTCGAGGCTGAACTCTTCTTCCTGGCTGGCACGGTCGGCCGGGTCGGGGAAGTTTGCAGCCTCATCCTTCATGTGGTCTACGGTACGATCCACTTCCTGCATCAAGTCCTGTTTCCACTTGTTCAGGATCTTGGTGAAGTGAGCTCGCATCGGCGCGCCCATGTACTCCTCGCCCTTCGTCGGAACGTAGGGAGCGAAGCCAGAAAAGTTGCCAGTACTTTGTTGCTTTTCATTGGTGGGCATGAAATTGACCGCCTCTCGCTCTACTAATCCATTGCGCAGGATGCTCCATCTCCGACACCCGCCGGCCCTGCGACTGCAAGCCGGCGAACTTACCAGATCGAATCGGGGCGCGCTACTCCCGGTTGTCGTGGCTGGGCAAGGGGTGTCGTCGCTGTAACGTGGTTGATATCGATCTTGGCTTTTCGGAAACGTTCGCCGCAAAGGTTGCGTAGAATCGGCTTTTTTTTCGCAGCAAGGATCTTCCATGGCCCAGCCCTACAGTGCGCGCAGTCGCGCCATCGAACCCTTTCACGTGATGGCACTGTTGGCCCGGGCCAACGAGTTGCAAGCGGCAGGCCACGATGTCATCCACCTGGAAATCGGCGAGCCGGACTTCACCACCGCAGCCCCTATCGTGGCGGCAGGCCAGGCCGCGCTGGCCTCGGGTCATACCCGCTACACGGCGGCCCGCGGGTTGCCGGCATTGCGCGAAGCCATCTCCGGGTTTTATGAACAGCGTTACGGATTGGCCATCGACCCGCGGCGTATCCTGATCACGCCGGGCGGTTCAGGCGCCTTGCTGCTGGCCACCAGCCTGTTGGTCGATCCCGGCAAGCACTGGCTGCTGGCCGATCCGGGCTATCCCTGCAACCGGCACTTTCTACGCCTGGTGGAAGGGGCCGCGCAACTGGTGCCCGTGGGGCCGGAGGTGCGTTACCAGCTCAATGCCGATCTTGTCGCTCGGCATTGGGACAAGGACAGTGTCGGTGCCTTGGTGGCGTCGCCGGCCAACCCCACCGGCACGCTACTGAGCCGAGAAGAACTGGCCTCGTTGAGCGCTGAAATAAAAGCCCGCAATGGCCACCTCGTGGTCGACGAGATCTATCACGGGCTCACCTACGGCTGCGACGCCACCAGCGTGCTGGAAGTCGATGACGATGCCTTTGTCCTCAATAGTTTTTCCAAGTATTTCGGCATGACCGGCTGGCGCCTGGGCTGGCTGGTAGCGCCCATCGATGCCGTCGCTGATCTCGAAAAGCTGGCACAGAACCTCTACATCAGTGCGCCAAGCATGGCCCAACATGCCGCGCTGGCCTGTTTCGAACCGGACACGCTGAACATCCTCGAGCAGCGCCGTGCCGAATTCGGTCGTCGCCGGGACTATTTATTGCCGGCGCTCAGGGCGCTTGGCTTCGGCATCGCAGTCGAGCCCGAGGGCGCGTTCTACCTGTATGCCGATATCAGCGCATTCGGCGGTGATGCCTTCGAGTTCTGCCGCTTCTTTCTGGAAACACAACACGTGGCCTTCACCCCGGGGCTGGACTTCGGTCGTCATCAAGCCACCCACCATGTGCGCTTTGCCTATACCCAGAGCCTGCCGCGCCTGGAGCAGGCAGTGGCCCGCATCGCCCGTGGCCTGCAAGCGTGGCAGGCGCAATGATCTTCACGCCGGCCCTGGAACAGGGGCGTCTGATCAAGCGTTACAAGCGCTTCCTGGCCGATATCCAGCTGGACAGCGGCGAGCTGCTGACCATCCACTGTCCCAATACCGGCTCCATGCACAATTGCATGCTGCCTGGAGGGCGTGTCTGGTTCAGTCGGTCCAACGACCCCAAACGTAAGTTGCCGGGCACGTGGGAAATCAGTGAAACCCCGCAGGGGCGGCTGGCATGTGTGAACACCGGGCGCGCCAACGCCCTGGTCGAGGAAGCGTTGCGCGCCGGCCGAATCCCCGAGCTTGCTGGCTTCACGGCACTCAAACGCGAAGTGCCCTATGGCGAGGAAAGCAGCCGGATCGATTTTCGTCTTGATTACCCTGAAGGCCAGGCTTTCGTAGAGGTCAAGAGCGTGACCCTGGGTTTTGAAGACTCCCGTATCGCAGCCTTTCCCGATGCCGTTACCCAGCGTGGCGCCAAGCACCTGCGGGAACTGGCAGGCTTGGCGCGACGCGGGGTCAGGGCGGTGCAGCTGTACTGCGTGAATCTGACTGGCATCGACGCCGTGCGCCCCGCCGAAGAAATCGACGCCCGCTACGCCGAGGCGTTGCGTCAGGCAGTGGCCGAGGGTGTCGAGGTGCTGGCCTACGGCGTGCATCTGGATGCCGGGCAGGTGTATATCGATCGCCGGCTGCACGTTCACTTGGCACGGTGAGGCGGTGGGCAGGGCTTTTGCGCAGGCAAAAAAAGACCCGGCAAAAAGCCGGGTCAATAACCGTGATTAGCCTGATGAGGAGATAATCTGAGAGTCCGAACCAAGGGCCTTTCAGTTATCACCAGTCTCGCGACTGGATGTGATAATCATAACGATTCTCATTTCAGAGTCAAGCGTTCAATCGTTTTATTTCTATCGGGCCGATAGAGCGAGCAAGGTCAGGGGTTAGCGATCTGCTTATTGAGCGTATCGATGCGTCTGGCCATGCTCTCGATCAAGCTATGGGCGATACGCGGGTTGGTCTGGGTAAGGCTGAGGAACTGATCCTTCGGAATCATCATGACCGTGCAGGGCACGCGGGTGATCACCGTGGCGCTGCGCTTTTCAGCTGTGAACACGGCCATGGCGCCGAAGATTTCATCCTTGGGCACGTCGCCTACCTTGTGGCCGTCGACGAAGGCCTCCGCATGGCCATCGATGATCACGAAAACGTGGTCGGCCTCGTCACCCTGATTGATCAGGGTTTCACCGGCAGCCACATGTTTGAAGCCGTTGGCGCTGCGAAACTCAGGGGGCTTCAGACGTGTGATCGCATCACGGGCCAGGGTCGCTTGACCGTCCAGGTATTCCAGCAGCCATTCCTGGCGCTTGGCCGAGGCGCCGATGTGCAGCAGGGCCGCCTCACGGTCGTAGGGCACCAGGCGCACGTCGCCTTCGCTGCGATAGACGCAGGAGGGCGCCTGGCGATCCAGTCGCAGGCCCAGCAGATCGCCGTCTTGCAGGTAGAACAGGGGACGATCGTTGAGCCGGGCATGGACCGTGCCGCTCTCGATTAGGTACAACCGGGCGTCATCGAACAGCCCACTCAAATCGCCGCCGTCGGCGACGTCGATAGCAGCCGCCACCGGTTCCAGGCCCTCGAGCATCTGCCCGGCAATGCTTTGCAGGCGATTGATCCACGCGTCGGCGTACGCCGGCTGTTCCCCCAATAAATACATGATTGCAATCTCTGGCTGCGTAGCGCCTGGTAAAGGTCTAGCTCTTGAGGCGTGACGATATAGATTCCAGTTGTTTATTCAAGGCCTCTTTGCGCTCGGCCGGAATGTCGTTCCAGTGCATGTCCAGCAGTGCGCCCTCAATGGCATAGAGCAGCACCTTGGAGGCGCGAAAGCCGCGGTTCTTGACGGCGCGATAGGCATCTACCGCGCCTAACCGGCGCAGGTCCGACGCCGTGTGTATGCCTACGGCGTGCAGCCATTGCGCCGAGGTCTTGCCCAGGTTCTTCAGGTGCTGAAGTTCATCGTTCATCAAGCCTCCTTGCCTTGGCCGAGCTCATGAAGGGGGTGTCGATGCTCCGCAAATCTGAGAGGAGTGTAGCGCCACTTCATAAAACCGCGGCCGTGGCAGCAGCCTAAGCCGCGTCAGCGCTCCCCCCTGTCGGCTGCCCCGCAGACCCTACAAACCCGGCAAGCGCTGACGAATCTGCTCCACCAACTTGTCCAGGCTGTCGCTTTCGTTGGTTTCCACGCGCCTGGTCTGCAGCAGTTCGGCCTGACTCAATGGCTCGCGGTTGGCTCGCTGGGCATCGATCACCTCTTGCGTGGCGTCGGAGGGGTCGTCGCTTTGCGCCTGACGTTGCTGCAGCCAGCTGGAAATCACCGCGGCCGGCGCGTTGCAGTCAAGAATCAGGAATGGCACACCGGTCGTTTCCGCGACTTCGGCCGCCGCTTCACGCTGGGCGGACTTGAGGTAGGTCGCATCGATCACGGCGGGCAGCCCGGCGCGCAGAACGGTAGCGGCCAAGGCGTGCAGGTGAGCGTAGGTGGCTTCGCTGGTACTCGCGTCATACAGGCCGGATTCGGCGGTCTGGGTATTGAACAGACGCTTGCGTTCCACATCCGAACGCAGGCGCACGGCACCGAGCGCTTCGACCAGGCGCATGGCTACATGGCTTTTACCGACGGCCGAAACACCACTGGTGACCGCCAGGAACCGCGAAGGAATGGCGCTGTAGCTCTCCGCCAGATTGGCGTAGTTGCGGTACTGCCGCAGGGTGGTCGCGCGTTCCACGCCGCTGGCTTCGGCGGGCATGCTGAACAGCGCCACCTTGGCCCTGACCAGGGCGCGGTAGGCCTTGTAGAAGTTCAACAGCTCCAGGCCACGGTAGTCACCGGTCAGCTCCAGATACTGGCTGATGAAGCGCCGGGCGAAGCTTTTCAGGCCACGGTCTTCCAGGTCCATGGCCAGGAAGCCGACGTCGGCGTAAACGTCGGTGAAGCGGAAGGGCTCGTTGAATTCGATGCAGTCGAAGATCACCACCTCGCCATCGATCACCGTGGCGTTGCCCAGATGGATATCACCATGGCATTCGCGGATGAACCCCTGAGCCTTGCGTTCGATCAGCAGCGGCTTGAGTCGCTCGAAGCTGGCTTGGGCCCAGGCTTGCAGGGCCTCGAGCTGGAGCAGGTCGTTCTTGTCGCTGAGGAAGGGGCGAATCTGCTCGAAATTCTGTTCCACCGGCGCCATCACAGCCTCCGGCGTGCCGGCCTCGTTGGCTTCGGGGACCACCGGCGCGGCCTGGTGGAAATCGGCGATCTGGCGGGCCAGCGAGTCGACATGCTGGCTGGTCAGCTCGCCGTTGGCCTGCAAGGTACTCAGCAGGTTGCCACCTTCGAACTGGCGCATCTGCAGCATGTACTCGATGGCCTCACCCGACCCATCGAGGCGAGGGGCGTCGGCGCTGCCGGTGATCGGTAACACCTGGAGATACAAATCTTGCGTCAGACGCTGGTTCAGACGCAGTTCCTCGGCACAGAAGTGCTGACGTGCCGACAGCTCGGAGAAGTCCAGGAAGCCGAAATTGACCGGTTTCTTGATCTTGTAGGCGTAGGGGCCGGTGAGCAGCACCCAGGAGATATGCGTCTCGATGACCTGGAAACCCTCCACCGGATGGGGGTACAGGGCCGGGTTCTGCAGGGCGGCGATCAGGGTTTGGCTCACGGGCGATCCTTCAAGGACAAGATGGTTTCAAGGCCGTCATTATGGCCACTGAACCGAGCGATGCAAACCGGCGAAGCGCGTCTGCCCGCGACAAATCAAAGTGCGTATAATCCGCCGCCATGACTCGAACCCGATCTTCCCGTACCCCTAAAAAACGCCCATCCGGCGGCTTGCGCACCTGGCTCGGCTGGGGCCTCAAGCTCGGCCTGGTAGGGCTCGTCATCCTTGCAGGCTTCGCCGTGTACCTCGATGCCGTGGTGCAGGAGAAGTTTTCCGGCAAGCGCTGGACCATCCCCGCCAAGGTCTACGCGCGCCCGCTGGAACTGTTCGTCGGGCAGAAGCTGGCCAAGAACGATTTCCTCACCGAGCTCGATGCCCTGGGGTATCGCCGGCAAACCGCGATCGACGGTCCGGGCACCGATTCGGTGAACGGCAACACCGTGGACCTCAATACCCGCGGCTTCCAGTTCTATGAGGGGCTGGAGCAGGCCCAGGCCGTGCGTGTGCGTTTCTCCGGCGACTATGTCTCCGAGCTCAGCGGCGCCAA
Source organism: Pseudomonas sp. UBA4194 (assembly GCF_002379585.1). Lineage (GTDB taxonomy): Bacteria > Pseudomonadota > Gammaproteobacteria > Pseudomonadales > Pseudomonadaceae > Aquipseudomonas. The sequence goes on from NZ_DFUE01000019.1 coordinate 153,925, forward strand.
CGGCTCGAAGGTCGCCGTGGTACGGCTCGAGCCGCTGCTGATCGGCGGCCTGTATCCGAAGAACCTCGAGGATCGCATCCTGATCAAGCTCGATCAGGTGCCACCTTATCTGCTCGACACCCTGGTGACGGTGGAAGACCGCGACTTCTATCACCACTTCGGGGTCTCGCCGAAGTCGATTGCCCGCGCGTTCTGGGTCAACGCCTCATCCGGCGCCATGCGCCAGGGTGGCAGCACCTTGACCCAGCAGTTGGTGAAGAACTTCTACCTGACCAACGAACGCAGTCTGACCCGCAAGCTCACCGAAGCCATGATGGCGGTGCTCCTCGAACTGCACTACGACAAGCGCGAAATCCTCGAGGCTTACCTTAACGAAGTGTTCGTCGGTCAGGACGGCCAACGGGCGGTGCACGGCTTCGGCCTGGCCAGCCAGTTCTTCTTCAGTCAGCCGCTGTCCGAGCTCAAGCTGCATCAGGTGGCGCTGCTGGTGGGCATGGTCAAGGGGCCGTCTTCCTATAACCCGCGCCGCTACCCCGAGCGCGCGTTGGAACGTCGCAATCTGGTGCTCGATCTTCTCGCGCAGCAGGGCGTTGCCACTCAGGAAGCGGTGGATGCGGCGAAAAAGATGCCGCTGGGTGTGACCAAGCGCGGCAGTCTGGCCGACAGTTCGTTCCCGGGCTTCCTCGATCTGGTCAAGCGGCAACTGCGCGATGACTACCGTGACGAGGACTTGACCGAGGAAGGGCTGCGCATTTTCACCAGCTTCGATCCGATCCTGCAGATGAAAGCCGAAGCCTCGGTCAGTGAGACCTTCAAGCGGCTGTCCGGGCGCAAGGGCTCCGATGAGGTCGAGGCGGCGATGGTGGTCACCAATCCTGAAAGCGGCGAAGTGCAAGCTCTGGTAGGCAGCCGTCTCCCCGGTTTCGCCGGCTTCAACCGTGCGCTGGATGCCGTACGCCCGATTGGCTCGCTGATCAAGCCGGCGGTCTACCTGACCGCCCTCGAGCAGCCCAGCAAATACACCCTGACCAGTTGGGTGCAGGACGAGCCATTCTCGGTCAAAGGCGCCGACGGGCAGATCTGGAAGCCGCAGAACTATGAGCGCACCGCCAATGGCACCGTGTTCCTCTACCAGGGCCTGGCCCATTCCTACAACCTGTCCACGGCCCGCCTGGGCCTGGAGCTGGGTGTACCGAATGTGCTGAAGACCTTGGGCATGCTCGGCGTGCAGGTCGATTGGCCCGCGTATCCGGCCATGCTGCTCGGCGCTGGCGGTCTGTCGCCGATGCAGGTGGCAACCATGTACCAGACCCTGGCCAATGGTGGCTTCAACACACCCATGCGCGGTATCCGTAGCGTGCTCACCGCCGAAGGGGAGCCGCTCAAGCGCTATCCGTTCCAGATCCAGCAGCGCTTCGATCCGGCGTCCATCTACCTGATCCAGAACGCCATGCAGCGCGTCATGCGCGAAGGCACGGGGCGTTCGGTGTACAACGTGTTGCCGGGCAATCTGAACCTCGCCGGCAAGACCGGTACCAGTAACGACTCCCGTGACAGCTGGTTCGCAGGTTTCAGCCAGGACGTGCTGGCAGTGGTCTGGCTCGGCCGCGACGATAATGGCAAGACCCCCTTCACCGGTGCGACGGGTGCCTTGCAGGTCTGGACCAGCTTCATGAAGAAAGCCGACCCGCTGCCGCTGGACACGCCGGTGCCGGACAATATCGTGCAGGCCTGGGTCGATGCCAAGACCGGGCAGGGCTCCGATGCCAGCTGCCCCAATGCCGTGCAGATGCCGTATATTCGTGGCAGCGAACCGACTCCAGGTACCGCGTGCGGAGGCGGCGAGCAAGCCCCTGCCGATTCGGTAATGGATTGGGTCAAAGGCTGGTTGAATTAAGCAAAGAGGAAATGAAGTGAACAAGTGGTGGTTTCCTGCCTTGACGGCACTGGCTTTGCTCAACGGTTGCGCGAGCGTACAGCGCGGCTCCATTCCGGTGGTCGACTCGGGTTCGGCTGTGACCAATGGCGAGCGCGTATCCCGCACCGGCGGCTTCCGGCAGACCACGGTGATGCGTCCGCAGGCCAAGGCCCAGGCCATCGAGGAAGATTCCGGCGTGGTGGTGATGGTGCCTGGCGGCGCCGGCTCGCAGCCTATCCAGAGCTTCCCGGCACCCACTGGCAACGCGCCGATCAGCACCGGCCCGATCACGCCCGGCCCGATCATTCCGGGGCCCAGCAATTCGGCACCGATCAACACCGCGCCAGTGAACACCGCGCCAGCCTATACTCCGCCGGCCACCGGTGGCAGCCGTACCAGCACCTACACCGCGCCCATCAGCGCACCGAGCGGCATCCCGCGCAGCAGCGGCGGGCTGTCGGCCGACGAGCAGTTGGACGGGCCCGTGCTGGCGCTGCTCACCACCGCCCAGCAACAGCAGGGCGGCGGCGATCTCAATGGCGCCTCTTCGAGTCTGGAGCGCGCGCAGCGCATCGCGCCGCGTGAACCACAGGTGCTCTACAAACTGGCCCAGGTACGCCTGGCTCAAGGTGATGCCGCCCAGTCCGAACAACTGGCGCGCCGTGCCCTGACCTACGCCAATGGTCGACCCGACCTGCAATCGAGCCTGTGGAACCTGATCGCTCAGTCCCGTGAAAAACAGGGCGATAGCGCAGGCGCGGCCCTGGCGCGCCAGAAAGCCCAGAGCAGTTCGTGATGGATGGTCGTTTTCCGGCGATCGCCGAGCACCTGCTGTTGATCGAGCGCGAACTGCGTCTGCAGGGGTGGTGGCAGGACACACCGCCCAGCGCCGAGGCCCTGGCCAGTGTCGAGCCGTTCAGTGTCGACACCCTGGATTTCGATCAGTGGCTGCAGTGGATCTTCCTGCCGCGCATGAAGATGATTCTCGAGCAGGACCTGCCGCTGCCCAATGCCTCGGGCATCCTCGCCATGGCCGAAATGGTCTATGCCGACCGCGCCGAGCAGAGCCGTGGACTGCGCGCTTCGCTGGCGCGTTTCGATGAGTTGATCAGCGCCGCGCGCTAGGGCTCAGTTGCACTGGTCGCCAATCATCGTCTGCACTTCCTCGATCTTCGCCTGACGCTCCGGCTCGGTCATGCGCTTGAATTCGCCATCCACTTCCTGACGGATTCGAGGGTTGTTCTTCAACTGAGCCAGGTTGGTCCGCGCCGTGGTACAGAACTCTTTGCGCCGCGCCTCCTGATCCACCACCTGGGCCTTGACCTGCTTGTCGATGCGCCGTTGCTCGGCGTCGCCGTCAACGGCGGCAGCGGCCCCTGGGTTCGGCTGCTCGGGCGCTGGCACCGGTTTGACTGTATCCAGCGGCGTGACCTTCTGCCCCGCAGGCGGCTGCGCATCGAAATGAGTCACACCCTGCGCATCGACCCATTTATAGATCTGGCCAGCCATGGCCAGGGGTGCCAGGGCTATCAGCAGGCCGACGGCCACTAGTTGAGAACGCATGACGAGTCCTTGAATGTCCAGTGCAAGCATGAAATTACCACAGGATATAGCGTGAGAAGGGTTTCTTGCGCTATTTCAGTGCAAATGCGCAAGAAAACGCACGCGTCACTTGACTTGTACCAGTCGAATCAGAAGAATCCAAAGTCCGCTGTACAGGGACTGCCAGAAGCAGACCCACACAGCAGAGCAAAGGCGCACACCCGCGCCGACCCGTAACACCCGCAACGCGTTACCTCGCGCTGGGTGGGAAAGCCCCGCAACACTTGGGTGCTCCCAATACTTGCTCAGTCAGTGCTGACGTACGTCGGCGACCACCGTCGCTCATGCTCTGCTGGCAGTAAACCTATTAAGACCCGTTCCCTCGATGGAGCGGTATTCTGGCGTTTTAGAGGTGAACAACGTGGAGCTTTTATCTGGCGCTGAAATGGTCGTCCGCTTCTTGCGTGACGAAGGCGTTAAGCACATCTACGGGTACCCTGGTGGTGCTCTCCTGCACGTATACGATGCCCTGTTCAAGGAGCCCGAGGTCGAGCACATCCTCGTGCGCCACGAGCAGGCTGCCACCCATATGGCCGACGGCTATGCCCGTGCCACCGGCAAGGCCGGCGTGGTACTGGTGACCTCCGGCCCTGGCGCGACCAATGCCATCACCGGTATCGCCACCGCCTACATGGACTCCATTCCGATGGTGATCCTGTCCGGTCAGGTCGCAAGCACCCTGGTGGGCACCGATGCGTTCCAGGAAACCGACATGATCGGCATCTCCCGGCCCATCGTGAAGCACAGCTTCATGATCAAGCACGCCTCGGAGATTCCCGAAGTCCTGAAGAAAGCTTTCTACCTGGCCCAGTCCGGTCGTCCAGGACCCGTGGTCGTGGACATTCCCAAGGACATGACCAACCCGGCCGAGAAGTTCGAGTACGTCTACCCCAAGAAAGCCAAGCTGCGCTCCTACAGCCCGGCAGTGCGGGGCCATTCCGGGCAGATCCGCAAGGCCGTGGAAATGCTCCTGGCCGCCAAGCGCCCGGTGATGTACGCCGGCGGCGGTGTGATCCTGGGCGGCGCCTCCGAAGCCTTGACCGAGCTGGCGCAGTTGCTCGATCTGCCGGTTACCAACACCTTGATGGGCCTGGGCGCCTACCCGGGCATGGACCGTCAGTTCGTCGGCATGCTGGGCATGCACGGCAGCTACACCGCCAACCTGACCATGCATCACGCCGACGTGATCCTGGCCGTGGGCGCGCGTTTCGATGACCGCGTGATCAACGGCGCGGCGAAGTTCTGCCCGAATGCCAAGATCATTCACATCGACATCGATCCGGCGTCCATTTCCAAGACGATCAAGGCTGACGTCCCGATCGTGGGTCCGGTGGACAGTGTCCTGGCCGAAATGGTCGCGACCTTGAAGGACATCGGCGAAACACCGAACAAGGAAGCGGTTGCCAGTTGGTGGAAGCAGGTCGATGAATGGCGCGGCGACAATGGCCTGTTCCCTTACGAGAAGGGCGACGGTTCCAAGATCAAGCCACAGACGGTGATCGAAACCCTGTGCGAAGTGACCAAGGGCGAAGCCTATGTCACCTCTGACGTGGGCCAGCACCAGATGTTCGCGGCTCAGTACTACCGCTTCAATAAACCCAACCGCTGGATCAACTCCGGCGGCCTGGGCACCATGGGCTTCGGCTTCCCGGCGGCCATGGGTGTGAAGATGAGCTTTCCGGATGCTCACGTCGCCTGCGTCACCGGCGAAGGCAGCATCCAGATGAACATTCAGGAGCTGTCGACCTGCCTGCAGTACGACCTGCCGGTCAAGATAATCCTGCTCAACAACGGTGTGCTGGGCATGGTTCGCCAGTGGCAGGACATGAGCTACGGCGGCCGCCATTCCCACTCCTATGTCGAATCGCTGCCGGACTTCGTCAAGCTGGTGCAAGCCTATGGTCACGTGGGCATGCGCATCACGGACCTCAAGGACCTCAAGCCGAAAATGGAAGAAGCCTTCGCCATGACCGATCGCCTGGTGTTCCTCGATATCCAGGTCGACGTTGCCGAGCACGTCTACCCGATGCAGATCAAGGACGGCTCCATGCGCGACATGTGGCTCAGCAAGACGGAGCGGACTTAATCATGCGGCATATCATTTCGCTTTTGCTGGAGAACGAACCTGGCGCGCTGTCGCGTGTGGTCGGCCTGTTCTCCCAGCGTAACTACAACATCGAGAGCCTGACGGTTGCGCCTACCGAGGACCCGACCCTGTCGCGTCTGACGCTGACCACCGTTGGCCAGGATGAAGTGATCGAACAGATCACGAAAAACCTCAACAAATTGATCGAGGTGGTCAAGCTGGTCGACCTGTCGGAAAGCGCTCATATCGAGCGCGAACTGATGCTGGTCAAGGTGAAGGCTACTGGCGCCCAACGCGCCGAGGTCAAACGCACCACGGATATCTACCGTGGGCAGATCGTTGATGTCAGCAGTAGCGTCTACACCGTTCAGCTGACCGGCACCAGCGACAAGCTGGATAGCTTCCTGCAGTCCATTGGCACCGCCGCGATTCTCGAAACCGTGCGCAGTGGCGTCACCGGCATCGCCCGTGGCGACAAAGTGCTGAGCATCTAACCAATTTAGCGAATGGCCCGAGCGGCCAGAACAACAGGGGATATTTCATGAAAGTTTATTACGACAAAGACTGCGACCTCTCGATCATCCAGGGCAAGAAAGTCGCCATCATCGGCTACGGCTCCCAGGGCCACGCCCAGGCGTGCAACCTGAAAGACTCCGGCGTCGACGTCACTGTCGGTCTGCGCAAAGGTTCGGCCACTGTTGCCAAGGCCGAAGCCCATGGTTTGAAAGTTGCCGACGTGGCCACTGCTGTCGCTGGCGCCGACCTGGTCATGATCCTGACCCCTGACGAATTCCAGTCCCAGCTGTACAAGAACGAAGTCGAGCCGAACATCAAGAAGGGCGCCACCCTGGCCTTCTCCCACGGTTTCGCCATTCACTACAACCAGGTCGTGCCACGTGCCGACCTGGACGTGATCATGATCGCACCCAAGGCGCCAGGTCACACCGTGCGCACCGAGTTCGTCAAAGGCGGCGGTATCCCGGACCTGATCGCGGTCTACCAGGACGCGTCCGGCAACGCCAAGAACGTTGCCCTGTCCTACGCCTCGGGCGTCGGCGGTGGCCGTACCGGCATCATCGAAACGACGTTCAAGGACGAAACCGAAACCGACCTGTTCGGTGAGCAGGCCGTTCTGTGTGGCGGTACCGTGGAACTGGTAAAAGCTGGTTTCGAAACCCTGGTAGAAGCTGGCTACGCCCCGGAGATGGCTTACTTCGAGTGCCTGCACGAACTGAAGCTGATCGTCGACCTCATGTACGAAGGCGGTATCGCCAACATGAACTACTCGATCTCCAACAACGCCGAGTACGGCGAGTACGTGACCGGCCCTGAAGTCATCAACGCCGAATCCCGTCAGGCGATGCGCAATGCTCTGAAGCGCATCCAGGACGGTGAGTACGCCAAGATGTTCATCAACGAAGGCGCTACCAACTATCCTTCGATGACTGCCAAGCGTCGCAACAACGCGGCCCACGGCATCGAAGTGATCGGCGAGCAACTGCGCTCCATGATGCCTTGGATTGCCGCGAACAAGATCGTCGACAAAGCAAAGAACTGATACGGTTCCAAGCGATGAAAACGCGGCCTCGGCCGCGTTTTTTCGTTATGGTGGTCAGCTTCTGGTATAAAGCTGCAACGTTTTGCGGTCGAACCCTCGGCCCAGACGTTTGTCGAAATTTTCCACACCGTTGCAAGGTATTGTCCATGAGCGAACGTCCCGAAGAGCCAAACAAGGCTCCTGACGCTGAAAGCCTCCTGCCGATCGATGAGCATGTCGAAGAAGGGCATGACGCTGAAGGACGTAAAGTCCGGCACCGCGGTATCTATCTTCTGCCCAACCTGTTCACCACCGCGAACCTGTTCGCCGGTTTCTACTCGATCATCAACTCGATCAGTGCACAGAGCGCGGGCAACCCCGCCGAAGCGAGCAAATACTTTGCCTATGCAGCCATCGCCATCTTCGTGGCCATGGTGCTCGACAGCCTCGACGGTCGCGTTGCACGCATGACCAACACGCAGAGTGCGTTTGGTGCCGAGTACGATTCGCTGTCCGACATGGTCGCTTTCGGTGTTGCGCCGGCTTTGCTGGCCTTCGGCTGGGCTCTGGGAGACATGGGCAAGGTGGGCTGGATGGTTGCCTTCATCTATGTTGCCGGCGCTGCCTTGCGCCTTGCGCGCTTCAACACTCAGGTCGGCATCGCCGACAAGCGCTACTTCATCGGTCTGGCCAGCCCGGCTGCGGCGGGTGTGGTGGCAGGCCTGGTGTGGGCGTTCAGTGACTACGGCATCCAGGGTTCGAAGATGTCCTTCCTGGTAGCCCTGCTGGTGGCTGCCGCTGGCATGCTGATGGTCAGCAACATCAAGTACAACAGCTTCAAGGAGCTGGACCTCAAGGGTCGCGTGCCGTTTGTGGCCATTCTTGCCGTGGTGCTGGTGTTCGCCGTGGTGTTCAGTGATCCACCGCGCATCCTGCTGCTGATCTTCCTCGCCTACGCGGCGTCGGGCCCGGTTCAATACCTGTTACGAACCCGTCGTCACAAAAAGCCTGAGTAAATTCAATTTCACGCATAATCCGTAGTCTCTTGGTATGTTGAACATAGCCAAGGCTACGGAGGCATCATGCTGATCAAGCTTTCAAAGGCTTCGGACTGTAAAGAGTCCGAAGTCACCCCCGAATCGATCTACCTTTCCCGCCGTTCGCTGATGGGGGCTACCGCAGCCGCCATGGCTGTGTCCGCGTTGCCCCGATGGGCCGCTGCCGCCGATCCTTCCCGTTACGAGGGTGTAGACCCTGGCAAGGCACCATCATGGTTTGCCGACAAACTGGCGAAAACCCAGTGGCAAGCGATCAATGTGCAGGGGGAAGCCATCACTCCCTTCAAAGACGCCACGCATTACAACAACTTCTATGAGTTCGGCACCGACAAGGGTGATCCGGCCGCGAATGCTGGCACGCTGAAAACCGAACCCTGGTCCGTGGTGATCGACGGTGAAGTAGGCAAGCCCGGTCGCTATGCGCTGGAAGACTTCATGAAGCCCTACCAGTTGGAGGAGCGCATCTATCGTTTGCGTTGCGTGGAAGCGTGGTCGATGGTGATCCCATGGCTGGGCTTTCCCATCTCCGCGTTGCTCAAGCAGGTAGAGCCAACGTCCAAGGCGAAGTACATTCGCTTCGAGACGCTCAAGGACCCAGCGACCATGCCGGGCCAGCGCTCCAGTTTCGCCTTGATCGATTGGCCCTATGTAGAAGGGCTGCGGCTGGATGAAGCAATGAATCCCCTGGCGATCATGGGCGTCGGCATGTACGGCCGCGAGTTGCCCAATCAGAACGGGGCGCCGCTGCGGTTGGTAGTGCCATGGAAATATGGATTCAAGAGCGTCAAATCCATCGTGCGGATCACCTTGGTCAGCGAGCAGCCAGAAACAACCTGGGAAAACATCGCCCCCAGCGAGTACGGCTTCTATGCCAACGTAAATCCAGAGGTCGACCACCCGCGCTGGACTCAGGCTCGTGAGCGCCGTCTGCCCAGCGGACTGTTCAGCCCCAATGTGCGTGAAACCATGATGTTCAATGGCTATGCGGATGAAGTGGCATCCCTGTATGCCGGAATGGATCTGCGGAAGAATTACTGATGCGTTATCCGATGTGGCGTTTTGGGGTCTTCATGGCGGCCGGCATCTGGCCACTGCTGTGGTTGTATCAGGCGTGGATATTTGCCCTTGGGCCCGATCCGGGCAAGGTGCTGGTCGACCGGCTCGGTCTGGGTACGCTGATACTCGTATTGATCACCTTGTGCATGACGCCACTGCAGAAGCTGTCCGGCTGGCCAGGCTGGATCGCCGTACGCCGTCAGTTGGGGCTGTGGTGCTTCGCCTATGTATGCTTGCACCTTTGCGCCTATCTGTTCTTCGTTCTTGGTCTGGACTGGGGGCAGTTGGGTGTGGAGCTGAGCAAGCGTCCCTATATCATCGTCGGCGGCCTGGGTTTTCTATGCCTGCTGGCATTGGCAGTGACCTCCAATCGATATAGCCAGCGCAAGTTGGGGCGTCGTTGGAAGCAACTCCATCGGCTGGTCTATATAGTGCTGGTGTTGGGCCTGCTGCATTTTCTCTGGATCGTCCGTGCCGATCTCGAGGAATGGTCTATCTATGCCGCCATCGGTGCACTGTTGATGGCTCTGCGAGTCCCTGCAATCGCTAGGCGGATTCCGCGGTTGGGCAACAAAAAACGGCTTTCGCCCGGCAAGTCGTGAAAAAGCAGTTGACGCCCCCGCCAATCTCTCTATAATTCGCCCCACTTCCGGCGCAGACGAAACGGAAAACTCCTTGATTATCAATGAGTTAACCGAAGTAAGCAGC
>NZ_DFUE01000063.1 GCF_002379585.1 Pseudomonas sp. UBA4194
TGAACAGTCGCTGCCCACGTTTTTTCAACGTAGCCCTCGTCCCGCGGAATCGGGTCACTCGGCCATTCTGATTCCCAGACACCTTCTGCTTCATATTCAGGCGCCTTCCCGCATGCCCGGCACGGGCATTTTGCCGATCAGGCTTGAGTACGACGCGCGTCACCCACTTCGGTTGGTCCCCCAAGCGGTGTGGATTGCCTGGTGGCTTGGCGTTACTCTTGTCGCAGCCCAACCACCTAAGTCTTGTATCGGCTCGATGATGCTCCAGTGGGATGACCTGCGTTTTTTCTCAGCCTTCGTTCGCGAAGGTTCATTGGCCGCTGCCGCCAGATTTCTGAACGTGGAGCACGCCACGGTTTCACGACGCATCGCATCATTGGAAGCTTCGTTGAATCTCAAACTCGTCGACCGGCGCGGTCGGGAGTATCAACTCACGCCAGATGGCGTGAAGATCGGCGAGTACGCCAGTGAAGTCGAACTTACCACGCTCGCGCTGCAGCGCTTCGTCGCGGGTGAGGACGCTCGGGTCGAAGGTGAAGTAATCATATCGGCCCCGCCAGCTTTTCTCGGCTCGCTGGTCGCGCAGCGTCTCGGTGCACTGCGCGTCCGCTATCCAGGGCTGAAGGTCAGATTGGTCGGGGCCAAATCTGCCACGTCGCTGTCGCGCAAGGAGGCTGACATTGCCATCGCGTTTGCACGCCCCGAAGAGCAAAGCGTTGTTGCCAAAAGCCTCGGGACGTTGTCTTTCGCGCTGCATGCCAGTGCAGAGTATCTGCAGACAACCCCGCCTGATCAGTACGAGTTTCTAGGCTATGACCAAAGCGGCGAGGCTACGCTGCAGCAAGCCTGGCTAGTCGATCGACTGAATGGGCGTGCCATGGTTATCACCAGCAATGATCTGCGGATCCAGGCCTTGGCCGCTACCGGTCACGCAGGGGTTGTGTTGCTTCCCGATTTCCTGGCCATGGACTATGGGCTGGTGAAAGTCGACCAGCAGGCATCTGCCCTCGAAGTACCGATATGGCTGGCCTTCCACCAGGACATGCGCGCCAGTGCGAAAGTGCGCGTGGTACTGGATTTCCTGATTGAAGGGTTTTCCAACGCACAGCGGCTGTGAATTTTTTCATACGCCATGTGCGCCCGCGCGGAATTCGCGCCGCACTCATACCTCTTTATCCTGCCCACATCCTGAGCAGTCAAGAGGCATTTTCCCATGAGTAACACCCCGCTCCGACGAGGGACCCTGGCCGTGGTACGTACGGCGTGGATCGTTACGGCTATTTTCATCCTGTCCAATGCCGCGACTCCCCTGTACCTGCACTGGCAGCACACATTGGGGTTCGGCGCCGGGATACTCACAACGATCTTCGCCTGCTATATCGCCGGGCTGCTCCTCACTTTGACCGTCGCCGGGCAGTTATCCGACTACTATGGGCGCAAAGCGCTGCTGGTGCCTTGTGTTGGCTTCGCCGTCATTGCCGCGGTGCTGTTCGATCAAGCCCAGAGTGTGGGCATGCTGATGCTGGCGCGATTTCTCACCGGCATATCGGTCGGCCTGGTGGTCTCGGGCGGGATGGCCAATGTCGTCGATCATGCCGAACCGCACCGCAAGCACTTCGCGTCATTGATGGCTTCGATGGCGATGGTTGCAGGTGCCGGCATGGGGCCTATGCTGGCGGGAACAGCGGCCCACTATCTTGCGGCGCCGGAGCACGTGGTGTTTCGCATTGAAGTGGGGCTTTTGCTATTGGCACTACTGGCGGTAGTGAGCCAGCCCAATCATCGGCAAAGCTATGGTGAGTTCAGGCTGCGGCTGCCCTCGGTTCCCAGGGCCAATGTCGGCGTGGTGCTGACCGGCATCTCGTTTTTTGGTCCAGGGCTGACGGCCACCAGTTTTGTCTTGTCGTTGGGCCCCAAACTGATGTCCACCTTCCTGCACGTGAATAGTCCATTGGTCACTGGCGGCATGGCATTCGCGATGTTCATGGTTGCCCTCGGTGCACAACTACTGGCGAAAAAACTGCCGGCTCAGAAGATTTTCATGCTCAGTGGGGTGTCGACCGTGGCAGCGATGTGCTGTGTCTGGACGGCTCTTGAACTGGGCTCTGCTCCCTGGCTCGTTCTGTCGGCGTTGCTGGCGGGCGCGGGGCAGGGGTTGGGGCAGTTGGGTGGTCTGACCTTGATTGCGGATAATGTACCGAGTGAGTGCAGAGCCAAGCCAACGCCCTGCTCAATATGGGCGCCTACATTCCGGCGGGCGCCATACCGGTGCTGGCTGGTTTTCTGATCGATCTCGCGGGGCTGGCCACAGGGGTTACGACTTTGGCAGTGTTGATCGCCAGCATGGCGTTGCTGGGCGAACATGCGCTGCTCAAGGTCAGGCTTCAGGCGCCGTGAGGAAGGTCCGAGTTCGACGTCGGTCAGACAGTCCCTTGCAATGCCTTGATGTGCTTCCACATCAGAGCGGGATTCGAATACATTGGGAAATGACCGCAATCAGGGATGCACGCCAGCTCCACACCTTGTTCAGCGATATGGTCGAGGTAGGAGAGGTGTGAGTTGGTTACCCCATACATGTATTGGCGCGGGAAGGGTAGTGCAAGGAATTTGTCCATCAGCTGAGCGTTGTCAGACAAATCCACCATCGATTCGAAAATGCCACGCACTGCGCCGATCCGTACTTTATGCGCGAGGCTGGCCGCGTATATTGCACTTGCAGGATCCGAAGCCAACCGAGTGCGATTGATAAAATCTCGGAAGAAGTACGCGTCGTCGCCACGATCGTGATCGTGGATCTGTCGACTGAGGAAGCAGTCCTCAGGTGCGATATTGCCTTCGATATCAACGAAGCTTTGGATGCGATCCGGCTCCTCGTCAGCCAACATCAAGCCGGTCAGTCCCCCCATGGAATGGCCTACCAGATGGAACTGTTCGATTCCGAAATGCTTGAGCACGGCTTGCGCGGTTTTCACCAGAAATTCGATGTTGATACGCGAGAGGTCGGCGCACTCTGTTTCACCGCAGCCTGGCGCATCATAGGCAATAAAGGGTTGCCCTTCGAAACACGCCTGCAGCGTGATGTCGGCGTAATCCTCTTTGGTGGAACCGAAGCCGTGAAGGAACAGGATGGGCATTTTTGCCCCGGTGCGGTGTATCACCGCCAGATCGAGCTCTACACCATCGATGTTCAGTGGGACTTTCTCGTACGTGAAGCGAGCTGGGTGGGACACGGATACAAACTCCTATAACTAAGTCCCCAATGTTGAACGCGCCAAATGATTTGTAAAATACGAAACCACGAATCCTGTCATACGTCTGGCCTATGACGGCAAAGCTTGTCTTGCATGGTCGATCATTGCCTCCACCAATGGATTTTTGTGCTCGCTGTGCCAGGCCATGGCCGTGATCACCACTGTTACTTCGGGCTGCAAGGGGCGGACGAGGACGTTCGCCGGCGCGAGTTTACCCATGGACATCGGTACCAATGCGATGCCCTGACCGCAACTGACAAAGGCGACTTGTGACGATACGGACCGCACCTGGTGGACGATGCGCGGTGCGAAGCCGCTGGCTTTGCACTGCCCGACCAGGTAGTCGAAGTAAACAGGACTCACATCCCGCGAAGCCATGACCAGGGTTTCATCCGCGAGGGCTTGTAGCGGGATCGACTCTTTGGCGGCCAAGGGATGGTCGTTGGGTAGCGCGACAGCCAGCCTATCCTCGGACAACGGCAAAGATTGGATATGTCGCCCGAGATTCCCTTCCAAGCGTGCGAATGCAATGTCGATATCGCCTGACTCCAGTGCGGGGATGGCTTGCGCGCTATCTATCTCTCTGACCGATACCGTGATCAACGGATGGTGCAGCTTGAAACGCTCGATCAATGGGGGTAGCACGTCGATCATGGCCGATGTAATCGCTCCGATGGTCACCACGCCGGCATGGCCTGCGACGGCTTCGTGAACGGCTAGTTCGAGTCGCTCCAGTTGATCGGCGAATTTTCGGACCGCGGGGAGAATCGCGGCGCCGGCGGCAGTCAACTGTGCACCGCGGCGAGACCGGGTGAACAGTTGAACGCGAAGGGACTGTTCGAGCGCCTGGATCTGCTCGGTCAAAGGCGGTTGCGACATGCCCAGCCGCTTGGCTGCGCGGCTGAAGTTCTGGTCTTCTGCTACAGCCAGGAATAGCCAGAGGTGGCGTATCAAGCGGAAGTTGATCACGGCGGTTTTCCATAGGTTTTAGGTATAACAAGATTAGCTTCTTCGGAATATACGTATCAAACATCGGCGCAGATACTCAAGTCTCCCTACCAAGAGGCCTGCAACCGATGAGCTTGAAAGCCCCGCTTGAACGCCTGGTCGCACTCGATACCAACACCGTGTCGGACGCGCTGGACTTCCTCGAACTGCCTGGCGCCACGAACGGCCTGATGCCGCTCTGGAACTGCCCGAAAATTGCCGGCCGAGCCAGCACCGTGCAACTGGGGCCCAAGCAAGACGTCGCGCCCACGGTTCACCTAATTACCCCAGTAGTAGAACGCGTCACCACCGATGACCGCGTGCTGGTGATCGCAGGTGGCGTCGACGGTATTTCCAGTTGGGGCGACATCCTGGCCAACGCAGCCCAGCGCAAAGGCATCCGTGGATCGATCATTGATGGCTTCAGCCGCGACATCCGCGGCAGCGCCGATATCGGTTACCCGGTCTTCGGTCGCGGCGTAACCATGATCAGCGCGCGCAACCGGCTCATTCAGATCGACGCTGCCGTCAAAGTTCGTATGGCTGGTGTTGAAGTTGATGAGGACGACTATGTGATCGCCGATGAATGCGGCACCGTTTTCGTCCCCGCCAATGCCATCGAGAAAGTGCTTGATCTGGCCGAGCGCATTGACCGCCGCCAAGCCGGCATGGTCGACGCCGTTCGCGCCGGACGCTCGGTGGAAGAAGTCATGCACGACACGCAATTCGAAGCCATCAAGGTGGAGCACTGATATGAGCCTCTCCGATAAAGATCTGGTTGCCTTGTTCAAAGGTTTGGATACCCCGGGTGTGTCCGACGCGATGGACAAACTGGGCCTTTCAGGCCAGGCCTTTGGTATCGCGCCCTTGGCAGACTACAGCCAGGTCGTGGTCGGCCCTGCTTTCACTGTTCAGTACGTCAGTGCGAGTACACCGCCCGGCACTGTCGGTGACTTCATCGATGAAGTAGCACCGGGCGACGTGGTGGTCATCGCCAATGACGGCCGTACCGATTGCACAGTGTGGGGCGACATCATGACCCAGTACGCACTGGCCCGAAATATTGCCGGCACGGTCATTGATGGTGTCTGCCGCGATGTAAACAGGGCGCTGGGCGAAGGCTACCCGCTGTTCAGCAAAGGCCGTTTCATGCGTACCGGCAAGGACCGCGTGGAAGTCGTGGCTGTAAACCAGTCGGTTTCGGTTGGTCAGGCTCGAGTGTGCGCCCGCGATATCGTTGTCGCTGACGCCAATGGTGTCGTCATCGTCCCCCGCAATCGTGCACGCGAGGTCGCTGAAACGGCTCGTCGTATCGAACACGTCGAAGCGCAGATCCGCGCACAGATCGCCGCTGGCAAAAGCCTCAAAGATGCTCGTGCCGCCCTCGGTTATCACTTCCTGCAGAGCAAACAGCCATGAGCCTTCCACACGATTATCAGAACATTGCAAAAGCCCTGGGCAGTTCCACCTTGTATGAGGCCTCGGGGCTGCCGTCTGCAGTCGACCGCGAGATTCGCGCTGTCTGGAAGGGCGCTTCAATTGCCGCCCCCGCTTACCCGCTACAGTGTTCGCCTGGTGACAACCTGGGCTTGCACTTGGCCGTGGCCAAAGCGCCGCGCGGTAGCGTCCTGGTCTGTGATTGCGCCGACTTCATTGCAGGCTACTGGGGTGAGGTGCTCACGGTGGCGGCGCAAGCCGCCGGCATTGTCGGTCTGGTAATCAATGGCGGCGTACGCGACATCGCTGCGCTTGAAGCGCATGGTTTCCCAGTGTTCGCGCGGGGTATCTCGGTCAAGGGTACCGTCAAGGCGACGACGCCGTCAGTAGGCAAACCGTTCGACTTCAGCGGTGCACACGTAAGCGCCGGCGATCTGGTGGTTGCGGACGAGGATGGCGTGATTATCATCCCGGCGTATGCCGTCGAGCGCACGTTTCGTGAAGGCCAAGAGCGCGCAGACAAAGAGGCATTGTTCATGGCCGAGCTTCGCAAGGGTCACACCACCATGGACCTGATGGGGCTTACTCGCCCGGAGGAACACGTGTGAGCCTGGAAAGGTTGAACCGTCGCTTGGAGGCTGCCAAACCGTCCGCAACCTACAAGATCATCGACCGCGTGGCAGCGCGGCGCGCTGAAGGAGCGAAGATCATTTCGCTTTGCGCGGGAGAGCCCGACTTCGATACGCCAGAGCACATCCGTACCGCGGCCATCAGTGCGATACATAACGGTCACACCCGGTACACCCAGGTAGCCGGCCTTCGCGCGTTGCGTGAAGCCATCGCTCGCAAATACCAGCTTGAAAATGGCCTCGACGTCAGTTGGCACGACACACTGGTTTGCAGTGGCGGCAAGCAAGTCATTTTCAATGCGCTGGCCGCTACCCTCAACGCAGGCGACGAAGTTGTCATCCCCGCGCCGTACTGGGTCAGCTATCCAGAAATGGTCGAGCTGTGTGGTGGTGAGTCGCGCATTGTCGCCTGCGGCGCCGAATCGAGCTTCAAGTTGACTCCTCAAGCACTGGACGAAGCCATCGGCCTGAATACACGCTGGCTCATCCTTAATTCGCCGTCCAACCCCACGGGGGCCGTGTACGATCGCGACGAACTGCAAGCCCTGGCTGAGGTGTTGCTGGCCCATCCGCAGGTTCTGATTCTGGCTGATGACATCTATGAACACCTGATATTCGACGGTCGTGACTTCCTCACGCTTGCCCAGGTCGAACCAAGGTTGGCTGCACGGACATTGACCATGAACGGCGTGTCGAAAGCCTACGCCATGACGGGTTGGCGAATCGGGTTTGCCACCGGTCCCCGCTGGCTGCTCGAGGCGATGGAGAAGCTTCAAGGTCAGCAGACATCAGGCGCCTGTTCCATCTCGCAGCACGCAGCAATCGCTGCCCTGGACGGTCCGAAAGACTTCATCGCTCATAGCCGCGAAGTGTTTCAGCGCCGCCGCGACTTTATGGTAGAGCTGCTCAACCAGGCGCCGGGCATCAATTGCGAAGCCCCAGCCGGAGCTTTCTATGCTTTCGCCGACTGTTCCGGGCTGATCGGCAAGCGCTCAGCCGCCGGTTCTGAGTTGGTCAATGATGAGGCCGTGGCTTTGGCATTGCTGGAGGAGGCCAACGTTGCAGTCGTCCACGGAAGTGCTTTTGGCCTTCCAGGCTACCTGCGGATTGCTTACGCACTCGACGACAATTCGCTGCGGGCGGCGTGCCAGGCCATCCACCGCTTCTGCGAGGAGGCACGGTAGCGGGATAGCGACTACTCGCCGCGCGCACCTCTGCATGTCGAAAAGCTGGTACTGGCCTCCACAGCCTGTGCGCCAGTGGACATCACCGAGGTGCTGCAGAGCACACCATATATTTGCCACGAACCGACTTCGTGGGGCGGATTACACGCAAAACGCTACCTTGACGATAATGGCCTCGCGTTGACGCCGCTATTCAGTCTGGACGGGTTGGAAGCCATTGCGGTGCTGATGGGCCAAAGACTTTATAACCAGGCCTTGATCCGCGCACTCACCGCCTCGGTGGAAATTCCGTAGCGGTCATGTAGCGTCGGTAGCGCGCCGGCATCCAGAAATGCATCGGGCAGGGCAATCTGGCGGAATGTCGGGGTTACCCCGTTGCGCAGCAGCAGCCCGGCCACCGCTTCGCCCAGACCACCGATGATCGAGTGGTTCTCTGCGGTGACCACCAGTCTTCCGGGCTTGCGGCATTCAGCCAGAATGGTCGGCTCGTCCAATGGCTTGATCGTCGGCACGTGCAATACCGCAACGTCCACGCCATCGGCTTGCAGCGCTTGCGCTGCCTCCAGTGCGCGCATGGTCATCAATCCGCTGGCGATGATCAGGACCTCGTTGCCGGTGCGCAAGGTCTTGGCCTTGCCGATTTCAAATGTGTAGCCGTATTCCTCCAGCACCACGGGAACGTTGCCCCGCAGCAGGCGCATGTAGACGGGACCGTTGTGGGCAGCAATGGCTGGCACCGCTTGTTCTATTTCCAGCGCGTCGCAGGGGTCGACGATCATCAGGTTGGGCATGGCGCGAAAAATGGCCAGGTCGTCAGTGGCCTGGTGGCTTGGGCCATAGCCTGTGGTCAGGCCCGGCAGGCCGCAGACGATCTTGACGTTGAGGTTCTCCTCGGCGATGGCCATGCAGATGAAGTCGTAGGCGCGCCGGGAGGCGAACACGGCATAGGTGGTGGCAAAGGGGGTAAAGCCTTCGCGGGCCATGCCGGCAGCCGCGCTCATCAGCAGTTGTTCGGCCATGCCCATTTGATAGAAGCGGTCGGGGTGGGCCTTGGCAAAGATGTGAAGATCGGTGTATTTGGACAAATCTGCCGACAGCCCGACGATGTCTGATCGTTGCTCGGCAAGGGCGGCCAGGGCATGACCGAACGGTGCCGCGCGAGTCGCCTGGCCTTCGCCGGCAATCGAAGCAATCATCGCAGAAGTGGTGAGTCTCTTTTTGCCCGCATCGGGTGTTTTTACCGGGTTCATACATTGCTCCCACGCTGAAGGATTTCCAGTGCCAGGTCCCATTCGTTTTCATCGACGCGGATGAAATGGGTTTTCTCGCGGTTTTCCAGGAACTCGACACCTTTGCCCATCCGGGTGTCGCAGATGATCACGCGTGGTTGCGCGCCAGCGTGACCACGTGCCGCGTCGAAGGCGCTGACCAGCGCTGCCAGATCGTTGCCGTCCACTCGCTGAGTGAACCAGCCGAATGCCTGCCAGCGGTCGACGATAGGTTCGAACGCCAATACCTCGCTGGAATGGCCATCGGCTTGCTGGTTGTTGACGTCGATGATGGCGATCAGGTTGTCCAGTTTCCAATGGGACGCCGACATTGCCGCTTCCCAGGTGGACCCCTCGTTCAGTTCGCCGTCGGACAGCAGGTTATAGACGAATGCATCCGACTGTTTGCGCTTGAGCCCCAGGCAGGCGCCTACCGCAATGCCCAGGCCGTGACCGAGTGAGCCCCCGGTGATCTCCATCCCCGGTGTGTAGGCCGCCATCCCGGACATGGGTAGGCGGCTGTCGTCGGCACCGTAGGTTTCCAGCTCTTCCAGCGGCACGATCCCGGCCTCGATCAGTGCGGCATAGAGCGCAATGGCGTAGTGCCCGATCGACAGATAGAAACGATCGCGCTGCTGCCATTCGGGATCGTGCGGTTGATAGCGCAGCGCATGGAAGTAGGACACCGCCAGCAGGTCGGCCGCGCCCAGGGCCTGGCCAACGTAACCTTGGCCTTGCACCTGGCCCATGCGCAAAGCATGTTGGCGTATGTTGTAGGCGCGGTCGGCGAGACTCAGCGGTGAGGCATCGATAGTCATGTATCTGTACTCCAGATAATCAGCGATTGACCGAAGCGGCCGGAATGCGCAGCACCAGCGTCGCGCCGAACAACAGCACGCCCGTGATCAGGTACATGCCGATGGCGCTGGAACCGGTAGCCGTGGTGATCCAGCCGATGAGGTAGGGCGAGCAGAAGCCCGCCAGGTTGGCAAAGCTGTTGATACCGGCAATGCCAGCGGCGGCTGAGACCCCGCCAAGCAGCGTGGTGGGTAGCATCCAGAACAACGACGAGGCAGACAGCACGCCCGCAGCGGCGAGGCAAAGGCTGAGGATGGATAGAATCAGGTTGCCGCCCATCAATGCAGCCAGCGTCAAGCCCAGTGCCCCGGCAATCATCGGCCCCACCAGATGCCAGCGACGTTCGCGGTGCTTGTCGCCGCTGCGACCCATCAACAGCATCACGACGATGGCGCACATATACGGCAGGCTGGTCAGCAGGCCGATGTGCAAGGGGTCCGAGACCCCTGCGTTGCGCACCAGCGTTGGCAGCCAGAACGTGATCGCGTATTGGCCCATGACCACGCAGAAGTAAATGCCTGCCAGCATCCACAGACGTTTGTCGCGAATGAAGTCAGCCGTGGAGGCATGGGTGACCTTGCGGCTGTTGTCTTCGGCCAGCTCCTGGTTGATCAGGGCTTTCTCATCATCGTTGAGCCAGGTGGCCTGATGCACTCCATCCTTGAGGTAGGCCAGTACGAAAAAGCCGACGATGACCGTGGGAATCGCCTCGATCACGAACATCCACTGCCAGCCTGCCCAGCCATGGAAACCGGCGAACTTGGCCATGATCAACCCGGACAGCGGGCCACCGATCATTCCCGAGAGAGGGATGGCGATAAACCACAGCACGGTCATGCGCGCACGTCGGTACGAGGGGAACCAGTAGGTCAGATAGAGCAGCAGACCCGGTGCCAGGCCCGCTTCGGCGATGCCCAGCAGAAAGCGCAAGGTATAGAACTGCCAGGCGGTTTCGACGAAGGCGAAAAGGGCGGAGATGATCCCCCAGGAGATCATGATACGGGCGATCCACCGGCGCGCTCCGACGCGATGCAGGATCAGGTTGCTGGGCACTTCACAAAGAAAATAGCCCAGAAAGAACATCCCTGCGCCCAGACCATAGACCGCTTCGCTGAGGGCCAGATCGTTCATCATCTGCAGTTTGGCGAAGCCGACGTTGACGCGATCAAGGTAGGCGCAGAGGTAGCACAGCATCAAAAAGGGCATCAACCGCCAGGCGGTCTTGCGATAAGCGTTGGCGCGCACGGTCGTGACCGTGGCCGCATCCAGAGAGAGGGTGGCCATGATGTCTGATCTCGTTGTTGTTATAAGGTCGATTCAGAACGACGCCAACGGTGAGGGTTGGCGTTCCTGCATCAGTGAATCAGCATGCCGCCGTTGACGTCCAGGGTGATGCCGGTCAAATAGCTGGACAAGTCGCTGGCCAGAAACAGTGCGGCGTTGGCGACGTCTTGAGCGACACCCAGCCTGCCCAGGGGGATGCCGTCGATGATGGCGTGACGTCGTTCGTCCTGCATCAGGCCGCCAGTGATATCGGTGTGGATCAGCCCGGGGGCGATGGAGTTGACGCGCACGTTGTCTGGTCCCAATTCCCGTGCCATCGCCTTGCCCAGCCCCAGTACGCCTGCCTTGGCGGCACTGTAGTGGGGACCGCCGAAAATGCCGCCGCCGCGCTGGGCGGAAACCGAGGACATGCAGACGATGCTGCCACTGCGTTGTTCGCGCATGTGCGGGATGACCGCCTGGGACATCAGCAGGGTGCCGCGCAGGCTGACATCCAGCACCTTGTCGTAGTCGCTGCCGCGGATGTCCAGGGTCTTCAGGGGCTGGGTGATACCGGCGTTGTTGATCAGCACATCGATGCGGCCGAAGTGCGCGATGACCTGGGCTACGGCGGCGTTGACCTGTGCTTCGTCGGCGACGCTGGCGGCCAGGCCCAGGTGGCCTTCACCCAGAGAGGCAGCGGCTTCATGCGCGGCGGCCGGGTCCAGATCGAGAATGATCACGCGCGCGCCTTGTTGGGCGAAGGTGATGGCGGTTGCACGGCCGATTCCGCGGGCGGACGCGGCGCCGGTGATAATGGCGACTTTGCCTTGAAGCAGCATGGGGCGTTACCTCTGATTTATTGTTGTCGAGGTCGATTTCAGTGAATCGATGACCCAAGCTTGTGCTTGCTACCGTGGCTCAGCAATGTCGCCAAACTAATTCGTGGCTGAAAAAAATTCAGCACTCGCCAGGCCATCGGGCGGGTGCTTCAATGAATGGGTCCCTCCAATCAGAATAATTCAGGAGCGGTGTGTCCATGGACCCCAGCAACGGCAGCCCCCCCGTCATTCCACCCCTCAAGGCCATTCAGGCGTTCGAGCAGACCGCACGTTTCGGCAACGTGGCCAGGGCGGCAGAAGTCTTGGGTCTGGTGCCCTCGGCCGTCAGTCATCAGTTGGCCAAACTTGAGGCCATGATCGGTCGTCAATTGTTCGTGCGCGCTGCACGCGGCGTTTCCCTGACCCCGGTGGGCGAGCAATACCTGGCGCAGGTGTCAGGCATTCTGCACAGTTTGGCTATAGCCACGGAGCGGGCCAGCAGCGATGTCAGTCTCGATTGCCTGCGCCTGCATTCCGCGCCCAGTTTCGGATTGTTATGGTTGATGCCTCGGCTCGAAGCGTTTCGCGCAGCGCATCCAGACATTCAGATCAACCTGTCCTGTTCCTACGAAGCACTGCACTTCAGCCGCGACAAGATCGACGTGGACATCCGCCATGGCGTGCCTGACTGGCCGAGCTATGAAGTGCGCACGATACGCAACGAACGTTTCTGCGTGCTGGCGTCACCGGCGTTGCTCGCCAGGCGGCCGGTGAGTACAGCCGCTGACCTGCTTGGGCAGGAATTGATCTTGTCCGAGGCGCCGTTGCTGAGGTGGCCGCAATGGTTCGCCCAGCACGGCCTCGCTCGCCCTGCAAAACCCTATGCGTTGAGCTTCGATCGCTCCTACATGACCCTGGAGGCCGCCAGTCACGGATTAGGCTTTGCTTTGGAAAGCTCTATTCTGGCCCAGAAATACCTGGCCTCGGGGGCACTGGTGGAGGTGTCTGGGCAGACGCTGAGCTCGCCGGTTGCCGCTCACCATCTCGTCTACCCCAAGACCCATTCAAGCTTTCCGCGAGTACGCCGCTTTTTGGTCTGGATGGAAGGGGAGCTGGGGCACAAGTTCGTTTACTGATGAGCCAGTCGCCTACTCCCCACCCTTCATTCGCCGGGCCAGCAGGTAAACCCCAAGCCCCACCAACGCCGTGGCCGCACCTATATAGCCGGTGCTGGTCCAGCCCAGCCCTGCGGTGATCGCCATGCCACCGAACCACGGGCCCAGCGCATTGGCGAGATTGAATGCCGCATGGTTGGAGGCCGCTGCCAGGCTGGGGGCTTCGTGGGCGATGTCCATCAGGCGGATCTGCAGCGGTGCCGCCAAGGCGACCATCGTGCCTACCAGGCCAATGCCCAGGGTTACGCCCCACAGCGAACCTGCGGCCAGTGGGAAAAACAGCAGCACTGCAATCGACCAGATCAGCACCACGCCCACGGCGCGGAACTGCAGGCGGTCGAACAGCTTGCCCCCGGCAATGTTGCCGATGATGCCGCCGACGCCGAACGCCGCCAGGCCGACGGGAATCCATTGCGGGGTGACGCGCGTCACTTCCAGCATGGTCGGGGCCAGATAGCTGAACACGCAGAACATCCCGGCGAAGCCGATAGCGCCGATGGCCAGGGCCATCCACACCTGTGGCTTGGTGAAAGCGCGCAGCTCCTTGCGGGGGTCGCTGCGCGGCTCATCACGGCGATCAGGCACGAACTGCCAGACCAGGGCGATGGTGAGCAGGGCGATCAGGCCTACCAGGGCGAAGGCCGAGCGCCAGCCGAAGAACTGACCCAGGAAGGTGGCGATCGGGTTGCCCAGCAGCATCGCCAAGGTCAAGCCCATCATCACCCTGGCCACAGCGCCGGCGCGTTTGTTGCTGGGCACCATGCTGGAGGCCACGACTGCGGCGATGCCGAAGTAGGCGCCATGGGGCAGGCCGCTGATGAAGCGAAAGGCGATCAGGCTACCGAAGGTGGGGGTGAAGGCGGTGGCCAGGTTGCCCAAGGCATACAGCGCCATGAGCAATAGCAGCAGGTGTTTGCGCAACAGCTTGGCACCCAGGATCGCCAGCACCGGTGCACCCACCATGACGCCCAGCGCATAGGCGCTGATGGCGTGGCCCACTTCGGGCTCGCTCAAGTGCAGATTGTTGGCGATGTCGGGCATCAGGCCCATGATGGCAAATTCACCCGTGCCGATGGCGAAGGCGCCGACGGCCATGGCGGCTTCCATTTTCGCCGCGGCGCGCGCAGGCAAGACATGCCCAGGGGGTTGCTGGATAGACATGCGTCGCTCCGTTCTAGGGTGGCAGAGGAAAACCGCCAATGGTAATCAAACGGCGGTGAAGGCGTCTAGAACAGCCCCGGCAAGCAGAGTTCCATCAAGGATGGCCCTGCATCCCCACAGTGCGCCGCATTTCCCCGTGCACCCATCTGGCGCCTTCGCTCACCCAGGCCCGCGCCGTCACCCCGGCGGTTCTGGCCATTTCTACATTCCTGACCGATTGGACAGATAATTGCATGATCCGAATAACGCTTGAGTTATCCGGAGAGTCGATCCATGAAACCGTTGAATATCATCATTGCCGGCGCCGGCATGGGTGGCCTGTGCGCGGCCACCGCCCTGCGTCAAGCCGGCCATCAGGTGCGGGTCTATGAGCGCGCGCCGGAGCTGGCGCCCATCGGTGCGGCGATTTCCGTCTGGCCCAATGGCGTCAAGGTGCTGGACGCGCTGGGCGTGGGCGCCCAGGTGGAAGCAGTAGGGGGCTGGATGCAGCACATGAGTTACAGCGATCACACAGGCAAACGGCTCACGCGGTTCGACCTGGCGCCACTCTATACGCATGCCAAACGCCGCGCCTTCCCCATTGCCCGCTCCGAGTTGCAGCGCATTCTGCTGGCAGCGGTGGGTGAGCAGAACGTGACCCTGGGGGTTTCCTGCGAAGGGTATGTCGAAGAGTCCGACGCTGTGACCGTCAGGTTGTCCACTGGCGAGTCGGTCGAGGCCGATCTGCTGGTGGCGGCCAACGGTACCCACTCGGCGCTGCGCAGCGCGGTGGCAGGGCAGGCAATCGAACGGGAATACTGCGGGTATGTGAACTGGAACGGCCGAATCGATGCCGACCCGCAGCTCGCCGCGCTCGATGAATGGACCCAGTACGTGGGCGAGCACAAGCGCGTGTCGCTGATGCCCATGGGCAATGGCCAGTTGTACTTCTTTTTCGATGTGCCGCTGCCGGCAGGTACTGCCAATGTGCGCGAAGACTATCGCATCGAGTTGCAGCAACACTTCCGGGGGTGGGCGCCGCCGGTGCAGCGATTGATCGAACGCCTGGACCCTGCAGCCATTGCCCGGGTGGAAATTCATGACACCCAGCGCGTGCCTCGTCTGGTCAGCAGCCGCGTGGCGCTGCTGGGTGATGCCGCCCACGCCATGACGCCGAACATCGGCCAGGGTGGCTGTCAGGCCATGGAAGATGCCTGGGTACTGGCGCAGTGCCTGGGGCAGGGCGAGGGTGTCGCCGCGGCATTGAAGGCTTATGAGGCCGCGCGCGAAGACCGCGTTGCGTCGCTGGTGGCCAAGGCGCGCAAACGGGCGGCGGTGATTCATGGCGAGAATGAAGTGGAGACGGCACGGTGGTATGCCGATTTGGCGGGCGCCGATGGCAGAGACATCCTGGACGGGCTGATCAAGACGGATGCGGGAGGGCCTTTATAGGCGTTTGTTGTGGCGTGGGGGGCAGGGCGCCGAAAGGCAGAGTGACGCGCTCCCTGACCCCTCGAATCCTGAAAAAAAAAAGCCTGATTTCACCCCTGCCGAATGGAACTTTCTGGCCATTCGCTACCACGTCAGCCCCACGACGCCCACCTGCTTTACACATCCGTCGGCATTTTGTCGTCGAGTCTGTGATGACCGTTATTCTGGCGCCAATTGCCAAGAGGCCAAAAAACCAACGTTATATTGACGTCATCCCTATAGCTATATTAACCAATTGAAATATATAGGTTTTTTAGCTATAACTGACAATGAAAAACTTTTTACAAAACCTCCGTGATAGCCCCTTGCCCCCGCCAATTTTACAGCTCTAGTATCGCCCTGCTCCTCAGATGCCGCCGCAGAGTCCGGCACATTTAGTGAGCGGCAATACGCCGCACCTTGCTGTTGATGCCTAGACCCAACCGCGATACCAGCACCCCAGGGTGTGAATGCGCGGGCAATGCTGTACGGCTTTTCACATTTAGATGCTGCGTCTCAAGAAGCTCACGCCAAATCTTGTGGCGGTAGCGTGCCCCGACACACCGGCAAGCTGATCCCCTGATTGCAGGGCATCGCAGAGGTTGTCGCTGAATCACTATAGAGAACTCTGGAGCCTATCAATGAAAGCAATCGTGACTGGCATTACTGGCCAAGATGGCGCTTACCTCACCCAACTCCTGCTGGAGAAGGGTTACATCGTGTACGGCACGTACCGGCGCACCAGCTCTGTCAACTTCTGGCGACTCGATGAACTGGGCGTTACCCAGCATCCCAACCTCAAGCTGGTGGAATACGACCTGACCGACCTGTCGGCCAGTATTCGCCTGCTGCAGAGTACCGGCGCTACCGAAGTCTACAACCTGGCGGCACAGAGCTTTGTCGGCGTGTCCTTCGACCAGCCGTTGACCACCGCCGAGATCACCGGCGTGGGCGCGGTGAACCTGCTCGAAGCGATTCGCATCGTCGATCCCAAGATCCGCTTCTATCAGGCGTCGACCTCGGAGATGTTCGGCAAGGTGCAGGCCATTCCGCAGATCGAGACCACGCCGTTCTACCCGCGCAGTCCCTACGGTGTGGCCAAGCTCTACGCCCACTGGATGACCATCAACTACCGCGAGTCCTACGGCCTGTTCGCCACCAGCGGCATCCTGTTCAACCACGAGTCGCCACTGCGCGGCCGCGAGTTCGTGACCCGCAAGATCACCGACAGCGTGGCCAAGATCAGGCTCGGCAAGCTGGACGTGCTCGAGCTGGGCAACCTGGACGCCAAGCGCGACTGGGGTTTTGCCAAGGAGTATGTCGAGGGCATGTGGCGCATGTTGCAGGCTGACGAGCCCGATACCTTCGTGCTCGCCACCAACCGTACCGAGACGGTGCGCGACTTCGTCAGCATGGCATTCAAGGCAGTGGGCATCGACCTGAACTGGACGGGCAAGGATGAGGCCGAGCAGGGCACCTGTGCCGAGACTGGCAAGGTGCTGGTGCGGGTCAACCCGGTGTTCTACCGCCCGGCCGAGGTCGAGCTGTTGATCGGTGACCCTGCCAAGGCCCGCGAGATTCTGGGCTGGGCGCCGAAGACCACCCTCGAAGAGCTGTGCCGGATGATGGTCGAGGCCGACCTTCGCCGTAACGACATCGGCTTCTCGTTCTGATGATCGATCACACGTCGGCGCCGCAACACTGCAGCCCTGCGTGGTTTGAATGGCTTCACAGGATGTTCGCGGCGCCCTGAGCGGCCGCTCCTTGCTTTCTTCAATGTGCCCTGACTGTGTCTGCCCTACCGGTACGGCGCAGGTAGCGCGTGCCCGGTTTATGGCAGTGGGAATGGATATGAACAGACAACAGTGGTTGGCATGCCTGGCGGTCGCGCCATGGCAATTGGGTGCTTGGGCGATGGACCCGCAGAAGATCGAGCTGGGCCCGGTGAACCTGACGCCTACGCTGGAAATCAGCGAGCGGTACGACGATAACTTTCGCACCCTGGACCGCGACGAAGAGTCCGCCTGGATCACCTCGGTCAAGCCTACGTTGCTGTTCACCCGCGAGACCCGTAACACCGGGTACCAATTCGAATACTCGGCCGACAGCCAGACCTACCTCGATCACGCCTCGGCCAACCATGTCGATCACGACGCCAATCTGCGTGGCGCGTGGGCGTTCGATGCGCGCAACCGTCTGGACGGTACGCTGACCTATCGTCGCGGCGAAGACACCGCCGACACCGCCGACGACCGTGAGAACGACAAGTACACCCAACAGGGCGGACGGCTCAAGTACAGCTTCGGCGCACTCAGTGCCATGAACCAGCTGGAACTGGGTGGCGGCTATGTGCAGCAACGTTATCGCAACGGCGGTGGCATCAACGACGACAAGGAACGCAATACCAGCAATGTCGTGGGTACCTGGTTTCATCGCCTGGGCGGCAGCACCCGCGGCCTGGTGGAGCTCAGCTACGCCGATTACGACTATCTGGACGCCGCCTACCGCAACAGCAAAGGCACCCGCGTGCTGGTCGGTATCGACCGCGACGTGAGCGCCAAGCTCAGCGGGATGGCCCGGGTAGGTTACGAGCGCAAGGACTTCGACAGCAGCACCAGCAATGACTACGGCAGCGGCACCTGGGAAGTGGGCATGGACTACAAGCCCCGAGACTACTCGGTGTTCTCGGTGAATCTGCGTCGCGCCTTCGATGAAGGCGACGACGGCGCCAACACCGTGCACGTCACCAGCAGCCGGCTGGGCTGGCGCCACACCTGGTCGCCATTCTTTGCCACCGATACCCACGTGCGTCACGCCGAGCGTGATTACCTGGGCACCGGCGGGCGCCAGGACAAGCTCAACAGCGCCGGCGCAGAGCTGATCTACACCGCTACCCGCTGGGCCGAAGTGTCGCTGGGCTACCAGCGCTGGGACAACGACTCCAACGTCGCCAGCGAAGAGTACGTGCGCAACATCTACCTGCTCAGCGTGAAGTTCACCCTGTGAAACCCAAACAATGGAGAGATGCCGCCATGTTGAAGCGCGCGTTTGTTGTCGTTCTGATGGCGCTGTGCAGCTTTGCTGCCCAGGCGCAACAGTATCAATTGAGCTCTGGTGACGTGATCAAGATCTACGTGCTCGGCGAGCCGACCCTGACCGACGACGAGGTCAGGCTCAATGACGCCGGGACCTTCTCGTATCCCTTCCTGGGCAACGTCGAAGCCCAGGGCAAGACGCCGTCCGAGATCGAGAAGCTGCTCACCACCGGGCTCAGCAATGGCTACCTCAAGGACCCGAAAGTGTCGGTGAGCGTGGTTGAGTATCGACCGTTCTTCATTGGCGGCGAGGTCAAGGCACCCGGCGGTTATCCGTACAAGCCGGGCCTGACCATGGACCGGGCAATCGCACTGGCCGGTGGTTTGACCGAGCGGGCTTCGGTCAAGCGTATCGCGATCAGCCGGGACGGGCAGAGCACCCCGGCCCAATTGAGCACGGCGGTAGAGCCGGGCGACACCATCACCATCGACCAGGGGTTCTTCTGACATGGGCCAGATCGTATTACGCAACCGCCAGGAAGCTGCCCCATGGCAGCCGATGCCTGAGCCGCAAGAACGCGACGCGCTGGATTCGCGCAAGCTGTGGCGCACCCTGTGGCGGCAAAAGGGGATGATCCTCGGCTTGCTGCTGCTGGGTACCACGGTCGCAGCTGTTTATGCGCTGAACATGACGCCGTCCTATCGCTCGGTCACCACCCTGGTCATCGACCCCAAGGGCAACCAGGCGATCTCGTTCCAGCAGACGCCGGACATGCCCGATCCCAACGGTGATTACCTGCAGACCCAGATCGGTCTGATCCAGAGTCGCGAAGTGGCTGAACGGGCCGTGCGCGAGCTGGACCTGTCCCATCACATCGAACTCGATCCACGCCAGCGTCACTCCAAGCTGTCCATCGCCAAGGCAGAACTGGCCAGCTGGCACCCCAGCTGGTTCCCCCAGAGCTGGAGCGAGCAGCTCAACTTTACCGAACAGCAGGCGTTCGATGCTGCCGTGCTGGAGTTGCGCCAGCGCACCAGCGTGACAGTGGTCGGCAAGAGCCATCTGGTCAGCATCGGCGTGACCATGGCCGATGCCGACGTCGGCGCCAAGGCGGCCAATGCCCTGGCCCAGGGCTACCTGAACAGCCGTCAGTACGCTCAGGAGCAGGAGTCGCTCAACGCCAGCCGCTGGATGAACACCCGGGTGGTGGAGTTGCGCACACAGTTGCAGCAGGCTGAAAGCAAGCTTCAAGCCTACCGCGACGGCCAGGGTCTGGTGGACCTGGGCGGGGTAGGGGGTGTGGCCGCGGTCACCGCCAACGAACTGGCCCGCACCAGTGACCGTCTGGTGGACGCACGCCGCGAACGCGCCGATGCCCAGAGCCAGTATCGTCAGGTACAAGGACTGCTGGCCAGGGGCGGAAACCTCAATCTTTCCAGCGTACCGGCAGTGATCAACAACCCGGTAATCCAGCAGTTCCAGGCCGTGGCCGCCAAGGCTCAGGCCCAGGTCGATGAGTACAGCCAGCGTTACGGCGACAAGCATCCGCAGATGGTCGCTGCCCGCTCCGAACTGGCAGCTGCCCAATCGGCGTTGCGCTCTCAGGTCAGCCAGGTAGTGGCGGGCTTGCAGCACAACTATCAACTGGCTCAGGACAACGAGAATGCCCTGCGTGCCTCGTTCAACAACAACAAGCAAGAGATCCAGGACATCTCGCGCAAGGAATTCACCCTGCGTGAATTGCAGCGCGACGTGGACAGCAACCGTGAGGTGTACAACACCTTCATGACCAAGCTGCGCGAAACCATGGCCACCGCCGATGTGATCGCCGGCAATGCCCGCGTGGTCGATCCCGCCATCGCACCGCTGTTCCCGAGCACACCGCGCAAAGCCGTGCTGGTGCTGCTGGTTGCATTTCTGTCGCTGGTCGGTGCCTGTGCCTTGGCGCTGTTGCGCGAAGCCATGAACAACAGCTTCAAGAACAGCGCCGACGTCGAGCGCACCTTGCAGTTGCCGGTGCTCAGCGTGGTGCCGCTGCTCAAGCGTCGCAATCGCTCGCGCATCAACCGTCAGTTCGAGCGCAACGACGACGCGGCCTTCAGCGAAGCGGTACGCACCTTGCGCACCAGCGTGATGCTGGGCGACGACCAGGTGCGCCGCAAGATTCTGGTGATGACCTCTTCGTCGCCGGGCGAAGGCAAGACCACCCTGGCGGTGAATCTGGCCGGTGCCCTGGGTCGAGTGGAGCGTGTGCTGCTGGTAGAGGCCGATCTGCGCCGTCCGAAGATCGCTCGCAACCTGGGCCTGGACGCGCACCACAAGGGTCTGGCCGAACTGCTGGCCGAGAAGGCCGATGTCGAGCAGTGCCTGCAGAGTGTCAATGGTCTGGACGTGATCTGCGCGGGTGAGTTGCCTTACAACCCGCAGGAGCTGCTGGCGAGTGCGCGCATGCAGAGCTTCCTGGAGTGGGCGCGTCATCGCTACGACCGTGTGGTGTTCGATACCCCGGCCAGTCAGTCGGTGAGCGACGCGGCGCTGCTGTGTGGCATGGCCGATTCGGTGATCTTCGTGATCAAGTCCGAAGTCACCAGCCTGCCGATGGTACGCAAGAGCATTGGCCACTTGCTGCAGACCGGCGCGCCGATCACAGGGGTGGTGCTCAACCAGATGGCGCGGCCGGAACATGGGCAACGCCGCGATCACTACTACGACTATTTGCCGGCGGCGCCGACCACTTGATCGAGGTGTGTCAGTGCCGGCCTCATCGCGGGTAGAACCCGCTCCCACACTGGATTTGTGGTGCACCCAGGTCTTCCCACACTGGGGCTGTGGTATGGGGGATCTGGGATGCACCAGGTCTTCCCACACTGGGGCTGTGGTGTGGGGGATCTGGGAGGCACCCAGGTCTGTGTTGTGTGGGGGATCTGGGATGCACCCCGATTCCCTGTGGGAGCGGGCTCTGCCCGCGATGAGGCCTTCCAAGGCGAACCGTTGTTAGCCGTTCATCCAAGCCGCACCCGTCTGCTGAGGATACTTCCATGATCGCGCCTCGCCTGCACCCGATGGTCAACCGCCGTGGGCTTACATTCTGGGCCATGTGGCTAACCGGCACTGTCTTGTCCGGCGCGCTGTTGCTCAGCCTGCTGTACGTCCACTTCGGTGAAATTACCCCTCACTACCGCGTACTGGGGCTGCTGGGCATTCTGGCTTCGGTACCGATCTACAGTTTTCTGCACGTCTACCACAAGCGCCTGAACTACCTCACCGGCCTGCTGCGGCTGCTGGCGGGCTGGTGCACCTTGGTGGCCGCCGTAGGGCTTGTGGTGCTGATCAGCGGCAGCACGCAAAACCTGACGCTGGAACTGGTGGTGAAAATCGCTGTGTACGGCTACCTGGCGCAGGCTGCCGCGTTCATTCCACTGCGCTGGCTGCTGGGCCGACACAATCAGCGGCTCAAGGAAAACCGCAAGGCCGTGATCATCGGTAGCGGCGAGCTGGCCGGCAAGCTGGCGCGCCAGCTCAAGCCACGGGTGCCGGTACTGGGGGTCATTGCTCCGGATGCCGACGCAACACCGGTGCCCGGCCAGACTTTCCTGGGCGGCTTTGCCGACCTGCGCGAGATCGTCCAGCGCGAGCAAGTTCGCCGGGTCTACATCGCGCTGTCACTGGACCGCATGGTGCAGATCGAGTCGATTTACGTTGACCTGCTGGACCTGGCCGTGGACGTGGTGTGGGTCCCGGACTTTGGCAGCATGATGCTGCTCAATCAGTCGATCTCGCAGATCGAGCAGTTTCCCGCTATCTACCTCAACGAAACGCCCCTGAGCTCGCACCCGGCGGCGGCCATGTGCAAGGACTTGATCGACCGCAGCCTGGCGCTGCTGGCGATTGTGGTCCTGTCGCCAGTGCTGCTGGCCTGCGCGGTGGCAGTGAAGCTGTCGTCGCCCGGCCCGGTGTTCTTCCGCCAGGGGCGCGATGGCTGCAACGGCAAGGTCATTCACGTCTACAAATTTCGCTCGATGCGCGTGCACAACGACCAGGAGGTCAAGCAGGCCACGCGCAACGACTCGCGGGTAACGCGGGTGGGGGCCTTTCTGCGCCGCTCTTCGCTGGACGAGTTGCCGCAGTTGCTCAACGTACTCAACGGTGAGATGGCCCTGGTCGGACCGCGTCCCCATGCCATCGCTCACAACCACTACTACTGCGACAAGTTGATGGCGTACATGGCCCGCCACCGCATCAAGCCGGGGATTACCGGGCTGGCTCAGGTCAGCGGTTTCCGTGGCGAAACCGACACGCTGGACAAGATGCAGGGGCGCCTGGAGCGCGACCTGGCCTACATCAATCATTGGTCGTTGTGGCTGGATATCAAGATTTTGCTCAAGACACCGTTCACCTTGTTCTCACGGAACATCTACTAAGCCGGGAGACTGAAATGGACCACGAGTTGAGCTCCGGGCTACCGCCCGCACCGGGTGTGCTGCAGCAGCTGCGGCAAAACCGCCTGGTGCGCAACCTGCTGACGGCATTGGGTGGCTCGGCAGGGGCGCAGTTGATCAATCTGGCGCTGATCCCGGTGATCATGCGCATCTACGGGCCCGAGGCATTCGGTGTCGTAGGGACTTTCCTGAGTCTGACGATCATTCTGATCCCGGCGTGCAGCCTGACCTGGTCGATGGCCATCGTGCTGCCGCAGCGCCACAGCGATGCCAGCGGGTTAGCCTATCTGGCGACCCTGGTGGCCTTCGTGGTCTCCCTGTTGGTGATGGTGGTGTTGCTGTTCTGGGGGCCGATGCTCGCCGAGCGCTGGAACCTGGATCTGCTCACGCCCTACCTGTTGCTGTTGCCGTTGGTGATGTTCACTTCGGCGGTGCTCGAGGTGTTGCAGCAGTGGCTGTACCGCCATGGCCGCTACAGCCTCACGGCCCGGGCCGCGACCAGCCATGCCCTGGTGTACAACGGCATGCGCAGCGTCGGCGGGCTGTTTCAGAACAGCGCGACGATGCTGGTGATCACCAGCGCCCTGTATTACGTGGTGCACAGCGTGCTGCTGCTGATCGGCATGCTGATGACCCGGCCATCACCCACGGACGGCAGCGAGGAGGGCGAGCGCAAGACGCTGCGGGCACTGGCCAGCGAATACCGCGACTTCCCGCTGTTTCGCGCACCGCAGGTATTGATCAACGCCCTGTCGGTGCACATGCCGACCCTGGTCCTGGCGTCACTGTTCGGCGCTGTGCCGGCCGGCTACTTCGCGCTGTGTCTGCAGGTGCTGGCCATGCCCAGCAATTTCATCGGCAAGGCCATGGGCAGCGTCTACTACCCGCGCATCACCCAGGCCGTGCATGCCCGTGAGCCGGTGATTGGTCTGCTGCTCAAAGGCGTCGGCGCCATGACCGCCATTGGCGCAGTGGGCTTCGTCACCGTCGCGGTGGCCGGCCCCTGGATGTTCTCCATCGCCTTCGGCGAGCAGTGGCGCGAAGCCGGTGAGTTCGCTCGCTGGCTGGCCCTGGCCGAACTGGCTTATTTCGCGGCGTTGCCTTGCCAGGTAGCGATCCCGGCACTGCGACTGCAACCGCTGTTTCTGGGCGTCGAAGTGATCGCCACGGCCCTGCGCTTCGGCGCAGTGGCTGCCGGCGCCTTCTGGGGCGGCAGTGCACTGGCGGTGGTCATGGCCATCGCTGCAGCCAACATCTTTATCTATCTGGCGATGCTTTCGGTCGTCTTACTCAAGGCGCGCGGGTGGCAGAACAGCAATGCCCGCGCTCTACAGGAGGTTTGAATCATGACCCATGCCAGCTCAGATGTATGCGCGATCATCCTCAATTGGAATGGCGCCGACACCACCATCGATTGCATCCGCGCACTGGATGCTCACTGCAACATCCCGGTGGTGGTAATCGACAACGCGTCCAAGGATGACAGCGTCCAGCGCTTGCAGCAGTTCCTCAACGATTCGGCCGGGCCCGATGTGAAGATGATCGAGGAGCAGGCTTCGGTCAGCTACGACACGCCCCATCAACGGGTGTTGATCGTCAATGGCGGCAACTATGGCTATGCCGGCGGCAACAACGTGGGCATCGACTATGCAGTGCGTGCCGGCTATCGCTACATCTGGCTGCTGAACAATGATGTGGAAGTGGAGGCCGGCGCCCTCGAGGCCCTGCGCGCCACCCTCGATGAATCGCCCCAGTGCGGTTTCGCCGCCTCGGTACTGGTCTACTCCGACCGCCCGCAGGTGGTGCAGTGCGTGGGCGGCGGCAAGCTCTTTCCGTGGCTGGGCAAATCCAAGTTGCTGGGCAAGAACCTGGCCCGTCAGGACCTCGCGGCCTCGGGCCTCAATAATCCGGATTACCTGATGGGCGCCTGCCTGCTGGTGCGTCGGGAAGTGATCGAAGAAGCCGGCATGATGGACCCACGCTACTTCATGTATTCCGAGGAAGTCGACTGGCAGCGCCGTGCGGCGGTGCATGGCTGGTTCGGCAAAGTGGCCCTGAACAGCTTCGCTCGCCATGGCGACAGTGGCAGCACGAAGGGCCGCAGCCACCTGTTCCACTATTACCGCAACCGTGCGGCCATCATGTACAACAAGCGCTTCCATTCCCAGGCCTGCACGACGTTCTCGGCCTTGGCGCTGGCGGCCATCACCGTGTTGCAGAACCGCAACAGTGCCAAGAACATCCGCTTCGGCATCAAGGGCATCACCGAAGGTCTGGCGTTCAAATGGCGCTGAGTCTTTCTTCGTCCAAGGGGTAACGGACATGCTCAATGCTCTGTTCAATGCGCGCACCTTGTTGTGCCTGCTGGTGCTGGTGAACTCCGGCTTCTGCTTCCTCACCGACAACAAGCTGGCAGGCTTGCCCTATCTGCGCGAGTTGTACCTGATGGGCGTCATCGGCTCGGCGGTGGTATTGCTGGCCATGTGGCAACGGCCGTGGCAGTCGCGCGCCAGCCTGTGGATTCTGTTCATGGGCGTGGTGCTGCCACTGATGTCAGCGCTGTTCGCCTGGGGCCACTTCAACCAGCCGCTGCTGTACGGCCTGCTCGAAGAACGGCGCAACTTTCTCTACCTGCTGTTCTTCCCGGCGCTGTTCCTAATGTTGCGCGCCCAGCCGACCCAGCAGCAGTTGGAACGCTATTTCCTGGCGGGGGCGCTGGCCTGCGTAGCAGTGGGTTTTCTGTACTACTTCAAGATCATTCCGCAGAACGCCACGGTGGCGTTCAACGTCGACGAGAAAGACTACGGCCTCAACCCGCTGCGTCCGGACCGCTTCAGCATCGGCAACGCCTATGTGTCGCTGTGCGCACTGATGCTGATGTACCGCCTGCGCCGCGAGGTCAAGGTGCTGCCGCTGGTGTTGCTGGCGCTGTTCGCCGCCTACCTGTGGCTGGTGCTGCAGACCCGCAACACCATGATGGTCTGGACCCTGGCTGCATTGTGGATCTTCCGGGCGCACCTGCATGTGCTGGTCAAGCTGGGCGTGGTGGTGGTGCTGGTGGCGGGTGTGGCCTACGTGATCATGCCCGAGCCCTTCCATGCGCAGTACGAGCGCCTGCTGGCGCTGGTGGACGAGGCCCGAGAGCCCGGCGGCGTTCGGCTCGACACCTCGAACATCATCCTGCGTGACATCGCCGCCAACTGGTATGTCGGCATGGGCGCCTTGTCGCTGCAATGGGAAGGTGGATTTTCGCGGCTGTACAGCTCGTACTTCTACCTGTCCGACGTAGGCATCCTGGGCATGCTGTATCGCTATGGTTTCTTTACGCCGTTGATTGCGCTGGTGTACTTCGTCGGTTTCTGGCGCATCAGCCGACAGTGCCGCAACAAGGGCGACTTGCTGGCGGCGTTCACCCTGGACATGTGCTTCAACCTGCTCAACCTGTTCCTGTCGCCGGCCATGATGTACGGCGGTGACGTGGCCGGTGTGGTGCTGGCGGCGATGGTTTATTTCGGTCAGGTGCGGGTGGCTGCCCCAGCCCCCGCGAACCGTGTGAATGAACCGGCTCGCGGGGGTCGAGGTCTGGCGCTTACTTCGGCCCGATGACCGTGCACTTGGGGGTGGTCAGGTACTTGGACAACACTGTCCATTGCGGCCGCGGGGTATTGCCCGTGGGCTCGATGGCCAGGGAGTAGCCACCCCAGTACGGCCCTGTAGACCAATAGGTCAGTGGAACGCACTCGCTTTGCAGGTACTTGAGCAGGCGCTCCATGGCATCGAGCCAGCGCGGGTCGTTGTCGGGAATGCCGAACTCACCGAAGTGGCCCTTGCGCCCGTTGCGCTTGAGCCAGTCGATGAACGGCTTGGCGCGCTTGACGCCCACGTCCGGGTCCCAATTGCTGGCGATGCTGCTTTTATAGGCGCCGCTGCTATCAGGGTCGATATACAGGTGGGCCGAGAAAATCAGGTTGTTGCTTGGGTCCTTGAGCTTGAGCAGGTCGTCGTTGTAGGCCGGCCAGCGTTCGGCACTGGACCAGGATTTACCCTCGACGTAGATCGGTCGCACCTTGTCGGTGGCGCGCACGGCGAGGATGCCCGCTTGCGCTGCTTCGAACCAGATTGCATCGGAGTCGTCGTGGGGTTCGTTCATCAAGTCATAGCCGCCCAGCGCGCTGTAGCCGCTCCAGCGGTGAGCGATATGGCTCATGAGATTCTTGTAGTGCTCCACGGTGACACCTTGGGTGCCAATCACCTTCTCTCGGTAACGCCCGTAGTTGTGCACGTCCAGAATCACTTTCACGTTGGCCTGGGCGGCCTGCAGCAACATTTTGTCGACCAGCTTGGCGTAGGTCGGATCCAGTCCTGCGCCGAGCTTGGGTTGTAACCGTTCCCACTTCATCGGGAAGCGCACGCTGGTGATGCCGCGTGCTCGCCAGGCGGCGAAGAAGCCTTCCTTGGGAAAGAAGTAGTGCGTTCCCTCCACGCCGGGGAAGACACCCTCGGAAAACTCCGCACCTGAAACGTTTATCTGCACCAGCGGCACGCTGGGCGCTGCTTGCACCGAGCCACACCCTAATAACAACGCCAGCCCGGCGACAAGCCACGGGCGCCTCGGCTGTGCTCTCCCGAACAGAGAACTCGCCTGTTGCAGCTGATCGCTTTGTGAACCTGAAGGCAACGTTCTGCTACTCATCGGCACATCCCCTGGATGCAAAAAGCATGGACTTCCTGTGCATCGGACGAAACCGCCGAACTCGCCCAAGCGACCCGCAGCGCCCTGGAGCTCTGCATTAACGCATTCTAGAACTGATAGGACGCCCTGGATGAAAGTTTTCGGAATAGATTTTTTCAAAGGCAGGCAGGTTGATCTGATCCAGGCGCTCAAGGCGAGCGCTCATGGACCCTTCGGCT
Organism: Pseudomonas sp. UBA4194; assembly: GCF_002379585.1. Lineage (GTDB taxonomy): Bacteria > Pseudomonadota > Gammaproteobacteria > Pseudomonadales > Pseudomonadaceae > Aquipseudomonas. Next base: position 27,870 of record NZ_DFUE01000063.1, read on the forward strand.
ATGTGGTGACCACCAACGTCAATCACGTGGTAATGCTTGAAAATGATGAAGGCTTCAGAGCCGCGTACGACGGCGCCAGCCAGCGGATCTGCGACAGCCGCGTGCTGATGCCGGTGCTGCGCAAGTTTCGGGCGGGGGTTCCAGAGGCCATTCCGGGAAGCACCCTGACCGCATCGATGATCGAAGTGGCGCAACGCGAGGGCTGGACCGTCACCGTCATCGGCTCCACGCCCGATGTGATGGAGGTGCTGGCGCAGCGCTATCCGGCCATTGTCTTTCATCATTACAACCCGCCCATGGGCTTTATCAACGACCCTGTGCAGGTGGAGGCCACCATGGCCTTCATCGAACAGCGCCCGGCGCAGCTGATCGTGTTTTCGGTGGGGTCACCGCGTCAGGAAATCCTCTGTCTGCGCATTGCCCAGCGCGGCAGAGCCCGAGGTGTGGCGCTGTGCACGGGCGCTGCGCTGAACTTTCTCTCGGGCAAGGTACAGCGCGCGCCTAAATGGGTGCAGACGCTATCCCTGGAATGGCTGCACCGCATCCTCAGCGAACCGCGCCGCCTGGCCGGGCGCTACTGGCATGATGGGCGCAGGATTCTGCCGATCATCGTGAAGCAGTTTTTCGTGCGGCAGGAGCAGCAGCGCGAGCGCAGTGATCCTTGACGGATGATGGAAAAAGCAAAGCCACCTTAGGGTGGCTTTTTTTTGGTCTGGGGGGTGGGGCAGGGAGGGGGAATGGTGGTGGATGGTCCCCTCACCCCAGCCCTCTCCCTGAGGGAGAGGGAGCCGTACGCGGTCTGCCTTTAGCTCCCTCTCCGCCAGGGAGGGGGGATGGTGGTGGATGGTCCCCTCACCCCAGCCCTCTCCCTGGGGGAGAGGGAGCCGTACGCGGTCTGCCTTTAGCTCCCTCTCCCTCAGGGAGAGGGCTGGGGTGAGGGGACCATTCACCGCCGATCTAGCTAGATACCCCAGAAACTAAACCGGACAACTCGTATGCCCATTGTCCAACCCCTGCTTGACGTTACGCGACAGCAGGCTGGCCTTGCCGTCCTTCCAGGTCAGGGTAAGCACGTACAAAGAATCGAAGTCGTCGGATTCCCAGTCCTCGGTGATATTCATGTCCTGGCCCACCGCGCGTCCGGCCACCTCGTTGATCAGCTCCGGCAGGTAGCCACTGGACCAGGCGGTATAGATGACGGCGTTGTGGTATTTGTCGTTCATCAGCTCCTTGGCCAGGTCGCTGGTGTCGTTGGCGCCGTAGTCGATGTTGATCGGCAAGCCCAGCTTGATGGCACTGGGCGTGATGGTCGCCAGGGGGCGTATATAGCTGTAGGACTCATCGTCCACGCCTTCCTCGACATGGCGACCGGGGTCGGCGGCGAACACGAAGTCGGCCTTGCCGAAACGCTCCGGCAGCACCGAAGCCAGGTTCAGCGCGCGGTTCAAGCCTTGGCAGTTCAGCTGGCCAAGGCCTCCGTCGGGTTTTTCGGCATGACGCAGAAAGACCATGGTCTGAGTGCCGTCGACCGAGGCGGCGCGGCTGTCACTGATCTCGATCGCCAGGAAGGTGCAGGTACTTGCCAGCAGAAAAGCGGGCAGGGCGTAGTAATAACGCTTCAACTGCTTGGCGCAGTTGCTCAGTGTCTTCATGGGATGCCGTCTTCAACTCTCTGGGTTAGCGACCCGACCGGCCGGTGCGCGTTGAAAGCAAGCACCACGATCATCCCTGTCATTTATCAGCCTGCTCATTATCCGGCGGCAAGCGCGACTCTCAGAGTGCGATTCTGCCGTTTGGTTCGGCGCACGTCAGAAGACAATAGTGGCAGTTTGTTTCAGGTTGAAGACTGTTTCGTTCAGCGCAGCCCCGCGCTGAGCACCTCGGCCAGCGCGTCGCGGGTGCCGAACAGCGCCTGACGCAGCGATTCGCGAGTTTCCTCGACACGCCACACCGGGCCCACCAGCGCCAGCGCGTACTGGCCTTGCGAGGTTTGCAGGGCGACCGCAATCGCGCCGACGCCCATCATGTGCTCATTGGAGTCACAGGCATAGCCTTGCTCGCGCACTTCCTTGAGTTGTTCCAGCAGCCTGGCGAGGTTTGGCGTCTGCGGTGTCAGCGGCTCCAGCACAGGCCCGAGCAGTTTGACGATGTCGGCGTCGTCCATTCTGGACAGCAGCACCTTGCCGCCCGAGGTGCCATACACGCTGAGAAAACTACCCGAAGAAGGCGCGACTCGCAGCGCCTGGGGCGATACCACCGAGTGCAGCAGCATCAACTGAGTGCCGTTGCGGTTGACCAGCACACAGGTTTCGCCGGTCTTGTCGGTGAGCGCCTCCATATAAGGCCGGACCTGGTGAATGATGTCCACGTGGCTGTGCGAGGCCAGGCGCATCAGCGCTGGACCCAGGCATACGCCACCGGCGCCTTGCACCTTGAGCAGTTGCTCGTGGGCCAGCGCATCCACCAGACGCTGCACGGTAGAGCGGGGCAGGTCGATACGCTTGGCGATCGCGCCCAGGCTCAGGCCTTCTGGCTCGCTCTCCAGGCAGCGCAAGATGGCTGCCGCGCGGGAAATGACCTGAATGCCGCTGACGGGGTTGGCGCTGCTATCGGAATCGTGGCTGGACATCGCTGATTGCCTTTTGTATCACTGTTCGGTACAGTGTATCGCAATTATCGTTGTTCGTCAGTCGCAGCAAGCAGGATTCTCCCGTGTCCCCACCTTCACCCCCCAGCCCGGCCCCGTTCGGCTGGCGTCTGGCTATTGGCCTGATCGGCGTGCTCATCGCCGCCTTGACCTCCGGGATCAATGATCGGGTCACCGACATTACCCTGGCCGATCTGCTCGGCATCTATGGCTTCGGCCATGACGAGGGCAGCTGGATCAGCTCGGCCTACGCTGCTGCCGAGGTGTCGGCCATGCTGCTCGCGCCGTGGCTGGCCGTCACCTTCTCGCTGCGCCGCTTCGCCATCGTGGTGACGGTGGCGTTTGCCGGTTTCGGCGCGCTGTGCCCCTTCGCGCCCAACCTCGAAAGCCTGTTGGTTCTGCGCGTGCTGCAGGGGCTGGCGGGCGGTGCCTTGCCCCCGTTGCTGATGACCGCTGCGCTTCGCTTCCTGCCTTGGCACATCAAGCTCTACGGACTGTCGGCCTACGCCCTGACGGCCACTTTCGGTCCCAACCTGGCCATGCCTCTGGCTGCCATGTGGACCGAGGGCGGTGACTGGCGCATGGTGTTCTGGCAGATCATTCCGGCGTGCCTGATCGGCGCCGCGTGCATCGCCTACGGCCTGCCCCAAGACCCACTGCGCCTGGAACGTTTCAAGCAGGCCGACTGGCGTGGCGCCTTGCTCGGCTGCGGCGGCATCACCATGCTGGTGATTGCCCTGACCCAGGGCGAGCGCCTGGACTGGCTGAATTCGCCGCTGATCGCCCTGCTGCTGATCGGCGCAGGAGTCTGCCTGCCAGCCTTCCTGCTCAACGAGTGGTTCCATCCCTTGCCGCTGTTCAAGCTGCAACTGTTGGAGCGGCGCAATTTCGCCTTCGGCATCACCACCTTGTGCCTGTTCCTGCTCATCGGCATGGCCGGCAGTGCCTTGCCCGCCGGCTATCTGGCCCACGTGCAGGGCTACCGGCCCTTGCAGACCATGCCCACGGCGTTGTGCATCGCCTTGCCGCAGCTGTTGGTGGCGCCGCTGGTGGCGTTCGTCATCAACCGTAACTGGGTGGATTCACGCTACGTCATGGCCGCCGGCTTCGGCTTGCTGACATTGGCGTTGCTCGGTGGGAGCCAGTTGACCAGCGAGTGGATCCGCGACGACTTCTACCTGCTGCAGGCGCTGCACACCTTCGGCCAGCCGATGGTGGTGGTGCCGCTGCTGATGATTGCCACCGGCGTTATCCACCCCATGGAAGGGCCGTTCGCCTCGTCCATGGTCAACACCTTGCGCGGGCTGTCTTCGGTGGTGGCGGGTTGCGTGGTGGAAAACTTCGTCACTGCTCGCGAACACCTGCATTCCAACACGCTGCTCGACAGCCTGGGCAACAAGCAGCAAGCACTTGAGCCGTTGTACGGCGAGCCGGCCGCAGGCCTCGCTGGCCGCATTCGCGAGCAGGCCTTCGTGCTCAGCTACAGCGACGCCTTCCTGGCCTTGCTGGCCGTCATCGCCGTCTTGCTGGTCGTACTGGCGACCTTGCCCAAGCGCGCCTATCCACCGCAACCTCCGGTACCGACATGAATCACAGAACCGCTATTTCCCTCATTGGCGCAGCTGTCATCGCCTGTGCCGCCTACGGTGTCTTCCACGTGCTACGTGGCGGCAGCGTGCAGAGCACCGACGATGCCTATATACGTGCCGACTCGGTGTTGGTGTCGCCGCGGGTGGCGGGGCTGGTCAGTGAAGTGCTGGTGCAGGACAACCAGTCGGTCAAGGCCGGGCAACTGCTGGCGCGCCTGGACGACCGCGACTATATCGCCGCCCAGGCAGCGGCACGGGCCAATGTCAGCGCGGCGCGGGCCGAGTTGAAGAACCTGGCCGCCAGCATCGAGCGCCAGGGCGCGGTGATCGACCAGGCCACGGCGGCCACCCATGCCACGGCGGCCTCGTTGAAGTTTGCCCAGGCCAATGCCCAGCGCTATCGCAACCTGTCCCAGGCGGGCGCAGGCACCCAGGAAGAACGGCAGAAGGCCGAGGCCGAGTTGCAGGGCTGGGAAGCTTCACGTGACCGGGATGCCGCCTCGCGGGTGGCCGCCCAGCGCACTCTGGACGTGCTCAAGGCTCAGCGTGAAGTGGCCGAAGCGGCCTTGGCCAAGGATCAGGCGGCGCTGGATCAGGCGGACTTGAACCTGTCCTACACCCAGATCGTCGCGCCTGCCGACGGCATGGTCGGCCAGCGCTCGGTGCGGGTCGGAGCCTATGTCGCGCCGGGCCGGCCATTGCTGGCGCTGGTACCGCTGCATCAAGCCTTCGTGATTGCCAACTTCCGCGAAACCCAGTTGGCCAACATGCAGGCGCAACAGGCGGTGGAGATCCGTGTGGACAGCATTCCCGACCAGGTTTTCCGTGGCCATATCGACAGCGTTGCACCGGCTACCGGGTTGTCGTTCGCCCAGATCAGCCCGGACAACGCCACCGGCAACTTCACCAAGGTAGTGCAGCGCATTCCGGTCAAGGTGGTGTTCGACGCCGACCAGCCGCATCTGGAGCGCCTGCGCGTAGGCCTGTCGGTGGTGGCCAGTGTCGATACCGCCGAGGGCCATTGAGATGAAACGAGCGCTTTTGTGGCTGGCCCTGGCCAGTGTCGGTGCCTGCAGCGTGGGCCCGGATTTCAAGACGCCCGAGGCGCAATTGCCCGCCACCTGGCCGACGGTGGATGGCACCCGTGCCCAGACCGTTGTCGACAGCGCCTGGTGGCAGCAGTTGGGCGACCCGCAGTTGACCGCCCTGGTGGAGCGGGCTGCCAGGGCCAACCTGGACATTCGTAGCGCCAGCAACCGACTGCAACAGGCCCAGGCCTTGCGCCAAGTCAGTGGCAGCCAGCAGTTGCCCGGGGTCAGCGCCCGCGGTGGGTACCAGCGTGGGCGCAACAGCGCCGAGGGTTTGAACGACCCTTCCGGTAACGAAGGGCGCGCGCCGTTCGAGCTGTGGAGCAGCGCCCTGGACGCCAGTTGGGAAGTGGACCTGTGGGGCCATGTGCGGCGCGGTGTGGAGATGGCCGATGCACAGGTCGAGATGACTCAGGCCGAGCGTGACGGGGTGGTGTTGAGCATCGCCGCACAAACGGCCACCGATTACATTCGTCTGCGCGGGGTGCAGGCGCGCCTGGCAGTGGCTCGGCAGAACCTGGAGATCGCGCGGCAAAGCCAGAAGCTGACGCAGACCCGCTACGAGAACGGCGTGACCACCAACCTGGACACCGCCAACTCGGCGGCGCTGGTCGCAACCATCGAGGCGTCGTTGCCGGTGCTGCAAGCTCAGCAGGACCGCCTGATCAATGCCCTGAGCTACCTGCTCGGCGAGGCGCCGAGGGCGCTGGCCGGGGAACTGACGACACCACGTGCGATTCCCGACCCTGCGCCGGATGTGCCGCTGGGGCTGCCTTCGGACCTGGCTCAGCGTCGACCTGATATCCAGCGCAGCGAAGCCGCGCTGCACCGTGCCACGGCGGCCATCGGCGTGGCCAAGGCCGACTTCTATCCACGGGTCAGTCTGGGCGCCAGCTTTGGCTTCCAGTCCCTGGACGGGTCCGATCTGGGGGGATGGGATTCGCACAGTTGGTCCTATGGGCCCAGCCTGTATCTGCCGGTGTTCCAGGGAGGCCGTTTGACCGGCACCCTGGAACTGCGTGAGCGGCAGCAGCAGGAGGCGGCAGTGGATTATCAACGCGTGGTGCTGGGCGCCTGGCACGAGGTGGACGACGCCATGAGCGACTATGCCGCGGAGAAGCAGCACCATGCGGCGCTGCAAGAAGCGGTACGGCAGAACACCGTGGCCCTGAGCACGGCACGGGACCGCTACAACCAGGGCGCGACGGATTTCATCAACGTGTTGGGTGTGCAGCGGGCCCTGCTGACCACCCAGAGCGAACTGGTGGACAGCGCCACGGCGGCGGCGATTGATCGGGTGCGGTTGTATCGCGCGTTGGGTGGGGGGTGGCCGCGGGTTTTGTGATGGTTTTTGAGGGTGGTGGTGGATGGTCCCCTCACCCCAGCCCTCTCCCTGGGGGAGAGGGAGCCGTACGGTGGAGTTGCGGCCACCGCAGTCCGCTTTTAGCTCCCTCTC
>NZ_DFUE01000080.1:0-267 GCF_002379585.1 Pseudomonas sp. UBA4194
TGACGGCCAACCCCGTCGTGATAACCCGCGCAACCGCCGTCCGGCCCGTGACGAGCAACCTCGTCAGGAACCCGTGGTCAGCAATTCGCGCAACCAGAGCCAGCCGGTGATCGTGCACAAGGAATCGAAGATCGATCGTTTCCCTACAGCCGAGCAGCTGGAGCAATTGCCAAGCCGCCCGCGCGGCGAGAAACCAGCATTGCTGACCCGAAATCGCGAGGGGTGATGCAGAGGGTGTGAGCAGGTCAGGCCCCATCGCGGGCAGAG
>NZ_DFUE01000080.1:357-16669 GCF_002379585.1 Pseudomonas sp. UBA4194
AGCCCGCTCCCACAGGGATCCAGGGCGTATGCAAAATCCCTGTGGGAGCGGGCTCTGCCCGCGATAGCCGCCCCGCCGACCTGACGCCGTACACAAAAAAACGCCGCACCCCTCACAGGCTGCGGCGTTTTTTTGTATCGAGGAAAAGCTTACTTGGCCTTCACACCTTCAAAGGTGAAGTACAGCTCGACCGTATCGGACTGTGGACCCAGGTCCATGCTCTTGGGCGCGAAGTCCTTGCGGTTGATCGAAGTGGTGCCTTCGAAACCGGCACGGTAGCCGCCCCATGGGTCCTTGCCTTCGCCCAGGAAGGTAGCCTTGATCACCACTGGCTTGGTGACGCCGTGCAGGGTCAGGTCGCCGGTCACGTCAGCGGTGGTCTTGCCGTCGGCGCTCTTGCCGGTTGGCTTGACGCTGGTGGACTTGAAGGTGGCGTCAGGGAAGTTGGCCACGTCCAGGAAGTCTTTGCTGCTGATGTGCTTGTCGCGCTCGGCGTGGTTGGTGAACACGCTGGCGGTCTTCAGGTTCACTTCGATGGTGGACGCTTCAGGCTTGGCAGCGTCGAAGCTGAACTTACCGTCGAAATCCTTGAAGGTACCGGTGATGAAGCTGTAGCCCAGGTGGCTGATCTTGAAGTCGACGAAGGCGTGCTGACCTTCCTTGTCGATGGTGTAGTCGGCGGCCATGGCTTGGCCGGCGGTGAACAGGGCCGTGCCGATGGCCAGCGCAGCGAGCGTCTTTTTCAACATACGTACTATTCCTTTTGTGTTTGAGGTTGGAGCGTCAGGCTTTGCGACCCAGCATGCGAATGAGGGTGGCATCACGGTCGATGAAATGGTGTTTGAGTGCGGCCAACCCGTGCAGTACGGCGAAGACCACGAGCACCCACGCCAGATAGAAATGCACGGTACCGGCGGTTTCTGCCTGATCGGGTAGACCGCTGATCAGGGCAGGAATTTCGAACAGTCCGAACACCGGGATACCCACGCCGTCGGCGGTGGAAATCAGGTAGCCGGCGGTCATCACCAGGAACAGGTCGACGTAGATGAACAGATGGCCGAAAGCGGCCGCCAATCGGGTCAATTTGCCCTGGTTGGGGGTTGGCGCAGGGGGTGGGCTGATAAAGCGCCAAAGCACCCGCAGCAGCATGAAGAAGAACAACACCAGGCCGATGCTCTTGTGCAGGTCTGGCCCGGCTTTGCGCCACGGGTCGTAATAACCCAGGCCGACCATCCACAAGCCCAGGGCGAACAACCCGAACACGGTCAACGCCACGCCCCAATGCAGGACGATGCTGACCCAGCCGTAGCGGGAAGGAGAATTGCGTAACTGCATGGCCCGTATCCTGTAAGAACTGCGCTTAAGACTACTTTTTTATCTATCGAATTAAAGCGGAAAATTTCGCTTTGAAATATCGAGAAATGTGATTAAGACAGTATTAAGCGGTTCCAGCAGGTAAGCAGGCCCGGCCCCTTCGCGGCTTCACGCCGCTCCTACAAACCCCGCGATCCCCTTGTAGGAGCGGCGTAAAGCCGCGAAGAGGCCCGACCTGCCTGCACAAAACCCAGATTCATCGCTGGATGCACCGACGCCTTCGCGGCTTCACGCCGCTCCTACAAGGGACCGCAATCCCCTTGTAGGAGCGGCGTAAAGCCGCGAAGAGGCCGGGCCTGCCTGTACAGGATCCGGATTGATCGCTGGATTCACCGACGCCTTCGCGGCTTCACGCCGCTCCTACGGGGCAATCACTGCGCCTGCGCGGGCTTCTTTTCTTCGGCTTTTTTCTTCGGTTCCACAGGCTTTTTTGCGACCGGTTTCTTGACTTCGGTCTTCTTCGGTTCCGTCTTCTTCACCGGGGCAGCCTTCTTCGCGGGCTCGGTCTTCTTCACCGGCTCGGCCTTGACCGGGGCGGGTGCCACCGCGGGTGCAGGTGCGGGAACGGGCGCAGGGGCCGCCACGGGTGCAGGTGCTGGAGCAGGTGCCGGTGCCGCCGCAGGTTCGACCGGCTTGGCAGCAGGCTTCTCTTCACCGCCAAACCATTTCGAGAAGAACCCAGGTTTGCTCTCGGCCGCCTTCACCGGCGCTACCACCGGCGGGGCCACTTTGACCGGTTCGAACGACTTGCCCGCGGCCAGATCCATGACCTGCCCTGCTGCCCGCTGACCGCTGCGCAACGCGCCCTCCAGCGTGCCTGGGTACAGCGTATCGGTATGCTCACCGGCAAAGGCAACCCGCTGCTGCGGCTTTTCCCAGACCTTCCAGAATTTGCTGATCTGCCCCGGACCGTAGGCCAGGTACGCGCCGCCATAGGAAGGGTCGACGCTGTAGCGGCGAATCTCGTAGCCGGTATAAGCACCACGCGCCTGTGGATAGAACGCGTGAAGACGGATCAGCACCTGATCCACCATCTGCTTGTCACCGAAGGCCTGCAGCAGGCGAGCGTTGTCACCGGAGAGGTTGATCACAACGTTCGCGCCACCTTTGAGGGCGGGCTCGATCCACAACATGCCCAGGCCCGTGTTGCTGTAGATCTCGCCCGACATGCGCGCCTTGCTGTCCCACACCGGGGTCTTGAACTTGAGCAGCAGCTGGTCGCGCCAACCGTAGTTGGTGCTCTTGATCGCCGCCAGTTGCTTGTTGTCCAGGGCCGGGGTGAACTGGATCTTGCCCAGCGCGCGCAGCGGCACCGCCACCACCACGTAACTGGCCTGGTAACCCACCGCGCCCACCTTGACGGTCACGCCGTCCTTGTCCTGGCTGATGGCCGATACCGGCGAGTCGGTCTTGATGGTTTTGATCTGTTTGACGAAGGCCTGGGCCAGCACCGGGCTGCCACCCAGCAAGCGGGCGGCGCGCAGATCGCGGTCATTGATGTCTTGATAAACGCGGTTCTGCTGAGCGAAATACAGCAACGACAACCGCGACGGTTCATCGTAACGGGTACGAATTTTCTGATTGATCAACTGGCGCGCGGTAGGCGGCAGCTGCAGCTTGTCCAGCCAGCTCGATACGTTGATCTGGTCCAGGGCAAACAGCGTGCTGTTGGCGGCGGGGTTTTCCGGGTCCGTGATGGAGCGGGCCAGGTCATCCAGAGTCTTTTCGTATCGCTTGAGGGCGTCGGCGGTGGCCGGCTGCTTGGTCGCCAGATCGGCGGCGGTGAAGTACTCACCGTCGATCAGGTAACTGGGATTACGCACGAATTCAGGCGCCGGCTGGGTCGCCAGCTTGAAGGTGTCGACGTAACCATTGAGCACCGGCTGGACCTTGCTGCCACCGATCCATTCACTGGTCGCCAGGCCCGAGCGCCCGCCCAGGCTCGGCCGGGCTTCGAGCAGGGTGACTTGCCAGCCCTTGCTCTGCAGTTCATAGGCTGCGGTAAGGCCTGCCAGGCCACCACCAATGACGATGACCGTCTGCGGTTTGTTTTCGCCCAGCGCCTGCGCACTGAACAGCCCGACCACTATCAGCGCACAAACGCGCAACCAACCAGCAAGCATGCAAGGTACTCCGGCAGAGCAAAGCGAAAGAGCCGGATCACGCCCCGGCAATGGCAAAGTGCCGCGCAGCATACGCCAGCCGCCTACGCCCCGCCATAGGCGCCACCGGGCAACTTTGGGTTGTTCCGCAGGCCCTCATTGCATAGGCTTGCGCGACTGTTTGCCAAGCGCGTTGCCGTAGGAGAAAAAGATGGGCCTCAACGACCAGTGGATGAAACGGGACCTCGACGTCTTGTGGCACCCCTGCACCCAGATGAAAGACCACGAGCAACTGCCGCTGATCCCGATCAAGCGCGGTGAAGGCGTGTGGCTAGAGGACTTCGAAGGCAAGCGCTACCTCGACGCCGTGAGTTCCTGGTGGGTGAACGTGTTCGGCCATGCCAACCCGCGCATCAACCAGCGCATCAAGGATCAGGTCGACCAGCTCGAGCACGTGATTCTCGCCGGTTTCAGCCATCAGCCGGTGATCGAGCTGTCCGAGCGCCTGGTGAAGATGACCCCCGAAGGCCTGACGCGCTGCTTCTATGCCGACAACGGTTCGTCGTGCATCGAAGTGGCGCTGAAGATGAGCTTTCACTACTGGGTCAATCGCGGCCAGCCCAACAAGAAGCGCTTCGTCACCCTGACCAACAGCTACCATGGCGAAACCATCGCGGCGATGTCGGTGGGCGACGTGCCGCTGTTCACCGAGACCTACAAGGCGCTGTTGCTCGACACCTTGAAAGTGCCCAGCCCGGACTGCTACCTGCGACCCGAGGGCATGAGCTGGGAAGCCCATTCGCGGCACATGTTCCAGGCCATGGAGCAGACCCTGGCCGAACATCACGACAGCGTTGCCGCCGTCATCATCGAGCCGCTGATCCAGGGTGCTGGCGGCATGCGCATGTACCATCCGGTGTACCTCAAGCTGCTGCGCGAGGCGTGTGACCGTTACGGCGTGCACCTGATCCACGACGAGATCGCCGTAGGCTTTGGCCGTACCGGTACCATGTTTGCCTGTGAACAGGCCGGTATCCGCCCGGACTTCCTGTGCCTGTCCAAGGCGCTTACCGGGGGTTATCTGCCCCTGGCAGCGTGCGTGACCACCCATGATGTCTACAGCGCGTTCTATGACGATTACCCCACCCTGCGCGCCTTCCTGCATTCGCACAGCTATACCGGCAACCCGCTGGCGTGTGCGGCGGCATTGGCGACGTTGGATATCTTCGAGCAGGACAACGTGATCGAGAACAACCGTGCGCTGGCCCAGCGCATGGCCAGTGCCACGGCACACCTGGTGGATCATCCCCATGTCGCCGAGGTGCGCCAGACCGGTATGGTGCTGGCCATCGAGATGGTCCAGGACAAGGCCAGCAAGACGGCCTACCCGTGGCAGGAGCGGCGCGGCTTGAAAGTGTTCAACCATGCACTGGAGCGCGGGGCGTTGTTGCGGCCGTTGGGCAGCGTGGTGTATTTCCTGCCGCCCTATGTCATCACCCCGGAGCAGATCGATTTCCTGGCCGAGGTGGCCAGCGAAGGGATCGATATCGCCACCCGCAGTGGGGTGAGCGTGCCGGTGGCCGAAGATTTCCATCCCGGCTTCCGCGATCCGGGTTGAGGGGTGCAGCGCCTGTACCGCCGCCATCGCGGGTAAAACGTGCTCCACACAGATCGTGTGATCCCACTGTGGGAGCGGGCTCTGCCCGCGATGGCGCCCGAATCACCAATACACATTCATCAGAGACACCGCATGCGACTCTCCCGCTTCTTCATCGACGCCCCCTTGGGCCTCGGCGAACACGAACTGCCTGAAGCCCAGGCTCACTACATCGGCCGAGTGCTGCGCATGGTCGCCGGTGATCCCGTGCAACTGTTCGACGGCAGCGGCCAGGAATACCTGGGCAGCCTGCTGGAAGTGGGCAAAAAACGCGTCAGCGTGAAACTCGACGAACAACTGGCCGGCCAACCCGACTCCCTGCTCAAGGTCCATCTGGGCCAAGGCCTGTCCCGCGGCGAGCGCATGGACTGGGCCATCCAGAAGGCTACCGAGCTGGGGGTCAGCGAGATCACCCCGCTGGTCAGCGAGCGCTGCGAGGTGCGCCTCAAGGACGAGCGCGCCGACAAGCGCCTGGCCCACTGGCGACAGGTCGCCATCAGCGCCTGCGAGCAGTGTGGGCGCTCAAGCGTGCCACTGATCCACCCGCCCCAATTGCTGAGCGATTGGCTCAAGAGCAGCGATGCCGAACTCAAACTGGTACTGCATCCGGTGGCCGAGCCGCTGGTGAGCCATGCCAAGCCTGCGAGCCTGGCGTTCCTGATTGGCCCCGAGGGTGGCCTGACCGACGGCGAGGTCGACCAGGCCAAGGCCGCCGGCTTTCATGCCGCGCGCCTCGGCCCACGGGTGCTGCGCACCGAAACCGCGCCGGTGGTGGCGTTGGCGGTGGCTCAGCAGCTGTGGGGCGATTTCTGACCGTCAGATGACGTAGAAAAAGATCGCGATGAAGTGCAACACACTGCCCGCGATCACGAACAGGTGCCAGATGCCATGGGCATGGCGCAGGCGGTGGTCCAGGGCAAAGAAGATGATGCCTACGGTGTACAGCACCCCACCGCCGGCCAGCCAGGCAAAGCCGGCAGGGCCCAGCAGGCGCATCAATGGATTGACCGCTACCAGCACGATCCAGCCCATCACCGCGTAGATCACCACCGACAGTATGCGTGCCTCCGAGCGCGGCTTGATCTCTTGCAGCATGCCCAGCACCGCCAAGCCCCAGACGATACCGAACAGGCTCCAGCCCCACGGCCCGCGCAGGGTGACCAGGCAGAACGGCGTGTAGCTGCCGGCGATCAACAGGTAGATGGACAAGTGGTCGAGCTTGCGCATGATCACTTTCATGCGGCCCTGCACGCTGTGGTAGACGGTGGAGATGCTGTAGAGCACCACCAGGGTGACGCCGTAGATGGACACGCTGACGATCTTCCAGGGGTTGCCCTGAAACGCTGCCAGCAGCAACAGCCAGACCGCCCCGACGGCAGCCAATATGGCGCCGATCAGGTGAGTCCAGGCGTTCATGCGTTCGCCGTGATACATCGAGTGGTTGAGCTCCTTTGGGTTGTGCATGAAGGGGAGATGTGGGGTGGATGGTCCCCTCACCCCAGCCCTCTCCCTGAGGGAGAGGGAGCCGATCGCCGCCAGCCGATCCACCGCGATCTGCTTTTAGCTCCCTCTCCCCCAGGGAGAGGGCCGATCGCCGCCAGCCGATCCACCGCGATCTGCTTTTAGCTCCCTCTCCCCCAGGGAGAGGGCTGGGGTGAGGGGACCATTCACCACAAATCCCCCGCCCCACAAAACTCAACGCACCACAATCCCCTGCTTCGCCATGAACGCCTTGGCCTCCGGCACCGTGTATTCACCGAAGTGAAAGATACTCGCCGCCAGCACCGCACTGGCCCCGCCCTGGATCACGCCATCGGCCAGGTGCTGCAGATTGCCGACCCCACCCGAAGCGATCACCGGAATCCCCAGCGCGTCGCTGATCGCCCGTGTCACGCCCAGGTCGAAGCCGTTTTTCATGCCGTCCTGATCCATGCTGGTCAGCAGAATCTCACCGGCGCCCAGGCCTTCCATCTTCTGTGCCCACTGCACCGCGTCCAGCCCGGTAGGCTTGCGCCCGCCGTGGGTGAAGATCTCCCAGCGTGGTTCCTCGCCTGGCCCGGACACCTTCTTGGCGTCGATGGCCACCACGATGCACTGCGAGCCGAAGCGCGAAGCCGCCTCGCCGACGAACTCGGGGTTGAACACCGCGGCGGTGTTGATCGAGACCTTGTCGGCACCGGCGTTGAGCAGGTTGCGGATATCGGCCACGGTACGCACACCACCGCCCACGGTCAGCGGGATGAACACCTGGGAAGCCATGCGTTCAACGGTGTGCAACGTGGTGTCACGGCCATCGACGCTGGCGGTGATGTCCAGGAAAGTGATTTCGTCGGCACCCTGCTCATCATAGCGGCGGGCAATTTCCACCGGGTCACCAGCGTCGCGGATGTTTTCGAACTTGACGCCCTTGACCACCCGGCCGTTGTCCACGTCCAGGCAAGGGATGATGCGTTTGGCCAATGCCATGGATACTCTCCGATCAAGTAGGGACCTAACCCGTAGCAGCGGCGTAAGCCGCGTCAACAACTTCCAGCAACTTCCAATAACGCCGGAAGCGTCCAGCCACGCCCATTCGAGCGCTCCGCCATTACATGCCGTACGAATCGCAGAACGCCTGAGCCTCAGCGACGTCCAGGGTGCCTTCGTAGATCGCCCGGCCAGTGATGGCACCGATGATCCCAGGGGCACGCGCATCCAGCAGCGCCTTGATGTCACCCAGGTTGTGGATGCCACCGGAAGCGATTACCGGGATCTTCGTGGCAGCAGCCAGAGCGGCGGTAAACGGCACGTTGCAGCCCTGCATCATGCCGTCCTTGGCGATGTCGGTGTAGACGATCGCCGAGACGCCGTCGGCCTCGAAACGCTTGGCCAGATCGATGACCTGCACCGAGCTCACCTCGGCCCAGCCGTCGGTGGCCACGAAGCCATCCTTGGCATCCAGGCCCACGATGACCTTGCCCGGAAACGCGCGGCAGGCCTGGGCAACGAAGTCAGGTTCCTTGACCGCCTTGGTACCGATGATCACGTAGCTGACGCCGGCTTTGACGTAATGCTCGATGGTTTCCAGCGAACGAATGCCGCCGCCGATCTGGATAGGCAACTGCGGGTAGCGCTTGGCGATTGCCGTCACCACTTCGCCGTTGACCGGTTGGCCTTCGAAGGCGCCGTTCAGGTCGACCAGGTGCAGGCGCCGGCAACCCCCGTCCACCCACTTGGCCGCCATGCTCACCGGGTCATCGGAAAACACTGTGGAATCTTCCATGCGGCCCTGGCGCAGGCGCACGCAGGCACCGTCTTTAAGATCGATAGCGGGGATAATCAGCATCTGCAAAAAACCTTCGAATTCGGTGAACAGCGATGCCCGGAAGTCAGTTCTTCTCGAGCGCCCACAGGTCGCTTTCGATGCTTTCGAACCTCTCCTTGAGGTGCGCCTGCACGTCGAAAATCGCCCTGTTGTAATAGTGCGGAGCAATTTCGCGGGTAAACAGTTCGAGCACCTCGAGGGCCTCGAACGAGCCCAGGTCCAGGTCGAAACGGTCCTGCATGAACCGTTTGATCTTGTCTGCCGCCTCGCCTTCCTGCTCGGAAGTCAGGGTGAGGATCGGCGGCTTCCTGGCCTTGCTCATTACCAGCGTCCATCCCAGGCGGCAAAGTTCTGCAGCAGCTGCAGGCCGTGGGTATGGCTTTTCTCGGGGTGAAACTGCACGGCGAAACGCGAGCCTTCGGCCAGCGCGGCGGCGAAGTCGTTGCCGTAGTGGCCGCGGCCCACCACCTGCCCCGGCCTGCCGGCTTCGATGAAGTAGCTGTGCACGAAGTAGAACCGCGCGCGGTCGGGGATCTCGTGCCACAGCGGGTGGTCCACGGCCTGCTGCACTTCGTTCCAGCCCATGTGCGGCACCTTCAGGTGCTCGCCGTCTTCGTGCAGGTTCTTGCCGAAGAAGCGCACCTTGCCTGGAAACAGGCCGATGCAATCGACGCCGTCGTTTTCTTCGCTGTGCTCCATCAGCGCCTGCATGCCCACGCAGATGCCCAGGAACGGACGGTCCTGGCTGACTTCGCGCACCAGGCTGTCGAAGCCCAGGCGGCGGATCTCGGCCATGCAGTCGCGAATCGCGCCAACACCGGGGAACACCACCCGGTCGGCCTCGCGAATGACCGTGGCGTCACTGGTGATCAGCACCTTGCCGGCACCCACGTGCTCCAGGGCCTTGGCCACAGAGTGCAGGTTGCCCATGCCGTAGTCGATTACCGCGACGGTCTGCATCAGAGCACGCCCTTGGTCGACGGCATCTGGCCGGCCATGCGGTCGTCCACTGCCACGGCCATGCGCAGCGCGCGACCGAAGGCCTTGAACACGGTTTCGATCTGGTGGTGCGTGTTGTGCCCGCGCAGGTTGTCGATGTGCAAGGTGACGTTGGCGTGGTTGACGAAGCCCTGGAAGAATTCCTGGAACAGGTCGACATCGAAGCCGCCCACGCTGGCGCGGGTGTAGGGCACATGCATCTGCAGGCCGGGACGGCCGGAGAAGTCGATGACCACGCGCGACAGCGCTTCGTCCAGCGGGACGTAGGCGTGCCCGTAGCGATAGATGCCTTTCTTGTCGCCGACGGCCTTGGCGAACGCCTGGCCGATGGTGATGCCGACATCCTCCACGGTGTGGTGATCGTCGATGTGCAGGTCGCCCTTGCACTCGATATCCATGTCGATCAGCCCGTGGCGGGCGATCTGGTCCAGCATGTGCTCAAGGAACGGAACGCCGATATCGAATCGGGCCTTTCCGGTGCCATCCAGGTTGATCGAGGCCTTGACCTGAGTTTCCAGGGTGTTGCGCTCGACCGACGCGATACGTTCGGCCATCACCAGCTCCGCAAAATCATTGGGCGAAAAAGGTGGTCATTATAGGCGCGCGGGCGGCAAACAGGAACACAAGAGGTAGAGAGGGGGATTGGTGGGGTCAGGCGATCGCCATCGCTCCCTGTGGGAGCGGGCTCTGCCCGCGATGAAGTCACCGCGGATCAGGGGTGTCAGTGCGGACGCCTTCGCGGCTGTACGCCGCTCCTACAGGAAATGTGCGATCTGTAGGAGCAGCGTACAGCCGCGAATGAAGCGCCGCGCGTCTAAAGCCCTACATCAATGAAACAGCACCGCCGTCTTCTGCAGGGTCACCCACACACCCCACGCCAACGGAATACCCACCACCAGCCAGGCAACCACGGCCAGCGGCTTGGTCGCCGGGTTGGCTTTCCATTCCAGCACGGTGCTGGCATCGGCGCCCTTGTCATGGCCCAGCGCCTGCTCGGCTTTGAGCTCGGCGTCGGTCATGAAGTACTTGTCGGCCACCGGACGCACCAGGGCGTTGCAGATGAAGCCCAGTACCAGCAAGCCCGCCAGGATGTACAGCGTGGTGTCGTACACCGCTGCCCGGGCCACGCCCTGGGACAGTTGGTATTCACGCAGGTAGTTCACCAACACCGGACCCAGCACACCCGCCACGGCCCACGCCGTCAGCAGACGACCGTGAATGGCGCCCACCATCTGCGTACCGAACAGGTCGGCCAGGTAGGCCGGCACCGTGGCGAAACCGCCGCCGTACATCGACAGCACCACGCAGAACGCCGCCACGAACAGCGCCACGTTGCCCAGGTGACCCAGGGTCGGCACCGAAGCGTACAGCGCCACGCCCAGGGCGAAGAACACGAAGTAAGTCACCTTGCGGCCGATGTAGTCCGAGAACGAAGCCCAGAAGAACCGACCACCGATGTTGAACAGACTCAGCAAGCCGGTAAAGCCCGCAGCAATTGCAGCGATCTGGCCCAGTTGCGCGGCGTCCAGCTGGCCGAAGGTCTGATCGGTGCCCAAGAGCTTGCCGGCGAACACTTCCTGCAGCAGCGGCGAGGCCATGCCCAGGATGCCGATACCGGCCGACACGTTCAGGCACAGCACCAGCCATACCAGGGCGAACTGCGGGGTTTTCCAGGCCACACTGACGTGCACGTGACGGTTGGTGATCATGCCCTTGGCTTTCTTGGCCGGGGCCACCCAGCCTTCAGGCTTCCAGCCAGTGGGTGGAACGCGGTACGACAGTGCGCCGCCGATCATGAACACGAAGTAGATCGCAGCCATTACCAGGAAGCTCTGCCACACGCCCACACCCGTTGGCGAAGCGAAGTGGTTCATCAGAGCAGCGGCCAGCGGTGCACCCACCATCGCGCCACCACCGAAGCCCATGATCGCCATGCCGGTAGCCATGCCGCGCTTGTCCGGGAACCACTTGATCAGGGTCGATACCGGCGAGATGTAACCCAGGCCCAGGCCGATACCGCCGATGACCCCGGAGCCCAGCCACATCAGCCAGATCTGGTGGGTATAGATACCCAACGCCGAGATCACCAGGCCGCCGCACCAGCACAGTGCCGACACCACACCGGCCTTGCGCGGGCCTGCGTGTTCCAGCCAGCCACCCCAGATAGCCGCCGAGCAGCCCAGGAAGATGAAGAACAGGGTGTAGATCCAGCCGAGCATGGAAATCGGCCAATCGCAGTTGGACGAGAACACCTGGCTGAAGAAGCTCATGTCCGGCGCGCAGGCAACCGGTGCGGTGATGCCGATGGCCTTGGACAGCGGCAACCAGAACACCGAGAACCCGTAGGCCATGCCGATGCACAAGTGAATGGCCAACGCCGCTGGCGGAACCAGCCAGCGGTTGAAGCCAGGCTTGGCGATGATCCGCTCCTTGGACAGGAATCCAGGCTGGGCATCCACGCCCGCGCCAGTAAGACTGCTGTTCATTTTGTAACCCCCGTTGATTTTTGTAGTGCAGCACGCTTGCAACGATAGCCCCCCGAAACCTTGACGCTCTGGGGCGTTCGGTTTTCTTATCGGCAGCAATCGGAAAATCGCGACAAAAAGCCGCAGCAGGCGATCGAACGGGCGCAGATTACCACTGCGGCTCGGCAATGGAAGCAATCTGATATCGGTTTTGCTGCGAAGTGATGATTGGTTAGCAAATAATTTTCGCGGACCGGGACGGTCTGAGCTTGTCAGGGCGGTACCGCGCCGCCTTCGCAACTGTCAGCCTCTCACGCAGCGAGGCTTGGGCACGGACGCCCCCGGCCAAGCCGCACAACGTTATACTCCCCCGCTAACTTATGAATTCGGACTAAAGGACTCGCCCATGAAAGCGTTCGGCAAAATCCTCGGCCTGTGCGTGCTCGGTCTCTTGTTGATCCTGGTGGCTCTGGGCTTCGCCCTGACCCACCTGTTCGACCCCAACGATTACAAGGACGAGATCCGCCAACTGGCGCGGGACAAGGCCCATGTTGAGCTGACCCTCAACGGCGACATCGGTTGGAGCCTGTTCCCCTGGCTGGGCCTGGAGCTGCACGACACCAGCGTGGCGACCCTGACCAATCCGCAGAAACCCTTCGCCGACGTGCAGATGCTCGGCCTGTCGGTGCGCGTGCTGCCCCTGCTGCGCAAAGAAGTGCAGATGAGCGACGTGCGCGTCGAGGGCCTGAACCTGGCGCTGGAACGCGACGCCAACGGCCATGGCAATTGGGAAGACATCGGCAAGCCGCTGCCGGCCAGCACCCCGAGCGCGACCGACCCGAATGCTGCGCCGGAACCTGCCAAGCCCGAGTCCAACTCGCGCCCGGTCAAGCTGGACATCGACAGCCTCACCGTGAACAACGCCAGCGTGCTCTACACCGACGCCAAGACCGGCCGCAGCTTCACCGCCGAAAGCATCCAGCTGAGCACCGGCGCGGTCCATGAGGGTGCGGAAATTCCGGTCAAGCTGACCGCGTTCTTCGGCACCAACCAACCCGTGGTGCGGGCCCGTACCGAGCTTGCCGGTGAGCTGCGCTTCGACCGCGCCCTCAAGCGCTATCAGTTCGAAGACATGCGCCTGAGTGGCGAGGCTTCCGGCGACCCGCTGCAAGGCAAGACGGTCACCTTCAATGCCCAAGGCCAGTTGTTGCTGGACCAGGCGGCCAACGTCGCCGAATGGACCGGCCTCAAGCTGTCCGCCAACCAACTGCGCGCCCTGGGTGAAGTGCATGTGCGCGACCTGGACAGCAATCCGCAGATCAGCGGTGGCCTGTCGATCGCCGAATTCGACCTGCGCACGTTCTTCGACAGCATCGGTCAGCCACTGCCGGCCATGGCTGACGGCAGCCTGAGCAAGTTCGAAATGGTCAGCCGCCTGCAAGGCACCCAGAACAGCCTGGGCCTGGAAGACCTGACCGTGAAGGTCGACAACAGCACCTTCACCGGCCGCATCGCTGTGGAAGACTTCGCCAAACAGGCGCTGCGCCTGCAACTCAAGGGCGATACCTTCAACGCCGATCGCTACATGCCGGCCAAAAGCGAAAAAGCTGCCAGCAACACCGCCGCACGCCAGGCCGAAGTGCAGAGCAGCGAAGCGGCAGCCACCGCCTCCGGTGAATCGCCGCTACCCGACGCCCCCACCCGTGGCGCCTGGAGCGACGACCGCCTGTTGCCGGTGGACCGGCTGCGCGCCCTGGACATCCAGGCCGACCTCAACATCGGCCAGTTGACGCTGGACAAGCTGCCGATCCAGAACGCCACCCTCAAGGCCCAGGGCCAGGGCGGCCTGCTGACCCTGCAAACCCTGGCCGGCGGTCTGTACAACGGCAGCTTTAACACTCAGGGCACCCTGGACGTGCGCCCTGCAGTGCCAGCGCTGGCCATGCAGACGCGGATCAACAAGGTCCCGGTGGAAAACTTCATCAAGTCGCAGAACCCCAACCCGCCGCTCAAGGGCCTGCTGACGCTGGACAGTAACCTGACCGGCACCGGCAATAGCCAGAAGGCCTTGGTGGAATCGCTGAACGGCACCGCCAGCTTCGTGCTCAACAACGGCGTGCTGGTCAATGCCAACCTGGAACAGCAGCTGTGCCGGGGCATTTCGGTGCTCAATCGCAAATCCCTGAGCAGCGACCCACGGCCCAAGGACACGCCCTTCCAGGAGCTCAAGGGCAGCCTGGTGTTTCGCAACGGCGTGGCCAGCAACCAGGACATGATCGCGCGCATCCCGGGCCTGACGGTCAATGGCAAGGGCGACGTCGACCTGCGTGTGCTGGGCATGGACTACCGCGTGGGCGTGGTGGTGCAGGGCGAGCAAGGCACCAACGCCGACCCGGCCTGCCAGGTGGGCGAGCGTTTCGTGGGTGTGGAATTGCCGCTGCGTTGCCGTGGCCCGCTGGAACTGGGCGCCAAGGCGTGCCGCATCGACCGTGAAGGCCTGGGCCAGGTCGCAGCGAAACTGGCCGGCGACCGCATTCGCGACAAGATCGACGAGAAGCTCGAGGAGAAACTCGGCGACAAGGTCGATCCAAAAATCAAAGACGCACTCCGAGGCCTGTTCAACCGATGAACCCCGAGCAGTTTTCCAGCGCGGTGCTGGAATGGTACGACCGCAACGGCCGGCATGATCTGCCGTGGCAGCAGGACATCAACCCGTACCGGGTCTGGGTGTCGGAAATCATGCTGCAACAGACCCAGGTCAGCACGGTGCTGAACTACTTCGACCGTTTCATGGCGGCCCTGCCCACCGTGCAGGCCCTGGCCGACGCGCCGGAAGACGAAGTGCTGCACCTGTGGACCGGCCTGGGGTACTACACCCGCGCGCGCAACCTGCAAAAGACCGCGAAAATCGTCGTCGAGCAATACGGCGCCGAGTTCCCCCGCAACGTGGAAAAGCTCACCGAGCTTCCGGGCATCGGCCTGTCCACCGCCGGTGCCATCGCCAGCATCAGCATGGGCCTGCGCGCGCCGATCCTGGACGGCAACGTCAAGCGGGTGTTGGCGCGTTTCACCGCCCAGGAGGGCTACCCCGGCGAGCCCAAGGTGGCCAAGGCGCTGTGGGCGACTGCTGAGCGCTTCACGCCCCAGACACGGGTGAACCACTACACCCAGGCGATGATGGACCTGGGCGCCACCCTGTGCACCCGCAGCAAGCCCAGCTGCCTGCTGTGCCCACTGGAAAAGGGCTGCGAAGCGCACCTGCTGGGCCTGGAGATCCGCTACCCGGTGCCCAAGCCCCGCAAAGCCATTCCACAGCGCAAAACCCTGATGCCCATGCTGGCCAACCGCGATGGCGCCATTCTGCTCTATCGCAGGCCTTCCAGCGGCCTGTGGGGCGGTCTGTGGAGCCTGCCGGAGCTCGACGACCTCAGCGATCTGGAACACCTGGCCGACCAGCACGCGCTGCACATGGGCGCGCGCCAGCAACTACCGGCCCTGACCCATACCTTCAGCCACTTCCAGCTGGCCATTGACCCTTGGCTGGTGCAGGTGCAGGAGTCGGCCCACCACGTGGCCGAGGCCGACTGGCTCTGGTATAACCTCGCCACCCCGCCGCGCCTGGGCCTGGCTGCCCCGGTGAAAAAGCTGCTCAAACACGCAGCCGACGCCTTGAACGCAGGAGATTTGTGATGACCCGCACCGTACTGTGCCGCAAGTACAAAGAAGAACTTCCCGGCCTCGACCGCCCGCCCTACCCCGGCGCCAAAGGCGAAGACATCTACAACCACGTCTCGCAGAAGGCCTGGGCCGACTGGCAGAAACACCAGACCCTGCTGATCAACGAGCGTCGCCTGAACATGATGAACGCCGAAGACCGCAAATTTCTCCAGGGCGAGATGGACAAGTACCTGTCCGGCGAGGAATACGCCAAGGCCGACGGCTACGTGCCGCCGTCCGAATAAACCGGGTTAAAACGTAAGCGACGGTATTAATTAAAATTTTTTTCGACATCACGCTTGACGACCCGTCGAAAAACCAGTTTAATGCGCCCCGTTGCCCAGATAGCTCAGTCGGTAGAGCAGGGGATTGAAAATCCCCGTGTCGGCGGTTCGATTCCGTCTCTGGGCACCACTAATACCGAGAAACCCCTGAATTGAAAGATTCAGGGGTTTTTTATTGCCCGCGATTTCCCCGTAGGAGCGGCGTCAAGCCGCGAAGGGGCCCGCCTTAGCGATACATCTTCCGAACCTTGCGGTGAACCTACCGACGCCTTCGCGGCTTGTACGCCGCTCCTACAGAAGTCGCAACCCGTAGGAGCGGCGTCAAGCCGCGAAGGGGCCCGCCCTAGCGATACACCTCCCCAGACCCTGCGGTGAACCCGCTGGCGCCTTCGCGGCTGTACGCCGCTCCT
>NZ_DFUE01000080.1:16867-56889 GCF_002379585.1 Pseudomonas sp. UBA4194
TGTACGCCGCTCCTACAGAAGTCGCAACCCGTAGGAGCGGCGTACAGCCGCGAAGGGGCCCGCAAGAACACCACCTCCCCCCAGAAACAACAAAGGCCGCCATCGTCACCGACAGCAGCCTTTGCTTGCCTCAGGTCAATCCATCAACTGCCCATCGCGACCCGGCCACCCTTGGCGGCTTTGCGACGGCTGGAGACGATCAACCCGGCGATCACCACCGCGATGGTCAGGCCACCGGTTGCGAGGATCTCCACGCGATTGGCTTCGCGCAGGGCCATGGTGGTCAGCACCGCGATGATGAACAGGATCACCACGTAGGTAAGGCCTGGGAACAGCCACATCTTGAAGTCGATCTTCTCGCCAGCGCTCTCACGCTTGCGGCGCATGCGCAGCTGCGACACGGCGATCACCAGGTACACCAGCAACGCGATGGCGCCGGAAGTAGCCAGCAGGAAGTCGAACACGGCAGCCGGAGCCACGTAGTTGGCGATCACAGCCACGAACGCCGCAGCGGTCGACATCAGCACCGCTACCGAAGGCGTACCCGCTTTCGAGGTGTTCTGGGCCGACCGCGGTGCATCGCCACGCTTGCTCAGGGAGAACAGCATGCGCGAAGCGGTGTACAGCGCCGAGTTCAGGCAGCTGGTTACCGCCACCAGTACCACGATGTCGACGATCAGCTTGGCGTTTGGAATACCGATCAGGTTCAGCACGGTCTGATAGGAACCCTGCTCGGTCAGCTGTGGGTCGTTCCACGGCACCAGCGCAACCACCAGGAAGATCGACACGAGGTAGAACAGGAAAATCCGCCAGATCACCGAATTGGTGGCCTTGGAGATCTGCTGGCCCGGGTTCTTCGACTCGGCGGCAGCGATGGTGACGATCTCGGTCCCCATGAACGAGAACATGGTGGTGAGCATGGCCGCCACTACAGCGCCCAGACCGTTAGGCATGAAGCCCATGGTGTCGGTCAGGTGGCTGACGCCGCTGACCTGGCTGTTGGGCATGAAGCCAAACACCGCACCCAGGCCCACGACGATGAAGGCAATGATCGCCAGCACCTTGATCAAGGCGAACCAGAACTCGAACTCGCCGTAGTTCTTCACACTGAACAGGTTGGTCACCGTCAACACCAGAGTGATGACCAGCGCGAACACCCAATGCGACACGTCTGGAATCCAGGCATGCAGGATCGACGCAGCGGCATTGGCCTCCAGCGGGATCACCAGTACCCAGAACCACCAGTACAACCAGCCAATGGTAAAACCGGCCCAATGGCCGATGGCGCGGTCAGCGTAGGTGGAGAACGAGCCAGTGTCAGGCGAGGCCACGGCCATTTCGCCGAGCATGCGCATCACCAGGACGACCAGCGTACCGGCAGCGGCATAGGCCAGCAGCACAGCGGGGCCGGCAGTGGCGATGGCCTTGGCAGAGCCGACGAACAAACCAGCTCCGATCACACCAGCGATCGACAACATAGTCACATGACGCTGCTTGAGTCCCTGAGCGAGACCCGCGGAATTCTGCGTACTCATAAAACTACCTTTGCGAGGAATAGCGTTCTGTCGGGCGTCGATTGCTAGCTTTTGTTCAAAGTTTGCTACACGCCGTTCCTTTTTCTTGACGCAATAATTGCGCCAAACCCCTTCACCGATTATCCTGCCGCCCTGAAATGGACCTCTCAGCCAGATCACCCAAAGGATTGAATCCATTGAGGTTCGTGAAGGACGTAACAAAGCATTACCGAATTACCCAGTCCTGGGACACAGTGTCGCACCAAAACAGGGCCTGGTAACACCTTCGCACGATTTCAGTGCAACCGAAAGGCGCAACCTTTACAGGGTTATTCCTCGCGCCGACGTGCTACTTCTAGCAACCCGCTCGCAATCGGCCATCTGGCTGCGCGTCACATTGGCGCTTTCCTCGCCCTCGCAAAACTGGCAACATCGCGCCTTTTTTCGCTGTGCCTGCCGCCCACCTGACGTCCTTGCGACAGTACCCTGCAGCAATGCGACAAGCGCCTGCGCCCGGCCCAACATGCATCAGCCGCTCGCTCGCCGCTGTGCTAGCTTTGCGCTCGCTGCTTGCGCACGCTACCGCGTCGCCTCGGCAGGCCGCACCCGTACTCAAAGAGGACCGCACATGGCCCAGGCCACGCCCGCGCTGGAAATCCGTAACCTGCACAAACGCTACGGTGCACTGGATGTGCTCAAAGGCATTTCCCTGGCCGCCAACGACGGCGACGTGACCTCCATCCTCGGCTCGTCCGGTTCCGGCAAATCCACGCTGCTGCGCTGCATCAACCTGCTGGAGAACCCTCATCAGGGCCAGATTCTGGTGGCCGGCGAGGAACTCAAGCTCAAGCCTGCGCGCAACGGCGAGCTGATCGCCGCCGACAACCGCCAGATCAACCGCCTGCGCAGCGAAATCGGTTTCGTCTTCCAGAACTTCAACCTGTGGCCGCACATGAGCGTGCTCGACAACATCATCGAGGCGCCGCGCCGGGTACTGGGCCAGAGCAAGGCCGAAGCGATCGAAGTGGCCGAGGCGCTGCTGGCCAAGGTAGGCATCGGCGACAAACGCCATGCCTACCCCAACGAACTCTCGGGTGGTCAGCAACAACGTGCCGCAATTGCTCGCACGCTGGCCATGCAACCCAAGGTTATTCTGTTCGACGAGCCCACCTCGGCGCTGGACCCGGAAATGGTCCAGGAAGTGTTGACGGTCATCCGCAACCTCGCCGAAGAAGGCCGCACCATGCTGCTGGTGACCCACGAAATGAGCTTCGCCCGGCAGGTGTCCAGCGAAGTGGTGTTTCTGCACCAAGGCCTGGTGGAAGAAAAAGGCACACCCGAACAAGTATTCGATAACCCCCTTTCGGCACGCTGCAAGCAGTTCATGTCCAGCAACCGCTAACGGAGCAATAACAAGATGAGCATCAAGAAAATCCTGCTGGCGGTCGCCGCCACCCTTGTGGTCAACAGCGCCGCCATGGCCGCCGACAAACTGCGCATGGGCGTGGAAGCTGCCTACCCACCGTTCAACAACAAGGACGCCAGTGGCCAGGTCGTGGGCTTCGACGTCGACATCGGCAAGGCCCTGTGCGCCAAGATGGAAGTGGAGTGCGAAGTGGTCACTTCCGACTGGGACGGCATCATCCCCGCCCTGCAGTCGCAGAAATTCGACTTCCTGGTGTCGTCCATGTCGATCACCCCGGAACGCTCCCAGGTGGTGGACTTCACCAACCCCTACTACAGCAACAAACTGCAATTCATCGCCAGGAAAGACGCGGACTTCCCCACGGAAGGCGACAAGCTCAAGGACACCCTGCAGGGCAAGGCGATCGGGGCCCAGCGCGCCACCCTGTCCGGCACCTGGCTGGAAGACAAGTACGGCATGGACGTGAACCTCAAGCTCTACGACACCTCGGAAAACGCCTTCCTGGACCTGAGCAGCGGCCGCCTGGACGCCATTCTGGCCGACAAATACGCCAGCTACGACTGGCTGAAAAGCGACGCCGGCAAAGACTTCGAGTTCAAGGGCGACGCCGTCGAGCAGAGCGACAAGATCGGCATCGCCGTTCGCAAGGGCGACGCCCTGAAAGACAAGCTCAACAAGGCCCTGGCCGAGATCATCGCCGACGGCACCTACAAGAAGATCAACGACAAGTACTTCCCTTTCAGCATCCTCTGACAGCCCGGCGGGCGTTTGCCTACACGGCAGCCGCCCGCCCCTGAACAAGCCTGCCCATGAACATCGACCTCTATGGCTTCGGCCCCGCGCTCGCCGCGGGCGCGCTGATGACCGTCAAACTGGCCCTCAGCGCCCTGTGCCTAGGCCTGCTGCTGGGCCTCGCCGGAGCCCTGGCAAAAACCTCGGCCCACCGCCCCCTGCAATGGCTCGGCGGTTTCTACTCGACGCTGGTGCGCGGTATTCCCGAACTGCTGTGGGTGCTGCTGATCTATTTCGGCACCGTCAACGGCCTGCGCACCCTGGGCCTGGCCCTGGGCGTCGGCAGCCTGGAACTCAGCCCCTTCGCCGCCGGCGTAATCGCCCTGGGCCTGTGCTTCGGCGCCTACGCCACCGAGGTGTTTCGTGGCGCCATCCTGGCCATCCCCAAGGGCCATCGCGAAGCCGGCATGGCCCTGGGCCTGTCCAAACCCCGCATCTTCGTACGCCTGGTGCTGCCACAGATGTGGCGCATCGCCCTGCCCGGCCTGGGTAACCTGTTTCTGATCCTGATGAAGGACACCGCCCTGGTGTCGGTCATCAGCCTCGAAGAAATCATGCGCAACGCCCAGAACGCCGTGACCTTCAGCAAGCAGCCGTTCACCTTCTACATGGTCGCGGCCCTCATGTACCTGTGCCTGACCGTGGTGGCCATGGTCGCCCTGCACTTCATGGAAAAACGCGCCGCCCGCGGCTTCGCGAGGGCCGGACAATGAACTGGGAAGTGATCATCAAATGGCTGCCCCGCCTGATGCAGGGCGCTACCCTGACCCTTGAACTGGTGGCCATCGCCGTCATCGCCGGGTTGATCCTGGCCATCCCCATGGGCATCGCCCGCACCTCGAAGAAGTGGTACATCAGCGGTCTGCCCTACGCCTACATCTTCTTCTTTCGCGGCACACCACTGCTGGTGCAGCTGTTCCTGGTGTACTACGGCCTGGCGCAATTCGACGCCGTGCGCGAGAGCAGCCTGTGGCCGTACCTGCGCAGCCCGTTCTGGTGCGCCGCCGTGACCATGACCCTGCACACCGCCGCCTACATCGCCGAAATCCTGCGCGGCGCCCTGCAAGCCATCCCCAAGGGCGAAATCGAAGCCGCCCGCGCCCTGGGCATGTCCCACAGCAAGGCCCTGCTGCACATCATGCTGCCCCGCGCTGCGCGCATCGGCCTGCCGGCCTACAGCAACGAAGTCATCCTGATGCTCAAGGCCAGCTCGCTGGCCAGCACCGTAACCCTGCTGGAACTCACCGGCATGGCCCGCACGATCATCGCCCGCACCTACCTGCCGGTGGAGATCTTCTTCGCCGCAGGCATGTTCTACCTGGCCATGTCGTTCGTGCTGGTACAGGGCTTCAAACTGCTCGAGCGCTGGCTGCGGGTGGATGCGTGCCAGGGGCGGTAGTGCTGGCGGGCGACCATCTGCGCGAGCGGTTTCGTGCGCTGGACGCTTTTTTGAGTACGCATGAGGGGTTGTGGCGACCCAAGCCCTTTACCGATCGGGTGCTGCAATGGGAAAGCGCTTATCCCGCGCTGGGCCAGTGGTTGCGCGCCCGTAGCCTGGAACAGGCCGAGGCTGTGCATAACTCTCTTGAGTTGCCTGACGCGCCCGCGCCGTTTGCTGCATTGTTCCAGGAGGCCAAGGCGCTCAGTACCGTTGGAGATTTATCCACAGCCCCGTTGCCCCCTGCCAGACATCGGTTGGACGTCGATGTACCTGGCCGCAAATGGCAGCAAATCGAAGCCTTCGCCAGCAAACTGCATTTCGCCCCTGCGGTGACCGGGTGGGTGGACTGGTGTGGCGGCAAGGGCCACCTGGGCCGCCGCCTGCTGTGCGATGGCCAACGCCTGAGGTGCCTGGAATACGATGAGGCGTTGGTTACCAGCGGCCAAGCCCTGAGTGCCCACCATGGGCTGAACGTCGCCCACCAGCTGCAAGACGTCATGGCAGCTGACCTGGCTTTATCTTCCACTGACACCCCTGTCGCCCTGCACGCCTGCGGCGACCTGCACGTACGCCTCATGCACAAGGCGGCCGATGCCGGCTGCCAACACCTGGCGATAGCGCCCTGCTGCTACAACCGGACAATCGGCGATCATCGCCACCTGTGCAGCGAGGCGTCTGCACTGACCCTCACCTTGGACGACCTCGGCCTGCCCATGGCCGCTACCGTTA
Source organism: Pseudomonas sp. UBA4194 (assembly GCF_002379585.1). GTDB lineage: Bacteria > Pseudomonadota > Gammaproteobacteria > Pseudomonadales > Pseudomonadaceae > Aquipseudomonas. The sequence goes on from NZ_DFUE01000080.1 coordinate 22,770, forward strand.
CCGCCGGCGCACGGGTACGCAAACAGCGCGACACATCCATGGCCCGACGCCTGGCGTTCGACCTGCTGCAACGGCGGCAGCGTGGCGTCGATGAGTACCTGCCGTGCCCATCCTTGCCTGCTGCCTGGCTGCACAAGCCTTTTGCCGAGTACTGCATGGACTTGGCGGAAATACAGGGCGTACCTCTCGGCGACTTCAAGGATTGGATCGCCCTGGAAGCGCTGGGCTGGCAGCGCCTGGCCGAGGTGCGCAACCTGGAATTGGTGCGCGGACTGTTTCGCCGGCCGCTGGAGCTGTGGCTGGTGCTCGATCGTGCCTTGTACTTGCAGGAACGACAGTACGACGTACAAGTCGGCCTGTTCTGCGCTTCAGACCTTACCCCTCGTAACCTGATGATCCTGGCCGAGCGCCGCTAAGGGCAGTTCGCCCTGTGGATAACTCTGTGGGCAGAAGTGTTACCGGGTGCGGTATTTCGGCGCCTGCGAAGAAGGTTGTCCACTGGACGTTTTTTGTACAGCGGTTATTCGTGTGCAAAAACAGTAGCTTGCGAACGATGTCACATAACTGTACGCAAACGGGCCCGTTGGGCGGGGTTGGCACGGCGGATGTGAATAAGCATTGGAGGCTATCGATCTAAAGCGGAATAAATTGTGCGCCTGGGGGGTTTACTCGCGCAGGTGAATGGCTATAATCAGCGCCCTCACTTGCCGGTATAGCTCAGATGGTAGAGCAACTGACTTGTAATCAGTAGGTCCCGGGTTCGATTCCTGGTGCCGGCACCATATAAATCAAAGGCTTGCAGAAATGCGGGCCTTTGTTGTTTGTGGCACACGTACCAACGCACGTACCAAGAGCAGCGGTAACCAGCACCAAAATACTGTATACTCATACAGTTGTAGAATAGCTTTCAGCCCCCAGCTATTTATGATACAACCCGCATCCGGCGTGCCATACTAGCCCTCTAGGAAGCCGTTTTCGCTGGATGTCAAGAGGCTCGCGTTCGTATAGGGCGCAAATGGTCGCTGAAGGAGAACAAACGTGTTCAATGCGAAATCGATTGCTAACTACTTTCTTGAACTGGCAGCCGCCAGGGGTGAGTGCATTAGCCCGATGAAGCTGCAGAAGCTCGTTTACTACGCCCATGGCTGGTACGCCGGTTATACCGAACGGCCACTGATCAACGAGGCAGTCGAGGCTTGGCAGTACGGCCCCGTCATCCCCTCGCTGTATCACGAGTTCAAGCGCTTCGGTTCCGGCGAGATCACCGGCAAGGCGTTCGAGTACGATGCTCTGGGTGTCCGGGAAGCTGCTACACCTGCAGACCCTGATATCCGTACTTTCCTGCAGAACGTGTACAACAGCTACCACATGTATTCGGGTATCCGCTTGTCGGAGATGACCCACGCAAGCGGTACGCCATGGGCAGTGACGTGGGCGGCTGCGAAAGGGATGCGCGGAGTGGACATTCCGTTCAGCACCATTGCGACCCACTTCAAGGACGCCGTGCGTAAAGCACAAAGTGGCCAAACGGCGGTGCAAGCGTGACCGAGCCAACGCCGGGGATTGGCTCGGTTAAAATTGATCCAACCGCTGAAGCCGCCGCAAACGGGCTGAATGGGTCTGGGAACGACGAAAATGCTTTCTTCGCTGCCGGTAAAGAGCATTTTCAGCTCCAGCATAATCAGCAAAATCTAGGCTGGCTGGGGAAGTTCTGGGGCGCTACTGATAGAGCAGCCCCTACCAACATTGCCGGCTTTGTCATCGGCGTGTCGGCACTTCTGATCGTCGGCAGCTTCTTTGTCACCGAGAGCCCGGAACTCAATGAGGCTCGAAAGTGGCTTTACGGCTTGACGACGTCCGCCCTGGGCTTCGTATTCGGTACAGCGACCAAGCGCTAACCTCCGAGGGAAGGCCCAGCCTTCCCGCGTCCCTCTTCTCATACCAATCAAATGGGCATCAAACGATGCACGCGTGCGTCCGCACCCGCGTTTAGAGTCGATGCTTTAGGGTATAGGGGGGTGCCGAAAAAAGAGTAACATCGGTAATCCTGACCGATTTCTGCCCTGCACCCACGGAATACGCGGCCTCATTGGTTTGCCGGAAAGTGATTTCTTAGTAACCAAATAGTAATCAGATTACCTTTTGTTTTGGTGATAAATGGCCTGCTTGAAAGCCTTTAAAATCAATCACTTAGCAGAAAATTACCTTTTCCATTACCTCTCTATTACTCCCATCTGTAACCGCTCAAGGCCGATGAATACGCGGCTTCCACTTTGTCCCACCCCATCTAGTTACGCTGATTACTCTTTTTCAGCCCCCTCCCCCTATCCCGTACAGAAAGCCATCACAACCGCCTGCCAAACCTCTCCAGGTGCAGGGATCCGCAGAAATGTTCAAGCCCTCACATTCTGATCAGCCCCAGCGCCGTAGGGCCTGCCAGCGCCCTGCAGGGGTGCGGAATTTCCGACACGTTTAGCCCGCAGGCGTGGCGGGGGGACGAGGGCGCGCGCCGGGGTCAGCTGCACGGCCGTGCCGTTCTGATTACACTGAGCCAGCATCCATGTAAGGAACGGAAACGGCGCGATCGACCGATCCAAGCAGCCCAGTGACCTAACCTCAAGAAGGAACTCAAGAATGACCGACCACGCTTATCACGTCGTTGTGAGCTGGGCCCGCCGAGAGAAAGCCAATAGCCCCGAGCTGAGCGATATCCGCCGCGTCTACATCAACTGGCCAACCAAAATCGAGTACGACAGCGATCTTCATGAAATTGAAGCGGAGCTGAGAGGCGCGCTCCAGGACGAACAGATGCACAAGCCGGGTTCTAACTCGCCGCACCTGATGGAAAACCGCGTTCAAATTATGAGCTGGCAGCCACTAATGGGCGCCGATCGTCCCGGTAAACCGTGATGAAATTCGGCAAGCCGACTGCAACGGGAAGTGGAATTGATGAGTGAAGCGAAGAAGATCCAGCTCTGTGTTTTATGTGGTGACCAACCCGCAACCGACGGCGAGGGCGATCATCTGCCACCGCAGTGCATCTACCCGAAGCCGAGGCCTATCAATGTTCCCTGGAACAAGGTGCCAGCCTGCATTCCCTGCAATAACGCCGGTAGCAAGGACGATGAACAGTTCAAACTGATAATCGGCATCACCACTGGAGAGTTCCGCAGCGACATGGAGTCGGTGATCAATGCGATGGGCAGGACTATCGGTAAAAACCAGCGTCTAGCGAAACAGGTGCTCAAGGAGAACAAACGGGGCTACGCAAAAAGACACGGCAGCCCCATTCTTGAGCCCGTTGTTGCCATCCCTTTCGACAGGGATGCATATGAGAGGGTGATTAGACGAATCGTTCGAGGCCTTTACTGGCAGCAGACTGACACGATTATGCCGCGACTATCGGAAATTCATGTTAGGGAGCCCGAGTCTCCAGACCTGCACACGCACGTAGCCACTCTGCTGCAAAACGCTGAGCGAGTAGAGCTCAATGGCGGAACGTTTGTGTACAAGTTTGTGATCACAGATGACGGAGATAGCTTCTGGGCGATGCAGTTCTTCGGCAAACACCTTGTATTCGCTTTTGCGTTTCAACCGTGTTCCTCTGGAACGGCATAGGTGCGCAGCTCAAATGAAGGTGACGAGCGCAAAAGGCTACAGGCAGATTGCATTTGTCATTTAAGTGCCGCCTGACTGGCGGCTTTCATATTCTGCAGGTTCACTTGCCGTCGCTGGAAGGAGCCTCATAGGGGTTGAACCGGATCACCTCTTCACCCAGCCAGTCGTTGATCTGCAGAAGCCTAGCCTGCTCTGGCTCCAGCTCGTTCACCGCCCACACCTGGGTAGCCTCACGCACCGAACCGAAGCCACCAGAGTTCTGCGGAACAACGCCCATCAGCTGCGGAGGGATCCGCAGCATGGCCAGCTGGTCGTCGCGGCTGATGTTCTTGATCGCGCCGAAGTCGTCCTTCGCCGCCACCTCGCTGATCGGAATGAGCTGGATACCGTCCTTCTTGCCGTTGGGCGCGTACATGAACAGGTTTCGGAAGTTGCCCGGCCCCTTGCTGCTCTTCATTGCCGTGCGCAGGTCGTCGACGAAGTCTTCATTCTGGGCAGCGTCGGTCATGTACAAGATGAAACCCGCGTGGCTACCGTTCTGGTAATACTTGCGGCGGAACAGAGTTGCCGCCTCATTGAGCAGCGCGGCCTGCAGCGCTGGCAACCATTCCGGCAGGCCGTACACCTCCTGGTTGATGTCGGCCACCCTTAGATGGCAGATGCTGCCAGCCCTGAACTCGTGCTCATCACGCCAGCCGCGCACCTGATAGTAAGTTTCCAGATCCGCGCCTCGACGCATGTACTTCGCCAGGCAAGGCCGAAGCCCAATCGCCCGGCCGAGCATGTTGTCGCGCTTCTCCAGGTACAAATTGCCCGACCATCCCAGGTCCATGACGATCTGCTCGAAAGCCTGCCTGCTCAGCAGCTTGTGGGGAATGAATGTCCGGGCCAGGGCGTTGCGCTTGAAGATCAGCCCAGACTGCAGGTAGACGCTGGCCTTCGACGAGCGGGCCAAGCCTTCCAGCGAGACAGGTGGCTCATACCATTTACCATTGAGGTAGCACTCCAAATAATCCAGGATCTCGCGCCCGTCCAGGACCGGTACCGGATCGCCAAAGGTGAAGGCTTCGGCTCGGGCATTGCGGTTGGCGAGCAGTTCACCAGCAGGCGCCGGCGCGGCGCCGGTCAGGTCGATGTTGCTCATTAGAAGATCGCCATGATGCGTGTGTTGGTAGCGGTCTGCCCTTCGAGCGGCTCGTTGTGCAGGGCGTGGAACAGCGCCCAGGCCAAGTCGGCGTGACCCGTGGCCTCGTTGCGACCTGCGGTGTACGTGAATTGGCGCCCGCCAGGTGTGATGGTTTTGCGGATAGCCATGAGGGACTGCGCCACATCCGTTGCGCCGGCATCAAACTCCAGCCGGCCCTTGCTGATGACGTCCCACGCCTTCATCACCAAACGGGTTTTGACCTCATCCTGGGCGTTCCCGGCCTGGACTCGCAACCTGTGGCCACCGCCCTGGTCGCCATCGCGCAGCAGCTGCGCGCTTTTGCCTACGTCAGCGCAGCAGGTTGCAAGACCAAAGAAGAAGCCACCGCCTATCGCGAAAACTTCGGCGCCCGCGAGGTCATGGTCATCTGGCCTGACTTCGAGTACTGGAACACCGAGACGGACGCCACCGACACTGCACCGGCTGTAGCGCGTGCGCTGGGCCTGCGCGCCAAGATCGACCAGGACATCGGCTGGCACAAGACCCTGTCCAACGTGCCAGTCAACGGCGTGACCGGCATCAGCGCCGACGTGTTCTGGGACCTGCAGAACCCCGCCACCGATGCCAACTACCTGAACGGCAACGAGGTCACCACCCTCATCAACGCCGACGGCTACCGCTTCTGGGGCAGCCGCACCTGCAGCGCCGACCCGCTTTTCGCGTTCGAGAACTACACCCGTACCGCCCAGGTACTGGCCGACACCATGGCCGAAGCGCACATGTGGGCCATGGATAAGCCCATGCACCCATCGCTGGTGCGGGACATGATCGAAGGTATCAACGCCAAGTTCCGCGAACTGATCTCCGGCGGCTACCTGATCGGCGGCGAGGCCTGGTACGACGAGGAAGCGAACACCGAGGCCACCCTCAAGGCCGGCAAGCTGTTTATCGATTACGACTACACCCCGGTACCGCCGCTGGAGGACCTGAACTTCCGCCAGCGCATCACGGACCGCTACCTGGCGGACTTCGCCAGCCGCATCAATAGCTGACGGAGGCCAGTACCATGGCAATGCCACGCAAACTCAAGAACATGAACACCTTCCACGACGGCGTGAGCTACGTGGGGATTTCCAAGTCCGTCACCCTTCCTGTGCTTGCCCGCAAGATGGAGGGATACCGGGGCGGCGGCATGAACGGCCCGGTGAAGGCCGACCTGGGCTTCTCCGACGACGGCCTGCAGCTGGAGTGGAAGATCGGCGGCATCGATGACTTGGTCATCAAGCAGTTCGCCAACCAGAGCGCCTCGGGCCTGATGATCCGCTTCGCCGGTTCCTATCAGCGTGACGACACCACAGCAGTGAGTGCCGTAGAAGTCGTGGTCCGTGGCCGTCACGAGACGCTGGATATGGGCGAGGCCGTGGCCGGCGAGGACACCGAACACACCATCACCACCACCTGCAGCTACTACAAGCTGACCATGGACGGCTCCGTCCTGGTCGAAATCGACCTGTTGAACTTCGTTGAGAACGTCAACGGCGTCGACATGCTGGCCGCCCAGCGCCGGGCCATCGGCCTCTAACCCCACAGCCGCGATGTGCTGGTGGCCATTCCCACCAAGCTGCAGAAACCCCTGGGCGAACTTTCTGTGCGCAAATTCACCTCAGCATTGGTGCAACGCCTGGTCGATCGGATTGCAGACGAAGGCACACCGTCTAAAGCCGCACACGTGCTGCGATATCTTCGGCGCGTGATGAAGTGGGGGTGCAATCGTGGCTATTTGGAAATCAATGTGGCCCTGGGCATCGAGGCGCCGGCAGAACGCAAGCAACGCCGGCTGCCAAGCCCCAAGGTCATGGCCACACTCATTGCCCGAGCCCACGAGAAGGGCCAGCTCACGCGTGGCCAACTCGGCTCATGCCCGGCATACCTAGGGTATGTCATGGAGCTGGCCTACTTGTGTCGCTTGCGAGGCATCGAAGCAGTCACACTCACCGACGCCAACGAGCTAGAAGAAGGAGTCCAGACCAATAGACGCAAGGGCAGCCGCGACAATGTGGTGCGCTGGACTGCCAGGCTTCGGGCTGCCTGGGAAGGCGCCAAGTCTTACCGGTGTCGAGTCTGGACAGATCAGGCCTACCCAGTTCCAACGGCTGCTGACCGTAGGTTCATCATCGTGGCGGCGCACGGCGGCGCGCTGCAGAAATCCAGCCTGGACACGACCTGGCAGCGCTTCATCACGAAGGCGATCAAGGACGGAGTACTCACCGAGGAGCAGAGATTCGCGCTCCACGACCTGAAACGCCGGGGTATCACGGACACTCCAGGTGATCGCAAACAGAAGCAGGACGCCAGCGGCCACCGCGACGAGTCAATGCTCGATATCTACGATTTCAGCCTGCCCCTCGTCTCCCCTTCCGCCGACTAAATCCCGCGTACCAACATAGCCAGAGACCGCATGGTTTCTGGCATTCCCGCTGCTAAACACGTACCAGAAAGTCACGTAACCTATTGATTTTACTACTGTGAGCAGGGTTCTTGTAATCAGTAGGTCCCGGGTTCGATTCCTGGTGCCGGCACCATAGTTTGACAAGGAAGGCTCACCGCAAGGTGGGCCTTTTTCGTTTCCGCAGCTCCCCTGTAGGAGCGGCGTCCAGCCGCGAAAGCGCCAGCCCAGTCACCACATCAAATCCCCCAACCCCCAATCTCACTCCCCGCCAATCACCCAAACTCCTGACAGCACCCACGCAGATGATCGTGCCGCAGCACATGGGTAGGACTGTACCTGCCTGACACCCCGGCATCCCCTTGTCATCTAACCGCTGCTTTCACCCAACTCAAGCCCCTCGATAAGCCGGTTTCTTCAGCCGACGCAGCCTTCCCCCGCTCAGCCGAAACGATGCTCAGGAGGCCAGATCATGAGATGCCCTTGCTCCCGGACGTAAGGAGCCGCCAGTCCCGCGCTAGAGGACATCCCCACAGGTCGCAGGGGCCTTGATCCCTGATAACACTCAACATTCTTGGCAGGATGACGTGGGGCGAGGGCCGGAGAAAATTGAGGTGACCGACATGGCATTGATGGGTAGACGCGATGGCAGAGGTTTCCACCACGGTACGAATGGAGCACCACAATACAACAAGCGACGAAAAGTACGCTTGCTGGTGATCTACACGGATGTAGAAGTGTCGTTACGATAAGAGGATTAGCGTCATTGACTCGCTGCAGACTGGAAGGGATGTGCCACGCATCACGCAGCGTACTGCACCACACACAGTTCATGCCACTGGGCAGCATAAAGGATGGCACAATGCTAGCCAGCAGCACCTCCCAAGGCTATGATCCCATAACCCTCATTACCAGTCAGAATGAGCCAGTTGGCGGCTACACATTGGGTCGTCGAGTTCTAGATGTGGAAAACTAAAGAACTAGCTCTAGCCAAACTTTAGAGAATCAAGGAAGAGTAAAATTGAGCAGTTTAGAAAACTCATCGCTTTACGTCTCAGTAGATGAATCAGACTACCAATCTTGCATTGACTTAATAGAGCACACCGAAACAATTGATGAGGCCAAAGCAAACATACGAATTCATCATCTGAAGTTTGATGGGAACGGCAGACCAATGTCCAAGGCCCTTGCAGAGTTACTGTACCAGTACATCATTGACTATTGTATAGCATCTAAAAACAGACCTGATACCCTGACAAATAGACAATCAGCACAGCTAACAAAAGAAGCACGCAAATTATTCAGACACCCAGAAACGTCAGAAGATGATCCTGATAAAACTGGGGAGGCTGGCGAGACCCTTCTTTTTTTCCTAACAGAAGCAATTCTCAAAGCACCTCAAATCGTTGCAAAAATGGAATTAAAAACCAATAGACGACTAGAGTCAAATGGTTCCGATGGAATTCATATGCGATGGTGCGAAGAAGATCAGCTAGTTGATTTTTACTTTGGCGAATCAAAACTGTACAGTTCGATTGACGGGGCAATCACATCCGCTCTAAAAAGCATCAATGAATTCCATGATGAAGAAATCTACAAACATGAATTCACAATGATAACAAAACACTTCAAATATGCCGATGACAATACAAAAAATGCGGTAATCGACTTGATTAAGCTAGGCGAACCCGGTCCTGGAGCTCGTATAAACCATGCATGCCTGATTGGGTACAACTGGAAAGAATACCAAAATATTCACAAAATTAAACAATGCGATCTATCGAGTCAATTTCGCGAGATGCTGCTTGCCGAAAGCAAAAATATTGCTAAAACACTTAACGTGAAATTTAAAAATTTTGAAAAAAAACACCTTAACTTTGAGGTATTTTTCTTACCATTCCCATCTGTCCAGAAATTTCGCGACGAATTCAATGAAGCACTGGACTAAATCATGAATATAGCCGAACAGTTCCAACCTCAAATAGAAAAGCTTTACAAGCTAAACATTGAGTCTTTACTGCCAACTCCAAATAGCCCGGCTACGATTACGGAGCTTGAGATTAAAAAACTCATCGGCATATCATCTGCGCTTTCCCTATCAGAAGATCCCAAAGATTTAATTTTAGCTTACGAGATAATGAGCAGACTCCTAGAATCTAGCAAAGATTCCGTTATTGATATAGCTCCCGCCGCGGACATAATACTTTCCAGACTAGGGAATTTCCCTGGGCGCTCACTACTGCGTAACCGTTATGCAGATGATGAACAACCTAGCATTCCCATTTCACTAGCACTGGAGAGAGTTGCGCGCGAAGCCGAGAATTCCACCAGCGACGGAATACTTTTAACAGACTTTCAATACAAGCTTTTAGAAGCCTTACAAAAACAATCATCCTTAAGTGTCTCCGCACCTACTTCAGCAGGGAAGTCATTCATCCTCAATATAGAACTAGCACGCCGACTAAAATCCTGCTCAGAAAAAGCCGTTGTATATATAGTCCCAACACGAGCCTTAATAAGCGAAGTTTCGAACCGCATTCGGCAAACAATTCAACGCGAGAACATAGAAAATACTACGGTTCGAACCGCACCTTTTCCGCTGGAAACAGAATCCAAGTTTAAAAGTATTGTTTATGTACTTACGCCAGAAAGACTTTTAACTCTCCTAAAACCAAAAAACAATACGCAAATAGTCACCACACTAATTGTGGATGAGGCGCATGAGATTCAGACGGGAAATCGAGGAATTGTATTGCATAACGCGGTCGAAATCGCGCTATCTAAACACCCCAAAACATCGCTTATGTTTGCCAGCCCCCTTATAGAAAATCCTGGCTACCTACTGAATCTATTTAATCGCAATGATAATGGTCAGTTTTTCACAGAAACGATATCACCGGTATCACAAAATATTATACTAGTATCTGAAGTTAACAGAAAGCCAAACATCATTAACGTTTCGTTGCTTACAGATAAATTTGAAATCACAATTGGAGAGCGTGATTTCAGCTTCCGATTTAGGGATAGCATCTTCAAGCAACGGGCAAATTTAGCCTATGCGATCACGAAGAATGATGATTCTACGATAATATTTGCAAACGACCCTAGTGATGCCGAAAAAATAGCACTCGAACTTTCCTACCTCAACAATAGGTTCGAGCCAAGCAACAACATCAAAGAATTTATCAGCTTCATTAAAGGGGAAATCCACGAAGAGCATGGACTGATAAACAGCCTTCAACATGGCGTAGCGTTCCACTACGGGGATATCCCTTCCATTGTAAGAACTGGCATCGAAGATCTATTTCGGTCTGGAGAAATAAAATACATATGCTGCACCAGTACTTTGCTGCAAGGTGTCAATCTTCCTGCGAAGCATATCGTAATTGAAAATCCATATAGCGGCAAAAAACCGATGCTGCGATCCGACTTCTTAAATCTGGCAGGTAGAGCCGGGAGACTTCTTCAAGAGTTCCACGGAAATATTTGGTGCATTAGACCTAAAAGTTGGGGCGACGAGTCTTATCAGGGAGATACTTTGCAAGAAATCAAATCATCCATGGCTAAAATAATGGACGATGGGGGCACGATTCTTCAAGAGCTTATAAAGCACTCTTTGACTGACGAAAAAGACAAAGAGGTAGCTGAAGCTGGATTCAGCAAGCTTTTTCATGAGAGTATGACATCTAACGATGAAGAGCTAACAAACAAGTACAGCAACTCAGATACAGCAGATACTTTCAATGAAAACTTAACCCATATAAGATCACTTGAGATCACCCTTCCTTATGAAATACTCGAATCCCACCGATCGTTGCGTCCAGATCACCTCCAAAGCCTATACAATCATATAGCTGGAGTATTGAGCATTGACCATTTTTCACTTTTGCATCCGTTCGAAGTTGGCGGAAAAGAAAGGATGTCAAATGCTATTGATCTCGTCTGCCATCACTTTTCATGGGATGCACCTAGAAACTCTATAAAATACAGGAATCTAATATGCAATCTCGCACACGACTGGGTTACAGGAAAATCCATAGGGTCAATACTCAGAGAGCGTGTGAATTTTGTTCGCAGGGACGACGATAATAAACTAAGCGCCTCATCAATAATCAGACAAACACTTAAAGTTATCGAAAGCGCAATCAGATTCAGGCTTGTCAAGTACCTTAGCGCATATGAAGACATCTTAGAGGTATCCTTGCTTGAAAGAGGATTTTCAAAAGACGACGCTCAGCAAGCCCCATACCATACTTTTTTAGAGTTTGGCTCCTGTAACAAAGTCGAGCTAGGCCTGATGTCTGTCGGTTTTTCGAGATTTACAGCACTTCGCTTAAAAAAGATCATTGGAAACACAGATGCCGTGGATGTGGAAGACTACTTGGAGATCCTCTCTACAATAAATATTAACTCCATCGACCTCCCGAAGCTCTGCCTAAACGAGTTTAAAAGCATTATGGGAAAATAATTAAAATTATTCCTTCAGGTCGTAGCGACCTAAAACACTGAGCAACATCGTCATTAGGATACTAATGGGATAGACTCAATCATCCATAATTAGAAAACCATTATATTCCATAGGGTTAAGCTGATTTTCGAAACCTAGTGCCGCAGCGTTTAGGCTACCGCCATGGAGCTCCAGTCCAGAAAAGCATTCCCCTATTTCCATACAACCCTTCTAAGAAGGAGTTCCACTCACACTCGACGCCCTTGCTAACCTAATCGCTCAGCCGCTTTGCGATAGACCTGTTCTCGCTCGCGCTTATCTACCGCCACCACGAACACCATGACCTCCTGGTCGATCACCTGATACACCAGCCGATAGCCGCTGCTGCGCAGTTTGATTTTGTAGCAGTCGGGCAAAGCATGCAGACGGTTGGCTTCGATGCGCGGATTGACGAGGATCGTGGCCAGCTTCTTCTTGAGCTGCTGGCGTACGGTATCCCCCAATTCGTGTCACTCCTTTAGTAGCGCACGCGCATCGAATTCGAGGCTATAGGTCATCTAATGAAACCTTCACCCGCTGGGGGTCAGCCAGCCGCTCGCGTACTGTCGCGATCAAGGCTTCATCGTCCTCGGTCATCAGGACCAGCTTGAAGGGGAGTTGGCCACGCTCTGCTACGTACTGCAAGGCTTGGCGCATTAGTTCAGATGGGGTGACGCCGAGTTTTTCCAGCTCGTGGTAAGCGCGCGCTTTCAGGTCATCGTCGATACGGATATTGATGGATGCCATGGGATGCCCCTCGATGTAATGACGTTTGTCGTTACCTTCAAGTAAAAAGCTACGCTCGGGCAAGCCTACAACGGTTATTTTTTATACAGCTCGTGTAGCCACGGGGATTGCACACATCCTTGCGCGGTGAACACAGCATTTAGTTGTAGCTTGGCCGTTTAAGTGAAGCGAGTCTGCGGCTAGGCATTCAGACCGTCCTCATTTCTGCGCGAACCTTTTGCTCAGCAGAGCTTTCAAGTCGTCTGCGGAGCAGTGTTTACCCTGCGCGTACTCCCGCGAACTGATCGCGAGCAGCTTCACCAGGGCAGTCGCCTCATCGCGGCGTATGCGGTCAACGTAAGACTCAACAACGTACGCGGGGACCCCGTTTTGCGTGACGACCAAAGGTTCTTCAAGGGGCTGATCAGCGGGATGCCGCTTCAAATAGCTAATTGTTTCAACCTGCATGATTCGAGAACCCCAAATAGTAGAACCGCTTCTGGCCTCGATGTGCGTAATGTCGAAGCTAATGGGGGCACTGAGCTCATTCGCACGTCGGCAATACCTCTGACCTTGCCAACGCATACCCTAACCTAAATTTAGACCACTGCCTGAGGATGGCGACGGCTCACAGCCGTAGACCCCTCAAACCAAAATCCTACTTGATCCCCTCCTCCCGAGAGCGTACCGTTCCCCGGTCGCTGCCAATTCAGCGACAGGGTTTGGCGACCCGAAACCACGTTAGGCGCACCAGCGCCACCTTCATGAAAGCAGGCGCTTTTTTGTGCCTTAAGCTTCGTGCTATGGCGGCTGTGCGCGGGAGACCTTCGGGTCTGCCGGGTGCCTAACGTCCCGGTTCGCCAACCCTCGCACAGCTGCCACCCTTATCGTTTGGCGACGGTGGGTGACGGTCCAACATCACGTTAGGAGCCTCACATGCTTGTAAACACTTCCCCCAGCATCAAGCTATCAAACGTCTACGAACACCTCGCCACTCTCGGCGAAGATGAATCGGTAACGCACCAACCCTTCACCACCCACCTGAGCCATTTAGGTGAAGTCATAAATGACCTTCGCCACTCTGCGCGTGTCCTGAACGAGGTCAATGGCGCGCTCATCATGGTGTTGCATCTGCTGGAGGCAGCGCATGCGGACAAGCTGTCAGCGGATAACCTTCACTGCCTGATTTCGCCTGTGCAGGTGAAGCTGGCACGGTCACTCAATGAGCTTGATCGGACGTTGTAGGATTACGACCGGGAGGATTGCGGTGGCCCGGACCCGGCTTACGCCGGTGCTACAGAGATGTAGCAGCGGCGTGAGCCGCGTCTGGAGGCGTGGCGGGTGGGTCGACGGATTCGCGGCGTAAGCCGCGTCCGGGCACGGCGCGGGCGGGTTCACGTAGCAGCGGCGTAAGCCGCGTCCGCGTCCACGGCTCTCACCGCCGCGCGCGGCGCTCATAGGCGGCCAAAACGGTGCGTTCGGATTGCACTAGGTAGCTTTCCAGCATGGCTCGCGCATCCGTGGGTCTGCCTTCCTCGACGCAGCGCAGTATCTGGCCGTTCATGTCCAGGTACGGCACATGCAGAAACTGCGGGTCGTTCAGCACGCCGAAGGCCAACCGCAGCTCTGCCGAGATCTGCCCGTAGAAGGCCAGCAGCCGCGGGCTGTCTGCCAGTTCCACCACGGCCTGGTGGAACATCATGTTGGCCGTGCCCACGGCTACCCAGTCCTTGGCTTCGCGCCCACGCTCGCCGGTTTCGACGGCCTCGCGCATGTGCTTGGCCCCAGGGTGCTGTGGATAACCCTGAGCAATGGCCTGGCATTCGATAAAGCGTCGCACGCGGTAGATGTCGATGATCGATCCCATGTCGGGCTCGGCGACGGTGACGCCGCGGTTGGGTTCGTGTTTGAGCAAGCCCTCTCGCGTCAGCACTCGGAACGCTTCGCGCAGGGTATTGCGCGAGATATCCAGGGTCTCCGCCAGCGCCGCTTCGGACAGCCGTTGTCCGGGAACGAGTTCGCCTTCCACCAGCATTCGGCGAATTTCTTGGGTGATGGTCTCGCCCAGGGAGCGTGGGAGAGCAGCAGAGGCGTCGTTCATAGGGGATCCAGGTGGTGAGAACCGCGGCGGTATTGCAACAGAGCGCGTTGCGGGGGGCAAGGATCTCGCGTGGGGCGTGCTTCATTAGGTAGCAGCAACGGGGCATAGCGTTACAAAGCGGTGCATATCACTCAACCAGTAACACTGGATTGTTCAACAATAATTGCCTTGCACACCTACAACTTAGGGCAAAACGGCCCTCCTTGGCATACACATTGCTCTATCGAGTCAACTCTCACTGTAGGAATGATTGCCGTGACTCAAGCCAACACCTTAGCGTTCACGAAAGCGCGGCGATCATCGTTGATCGCAGCCATCTTCATGATGGCGACGTCGGCCATCGGGCCGGGCTTCCTGACTCAGACCGCCACCTTCACGGCAACTCTGGGGGCAGCATTTGCCTTCGGCATTCTGGCGTCGATCCTGATCGACTTCGTGGTGCAGCTGAACGTGTGGCGCATCGTGTCGTTGACCCGCATGCGTGCGGCGGAGCTGGCCAACGCGGCGATTCCGGGCAGTGGTTATGTGCTGACGCTGCTGGTGTTGGTGGGCGGCCTGGTGTTCATGCTGGGCAACATTGCCGGTGCGGGCTTGGGCCTGAATGCGCTGACCGGGCTGGACCCCAAGTGGGGCGGTGCCTTGAGTGCGCTGCTGGCGATCGGGATTTTCTCGTCCCATCGGGCGGGTGTGGCGATGGACCGAATCATGATCGTGCTGGGGCTGCTCAAGGTCTCGCTGATTCTGTTCGCCTGCTTTGCAACCCATCCGCCGTTGGGCGAGGCGCTGCGTCAGACGGTGTGGCCTGATTTCGTCGACTTTGCGGCCATCACCACCATCGTCGGTGGCACCGTTGGCGGCTATATCACTTACGCCGGCGCACACCGTTTGCTGGATCGCGGCACAGTGGGTGTGGAAAACATCGAAGCGGTATCGAAGGCGGCGCTGTCGGGCATCCTGGTGACCGGTATCGCTCGCTACGTTTTGTTCCTTGCTATTCTCGGCGTCGTGGCCAGCGGAGTGGTGATCGATGTGTCGGGCAAGGGCGCGAACCCTGCGGCTCAGGCCTTCGGCGCGGCAGCCGGTGACATCGGCATGATGATGTTCGGCCTGGTGCTGTGGGCGGCAGGGATCAGCAGCGTGATCGGCGCGTCGTACACCTCGATGTCGTTCATCACCGTGTTCTCGAAGAAAATCACCGAGCGCATGCGCCACCTGGCGACCGTGGCCTTCATCGTCATCTGCATGCTGGTGTACATGGCACTGGGCAAGCCGCCGGCTGCGCTGCTGCTGTTCGCCGGTGGTTTCAACGGGCTGATTCTGCCCATCGGCCTGAGCATTTTCATGTACGTGGGCTGGTGCCGTTCCGACCTGATGGAAGGCTACCACTATCCACGCTGGCTGCTGGTGCTGGGCATCCTGACCTGCCTGCTGTCGTGGTTCATGGCGTACAAGTCGGCCGGTGCCATCTTCGCTTTCATCAGCGCCGCGTGATCTAACAGGAGACCTATAAGAATGAACACGATTGACCTCAACAGTGACCTGGGCGAGAGCTTCGGCGCCTGGCAGATGGGCGACGATGCGGCGATGCTCGAAGTGGTGACCAGCGCCAACATCGCCTGCGGTTTCCATGCCGGTGACCCGGCGGGCATCCTCAAGACGTTGAAAGCGGCGGCGGCGCGCAATATCGCCGTGGGCGCCCATGTGTCCTACCCGGACAAGGTGGGTTTCGGCCGCCGCAACATGGACGTCACCAGCGCTGAACTGACCGCCGACGTGATCTACCAGATCGGCGCCTTGCAGGGCCTGGCCAAGGCGGCGGGTACGGCGGTGACCTATGTGAAGCCACACGGCGCCCTGTACAACACCATCGCCCACGACCGCCGTCAGGCGCTGGCGGTGATCGAGGCGATCCGGGCCGTCGATGACACGCTGGTGCTGGTGGCGCTGGCCGGCTCGGAACTGATCGAGCTGGCGCGCAGCGAAGGGTTGCCGTGCATCGCCGAGGCGTTTGCCGACCGCGCCTACACGCCACAGGGCACCTTGGTGTCGCGTCGTGAGCCGGGGGCGGTATTGCATGACCCGGAGCTGGTTGCTCAGCGCATGCTGCGCCTGGTGCAGGAAGGCACGCTGGAAGCCATCGATGGCAGCATCACCCGTATTCAGGCCGATTCGATCTGCGTGCACGGTGACAGCCCGGCGGCAGTGGAAATGGCTCGGGAGCTGCGGCGTGTGCTGGAGCAGGCCAATCTGTCGCTGCAACCGTTCGCGGGGCCACGCCCATGAATGCCCTGGCACGCGCCCGCGAGGCGGCGATTACAGCGGCGCGGCAAGCGCGTGAGTCATACCGCGGCGGCCTGGTGACCCCTACGGCCGGAATCGCGCCGGGCATGACCCAGGCCAACCTGATCGCCCTGCCCCGCGAATGGGCTTACGACTTTTTGCTGTACGCCCAGCGCAATCCAAAAGCCTGCCCGATTCTGGATGTCACCGACGCCGGCAGCCCGAGCACCGTGCTGGCGGGCGGCGCCGACCTGCGCACCGATATCCCGCTGTATCGCATCTGGCGCGACGGCAAGCTGGTGGAGGAAGTCAGCGACGCGACCCAGGCCTGGGCGGAACACGATGACATGGTGGCGTTTCTGATTGGCTGCAGCTTCACCTTCGAAACCGCCATGCAAGAGGCCGGCATCGAAGTCCGGCACATCGCCGATGGCTGCAACGTGCCGATGTACCGCACCAACCGCGCCTGCCGTCCGGCGGGTCGGTTGCAGGGTGAAATGGTGGTGTCGATGCGGCCGATTCCGGCGGATCGCGTGGCCGAGGCCAGCGGCATCACCGGGCGTTACCCGTCCGTGCACGGCGCGCCGGTGCACATTGGTGAGCCGGCGCTGCTGGGCATCACCGACCTGAGCAAGCCCGATTTCGGCGACGCCGTGCGTATCGAACCGGGCGAAGTGCCGGTGTTCTGGGCCTGCGGCGTGACCCCTCAGGCGGCGGTGGCCGCTTCGGGCGTGCCCTTCGCGATCACCCATGCCCCTGGCCACATGTTCATCACCGATGTGCCCGACAGCACTTATCACGTCTAGGAGATTTCCGTGCGCTTTCTACCGGTCAACCTGGATGCCCTGCTTGTCGAATTGAACGACCTGGATGAAACCCTGGCCCTGTTCGATGCCCTGATGGCCGAACCTATTGCCGGCGTGGAAGAAATCATTCCCGCGGCCCGTACCCTGCTGATCCAGTTCCGCCCCAGCGCCATCGCGCGCCAGGCGCTGGTTGACCGCATCGCCGCCCGGGACCTGAGCCAGCGGCGCGAGGGCGAGCAACGACGTGTCGAGATTCCCGTGCATTACAACGGTGAGGATCTGGACGAAGTCGCTACCCTGCTCGGCATCAGCCGTGAAGAGGTCATCAGCCGCCACACCGCCGCCGACTACAGCGTGGCGTTCTGCGGTTTTGCGCCAGGCTTTGGTTACCTGACAGGCGGCGCCGACTTTCAGGTGCCACGCCGCAAGACCCCGCGCACGCGCATCCCGGCGGGGGCCGTGGCGCTGGCGGGCAACTTCAGTGGTATCTATCCGAAAGCCAGCCCCGGGGGCTGGCAGATCATCGGTGTCACACCGTTGCAGATGTGGGACCTGGAGCGCGTCGAACCGGCGTTGCTGCGTCCGGGTTACAAGGTGCGCTTCGTGGATGCCGGCCCGCTGCCCGCCAGCGGCCTGCCTGCCCCCGCCGAGCCTGCGCGCGCTCCGGCGCCCACCGGCGCCCATCTGGAAATCGTCACCCCCGGCCTGCACAGCGTATTGCAGGACATGGGCCGCCCCGGCCAGACCGGCCAGGGCGTATCGCGCTCCGGCGCGCTGGACCTGGGCGCCTTGCGTGCCGCCAACCGCGCGGTGGGCAACCCTTCGGACACGGCGTGTGTGGAATCGGTACTCGGTGGCCTGAGTTTCGTCTGCCATGGCCGTACCGTGATCGCCGTCACCGGCGCGCGTACGCCGATCAGCATTACCAGCGCCAGCGGTTTGCTGTGGCAGGCCGGTAACTACCTGCCCATCGAACTGGACGTCGGCGACCGCGTTACCCTGGGCTCGCCGAGTGCCGGCTTGCGCAGCTACCTGGCCATCCGTGGCGGCTTCGACGTCACGCCGGTGTTGGGGAGCCTGTCCACCGATACCCTGGCCCAGGTCGGTACTCCAGCACTGGCGGCGGGTGATCGGTTGGGCTTTGCAACCGTGACCGCCGGCACCAGCGTGTCCCTGCATGAAAGCGCCGCCTTCGAGCTGCCCAAAGCGTCCGACATCATCACCCTGGACGTGGTGCTGGGCCCGCGCACGGACTGGTTTACCGCAGAGGCCATCGAACGCCTGAGCAGCCAGTTGTGGCGGGTCACGCCGCAGTCCAACCGGGTGGGCATTCGCCTGGCCGGTGACACGCCGCTGGCGCGCAGCAACCATCAGGAACTGCCCAGCGAAGGCACGTCGGTGGGTGCCATTCAGGTGCCGGCCAGCGGCCAACCGGTGCTGTTCCTGGCTGACCATCCGTTGACCGGTGGCTATCCGGTGATCGGTGCCGTGGCCAACCATCACCTGGACCTGGCCGGGCAGATCCCGATCAATGCGCAGATTCGCTTCAACCCGCTGACGGCTTTCGAAGAATTCCAGCCCAGCACAGAAGCCTCCCTTACCCCTGCCGATGCGAAGACCCTTTCATGAAAAAACTACTGATCGCCAACCGTGGTGAAATTGCCGTCCGCATCGCTCGCGCCTGCCGCGACTACGGTGTGCAGTCGGTGGCCGTGTATGCCGACGCAGACATGGATGCGCTGCACGTGCGCCACGCCGACGAAGCCTATTCCCTGAACGGTCAACGTCCTGCCGAAACCTATCTGGATATCGCCAAGCTGATCGCCATTGCCCAGCGCAGCGGCGCCGACGCGGTGCATCCCGGCTATGGCTTTCTGTCGGAGCGTGCGGACTTCGCGCGCGCCGTGATCGATGCAGGCCTGATGTGGGTCGGCCCCAACCCCGAGACCATCGACGTACTGGGCGACAAGGTTGAAGCACGCAAACTGGCGCAACAGGTCGGCGCGCCGTTGGTGGCGGGTACGCCGGGCCCGGTGGAAACGGCGGCCGAGGTGCTGGCTTTTGCCGAACAGCATGGGCTGCCGATTGCCATCAAGGCGGCGTTCGGTGGCGGCGGTCGCGGCATGAAAGTCGCCTGGCGTCTGGACGAAGTAGCTGAGCTGTACGCGTCGGCCGTGCGCGAAGCCGAAACGGCGTTTGGCCGCGGCGAGTGCTTTGTCGAGCAGTTTTTAGATCGTCCGCGGCACATCGAGGCGCAGATTCTGGCCGACAAGCACGGCAAGGTAGTGGTGGTCGGCACCCGCGACTGCTCCCTGCAACGGCGCAACCAGAAGCTGGTCGAGGAAGCCCCGGCGCCGTTCATCAGCGAGGCGCAGCGCGAGCGTATTCATCAGGCGGCTCACGACATCTGCGCCAAGGCCGGTTACGTGGGTGCGGGGACCGTGGAGTTTCTGTTGAGCCAGGACGGCACCTTGTCTTTCCTGGAAGTGAACACGCGCTTGCAGGTCGAACACCCGGTCACCGAGGAAACCACCGGCGTGGACCTGGTGATCGAGCAACTGCGCATCGCCGATGGCCTGCCGTTGTCCTTCAGTGAAACCCCGACGCCGCGTGGCCACAGCTTTGAATTCCGCATCAACGCTGAAGATGCCGGCAAGGGCTTCCTGCCCACGCCCGGCCAGATCACCGCGTTTGTGCCGCCCGCGGGCCCGGGCGTGCGCCTGGACAGCGGCGTCGACGGCGATTCGCAGGTGCCGAGCAACTTCGACTCGATGATGGCCAAGCTAATCGTTACCGGTGCCACCCGCGAACAGGCCATCAGCCGTGCCCGCCGCGCATTGGCCGAATTCAAGATCGAAGGCATCGCCTCGGTGCTGCCGTTCCACCGCGCCGTGATGGACCACGCCGACTTCACCGGCCCCGATCGCTTTGCGGTGCATACCCGCTGGATCGAAACCGACTTCGCCGAACAGATCACCATTGCCCCGCGCAACGCCCTGTCGGCGGACCCGTCGATTCTGCGCACGTTCGTCGAGATCGACGGCAAGCGCCATGAACTGGGCCTGCCTGCCGCGCTGCTGCGCGGCGCCAGCCTGGGCGCTGCGAGCACCGCCAGTGAGGCGACGCCAGTGGCCGAGGTGGCGGATCGCGACGCGGTACTGACGCCCGTGGCGGGCAATCTGTTTAGTTGGGTGGTTGCCGATGGGGAGTCTGTCACGGCCGGGCAAGTGATTGCGGTAGTCGAAGCCATGAAGATGGAAACCTCGATCCTGGCGCCGTGCGCAGGCCAGGTGCAGATCACCGAGCAAGCCGGCGGCTACTTCGAAGCCGGCACCCGAATCGGCCGCATCCAACCCAGCAACTAGCCCCTCTCCCCCCCCGTAGGAGCGGCGTCCAGCCGCGAAGGCGCCCCCAAGTTCACCCTCATCTCCAAGATATGCAGTGGATATGAGGGCCTCTTCGCGGCTGGACGCCGCTCCTACAGAGGGGGGGTGTTGTTGGATTTGATAACAACTAGAACCTCCCCGCCCTCGATTACCGGGCCGCCGATCAGCGTATGAGCGGCGATGCCCCCTTTCCCTACATCGCCAACACCCACACTCAAGCGTCGGTACGCCAGCTTGCTATCCCCCATGAGCCAATTAAACTCTCTATTCGGCTCACATTGTGAGCCGAATAGCCCTGTTAATCGGCTCATGCGAGGCAGCGATGACCACTCCACACTGGATCTGGCAGACGCACCGTTCAACACCGCTATCCAAAGAGCAGTTGAAGGTAATCAATCGGCTGCTGGACGGCGGCGCCAGCGGATTCGAGGACGGAATCAGCGCCGCTCAATATCAAGCGGTGGCGAAAGTGAGCAAAGCGACTGCCACCAGGCACCTGGCAGACTTGCTGGAGAAAGGGCTGCTGCGCCGACTTCACGGTGGTGGGCGCAGCACTCGATACGTCATCTTGGCTGTCCCTTGACCAGCCAGCCATCGCCCCCGGCTACTGATCCGCAGCCCCTAAGCCGCATCCGAATGTGCCAAGGTTTCCCAACCCAAGCATGCTAAAGCCAGCGTTCGCGGAACAACCTCGCGCCCACTGCTGTACCGGCTGATACTGCGGGCGCTGACTCCCAAGGCTTCTGCAGCCTGATCAAGAGTCAGCCTGTGTCGTAACCGCCATAGCATGAAGGTTCGGGTATTTTCATCGGGCGCAGACTGCGCCAAGCCGTCCAGGAAAAGAGTATCTGCACCTACCTGAATGTCATGCGCTGGCCATTCCACTGTCCATCCCGCATCGCCCAATACAGCCCCCTCGAAAGCATCGCCTTTGGCGAGCGGACCCAGCCCCGGATACCGCTTCAAGTCTTCGCTCATGTCCAGGTTGAAGTGCTGGCCGCTAGTGAACGTCAGTTCCAAGATGGCGCCAGGATGAGCCTGCACAGCCCGCAGGCGGGGACGCTTCATCGATGCCATTTTTTCCACTCCTTCAATAGATCGGCTTGGTTAGCCGAGATCCAAGCCAGGGCTTCTTGCAGTATTTTCTGCGGTGCATTGCCCTGAGTCACCGTAACTGTTTCGAGACTGATCTGAACATCCAGACCACCGCCAGTGATATGCACATGCGGTGGTAGATGGTCCCTTTCCCGCAGCTCGATGCGGTATTTGTCGCGGAATCGGTATTTGGTAGACATGTCCCGATGCTATCGCCAATTTGGCGATATATCAATATTCGGGGCTGGCTTGCGACCTACCCCAGATTCCGCGCCGAATTACTCAACACCTGCACACATTGCATCAATGCCGGCACCAGCTGCCTTTCCGCATCTGCCCGGGTCCAGCGGCTGGTCGGCGCCACCACATGCACGGCCGCCACCGGGCGTCCATTGCCGCCCATCACTGGCGCGGCGATGGTCATGTCGCCCAGGAACAATTCCTGGGTGTTCACCGCATAGCCACACTCACGCACCGCTTGAAGGGACGCCATGATCTCGCCCACGTCGGTGTGGGTATGGGGCGTGTGCGCCACCCGCGAGCTGCTCTGCACCAGTGCCAGCGCTTCTTCGTGTGGCAGGGCGCTGAGGTAGGCGCGTCCGGAGCCTGTGCAGTACATCGGCACGCGGCTGCCGATGGGCATGTGCACGGGCACGAAGCTGGCGCTGACGAAACGGGCGATGTAGGTCATTTCCACGCCTGTGGGTTCGGTCAGGCAGGCGGTTTCGCCGGTCAGACGCGTGAGCTCGGCGAGGAACGGGTTGCCCACTTCGATCAACGAGTGGGCGTCCAGATAACTGAAGCCCAGTTCCAACACCCGTGGGGTGAGTTGGTAATGCCGAGTGCGTGCGTGTTTCCGAAGGTAACCCAGGCTTTCTAGAGTGAAGACCATGCGCTGGGCCGAGCTTTTGGTCATGTCGGCGGCCTCGGCGATCTCTGCAAGGCTCATGCTGCGGCGCTTGGCGCTGAAAATGCGCAGCACGGCCAGACCCTTTTCCAGGGATTGATTGAACAGGCTGTTGCGATCGTCGGACATGAGTGGGCTCAAGCTGATGTTGCAAAAAGGGGGTCGTTTCAACCCGGAACGGGGAAGAAACTGCGCCTATAAATCGCATATCGATACGAAACTTTCAAATATCGATTTTTCATAGGCGCTTAACGATTGATATTCAGCGAAATGGCACAGAGCTTGCGAATCACCCCGTAACCGCTTGCGGTGCCAACCCTTCCGATTTCTTCTGGAGTGACCCGATGAACAGCATTTCCCCACTGTTTCGCCGTTTCGCGCTTGGTATCTGCGTCACGCTTTGCGCATCTCTCGTGCACGCCGCAGAGGCACCCCTGTACAAAGTTGGTGCGACGGCCACCGGCTCGCCGTTCACCTTCCTGGACATCAAGAGCAACAGCATCCAGGGCATGATGGTCGACATTGCCAAGGCCGTCGGCGAAGCCGGTGGTTTCAGCACCGAGATGCAGCAGACGAATTTCGCCGCACTGATTCCGTCGCTGACCTCGGGCAAGCTGGACTTCATTTCCGCGGGCATGCTCAAGACCGCCGAGCGAGCCAAAGTGGTGGATTTCAGCGCGCCGGTCTATTCCTACGGCGAGGGCCTGATCGTAGCCGCCGACGACAACACCGCCTACCCGAACCTGGAGGCGCTCAAGGGTGAAGTGATCGGCGCCCAGGCCGGCACGGCGTTCTACGACCTGGTCAACAAGATGGGCATCTTCAAGGAAATCCGCACCTACGACTCCATCGCCGAGATGACCCGCGACCTGTCCCTGGGCCGCATCAAGGCCGCCGTGGCCGACCAGCCCATCGTGGCTTACCAGATCAAGCAGAACACCTTCAAAGGCGTGAAGCTGGCCGCCGACTACACCCCGGTCAACGTGGGCGATGTGTGCTTCGTGGTGCGCAAGGGTGACAGCGAAACCCTGGACCGCCTGAACAAGGCCATCGGGATCATCAAGGCCAACGGCACGCTGCAGGGCATCGTGCAGAAGTGGGGCGTGTAGGCTGAGGAGCGACCATGAACCTTGCTGAATTTCTGCAGAACGCCCAGGACTTCCTGCCGATTCTGCTGCAGGGCGCCTGGGTAACGATCCAGATCACCGTGCTGTCGTTCCTGCTCAGCAGTGCGATCGGCCTGGTGCTGGCGCTGCTCAAGTTGTCGCCGATAAAGGCGCTGTCGTGGGCGGCCAGTACGGTGATCAATGTGATCCGAGGCCTGCCGATCATCGTGCAGCTGTTCTACATCTACTTCGTGCTGCCGGACATGGGCATCCATCTGAGTGCCTTTCAGGCCGGCGTGATCGGCATGGGCATCGCCTACTCGGCCTATCAAGCGGAGAACTTCCGTACCGGCATCATTGCTGTGGATCAGGGCCAGCGCGAGGCATCGGAAGCGCTGGGCATGCGCTCGTTCATGATGATGCGCCGGGTGATCCTGCCCCAGGCGTTCCGCATTGCCCTGCCGCCTTACGGCAATACCCTGGTGATGATGCTCAAGGACTCGTCTCTGGTGTCCACCATCACCGTCGCCGAAATGACCCGCCAAGGTCAGTTGATCGCTTCGTCGACCTTCCAGAACATGACCGTGTACACCTTGGTCGCCCTGCTGTACCTGCTGATGAGCCTGCCGTTGGTGTACGGGTTGCGGCGTATGGAGCAGCGCCTGAGCCGGAGGAAAAAAGCATGATCCAGATCAGCCAGCTGCAGAAGAACTACGGCAGCCACCGTGTGCTGCATGGTGTCGACCTGCAAGTGGAAAAAGGCGAGGTGGTGTGCCTGATCGGGCCTTCGGGCTCGGGCAAGTCGACCCTGCTGCGTTGCATCAATGCGCTGGAAACCTACGAAGGCGGCACCATCGTCGCCTTTGGTGAAACCGTGCAGCGCGGCAGCAAGACCGTGCATGCGCTGCGCAGCCGCATGGGCATGGTGTTCCAGCGCTTCAACCTGTTCCCCCACCGCACGGTGCTGGAGAACGTGATGGAGGGGCCGCTGTACGTCAAGAACGAACCGGCCGCGCAGGTGCGTGCCGAAGCACTGGTGCTGCTGGAAAAGGTCGGGCTGGCGGAGAAGGCCGATGCCTATCCCGAGCAGCTGTCCGGCGGGCAGCAGCAGCGCGTGGCCATTGCTCGGGCATTGGCGATGAAGCCCGATGCAATGCTGTTCGATGAGCCCACCTCGGCGCTGGACCCGGAGCTGGTGGGCGATGTGCTGCAAGTGATGCGCACCCTGGCAGACGAGGGCATGACCATGATCGTGGTCACCCACGAAATGGGGTTCGCTCGAGAAGTGGCCGACCGCGTGTGCTTCCTGCACGGCGGCTACCTGGTGGAAACGGGACCTGCCGACGAGGTGCTGGGCAATCCCCAGCACCCGCGTACACAGGACTTCCTGCGCCGGGTATTGCACCCTACGGCCAACACCCGGAGCCAGCCATGATCGATGTGCCTTCGTTATGGGCGGCCACCGCGCCGCCGGCAGCAGCCACACCGGCGCTCGCCGAATCGCTGCAGGTGGATGTGGCCATCGTCGGCGCCGGCTATACCGGGTTGTCCACGGCGGTGCATCTGGCCGAGCGCGGTGTGCGGGTGTGCGTGCTGGAAGCGCGAGAGCCGGGCTGGGGCGCGTCCGGACGCAATGGCGGGCAGGTCAACCCAACGCTCAAGCATGACCCGGATGAATTGGTGCGCCTGTATGGCGCTGACGTTGCCGAGCCGCTGATCGATACCGTATCGCGCTCTGCCGACCTGGTGTTCGGTTTGATCGACCGCCACCGCATCGATTGTGCGCCGGTACGCAAGGGATGGATGCAGGTGTCCTACTCGGACAAGGCAGTGGCCGGGCTGCACGCTCGCGCCACGCAGTGGGAGCGTCGGGGAGTACCCGTGGAACGCCTGGATGCCAGGGCCGTTGCGGCGCGCATGGGCAGCGATGCCTTTGTCGGCGGCTGGCTGGATGGCCGCGCGGGCGCGATTCAGCCCCTGGCCTATGCCCGAGGGCTGGTGCGCGCAGCGCAGGCTGCCGGCGTTCGCGTGTATGGGCACAGCCCTGTCACTGAACTGCACCGCCACGGCGGCGGCTGGCAACTGCGCACCGCCAGTGGCGCGCAGGTCAGTGCCGAGCAGGTGGTGCTGGCCACCAACGGCTACAGCGACGGGTTATGGCCGGGCATGGCGCAAAGCGTGCTGGCCGCCAACAGTTTCATCGTCGCCACCAAGCCGCTGAGCCACGCTCAGGCCCAGCAGATTCTGCCGGGTAACGAGACGGTGTCCACCGCGCAGCGCTTGCTGCTGTACTTTCGCAAGGACAGTCACAATCGCTTGCTGATGGGCGGCCGCGGGCTGTTCGACGACCCTTCCGGGCCAGAGGATTTTGCCCACCTGGAGCGCTCGTTGGCGCTGCTGTTTCCGCAGTTGGGCCAGCTGGACTTCGAGTATCGCTGGGCCGGACGCATTGCGATCACCCGCGATTTCATGCCCCATGTGCACGAGCCGTCACCCGGGCTTACCCTCGCACTGGGCTGCAATGGACGCGGCATAGCGCTGTGCACCAGCCTGGGCGAGCAGTTGGCGGGGCGGTTGTGCGACAGCTCGGCGGACTTCGCCTACCCGATCAGCACCCTGCAGAAGCTGCCGATGCATGGGCTGCAGCGTTTTTACATCGGCGCCGGCGTGGCCTGGTACAGCTTGCTGGATCGGTTGAACCTGGGCTGAAAGCGTCCGTTACCGGCCTGCGGCAGAGCGTCGCGCGGGGCTTTTGCGGTGAACCAATCGGGCTGGGCAGGTTTCAAAGTAACTCACTCTGAACAACGGTCCTGCCTCATGCCTAGAAAACTTTCTCTTACCCTGCTGATGATTTCCGCCCTGGGCCTGGCGGCCTGCGACAAGACCTCCGAAGACCACGTCCAAGCCGCCAACAAGCACACCGAGGCCGCCGAGCAGAAACAAGCCGAAGGCAAACCTGAGCAGGCCGCGGAAGAAAAAGCCAAAGCCGCTGACGAACACGTCAAAGCCCGCGAAGACCGCGCCACCGAAGACCGCCACCAGGCGTTGTCCTCGGACGTACCGGACGAGATCAAGGCGCCCGAGAAGCAGTAATCCCGTCGCAATGAAAAGGCCCCGCCATTATCGATGGTCGGGGCTTTTTTATTCAGGCGCACTCAAAAATTAGCAGCGGCGTAAGCCGCGTCCGCCCCCCCTCACATCAACTCCCCTGCAACGGCTTGGCGTCCTTGAAGAAGTAATCCTGCCACGAGGCCGGCTTGTTCTTGATCGCGCCCACGCGGTGCATGAATTCGGCCAGGGGGTAGGTGTTCTTCGGCGTGATGGAAAATTCGAACTGCGGGTTGTCGATGATTTTCAGCAACGCCGCGCGATCGATCTTCGCCCCGGTGACGCGGATGTAGGTGTCGGCTGCGGCGCCTTTGTCCTTCTGCGCAAAGTCGGCGGCCTCGGCCAGCGCCTCGATGAACGCGTGGTAAGTCTTGGGGTTCTCGTCACGGAATTTCTCCGTGGCGAACAGCACCGTCGGCGAATTCGGGCCCAGCAGGTCGTAGGTGTTGAGCACCACATGCACATTGGGATTGGCCAGTGCCTGATCCTGGAACGGCGGGTTGGAAAAATGCCCGCTCAGCTCGGTGCCGCCAGCGATCAGTGCTGCGGTGGCATCCGGGTGCGGGACAGCGATGGTGTACTTGTCCAGGCGGTTGTATTCCTTGTCACCCCACTGCTTGGCAGCAGCGTATTGCAGGAAGCGCGACTGGACGGACACGCCCACGGCTGGCACCGCGATGCGGTCTTTTTCGGTGAAGTCAGCAATGGTCTTGACGTTGGGGTTGTTGCTCAGCAGGTAGTAGGGAAAGTTGCCCAGGGAGGCAACGGCCTTGACGTTCTGGCGACCATGGGTGCGATCCCAGATGGTCAGCAACGGGCCTACGCCGGCTCCGGCGATGTCGATGGCGCCGGAAAGCAAGGCGTCGTTCACCGCAGAGCCGCCGGACAACTGTGTCCAGTCGACCTTGATGTCGATGCCCGCTTCCTTGCCGTGTTTTTCGATCAGGTGCTGGTCGCGCACCACGTTGAGCAGCAGGTAGACGATGCCGAACTGTTCGGCGATGCGGATCTGGCCTTCGGCGTGGGCGTGGGTGGGGGCAACGATGGCGCTGGCGAGTAGGCTGAAACTCAGGCCGATGGAGGCAGCCAGGCGGCTGAAGGAAGGTCGGGACATGGGTGGCTCCGTGGTCATGGGCGGCGATGGCACGGACTATAAAGGTATAAGAAATTTAATTTAAATACGATTTGGTGATATGGATATGCTGGTGGGTGGCTGGGGGGCTTCATCGCTCTGAGCTTGTGAAGTAGGCAGGCCTGGCGCCTTCGCGGCTGGACGCCGCTCCTACAGGGGGGATCTGCGTTTTGGGGAGATCCCTTGTGGGAGCGGGTTCTACCCGCGATGAGGCCAGCACTGCTAGCTCATATCACTTGGCAAACCGATAATCTCCACCCACTTCGACCGCCTTTTTGTAAGCCGCTCGCGCCTGAAAACGCTCGACCCACGCCGCCAGGTTTGGATACGGCTCCAGCTTGCCCTGAGCCTTGGCAAACTCACCGATGAAGCTCATCTGCACATCGGCCCCGGTCAATTCCTCGCCCACCAGATAGGGCGTCAGGCTCAGCGCGTTGTCCAGATAGCCCAGATAATTCTTCAGCTCCGACTCGATACGCGGGTGCAGCGGCGCACCGGCTTCACCCAGACGCCCCACATAAAGATTGAGCATCAGCGGCAGGATCGCCGAGCCTTCGGCGAAGTGCAGCCATTGCACGTATTCGTCATAGGTGGCCGTGGCCGGGTCCGGCTGCAGAGCCCCATGACCGTGACGACGAATGAGGTAGTCAACAATGGCGCCGGATTCGATCAGCGTATGCGGGCCGTCCTGAATTACCGGGGATTTGCCCAGGGGATTGATTGCCTTGAGCTCCGGCGGCGCCAGGTTGGTCTTGGCGTCACGCTGGTAGCGCTTGAGTTCGTAAGGCACGCCCAGTTCCTCCAGCAGCCAGAGGATACGTTGCGAACGCGAGTCGTTGAGGTGGTGAACCGTGATCATTGTGCATGCTCTTTCAGTGGGCCTACCACACCAGACCCACCCCACCCCCCAAAGTGCAATGTAGCAGCGGCATAAGCCGCGTCCGCCCCCCGCATCTCGATACGTCGGATAACCGCAGCGACTGGGACCCGGCTTACGCCGGTGCTACGGGCCATTATCTTGACATCAGGGATGGACGCCGTTAAAACGTCGGTACATTTGGATAGCAGTCGGGCCATGGATGAAGGCTAAATATTTCCGCTTCTGGCTCGGTCAGGTCCTGCTCGGCCTGCTCCTGAGCTGCATTGCCCTGCTGGACCCCTTCGGCCTTTCGACCTCGAGCGACAGCGCCTCCTCGCAATGGATCAACCGCATTACCGCCAGCCTCTACCCCACCGCGGGTCAGAAGGAAGTGGTGGTGGTACTGATCGACGACGCCTACCTGATGCAGAACAGCACTTTCTGGCCACTGCCCTATGCGCAGCAGAGTCTGTTGTTCAAACGGTTGCTGGCCTACAAGCCCAAGGCTGTATTCGTCGACCTGATGTACAGCCATGACCACAGCGCCGGTGACGTGATGGACGGCGGACAACTGCTGGCCAACGTGTTCGAACGCTATCAGCGCCAGGGCATCCCCCTGCTGCTGGCCAACAGCGGCAACGTGCGTGGACACAATGGCGAGGCCAACACCCTGGCCTCGCTGGCCGGCCTGGGGCAACCGGCACTGGTCAAATGGAGCGACGTCGGCGACCAGTATCCGCTGGCGGTCGACACCGCGCTCGGCGTGATGGAAACCCCTGCGATGGGTCTGTACCGCGAGTACTGCGACGCTGGAGCAACCTGCCGCGAGCTGCCCGAGGACGCCGCCGCGGCGCTTGCCAAGCCACCTGTCGCGCTGCGCTGGGGGCGCGAATTATCACCGCTCCAGCACTTGGCGACCTCGGTCGCCAAGTGCTCGGTGGCGGGCAACAGCCTGTTTGAGCAACTGTTGCAGGCCATGTTCTGGAAAATTCGTGACAGCGGTCAGGCCACCTGCGCCTATACCTTGACCCTCAAGGCCAGCGCCCTGGAAGCCAGCTCGCCCGGAGACCGTGCGCTGCTGATGCGCATGCTCAGCGACAAACTGGTGCTGGTGGGGGCGCAGATCACATCGGCGGGCGATCTGATCCAGACCCCCGTACATGGGCTGCTGCCAGGCGTTTACCTGCACGCCATGGCCTTGGACAACCTGATCAGCTATGGCATGCACTACCAGCATGAACCGGCCGCAGTGCTTGGCCCCTGGACCTGGGTCGACCTGGCGCAATTGGCGTTCGTCATCCTGATCGTCGGCGGTCGCGCCCGGTTCAAGCGACGAAAAAACCGTCTGGCGAAAAACCTGGCCGGCCCCTTTGTCTGGTGGTCAGTGGTTCTAGTGCTGCTGGTGGGGTTGGGTGCAGGGCTGTGGCTGATGAACATCACCCCGGCAAACGTACTGGCTATCGCCCTGCTGTCACTGTCGATCATCTCGGACCACATCACTCAACTGATCAAACG
The DNA here is from genome assembly GCF_002379585.1 of Pseudomonas sp. UBA4194. Taxonomy (GTDB): domain Bacteria; phylum Pseudomonadota; class Gammaproteobacteria; order Pseudomonadales; family Pseudomonadaceae; genus Aquipseudomonas. The sequence goes on from NZ_DFUE01000080.1 coordinate 53,488, forward strand.
GGGTTGGCGAGCAACCATGCGCTGGCTTTCCCGTGTGCCTCATCGATTCGTCTCACATTGCAAAGGAACTCAAGGATGACCAGATCCACCTGTCTGCTGCTGGCCGCGCTGTTCAGCCCGGTAAGCCTGGCCACCACCGTCGACGGTTTTCTCGCCGACCCGGTGGCGTTACTCGACGTCCAGGGCAAGGCCCTGGGTCAACTGGCACTCAAGGATGCCCCCAAGCAGCCGCTGCAAGTGCTGGATCAGAACGACAAGCTGGAGCTGGTGCAAGTCGAGTTGAACGGCCGCAAGGTGTGGCTCGACACCATGGACCTGCGCCTGAGCGACGGCAAGATCGTCACCACGCCCTGCGCTGACCTGTCGCAAAGCCAGAAGCAGGATGCACGCAACGCCTCCACCATCGGCTTCGGCTCGACCTGTACCCCCTGAGGAACTGTCATGAACAAAGGTCTGCTGGCGCTCGGCGCCCTGGCAAGTGGGATGATTGGCGGTTGCGGCACGCTCAAGGGCGCCGACGCCGCGTTCATGAACCTGGTGGGGCCCTCGACCCAGTCCCAGGTGGTGGGCCGGTATGTGGACACCGTCGACGTGCGTCAGCACTACAAGCTTGACCCGCAAAGGGTCAGCGCCCAGCGCTTGAGCTACGACGGCCTCGCCGTACCCGCCGGGGAGATCCGCCAACACAACGTGGTCAGCATTGCGCCCCTGCAGAGCTACCTGCAGGGCATCGTCCTGCGGCTGGGCAAAGGCTGGCCCGGCGACCTGCCACCGTTGCAGATCAAGGTGATCGACAGCTACGGTTTTGGCCCATCGGCCGATCCGTTCGGCAACCTGTTCGTACCCTTGGGCATGCTCGACAATGTGCAGAGCGAGGACGAGATCGCCGCCATGCTCGGTCATGAGATGAGCCATGTGCTGCTGCACCACCACGACCGCCGTGCCGCGTTCCAGGAACAGAACGCGATGATGACCAACGTCGCCACCACCGTAGTGTTCGCCACCCTGGTGGCCAATACCGGCATCGACCGCAGCGCCGGCAAGATGAAGTTCATCAGCAAGGACCCATTGGCCACCCAGAAAAAAGTGGGCAACACGGTGCTGTACACCGCACTGGTCAACAGCTTTTCCGAGAACATCTGGAGCACCGCCTGGGGCCGCAGCCAGGAGGATCAAGCCGATCTGCTGGGCGCAGACCTGATGATCAAGGCCGGCTATGCGCCGCGCGCGGCCAGTCACAGCTTGCAGCGCCTGAACGATTTTCAGGGCAAGCAGAAATCCCTGCTGGGCAGCTTCGCCACGGCGCGCAAGGAGGCCATGCAGGATTCACTGCAGAAACTGCAGGTCGACCGCCTGGTGAAGGAAGTCGAGGTCACCTTGAACCAGGGCCTGGCCACAGGCATTACCGCCGCCGGGCAATACTTCCAGCGTTCGCACATGTCCCCGCTGGACCGCGATACCGAACTGCGCCAGTACCTGCAACGCGAGTACAACGCCCAGCGTCGCGCACAGGTGAACACCGACAGCTGGCAGCAGCTGCGCAGCTCCACCACCGTGACCGCGGCCATGCAGGCCTACAAGGATGCCTACTCGGCCACCGTCGCGCTGGAGAAGAAGCAGCTGCGTGAGGCTCAGTTGTTCAGCGATCGCGCGCTGGCCTCGGCGGTGCGCGATCAGCCCGGCATTCGTCGTGCGGCTTTCAGTGTGGACATGGCCCAGGGCAGGACACGGGAGGCACTCAAGGACCTGCAAGCGATTCAGGACTGGTCACTGGCAAGCCCGGAACTCTATGACCTGATGATCGCCCACCATCTGGCCAACAACGACCCTCGCGCGGCCTTGGCGATGATCGACAAGGCCGAACGCACGTTGGGCTCGGAGGAGCTGTTCATCACCGAAAAACTGGCGGCCAACAAGCTGCTCAACAACGACAGCCAGGTCAAGGCCGTGCTGCGTAAATGCGAGCAGTACCCCGCCCGCAAGGAAGGCTGCAAGAAGCTGGCGCCCGTAGCAGCGGCGTAAGCCGCGTCCGCTTCTCTGTGATATGGGTTGGATACCGCGGGGGGGGGACCCGGCTTACGCCGGTGCTACAGGGGTTTGGGTGGGGTTGAGGGTGCAGAATGTGCTGCGGCGAGTGGCGTTTTCGCAATAAAACGCTTTGCAGGCGCTGATTTGTACGCGCTTGCTGTCCGAGGATACCGGTAGATTGGATATCAACCTGCCAACCACCGGGAGTCCTGTACATGACATCGACGACATTGCGCGCATTCAAGCTCGCCAGCCTGGCGCTACTGGTCAGCGCCTCCACCCTGGCAGCGGCAGAAGACATCACCTTCGTATCCCAAGGCGGTGCCTATCAGGAGGCACAGAGCAAGGCCATCCTCGAGCCGGCGGCGAAGAAGCTGGGCCTGACCCTCAAGCAGGACAGCTCGCCCAAGGCCTACCCGATCATCAAGACCCAGGTCGAAAGCGGCAAGGTCAGCTGGGACGTGGTCGACCTGCCCACTGGCGACTGCCTGCGCGGTGAAGCCGAAGGTCTGTTCGAGAAACTCGACCCGGCACTGGTGCCCAATGCCGCACAGCTGCCGGCCGAGCTCAAAGATGACTACAGCGTGGGCTACATCAGCTACTCCACGGTGCTGGCGTACCGCACCGATGCCTTCAGCAGCGAAAAGGCACCGAAAACCTGGGCCGATTTCTGGGACACCGAGAAATTCCCCGGCCAGCGCTCGCTGCGCAACCTGCCGCGTCCGACCCTGGAAATCGCCCTGATGGCCGACGGCGTAGCGCCGGACAAACTCTACCCGCTGGACGTCGACCGCGCGTTCAAGAAGCTCGAGCAAATCAAACCGCACATCGCCACCTGGTGGACGTCGGGCGGGCAGTCTGCGCAGCTGATCAGCGACGGCGAAGTGGACATGATCCAGGCGTGGAACGGTCGCATCACCGCAGTGCAGGCCGACGGCGCCCCCGTGGCGTTCGATTACAACCAGGGCGTGCTGGAAACCAACTCGCTGTGCGTGCTCAAGGGCACCGCGCACAAGGCGGCGGCCATGAAGTTCGTCAACGAAGCCATCGATGCCAAGTTGCAGGCGGCCTTGCCGATGATCATCGACTACGGTCCGCTGAATCCGGAAGCCTTCAAGACCGGTGTGATCCCGGCAGAGCGCACGGCCAAGCTGCCCTCGTCGCCGGAGAATATTTCCCGGCAGGCGCTGTTGTCGGCCAAGTGGTGGGCCTCCCAGGAAGGGGTGAAGGCTGAAGAGCGCTGGTTGGCGTTTGTGCAGAAGAAGTAGGGTTTGTCGAGCGGCGGCTGGGGGTGGGATTTGTGGTGGATGGTCCCCTCACCCCGGCCCTCTCCCTGGGGGAGAGGGAGCTTGAACCCCTCTCCCTCAGGGAGAG
>NZ_DFUE01000080.1:56950-63392 GCF_002379585.1 Pseudomonas sp. UBA4194
GGTTGGGGTGAGGGGACCCTCCACCACCGACGCAAAAGCCCAACGCATTACCTGCCGTCCACCCCCATCAATACAAAACAAACCACTTCGGCGCGGGCCTTTTAAGGCCGCTTCGTTCTTTGGCTTGTCGGTACATTAAACCCTGAGGGTCGCCCTGACCGACCGACAACAAGCTGCCTGCGCCGCTCCAGCGGCCCGCAGCCGTGAGGGATCGTTCCATGTCCAACGCTTATCTCGCCAAATCCATGCCCGACGCCCACCGTGAGCCACCGGCCAGCAATGCCGATGCCCTGGCTCGCGAAGAGCGCAAGGAAAACACCTCGATGTTGCTGCTGCTCGCCCCCGCGCTGTTCATGGTGGTGGTGCTGCTGATCTTGCCCATGTGCTGGCTGGCCTTTCAGTCGGTGCAAACCGAGGAAGGCTTCTCGCTGGCCAACTACGCGCGCATCTTCGAGGAACGCATCTACTGGGACACCTTCTACCTGACCTTCAAGATCAGCCTGATCGTGACCCTGCTGTCCATCGTCATGGGCTTTCCCATCGCCTACGCCGCGTCGCGGCTGCACGGCTTCTGGGCCAACCTGATCCTGATCTGCGTGATCCTGCCGTTCTGGACCAGCGTACTGGTGCGCTCCTACGCCTGGCTGGTGTTGCTGCAACGCCGCGGTGTGGTCAACCAGACCCTGATGGACATGGGCATCATCGATCAACCCCTGAACATGATGCACAACACCACCGGCACGGTGATCGGCACTCTGCACGTGATGCTGCCGTTCATGGTGCTGCCGCTGTACTCGGTGATGAAGAAAATTCCGCAAGACCTGATGCAAGCCTCCGAAAGCCTGGGTGCCAAGCCGTTCTACACCTTCCGCCGGGTGTTCCTGCCCATGGCTGCGCCGGGCGTGATGGCCGGTTCGATCCTGGTGTTCGTGATCTGCCTGGGCTTCTTCATCACCCCTGAACTGCTGGGCGGGGGCCGTACCATCCTGGTGTCGATGCTGGTGCAGCGCAATGTCGAGCTCTACCACGCCTGGGGCGCGGCCAGCGCCGTGGGCCTGGTGCTGCTGTTCGTGGTGTTCCTGATCTTCTGGGGCATCAACCGCTTCATCCCCATCGAACGCATTCTGGGAGCGCGCTGATGAAGACCCTCGCCAACCTGCGGCAGATTCGTCTGTCGCACCTGCTGTTCACCGTGGTGGTGGCGGCCATTCTGTTGTACCTGATCATCCCGGTGCTGATCGTGGTGCCGATGTCGTTCTCCGAGGCGCGTTTCCTGCAGTTCCCGCCCAAGGAGTGGTCGCTGCGTTGGTACGAGGCGTTTTTCCAGAGTGCCGAATGGATGTCGGCGGCACGGGTGAGCCTGATCACGGCCGTGGTGACGACGGCGGTGAGCCTGCCGATCGGCATGGCCGCCGCCTACGCCATCAACAACTCCAGCCTGAAGGTGATCCGCACCCTGCAGATCGTGCTGCTGTTGCCCATGATGGTGCCGATCATCCTGATCGCCGCCGGGGTGTTCTTCGTCTATGCCCGCGTCGGGTTGATCAGTTCGCTCACCGGGCTGGTGCTGGCGCACATCATGCTGGCCCTGCCCTACGTGATCATCGCCCTGCTCGCCGGGCTGCGTAACTTCGACATGTCGCAAGAGATGGTGGCTCGCAGCCTGGGCATGAACCGCTTCCGTGCGTTCATGGCCGTGACCCTGCCGCAGATCAAGCCCAGCGTGGTCTCGGCAACGTTGTTCGCGTTCATCACCTCGCTGGATGAAACGGTGGTGGCGCTGTTCATTTCCGGTGGCGACAACCAGACCCTGACCAAGCGCATGTTCACCGCGCTGCGCGACGAGATCGATCCGACCATCGCCGCCATCAGTTCGATATTGATTCTTGCGTCGTTGATTCTGGTGGTAGTGGCAGGGCGCAACAAGCAGGGGTGATTGTTGCTGCTTTTAGCCCCCTCTCCCTCAAGCCCAACCCCCAACAGGGGATCGCCAGTGCGGCGAGTATCCCTGTGGGAGCGGGCTCTGCCCGCGATGAGGCCGGCACTGACACCCCCCCCAGCACAGCCTGCCGCCACCCCACTGCAATTCGGCATGCACACCCCGCTGCGTGGCCCATCTCGGCATCGCCCACTGCGCGGACATTTTTACACTAGGTCCATCGTTCGGACTGCAAAGGCACCCTGATCATGTTGAACAAGCAACTGCATGACCCTTCCCTGCTCGTCGAGCGCGCCTACGCCAATGGCCAGTGGATCACTGCCGATGACGGCGCCACCCTGGCCGTGACCAATCCTGCCGACGGCAGCGTGATCGCCCACGTGCCCGCCTTGCAGGCGGCCGAAACCCGGCGTGCCATCGCCGCCGCCGAGGCCTGTTTCGCCACCTGGCGCGAAGTGCCTGCCGCCGAGCGCGCCAAGCTGCTGGAAAAATGGTACCAACTGATCATGGATAACCAGGAAGACCTGGCCCTGATCATGACGGCCGAACAAGGCAAGCCCCTGGCCGAGTCCCGTGGTGAAATCGCCTACGGCGCCAGCTTCGTCAAATGGTTCGCCGAGGAAGCACGGCGCATCTATGGCGACACCATTCCTTCGCCCGTAGCGGACCGTCGCATCATCGTGCTCAAGCAGCCCATCGGCGTGGTGGCGGCGATCACGCCATGGAACTTCCCCAACGCCATGATCACCCGCAAGTGCGCGCCGGCCCTGGCCGCAGGCTGCCCGGTGCTGGTCAAGCCATCGGAAATGACACCCCTCTCAGCCCTGGCGCTGGCAGTACTGGCCGAGCGCGCGGGCATTCCTGCCGGTGTGTTCAACGTGCTGACGGGGATGCCTGCGGGTGTCGGCGGCGAGATGACCAGCAACCCTGCGGTGCGCAAGCTGTCGTTCACCGGTTCGACCCGGGTCGGCCAACTGCTGATGAGCCAGTGCGCGTCCACCATCAAGCGTCTGAGCCTGGAACTTGGCGGCAATGCACCTTTCATCGTGTTCGACGACGCCGACCTGGACCTGGCCATTGCCGGGGTGATGCAGAGCAAGTTCCGCAACGCTGGGCAGACCTGCGTATGCGCCAACCGCATTCTGGTGCAGGACGGCATCTACGCCCGCTTCGCCGAGCGTTTGAAGGCGGCCGTGGCCGAGCTGAAGGTGGGTGATGGCCTGGGCGAGGGCGTGACCATCGGCCCGCTGATCAATGCCGCGGCGGTGGACAAGGTGGCGCGTCATATCGGCGACGCCGTGGAGAAAGGCGCCAGCGTGGCCATCGGCGGGCTGCCCGGTGGCGACGGGCTGTACGCCCAGCCTACCGTGCTGCTGGAGGCCAACGCCGACATGCTGCTGGCGAGCGAAGAAACCTTCGGGCCGGTGGCGCCGCTGTTCCGTTTCCACACCGAAGACGAAGCCCTGACGCTGGCCAACGCCACCCCCTATGGCCTGGGTGCGTATTACTTCACCCAGGACATGCGCCGCGCCTGGCGCGTGGGCGAGCGCCTGGAGTTCGGCATGGTCGGCTTGAACACCGGGATCATTTCCATGGAAGTGGCGCCATTCGGCGGCATGAAGCAATCGGGCACCGGCCGTGAAGGTTCCAAGTACGGCCTGGACGAATTCCTCGAAGTAAAAGCCTGGCACATCGGCGGCCTCAACTAACCGTAAGCGGCCACCTCGCCCATCGGACATACACGCCGGGGCTGACGCGGCTTACGCCGCTGCTACATTATTTATTCTGGAGCATCGCAGATGAATTTCACTGAAGGTTTCGAATCGGTCAGCGTCAACCAGGTCAGCAAGCACTACGGCAGCCTCAAGGCGTTGAACAACGTCAACCTCAAGGTCGAAGCCGGCGAGTTCATGTCGTTGCTGGGCCCATCGGGTTCTGGCAAGACCACCCTGCTGAGTATTCTGGGCGGCTTCATTCGCGTCAGCTCGGGCAATATCCTGTTCGGCGAGCGCGACGTCACCCTGATGCCACCGCACAAGCGTGAAATCGGTGTGGTGTTCCAGAATTACGCGCTGTTCCCGCACATGACCGTCGGCGAGAACGTGGCCTTTCCGTTGCGCGCCCGTGGCGAGAACGCGGCCAAGAGCCGCGACCGGGTCAAGCAGGCGCTGGCAACGGTAGAGCTGACCGGTTACGAGAACCGCTCCATCGCGGCCCTGTCCGGCGGCCAGCGCCAGCGTGTGGCCCTGGCGCGCGCGATCGTCTTCGAGCCCAAGCTGATCCTGATGGACGAGCCGCTGTCGGCGCTCGACAAACAGCTGCGCGAGACCATGCAGATCGAACTGCGTGCCCTGCACAAGCGCCTCGGCGCGACCATGATCTACGTCACCCACGACCAACGCGAAGCCCTGACCATGAGCGACCGCATCGCCATCATGCGCGGCGGGCAGTTGGTGCAGGTGGATACGCCGCGCCGCCTGCACGACCACCCCTCGGACGACTTCGTGGCCAGCTTCATCGGCGAAAGCACCCTGGTGCCGTTGCAGCGCGATGCGGCCAATGGCCTGAGCCTGGGCAGCACAGCGTTGCGCACCACGCGGCCGGTGCCGGCGTCGGGTGATGTGTTCCTGGCCCTGCAATCGGAGAAACTGCTGCTGGACAACGACAGCGCCGGGCCGGAGTGGAATCGCCTGCGCGGTCGTGTGGCGGACATCGTGTTCCAGGGGGAAAGCCTGAAGGTGTTCGTGGACCTGGACGGCGGCCCGACCGTGAGCCTGCGCCAGCCCAGCCATCACGAAGGCAACCTGAGACTGCCCCCGATCGGCTCGCCGATGCTGATGCGCCTGCACCCCGAAGACACCATCGTGGTGCCACGCGCCGGGGCTTGAGGGTGTATCGGCTGGCGCCGCGCCCACAGGCATCGCAGCGATGCCCTGCAGGCGCGGCGTAAAGCCGCGAAGGCGCCAGCCCTGCCCCACCCCCGCCCCAAAAAAAACCCAGACAACCGAATCTACCGCCCTACCCCCTCAAAACAGCCGATCACAACAGCACAGCCACCAACTTCAGTGCTTGTGATTTCGCCCAATCCTTATCCTGATCACATCACCCCGCCATGCTCGGCGCTCACGGAGATCGAGATGAATTCTGCACTGACTCAAAACCAACGCCTGCTGGCCCTGCGTGAACAACACGTACCGCGAGGTATCGCTACCGCTCACCCTGTGGTCGCCGCACGCGCCCACGGTGCGCAGCTGTGGGACGTGGACAACAAGCGTTATCTGGATTTCGTCGGTGGCATCGGTGTACTCAATGTGGGCCATAACCACCCGGACGTGGTGGAAGCGGTGCGCCGCCAGGTGGGCGAGATCTCCCATGCCAGCTTTCAGGTGGTGGCCTATGAGAGCTATATCGAGGTGGCCGCGCGCCTGAACAAACTGGTGGGTGGCGACGAGCACTACAAGAGCGTGCTGTTCACCTCCGGCGCCGAGGCCGTGGAAAACGCGATCAAGATCGCCCGTGGCTACACCAATCGTCCGGCGGTGATTTCCTTTCGCGGTGGCTTCCATGGCCGCACCTTGCTGGGTGTCACGCTGACCGGCATGAGCCAGCCTTACAAACAGAACTTCGGTCCCTTCCCCGCCGAGATCTATCACGCCACCTACCCGAACGCTTACCGGGGCATCAGCAGCGATGACGCCTTGGCGCAGTTGCATGAGCTGTTCGCCAGCGATGTTGCGCCCGACCGGGTGGCCGCCATCCTGATCGAGCCGGTGCAAGGCGACGGTGGTTTCCTCGCCGCACCGCCGGAGTTCCTTCAGGCCCTGCGCGCGTTGTGCACACAGCACGGCATCGTGCTGATCGCCGACGAAATCCAGGCCGGGTTCGGCCGCACCGGTACGATGTTCGGGTTCCAGCATGCGGGCATCAAGCCTGATCTGGTCACGGTGGCCAAGTCGCTGGCCGGCGGCATGCCGCTGTCAGGCGTGGTGGGGCGTGCCGAAATCATGGACGCCCCCACCCCCGGCGGACTGGGGGGCACCTACGGGGGGAATGCGGTGGCATGTGCGGCGGCCCTGGCAGTGCTCAACCTGTTCGAACGGGAGGATCTGCTGGCCCAGGGCGAGCAGCGCGCCGTGCAGATGCGCGAAGGTTTGCTGGCCTTGCAGAAGCGCTACCCGCGCATCGGCGACGTGCGTGGGCTGGGCTTCATGCTGGCCATCGAGATGGTCAAGAACGATGCCCGGCAAAGCCCCGACGCGGACCTGACCCAGCGGGTCATCGACGAGGCACGCAATGCCGGTTTGCTGGTGATCAAGTGCGGCCTGTACCGCAACGTGGTGCGCTTCCTGGCGCCGCTGGTGACCACGGCCGAACAGGTAACAGAAGCATTGCAGATGCTCGACAAAGCGCTGGCCGCCGCCACAGATTCATAGGGAAGCCACCGGCCCCTTCGCGGCTTCACGCCGCTCCTACGGGCAATCACTGTAGGAGCGGCGTACAGCC
>NZ_DFUE01000069.1 GCF_002379585.1 Pseudomonas sp. UBA4194
CCCTGGGGGAGAGGGGGCTAGGAGCAGACCGTGTACGTTCTGCCGTTGAGTGCAGGGCTTAACCGGCCGCTGCCAATCCTTCACTCACCAGGGTATTGCGATTGACCGGCACCTCTAGCCCCAGATGCTCGCGTAGCGTCACGCCCTGGTACTCCTTGCGGAACAGCCCGCGCTCCTGCAGAACCGGCACCACCAGGTCGGTGAAATTGGCCAGGCCGTCGGGCAGCAGCGGCAGGATGATGAAACCATCCGCCGCGCCGTCTTCGAACCAGTGCTGCACGGCATCGGCCACCTGCTCCGGGGTGCCGACGAAATCTCGACGTGGACGAGCGAAGCGCAGCGCCACCTGACGCAACGTCAGGCCTTCGTCGCGGGCCTGTTGCTTGATTCGTTGGGAACCGCCCTGCTGGCTGTTGTTGCCCAGATCGCCGAGGTCTGGGAAGGGTGCGTCGAGTTCGTATTGGCTGAAGTCGTGGTCGTTGAAAGGTCGGCCCAGGGCGACAATGGCGTCTTCGATGCTGACCAGATCGACCGCCTGTTGATAGCGTGCTTCCACCTCGGCAGCATCGCGCCCGACGATGGGGCGGATGCCCGGCAGGATCGCCAGCTTCGCCGGGTCACGGCCGTGGCGAGCGGCACGGGTTTTGAGGTCCTGATAGTACTCGTGGGCTTGTTCGAACGACTCGGGCGTGGCGAAGATGCCATCTGCGGTCTGTGCGGCGAAATCCCGTCCGGCATCGGAGGTGCCTGCCTGGAAGATGGGCGGCTGACCCTGGCGGGAGCGGGCGATGTTCAACGGCCCTTTAACGGAGAAGAACTCGCCCTTGTGGCCCAGGGTATGAAGTTTGTGCGGACTGAAGAATTCGCCGTTCTGCTTGTCGTAGGCGAAGGCATCGTCTTCCCAGGAATCCCACAGGCCCTGAACCACATCGACGTGTTCGCGGGCGATGCGATAGCGAGTCGCATGGGGCGGATGTTCGGCGCGGCCGAAATTGTCGGCGGTGCCGCTGAGCCAGGACGTCACCACGTTCCATCCGGCGCGGCCGCCGCTGATATGGTCCAGAGAGGCGAACTGGCGGGCGACCTGGAAAGGCTCCGAGTAGCTGACTGTCACCGTGGCCACCAGGCCGATGCGTTCGGTGGTGGCGGCCAGCGCGGAGAGGATGGTCAAGGGTTCGAATCGGTTGAGGTAATGGGGGCTGGATTTGGCATGGATGTGCAGGCTGTCGGCGATGAAGGCGAAGTCGAATTTGGCGGCCTCGGCGATCTGCGCCTGATCCTTGTAGTAGGCGAAGTTGGTGCTGGCGTTGGGCAGGGCGTCGGCATGACGCCATTCGCCCCAGCCGTGGCCGACGCCGTGGATCATGGTGCCCAGTTTCAGTTGGCGGTGTGCTTGGCTCATGGAGGAACTCCTTTGAATTAAGGTCAGCACCCTCCGCCATGTGGGGTCGGGTTGGAATGTGTGTGGTACGGCGGTGGACCGTGGTGTGGCTTTCGCGGCTTTACGCCGCTCCTACATAGGGGTGCGTTTGGGTGGTGTGGCTTTCGCGGCTTTACGCCGCTCCTACAGGGAGGGTGCATATCTTCTGTAGGAGCGGCGTGAAGCCGCGAAGGCGTCGGCTGATTCAGCGCAAAAGCTCGGTCAGATCACGAAGAACCCATGGGTGCCATCGCGCCCGAGCTGTTCCACCAGGCCGAACTCCCAATCCAGGTACGCCTGCATCGCTTCGCGGGGTGCATCCGTGCCCTCATAAGGCCGGCGATACCGATCGATGCGCGGCGAAGCCAGGCGCTGCTCGCCTTCCTCCCCTGGCAACTGCGCGGCGAACCATGCTGCATTGCCGCCCTTGAGCAGAAACACCGGCTTGCCGGTCAATGCCTCCACATCCGCCACGGCAAACTGCGCCAGCAGGCTGCTGCCGCAGGTCACCACATAGCGCTCGGCCGGCGGCAACTTGTGCAGGGCATGGGCCAAATCACTGCGCAACGCCCACCAGGCGCCCGGGATGTGACGCTTGACATGGTTGGCACTGGTCGTGAAATCGAGCAGCTGCGTATCCCCGGCCTCCAACCAGCTGGCCAGTGTCTGCGGATCGATGGACTCGAACGGCGCGGTACCGGGCACCGGAACCGGCCAAGCGCCTTTTTCGGTAAAGTCGCTGGCCTTGAGGTCATCCAGCACGTGCACTTCCCAGCCCAGTTGAGCCAACCACGACGCAGACATATTGGCCCGCACGCCGTTGTCATCGGCCAGCACGATGCGCGCACCGCGAACGCTGGCGTAGTGATCGGTTTCCTGCACCAGCTGACCACCCGGCGTGGAACGAGCCCCCGGCAGGTGGCCAGCCTCGTATTCTTCCGAAGTGCGCACATCCAGCACGTAAGTGGTGCGCTGCGGCTCCTCTTGCCAAGCGTGCAGATCTGCCAGGGTAGCGCGGCCAACTTTGGCTGCATCCGCGACGCGACGGGCATCGTCGCCCGCCTGCCGTTGGGTCGCTTCGCTGATGTCGCCAAAACGTCGCGCCTGACCATGCTCCAGCTGTTGACCGGCCAGCAGCCAGCCGATGGTGCCGTTGCGCAGGGCCGAGATCGGATTGGGCAGGCCGGCGTTCACCAGTGACTGGGTGCCGATGATGCTGCGGGTACGCCCAGCGCAGTTGACGATGATCCGGGTGGCTGGGTCCGGTGCCAGTTCACGGGCGCGCAATACCAACTCGGCCCCTGGTACGCTGACGCCGGTGGGAATGCTCATGGTCTGGTATTCATCGAAGCGGCGGGCGTCCAGCACGACGACATCCGCCTTGGCATCGAGCAGGGCTTTGACTTCTTCAGCGGGCAGAGAAGGGGTGTGGCGCTCATGTTCCACCAGTTCACCGAAGGCCTTGCTGGGTACGTTGACGTCGATGAACAACTCGCCGCCGGCCTGACGCCAGCCCTGCAGTCCACCTTCGAGCAGGGCCAGGTTGGAGTAGCCCAACGTCTGCAAGCGGCTCAAGGCCTTGGCAGCGAAACCCTCGCCATTGTCATACAGGGTAACGGCCGTGTCGCGGCGCGGAACGCGGGCAAACACTTCCACTTCCAGCTTGGACAGCGGGATGTTGGCGGCAAACAAGGGGTGGGCTTCGGCGAACGGGGCTTCTTCACGCACGTCGATCAACGCCACTTCCTCGCCCGCCAGCAAGGCGCGGCGGATGTCGGCAAAGGAGCGGGTCAGGGCTTGGCTCATAGGGTTTGATTCTCTTTGGATAGGTCCCAGATGTTGGGCAAGACGCTGTTGGAATAGCCAGAGATGAACAATTTCTCGCTGCCGTCGGGCTGATACACGGCGCGTTTGACCGCGCCGATGTTGGCGCCGTAGACGTGAATGCTGATCGACACCTGGTCGGTGAAGGCGTTGCTCACCTGATGGATATCGCCCACGCGTGGGGAGACGGCTTCGACCTGACCGGGCGTGAGGCGCACCGCTGGGCCGTCCGGCTGCAGTTCGCCATCGGCACCGCGCACGAAGCCCTGTGCGTCTTCGGCGCCGCGCAACATACCGATCAGGCCCCAGACCCGGTGGTCGTGTACCGGGGTGGTCTGGCCGGGGCCCCAGACGAAGCTGACCACGGAAAAGCGTTGGCGTGAGTCGGCATGCAACAGGAACTGTTGATAGCGCTCGGGGCTGGGTTGAGCATATTCATCCGGCAGCCAATCGTCGTGGCTGACCAGTTGGGAAAGCAGCTTGCCGCCGCGATGCAGAATGTCGCCTTCGCGTACATTGCTGTCGAGCAGCTCGGCCAGGGCGCCAATAAAGGCCCGCAGGCGCTCGGGATGTTTGACCTGGGTCATGGAATAGAATCGCCGGCTACAGTGAGTACCCGATGATTTAAGCATAATGCGATCGGTTAATATGCAATCGTTTAATGATTAGCTTATGCCTGGATTGTAGGTCGCGCAGGGGGCGCAAAGGATGGGTTGACGGGGCCGGTGCTTTCTCGGCTCGACGCCGCTGCTACAAGGGGCGCGGGGGATACCGGTGGGGACTGCTTTGACGGAGGGTGTGGCGCTGCTACAGTCTAGACACCAGCCGTTGCCGACCCGCGGGGTTTGACTTGTTCCAGGTTCTTGCGATCACCGCCCCCATCTTCATCATCATCGGTTTTGGTTTCTTCGCGTCCAGGTGGGGCCTGGTCAGTCGGGAGCAGATTCGCGGCATCGGCACCTTCGTGGTGACCTTCGCCATGCCCGCCCTGATGATCAAGGCATTGTCCGAGCGGCCCATCGCCCAGGTCCTGGACCCCGGCTACCTGACGGCCTACGCCGTGGCATCGCTCATTGCATTCGGCATCGGCATGCTGGTGTTCCGCTTCTACCGCAAAGCCGAGTTGCAGAACCGCGCCATTGCCGCCATGGGCATGTCCTGCTCCAACAGCGCCTTCATCGGCTTCCCCATTGCCTATATGGCCGCCGGGCCTTCCGCCGCTGTGGCCCTGGCTTTGGGCATGCTGGTGGAAAACCTGCTGATCATTCCCCTTGCGCTGGCGCTGGCCGAAGCCGGGCTGCAGAAGGGCGGGTCGATTGCCAGCGTGCTGCTGGGCACCTTCAAACGACTGGGCAAGAACCCGCTGATCATCTCCATCATTGTCGGCCTGACGCTCTCGGTGCTGAACATTCGTCTGCCCACGGCGCCGCTCAAAGTCGTTGAAATGCTTGCCCAGGCCTCGGCGCCGGCAGCCTTGTTCGTGATCGGTGGGGTGCTCTACGGCACCAAGGTCCGTGGCCAGTTGAACGAAATCGCCCTGATCGCCAGCGGCAAGCTGGTCATGCACCCTTTGCTGGTAGGGCTGATGTTCCTGCTGCTCGGCAGTGTGGAGCCGAGCATGATGCTGGCCGGGCTGGTGTTTGCCAGTGCGCCGATGATGAGCGTCTATCCCATTCTGGGGCAGCGCTTCGGTTTCGAAGGGCGTTGCGCGGCCGCGCTGGTGATCACCACGCTGACGTCGTTTTTCACCGTGAGCATCCTGTTGATGTTGATTCACCCTTGAATCGGCTCGTTTGAGAAAAGGTTTGAAATACTTTGCTGCTGTAGGAAATATCTCGGCTACGGGTAGGATCAGGTTCCGAAATCACTCAAGACCTCTATGAACCCCCTCACGGAACCTCCCAGTCCCGCGTTACTTGATACTCCCCCCCTCTGCTCGATGAGTACCCCACCATGGAATGGATAGCCGATCCTACCGCCTGGCTGGGCCTGGCGACGCTGATCGTCCTGGAACTGGTACTGGGCATCGACAACCTGGTGTTCATCGCGATTCTTGCCGACAAACTACCGCCCCATCAGCGCGACCGCGCGCGGGTGATCGGCTTGTCGTTGGCGCTCATCATGCGTCTGGGCCTGCTGGCCAGTATTTCCTGGATGGTGACGCTCACCGAGCCGTTGTTCGAGATCTTCGGCAAATCGTTCTCGGGCCGCGATCTGATCATGCTGTTCGGCGGTATCTTCCTGCTGTTCAAAGCCACCATGGAATTGCATGAGCGCCTCGAAGGCCACGTGGCCCAGCACAATGGCGTGAAAACCTACGCCTTGTTCTGGCCCATCGTTGCCCAGATCGTGGTGCTGGACGCAGTGTTCTCCCTGGACGCGGTGATCACTGCTGTCGGCATGGTGGAAGAACTGTCGGTGATGATGATCGCAGTGGTGTTCTCCATTGGTTTGATGATCGTTGCAAGCAAGCCGCTGACGCGCTTCGTCAATAGCCACCCCACGGTGATCATGCTGTGCCTGGGCTTCCTGATGATGATCGGCTTCGCTCTGACCGCCGAGGGCCTGGGCTTTCACATCCCCAAAGGCTATCTGTACGCGGCCATCGGCTTCTCGATTCTGATCGAGGTGTTCAACCAGATCGCCCGCGCGCGGCGCAAGAACAAGCACGAGGACCGGCCAATGCGTCAGCGCACGGCGCATGCCGTATTGCGTTTGCTGGGTGGACGTCGTCTGGAAAGCGAGACCCTGGACGAGGAGATCGAGGATCTGGTCGGCCAGGAACAAGGCGAGCCGCTGTTCGACCGCCGCGAGCGGGTGATGATCAGCGGTGTGCTGAGCCTGGCCGAAAAGCCGATCCGCAGCATCATGACCGTCCGGGCTCAGGTTGATTACCTGGAACTGGAGGCGTCTGCCGAGGCTACCCGCGAAGCGCTGATGCACTCGTCATGTTCGCGGCTGCCGTTGATCAGCCAGGGCAAGGTGGATGAGCCCTTGGGCTTCGTGCACAAGAAAGAGCTGCTCAAACAGTTGCTGGCGGGCGAAACGCCAGACCTGGCGAGCTTGGCGCGGCACCCGATCAACCTGCTCGAAAGCTTCGACATCCTCAACGCGCTGGAGCAGATGCGCGCGCAGTCCACGCACATCGCCTTCGTGGTCAACGAGTTCGGTGATTTCACCGGTATCGTGACCATGACCGATATTCTCGAGTCGATCGCCGGTGAGTTGCCTGATGCCAGTGAGGTGCAAGGGCCTGACATCGTCGAGCAAGACGACGGCTATCGGGTCAGTGCGGCGCTGAACCTGAGCCAGGTTCAGGCGCGGATCGGCTTTGGCGCCCAGGCCACCGATGATTACCAGACCTTGGCCGGGCTGGTCATGAGCCTGCTCGACCGCCTGCCCCGCAAGGGCGATACCTTGCAATGGGAGGAGTGGAGCATGACGGTGCTGGCGGTAGAGGAACGCCGAGTGCAGCAGGTGCTGCTGCGCAAGCAGGCCTGAACCCGGCCTGGCCCGATCACACCGCGCGGCGTGATCGGGCCAGGTGCTTGGCGCCTTCGAACATCAGTACCAGCACCGCCATCCAGATTGGCAGATAGGTCAGCCACTGATCCGGCGCGATGCTTTCGCCCAATAGAAGCGCAACCCCTACCAACAGCACCGGCTCCACGTAACTGAGCAGGCCGAACAGGCTGAACGGGAGCAGGCGGCTGGCCATCACATAGCAGACCAGTGCGGATGCGCTGATCACCCCCAACAGCGGAATCAAACCATAGAGCACCGGGCGTGCCGCCATGTCGGCGGTCGACAACGGGCCTTGCACGATGAAAAAGATCGCAGCGGGCAGCATCAGGCACATGTCGGTCCACAGGCCGCCCAGGTTGTCGTTGCGGCAGGCGCGGCGCAGCACGAAATAGATCGGGTAACCACCGGCCACTAACAGCGTTTCCCACGCGAAGCGCCCATGTTGAAACAGTTCATGACCCACCCCGCACACGGCAAATAACACCGCCAGCTTCTGCAGATACGACAGTTGCTCGCCGTAAACCAGTCGGCCCGTCAGCACCATGGTCAAAGGCAGCAGGAAATAGCCCAGTGACACCTCCAGGCTGCGCCCGTGCAAGGGTGCCCAGAGAAAGAGCCACAGCTGCACCCCCATCAGTGCCGAGGTGGCCATGGAACCGAGCAGCAGCAGCGGGCGTGCCTTGATCCGCTGCCACACGGCGCCGACCAGGTGCAGGTCACCGCTGATGAGCATGAACAGCGTGACGAAGGGCAGCGTCAGCAGCATGCGCCAACCGAACATCTCCTCGCCGCTGAGCGGTGCCAGCAAGGAGGTATAGAAGTACATCACGGCGAACAGAGTGGACGCCATGACGGACGTGATGATGCCTTTGGACAAGAGAGCCTCGAAGCGGGGGGATGGGCAGAGCCGGCAATGATCTCAGGGCAGCAGGGGTGGGCACAATACTGGCATGGCCCGGTTCTACCCGCGAACGGCCCGCAACCGTTGCCCAAGCTCATCCCCCGGCATCGGCCGGGCAAACAGATACCCTTGCAGGTACTCCACGTCCTTGGCCACCAGGTACGCCCGCTGTTCCTCGGTTTCAACTCCCTCGGCCACGACCTGCAGATCCAGTTTGGCCGACAGCTCGATGATGCTGTCCAGAATGTGTCCGGACAAGGCATTGGCCCCGATCAACGCCACGAAGCTCTGGTCGATCTTCAAGAAGTCCACTTTGAATTGCTGCAGGTAGCTCAGGCTCGATTGCCCCGTACCGAAGTCATCGATGGCAATGGTCACGCCCAACCCGTGCAGCTGTTCGAACAAGCGGTGGGTCTGCTCGGTAGGCTTGACCAGCTCGCGTTCGGTCAGCTCGAGGGTCAGCGCCACCTGCCCAGGCGCGAACGCTGCCAGAAACGCTCGGCAGTCATCCAGCAGCTGGGGTTCCTGACAATGTTGCGCGGTGATGTTGAAGCCCACGTGAAAGCCAGCCGGAAGTGCATCGCCGCAGCTCTGCAAGCACTGTGCGGTTTTGCGCATCAGCAGCCGGGTCATGGGTACGATCAAGCCGCAGTCCTCGGCATAGGGAATGAACAAGTCCGGTCGCACCAGCCCCTCGCGTGGGTGTTCCCAGCGCATCAGTACTTCGACGCCGGCCCAGCTGTTGTCGCGGCTGTGCACGATGGGCTGGAAGAAGGGCACGAACTCCTCGGCGTCCAGCGCCCGTTGCAGCTCCTGCAAACGCGACTGCACCCGGCCCATGAGGCCATGGCAGGCGAAGCCGGCGATCACGCCGAGAAACAGCAGAAGGCCGAACAGCGGCACGTATTGTTCCAGCATCAGGTCCCAGCGCGCGCCCGTGGGGAAGCCGCTGGAAACGCTGAAGGGGTAGCGGCTCGACGCCATCGATGTATGGGCCAGCGCAAAAGTCGGTGCCTGCCCGTCATGCACCTTGCCGTCGGCACCGAGCCAGGTGTCGCCCACTTGTAGCCGCACTTCGTTGCTTCTGCCGATCATGCGCAAGGCATTGGCCAGGTGATACCCGTCCACGGTGCTAAGGGCGCCGTTGTCGCCCTCGGCGGCGCGGTAGATCAACAGGCCCCGATCAGGGGTGACCGGGTTGCCCGCCAGCAGCCACAGCGTGCCATCGACGTAGTCTCCGGGATTGACCGGTTCACGGAAGGCACCGAACAACGAGCTGCAATACAGCGAGCCGTCGGCGATCAGGTTGGTCGAGCGTACGAACGGCCGGCGCGTCACCTGATCGCGTAGAGCCAGTTGCGCCCGTGCGCACGGCTGGCCGGCCAGCGGCAGTATTTCGGCCGCCGCCGCTGAAACGTTGTCCAGGATGAGTTCGAACTGCGCCAGCGCATCGGCATCGGTGTGATGGGCTGCCTGTTGCAACGCCTGGCCGGCTTGCCAATAAAGGATGGCCGACCCCAGCAACACTGGCACGGCGGCGGCCAGCCAGGGGGCGAGCCTGCGAGAAAGCTTGCGCTTGGAGGTATTCAGGCTCAGCGGCATGTTTTGAGAGCGATCCTTGCACGGGAAGGGGGAGGGCGCAGCGACGTGATCATTTCATGAATGCGCCCGCGAAAAACGGGCGCTATCCCTTATTTATCCTTGGATTCGTCCGGCTTCTGCATCTGCACCGAGGACGGCGTACCGTCGTTGTTGGCTTTGGTAGTGCTCTTGTCGGCACTGTCGAAACAACCTTGCAGCAGGGTCAGGCACAGCGCCAGGCCGAGGTAGTGGGCGGTACGCATGGGGGTCTCCAGCAGTCAGGGGGCGTGATCGTTCGACTTTCGCCGAAGCCTTTGGTTGCCCGGTTCCGAGAATTGCAGACAAAACGTTTCATGCTGAGTAGAGTCTGCTTATGCCTATAACAATAAGGACCGTTCCCATGGAGCCGTCCAATCGGTAGAGACGAGTCGCCATGCACAGACTCCACTGCACCCTGATTTTCGGTAGCCACCTTTCCCGTACCGTGCGCGGCGTCCCCTGCGCGCCCCCCGCCACTGCTTGCCATCACCAGTAAATGACGCTGCTCACTGACTGATATGACAAGGAGCCAACCGTGGCTGACCTCTTCGAAAACCCCATGGGCCTGATGGGCTTTGAATTCATCGAATTCGCCTCGCCCACCCCCAACACCCTTGAACCCATTTTCCAGATCATGGGTTTCAGCAAGGTGGCGACCCACCGCTCCAAGGACGTGCACCTGTACCGCCAGGGCGGCATCAATCTGATCCTCAACAACGAGCCCAACAGCGTAGCGTCGTACTTTGCCGCCGAGCATGGGCCGTCGGTGTGTGGGATGGCCTTCCGGGTCAAGAATGCCCATGCCGCCTACGCCCGGGCGCTTGAACTGGGCGCCCAGCCGATTGCCATTCCCACCGGGCCGATGGAGCTGAACCTGCCTGCCATCAAAGGCATCGGTGGCGCGCCCCTGTACCTGATCGACCGCTACGGTGAAGGCAGCTCGATCTATGACATCGATTTCAATTTCATCGAGGGGGTGGAACGCAATCCGGTGGGTGCCGGCCTCAAGGTCATCGACCACCTGACCCATAACGTCTATCGCGGGCGAATGGCCTACTGGGCGGGCTTCTACGAAAAACTGTTCAATTTCCGCGAGATTCGCTATTTCGATATCAAGGGCGAATACACCGGCCTGACCTCCAAGGCCATGAGTGCGCCAGATGGCATGATCCGTATCCCGCTCAATGAGGAGTCTTCCAAAGGGGCGGGGCAGATCGAAGAGTTTCTGATGCAGTTCAACGGCGAAGGCATCCAGCACGTGGCCTTCCTGGCCGATGACCTGGTGCAGACCTGGGATGCGCTGAAGGCCTTGGGTATGCGCTTCATGACCGCACCGCCGGACACCTACTACGAGATGCTGGAAGGGCGCCTGCCCGGGCATGGTGAGCCGGTGGGCGAATTGCAGGTGCGCGGTATCCTGCTGGACGGTTCATCGACGCCCGGTGATCAGCGGCTACTGCTGCAGATATTCTCCGAGACCTTGATGGGGCCCGTGTTCTTCGAGTTCATCCAGCGCAAGGGCGATGACGGCTTTGGCGAAGGCAATTTCAAGGCGTTGTTCGAGTCCATCGAGCGCGATCAGGTTCGCCGCGGGGTGCTGGCTACGCCATGATCGGCGCGTGATGCCTTCGCCGTGGGCGAGGGCATCACTGCCTGCGATCAGGCGGCGCTCAAGTGTTCGTACAGAATGGTTGCGCCCACCAGCATCAATACCACGCCGCCGACGATCTCGGCGCGCTTGCCCACCAAGGTGCCCAGCACGCGACCCAGCATCACGCCGAGGGTGACCATGGTCAGGGTCGCCAGGCCGATCGCGCCGGCGGCGACCAGAATGTTCACGTCGACGAAAGCCAGCCCTACGCCGACGGCCAACGCATCGATGCTGGTGGCGAAAGCGGTGACCGCCAGAATCATGAAGGAGTGCTGGCTGGCTTTCTCCTGTTCTTCTTCATCTTCCTTGATGCCGTTGTAGATCATGTGCAGCCCCAGCCCCACCAGCAACACGAAAGCGATCCAGTGGTCCCAGTCCGCCACGAAGCGGGTGGCCGCCTGGCCAATCATCCAGCCGATGATGGGCGTGATAGCTTCGATCACGCCGAAAATAAGACCGGTGCGCAGGGCTTCCGAGAAACGCGGTTTGTGCAGGCTGGAGCCCTTGCCCAGTGCCGCGGCAAAAGCATCCGTGGACATGGCCAGGGCTAGGAGAACGAGAGAAATCGGGTTCACGATTTGTTCCAGTCGGGCTATGAGTCAACGACCTGTCCACACGCCCGACTTTAGGCATGGATAGGTCGCTGGTCTCACCAACCCGAAGGTGTTCGTACCACGGCATGCAGCCGAGAATGTTGATACGAACGTCGCCATCAGGCGTGGCGACAGGTTACTCCCCAACGAAGGCGCGCATCATAACCAACCTTGGGGCGCGAACGCTACCGTCTTGCCATTACTGCATACGCAGTTGGCGCGCAGCGTCGCGTAACAGACGCTCCGTGGCATCCCAACCCAGGCAGCCATCGGTCACCGATACGCCATAGCGCATACGGTCGCTGACCGGCTGGTTGCCTTCGAACAAGTGGCTCTCCAGCATCACCGCGACCAGCGAACGATCCCCCTCCAGGCGTTGCTGCAACACCTCGGCGAACACTGCCGGTTGACGCAAAGGGTCTTTGCCGCTGTTGGCATGACTGCAATCGACCATGATGCGGGGGGCAATGCCAGCCTTGGCCAGGTTGTGGTGGACTTGAGCGACGCTCTGGCGGTCGAAGTTCGGCCCCTTATGGCCACCGCGCAGCACCAAATGCGTGTCCGGGTTACCGGTGGTGTCGATCATCGCCGGGTGGCCCTGGGCGTCTACGCCGAAGTGGCGATGCCGGTGGGCGGCGCTGCGCATGGCATCGCACGCCACACCGACGCCGCCATCGGTACCGTTTTTGAAGCCGAGCGGGATGCCCAGGCCACTCGCCATCTCGCGGTGAATCTGCGACTCGGTCGTACGTGCGCCAATCGCCACCCAGCTCAGCAGGTCATCGAGGTATCCGGCCATCATCGGCTGCAACAGTTCGGTGGCCAGCGGCAGACCAAGACTGAGCATCTCGCGCATCAGATCACGACACAGGGTGAGGCCGCCGGCCATGTCTTCGGTGCCATCCAGGTACGGGTCGTAGGCCAACCCTTTCCAGCCAACCGTGGTGCGCGGCTTTTCGACGTAGGCGCGCATGACCAGCAGCATTTCGCCGTCCAGTTCGCGGGCGAGGTGGCTGAGGTTGCGTGCGTACTCAAGGGCAGACTTGGGATCGTGCAGCGAACAGGGACCCACGACCACCAGCAGGCGCGGGTCGCGACCTTCGAGAATGGCGCGAATGGCCAAGCGATGGGCTTCTACCTGATGGTGCAGCGTCTCGGAAAGCGGCAGTTGCTGCTTGAGCGCGAAATGGGTGGGCAGGCGATGGCTGACGGGGGTATTGGCAGCGGCAGGCTTGTGTGGCGAAGGCTGGGCGGTAGCAAGTTGCAGAGCGTTGACAGTGTTCATTGGGAAGTGTCCTGGGCGGCGGCGGGGTCATGCCCGCGAGCGCGGCCCTATCGAGATGTTCGACAAGTGGCCGGTTTGGCTTCATGGGGGGTTATGCCACCCGAGAGTGACCGATCGGAGGCGGCAGGCTGTCCCGAGCGGTGGGTGGTAAATCGCCAGGTTGGGCAGGTGTCGTAACGGTAATAGGTGGCGTAGTTCATGGTGTGTTCCTCGATTCGCGTTAAGTGGTGTTGAAGCGGTTGGGCAAAAGCGCAGCCCGAAAAAAACAAAACCCCCGGTCGGGAGGCCGACCGGGGGTTGAGAATTCTCTGTCAGGCGACCCCTACGAAGTGGGCGCCATGTTGGGTATCAGGCGCGCCAGTGGCTAAACCAATACCCATAATAAAAATCGACCGGTGCACAGGCAGCCGCCATCGACGCTGACTGAGCGTGCAAGGATGCGTGGCTGGAAAGGTTGTGCGACATTGACTGTCTCCGGTTCTGATGAGCTGGAGCTTACTTCAGCCATGCCGACGGATTCAAGATGATTTTTTCCCCGAGTGGAGCAGGCCAGACACACTTGCAACTGCTGCCGGCCACCGAGCAGCACTTGGCGTTCGCCCGCGATCTGACGCGCCGCGCCATGCTGCCGTACTTTGTTCGCTATGGCCTGTTATGGCAGGACCCGGGTTTCGATGAGGCGTGGCAGACGCGCGAGAACCATGTGGTCAGCCGCTCGGGACAGGCGTTGGGTTACCTCAGCCTGAGGGTTCATTGCAACGCGTTGTACCTGTTGGAACTGCACCTGCTGGACCAGCATCGTGGCCAGGGGGTGGGCGGTTGGGCGCTGGAGCAGGTGCTGACGATGGCCCGCCAACGTGACCTGCCGCGAGTGCGCTTGATGGTGTTCAAAGGGAATCCCGCCCAGGCGCTTTACCAGCGTCACGGCTTCGTGGTGGTGGGCGAAGAAGACAGTTACCGACTCATGCAGTACGACATCGCTGTGATAAGTGAATAGCGGGGCGCCCAGGGGCGCCCCGCCGCTACGGGCGTCGCGCTTCAGCGCTGGCCTGGCTCCATTGGTGTAACGGTCAGGCCTTGCTTCATCCCCAGCAATACCGCCACTTTGTGCGCCTCACCCCGGCGCCCTTTCTTGCGTCCGGCCAATACCTGATAGGTTGTGGCCGGGTCGACGCCATGCTCTCGTGCAAACTCTTGTACTGATTTTCCCTGCTGTTCCAGCCAAGCCTTGGCTTGTGCGGCAGTCCGTATACCGTGCATAGTTCAAGTCCGTTTTAGATGGGTTAACTTGGTTTCATTTCGCACCGTTTCGGGTGTTTCGATAAAGGATTATACATTCAAATGACTGGAATCGGTCCCCGGTTGAGGGAGGAGCGAGAGCGGTTGACGCTCACGCAAAAGGAGTTTGGGCTGGTGGGAGGTGTGGAGCCGAACGCCCAGGGCAAATACGAAAGCGGCGAAAGATCACCTCGAGCCGACTATTTAGCGGCCATTTCGACGATAGGCGTCGACATTCTGTACGTAGTGCTGGGCAGACGCACACCCATGGTGGAAGAGGGACTCACTGGCGGGGAGGAAAAAGTCCTATTGTCATATCGGACGCTTCCTACGTCAGGGCAGGACGTACTCTGCAATCTTGCCAGGAGTCTCGCGGAAATGTCGGCGAACTATTCCTCCAGAAACACGGTCAAGAAGACGTCCCGGGCCAAGAAGATTCCCGAGTAGTCCGTCCCTGACCCGACACAATTGGCGCGGCGTGCGCTGCCGTATTTGTGACGCTTTGAGCTAGGTCAGCAAGGGGAATGTTTGTTAATGTGGCAACCATTCCCCGAGACCACTATTACGAGGTGTCCGTTTGATTCGGGTTCTAGTAGTCGACGATCACGATCTGGTACGTACCGGTATCACCCGGATGCTGGCCGATATCGACGATCTGCAGGTCATTGGCGAGGCCGAGTCCGGCGAAGGGGCGTTGAAGTATGCGCGCGAGCTCAAACCCGATGTCGTACTGATGGACGTGAAAATGCCCGGCATCGGCGGTCTGGAAGCAACCCGCAAGCTTCTGCGCAGTCACCCCGACATGAAGGTGGTCGCTGTCACGGTCTGTGAAGAGGATCCGTTTCCGACTCGGCTTCTGCAGGCTGGAGCCGCTGGCTACCTGACCAAGGGAGCCGGGCTCGATGAAATGGTCCAGGCCATTCGCCTGGTCTTCGCCGGGCAACGCTATATCAGTCCACAGATTGCCCAGCAGCTGGCCTTGAAGTCTTTCCAGCCGCAAACCACTCACTCGCCGTTCGACCTGTTGTCCGAGCGCGAGATCCAGATCGCCCTGATGATCGTGGGCTGCCAGAAAGTCCAGATCATCTCCGACAAGCTTTGCCTGTCTCCAAAAACCGTCAATACCTACCGTTATCGAATTTTCGAGAAGCTCTCGATCACCAGTGACGTGGAGTTGACTCTGTTGGCGGTCCGACACGGCATGGTAGACGCCAGCCTTTGACCATGACCGCTCCATTCGATCCAAGTGCTTTCCTCGCAACCTGTAGCGGACGTCCGGGTGTATACCGGATGTTCGACGATGGCATGCGGCTGTTGTATGTAGGCAAAGCCAAGAACCTCAAGAAGCGCCTGGCCAGCTATTTCCGCAAGACTGGCCTGGCGCCGAAGACGGCAGCGCTGGTGGGCAAGATCCATCAGGTCGAAACCACCATCACCTCGAACGAAACCGAGGCGTTGCTGCTGGAACAGACGCTGATCAAGGAATGGCGTCCGCCCTACAACATTCTGCTGCGCGACGATAAGTCCTACCCGTATGTTTTCCTCTCCGACGGTGAGTTCCCTCGCCTCAGCATTCACCGTGGGGCGAAAAAGGCGAAAGGCCGTTACTTTGGTCCATACCCGAGTGCAGGGGCGATTCGCGAGAGCCTGAGCCTTCTGCAGAAAGCCTTTTTCGTGCGCCAGTGCGAAGACAGCTACTTCAGGAACCGCACGCGACCTTGCTTGCAGCACCAGATCAAGCGTTGCAAGGCGCCTTGCGTACGGTTGGTGGAGCCTGACGAATATGCCGAGGATGTGCGCCATTCCGTGATGTTTCTGGAGGGCCGCAGCAACCAGTTGAGCAACGAGCTGTCCAGCAGCATGGAAAAGGCGGCCATGAACCTGCAGTTCGAGGAGGCTGCTCAACTCCGTGACCAGATAGCCTTGTTGCGCCGTGTGCAGGATCAGCAAAGCATGGAAGGCGGCAGCGGTGATGTCGACGTGATCGCCGCGTTCATCAACCCGGGCGGTGCCTGTGTGCATTTGATCAGCGTGCGTGCCGGGCGCGTGCTGGGCAGCAAGAATTTCTTCCCGCAGGTGGGGATCGAGGAGGAGGTTGCCGAGGTCATGTCGGCATTCCTGTCGCAGTACTACCTCGGAAGCTCGGAGCGCGACCTGCCGACCGAGCTGATCGTCAACGTGGTGCCCGAGGACCATGAAGCGTTGCTCGATGCCATCGACACCTTGCGCGGGCGTGAGCTGAGCATCAGCCACCGAGTACGCGGTACACGGGCGCGCTGGCAGCAACTGGCGGTAACCAATGCCGAACAAGCCCTGGGCGCCAGGCTGGCCAACCGCCAACATGTCACCGCGCGGTTCGAAGCATTGGCCGAAGTGCTCGAACTCGACGAGCCCCCGCAGCGGCTCGAATGCTATGACATCAGTCATTCCAGCGGTGAGGCCACGGTGGCATCCTGCGTGGTGTTCGGTCCTGAAGGCCCCATCAAATCCGACTACCGACGCTATAACATCGAAGGTGTTACCGCCGGCGATGACTATGCTGCCATGCATCAGGCGCTCACCCGTCGCTTCAGCAAGATCAAGGACGGCGAGGGCAAGTTACCCGACGTGCTTTTGGTGGACGGCGGCAAGGGTCAATTGAACATGGCGCGGGACGTATTGAACGAGCTGGCGGTTCCCGACCTGATCTTGCTCGGGGTTGCCAAGGGCACCACGCGCAAGGCCGGTTTTGAAACCCTCTACCTCAACGATGTTGCCCACGAGTTCACGCTCAAAGGTGATTCGCCTGCCTTGCACCTGATTCAACAGATCCGCGACGAGGCCCACCGTTTCGCCATTACCGGTCACCGCGCCAGACGTGGCAAAACACGGCGAACCTCCACGCTCGAGGGCGTAGCGGGGGTAGGACCAAAACGCCGCCGCGAACTCCTGAAGCATTTCGGTGGTCTTCAAGAACTGGCGCGTGCCAGTGTCGAGGAAATCGCCAAAGCGCCGGGAATCAGTAAAAAGCTGGCAGAGTCGATTTATGCGAACCTGCACAGCGAGTAGAATGCCATCTCACCTTGCAGCCAGTTGTGCCGATGAATATCCCTAACTTGCTTACCGTTCTGCGCGTCGTGTTGATACCGTTTTTCATCCTGCTGTTCTATCTGCCATACAATTGGAGTTACATGGCAGCCAGTACGGTGTTCGCGATCGCTGCCGTCACCGATTGGCTGGACGGTTACCTGGCGCGCCGCTGGGAGCAGAGCACGCCGTTTGGCGCATTTCTCGACCCCGTGGCCGACAAGCTCATGGTCGCTGTCGCGCTGGTGCTGCTGGTGCAAGAACACGCCAACTTCTGGCTGACCCTGCCGGCTGCTGTGATCATCGGCCGGGAAATCGTGGTTTCGGCCTTGCGCGAGTGGATGGCCGAGATTGGCGCCCGGGCTCAGGTTGCCGTGTCCAACATGGGCAAATGGAAAACCGCAGCACAGATGGTGGCGCTGGTCATTCTGTTAGCCAACCCCTCGGCGCCGACGTTCTGGGTGGTCGTCGGCTACGCTTTGCTGATCATTGCCGCCGCGCTGACATTGTGGTCGATGCTGCAATACCTGCGCGCCGCATGGCCGCACCTGAGCAGTGCCGTTGAAAAGAAATAAAAGTTTTTTTGAATCAAGGGCTTGACGGCCGTTGCCGATTCGATAGAATGGCGCCCGTCAACACGACGCGGGAATAGCTCAGTTGGTAGAGCACGACCTTGCCAAGGTCGGGGTCGCGAGTTCGAGTCTCGTTTCCCGCTCCAGTTTGTTTGCGTGCAGTAGCTGTCGTACTTCACGTTTGGGGCCGAGTAGCAAAGTGGTTATGCTGCGGATTGCAAATCCGCCTACGCCGGTTCGATTCCGACCTCGGCCTCCATCATTGAACCCCCGTAGCCATTGGGCTGCGGGGGTTTTTTTGTGCCTGCGGATTTTGTAGGTCGGGACACTGGGGACAATCCTGGGGCACTGAGATTGCTGGCATGTCGCACGGTGTCCCTCAAAAATCCGCAGCATGGCTACTATCCAACAGCGCTCCAACGCCAACTGACGGACCAAGATCCGCAGAAAAGGCTATCCCGCTCCTTCCGCCTCGTTCGACACGAAGGCGGACGCGCAAAGCTGGTCGGCTGAAACCGAGGGTGATATGTCTCGCAGGCGATTGGTCGATACCCTCAAGGCCGAATCGACCACGCTGGCGGATGCGCTCAGCCGCTATCTACGGGAAGAGGCCGTGCACAAAAAGGGCGCATTTCAGGAAACCGCCCAGATCAAGATCTGGGAACTCTCCATAGGTAGGGACGCGGCGTTTCAGGTGACTCGATAGGTGGTTCACAGAGCTATCTGACATTTTTTCCGCTAATAGTCCCAGCTAGTGAATATGCAGCTGTTATATCGACGAAAAATAGGACAAGCGAGCTTACGGTGATTGCTGACACGGCGGAGAGCTCTTCATCGGCGGAACTCACACCGTCACCCTTACCGAGGTGACTTTCGCTCACCTTGACCTCCCCGTCCATGACGTAGAGCCATGGAGTAAAACCGTAATGCACCGGGATTTCCAGCGTACGACCGGCCTCTAGCAAAGTGTCATACACGTAAACCTGATGGCGAATAGTTAACGGAGAGCCAGTCCCCTCAGGGCCTGCAATCAGTCCCCACCGTCCAACGGGGGCTCCATCAGCACGATCCAGGAAGTTTACTTCGCCGGGCAGGTCCGTTTCTCTAGGGCGCACGAATATTTGCAGCATTTCGACTGCGTCGTCCGGTGCGCTTTCTTCATGCCAGAAGCTCTTTCCTGCGTTCATCATCATGAGCTTGGTGCTAGAAATCGGAATTCTGTTCCCAGCCTTGTCCTCGTGAAGCATGGTGCCCCGCCACATGTAGCTGAGGATCTCGTCGTTGACGTGCTCGTGCATTTTTACCAAGGTGCCAGCGCCGAGGTTCGCGTGATCGAAACCGCTGAGTGGTCCCAGTGCTGGATCGGCATTTTCACCAAACGCCATCCCTGGGTTTACGCTTTCAATATGAAACGAACCCTCGCCATGTGTGGAGCGTTGCTGGGCGCGAAAGATATGCATATAAAGCCTCCACTTCGTTGTGTGGCGTGTGGAACACCGAACAGGGCAGGCTGCCGAATGGAAGCGCTGCCCTTATGCAAGGCGAATCATCCAGCGAAGGCTTCCATAATGACTTGCACAAGCTCACCGCCTTCCGGAGTAGCCCAGCTTCCCGCCAACTCGGCGATTACCTGATTAGTGCTGGTCAGCGTGACACCACCCTTGTCCATACGTCGCAGGGCGATGTCGTCCGCCATGGCGGTCGGGGAGGCGCCACCATCGGCAACCACTTGGACCTCATACCCTTCACGTACCAGAGTCAATGCGGGGTATACAGTGCAGACGTCGTTGGTCACGCCCGCAATGATCAGTTTTTTGCGACCAGTAGCTTTGACCGCTGCTGCGAAGTTCTCGTCATCCATAGCGTTGACGATGCCCAAGCGTTTTATGCGACCGGCGTGGGCTTCCGGCAGGATATCTGCCAGTTCACTCAGCAGTGGGCCCTGTGCATGCTCTTCCATGCTAGAGGTGAGGACCACTGGCAATTTGAGAATGCGAGCCGCTTTGGCCAGCATCAGTGCATTCCGCTTTAGCTCTTCAAAGGGCATGGACTTGGCCCAGCCCATGGTGCCGACCTGATGGTCGATCAACAGAAGAGCGGCATTGTCAGCATTGAATCTTTCATAAGACATGTTGTTTCTCCAAACAAGTTAGATGGGACCTGTTGCCCCATGTGTGATCAGGATCTCAGACGCGAGCTGGCAAGGTTCCAAAGGCGCCGCGTCGATAGCCATCTACTGCCTTGGCCAGCGCATCTTTTGAGGCCAAAGCGAGGGGGCCTTGTCGATACACCGGTTGGCCGAGCGGAATTCCTGAAAACATTACAGCCTTGGTATTACCGCGTTTTGCATTCAATTTAACGATACGGTCAGCGGACTGTGGCAAGTTAACCGCCGCCTTGAGATCGGAGAGACCAAATGCCTGCTCGTCGACTGAAATCTCACCATCAATCGGCATCACGAACGCCACATGCCCTTCAGGAACGAAGATATTGATTTCGGTTCCTTTCTCTAAGGTGATGTCGAGCATCCGGACTTCCGTAGGTACCGACAGAGGTGAACTGACTCCCTCGAAAGTACCCAGAGGGACGCGTATTTTTGCGCCAGGTAAATGCACGACCGGCACGTTCTGAGCCTCCAGGGTCAGCGCAAAGGGTGCCACTGACTGTTTGTGTTCTGGCAGATTGATGAAAATTTGCAGCATGTGAACGGTCTTGCCGCTTTCGGCGGGTACCTCCTCATGAACAATGCCTTCACCCGCTGCCGTCCAGTGCAATCCGCCTGGTTGAATCAGATTGCGTTGGCCGTGGGAGTCTCTGTTGTCGATACCTGTTTCCGAGTCAGGAAACAGGTAGGAAACCGCCGAGAATCCAGCATGGGGATGCGGCGGGAAGGTGGGCCCACTGATCCACGCATGGTCCACACCAAGGAACGGGTCAATGGGCTTGGCGAACTGGTCGGCGGTTAAAGTAAGGGCTCTGAACTGGCGGCCGTGATTTATCGGCTGTAATTGCGCCGTGGCTTGCATGCCTACTTCCTCAGGCCTTTTTGGTCATCGTTGGGTAATCGATATAGCCTTCAGGCCCTGGGGTGTAGAAGGTGTTCTTGTCAGGGGTATTCAGTTCAGCCCCCTCGCGTAAACGCTCCGGCAAATCAGGGTTGGCCACGAAGGCGCCGCCAAATACAACTGCATCTGCGCTGCCCGATTCGATGAGGGCCTGAGCGCTATCTTTCGTTTGGCCACTTCCGATCAGGTAGCTGCCCTTGAACAAGGGGCGCAGCTCCGCGTGGTAATCGAATTGCGCGCCAAACAGCGCTACGTGCAGGTACGCGAGGTTGAGATTGGTGATCTGGCTGACTAGATAAGTGTAGGTCTCTTGCGGATTAGCGTCTTTGATGTCGTTGAAATTCATCTCCGGAGAAATCTTGATGCCGATCCGATCGCTGCCGATTTCGCTGACCATCGCCGCCAGCACTTCCAGGACGAAGCGACTGCGGTTCTCGACCGAGCCACCATAATGGTCTTCACGCTGGTTGCTGCCGGTGGACAGGAATTGCTCGGGCAGGTAGCCCGAAGCGGCGTGCAGCTCGACGCCATCAAACCCTGCTTGAATGGCGAGGCGAGCGGCATTGCGGTACCCCTGAACGACCTCTGCAATTTCAGCGACGCTCAAGGCGTGCGGTGTCACGAAGTCTTGCAGGCCGGTCGCTGTATAGGTCTGGCCCGCAGCTTTGATCGAGGAAGGAGCAAGTGGTTGCGCACCGTTCGGGATCAGCGATGGGTGGGACACGCGTCCGCAGTGCATCAGTTGCATGAAAATGCGCCCACCGCGAGCGTGCACGGCGTCAGCAACCTTCGTCCAGGCAGCGATCTGAGCGGCAGTTTCGATACCAGGCGTGCGGACATAGCCTTTGCCCGAAGCGACCGGAAATACGCCCTCGGTGATGATCAAGCCGGCACTGGCGCGCTGAGCGTAATAGGTCACAACCAAATCACTCGGCACGCCCGCGTCATTGGAGCGCGAACGCGTCATCGGCGCCATGACAATGCGGTTGGACAGGATGTGACGGCCTATTTTGGCTGGGGAAAACAACGAGTTCATTGCAGTGCTCCTCAATCGTGATGGAGCCATATTCCGCTAATCGTTAGGTGGGATAAAGATGGTAAAGTTGAAATTACTGATCCACTGGTGGAGCAATGAATTGGAATATTTGAACGACATGGCGTTGTTTGTCGAAGTCGTAAAAATGCGCAGCTTTCGGGGCGCGGCTCAATCCCTAGGAATGCCCAACTCGACGCTGTCTCGCCGAATCACCGGCCTGGAGAAACAGATCGGATTGCGCTTGCTGCATCGAACCACCCGCAAGATCGAATTGACCGAGGCCGGACAATTGTATTTCGATCGCTGCAAGCGGATCGTTGATGAAGCGCGGCTGGCACATGAGCAGCTAGGTGAGATGGTAGCCATGCCTAGCGGCCTGCTGAGGGCCTCTATGCCTGTGGACTTCGCTAATGTCTATCTGGCGCCGTTGATTGCTGAGTTTGCTAGACGTTACCCCGGCATAAGCTTCGACTTCGACCTTACTCCTCGCCAGGTGAACCTCGTGACCGACCCGGTGGATGTAGTTATCCGAATGGGCGAGCCGGCGAATTCGAATCTCATCGCCCGCAAGCTCGCGACTCTCCATCGTCGCCTTTATGCTTCTGCCCTATATCTTGAGACTTCAGCTGAGTTGGATCATCCTTCCCAGCTAGCCCACCATGAATGCCTGCGTTTGAAGGGTCCCGGATCTGACCGGTGGATACTTTCCAGCACAGACGGAGAAACGGCGATTGATGTAGGTGGCCGCTTCGAACTGAACAGCGTGGGGATGATCCGGCGCCTGGCCTCGCTAGACTTAGGAGTCGCACTGTTGCCCGCAGGCATCGCAGCGCAAGACGTAGCTGAGGGTAGGCTTTGCGAGGTACTACCTACATGGCAAGCCTCCCCAATTCCGGTGTACGCGCTAACGGAAACCCGGCTCCTGCCCGCGAAGACGCAACGGTTCATCGAGTTTCTACAGAGCAAGCTTGCTTAGCTGATAACGTAAGATCGAGCAGTTGTAGCTCAGCACTGACAATCATTAGGGGGCACCAGACTTGATCACGTCCGACAGCAAGGAATCACAGACCGCGCAGGGTGTAATTGCTTTCTGGAAGCAGGCCGGACCTGAGAGGTGGTTTAAGAAAGATGATGCGTTTGATGAGACGTTTCGGCAGGCTTTCTTCGCATTGCATTTCAAGGCTGCTGCACGTGAACTTGAGCAATGGATGGATACTGCGGAAGGAGCTCTCGCATTGCTGATCTTACTCGACCAATATCCCCGTAATGCGTTTCGGGGCACAGCTCACATGTTTGCGACCGATTCTCTGGCCTGCTTTTATGCACACCGCATGGTACAGGATGCACTGGATAAGCAGATTCCTGGGCAGTTACGGATGTTCTGCTACCTGCCTTTTGAACATTCAGAAAATGAGGATGACCAGAAGCTATCGGTACAACTCAATCGTGATCTCGATCCGAAGGATCTCAAATGGGCTTTGGAGCACGCGCGGATCATTGAAAGATTTGGCCGCTTTCCGCATCGAAATGAACTGCTCGGTAGGGTGACAACTCCTGACGAACGGGATTTTCTCAGCAGCGGTGGGTTCTCTGGCTAGGCGGAAAGGCGTGCGTGATCGAGACGAGAAAGTAAACTGAGTTTTGGTTGCACGGTCCGTTGCCGGGGCAGATTTCGATTGTTGTTGGGTGCACACATTACAGAAACCACACTTGAAAAGCGTTCGCGAACTCAAAGGGACACCCATCTAGAATGCGACCTGTAGGGCATACATTTCTCCGAGCTTCTGGAACGGAAAACTCTGTAGGCCGCAGCCCATTTAGCTTTAGCGGGCAGATTGCAAATCCGCCTACGCCGGTTCGATTCAGACCTCGGCCTCCATCATTGAGAACCCCGCAGATTAACGTCTGCGGGGTTTTTCTTTGGGCGGGAGAAAAGGGCCGCAGTGCCAAGCACTGTTACAGATCTGACGTTGCCAAAAAAACCTCAGCCTTTATCATTTGCGCTATCAACGACTAGCCGATGGACTGCGGCCTGGTCAAAACGCCGGTCATGGCTGTGGGTACTCAGCGTCTACCGGAGTTCCAATGCATAGGAATGCTCATGAATATCCTCACCCTCAAAACCCTCAGGCTGCTGCTCTCAGGCGCGTTACTCGGTGTAGCTGCAGGTAACTCTCTGTTCAGTTTGAGCTCCCCAGGCGAGATCATGGCTGGCGTGGTTGGGGCGGGTGGGGCTTTTGCGCTGATGAAAGCTACGGCGATCATTTGAGGCATGGTTGAAGCACTTGTCAGCGTGGGCGCTGACCCTGTTTCCATCGTGGTTGCGGCCTTTTGCGTCATGCTTCGTTGCCTGCAACTCTGGACCAAGGGTCGAGATATCACATCTGAGCAATGCGCATCCGCGCTGCTTAATGGCGCCTCGGTGTTCCCCTTCATACTGATGTTCTGCGCAGCCTTTTCTCCGAAGCTTCTTGAGATCGCCGGCGCAGCGCAGTTGTCTCTTGCGTTGGCAGGGGGTGTTGGTCTGGTTTTCGTGCTCGGTGAGGTCTTGAAACCGGCCAGTCTGAAAGACTGATCGGCAGGATTTGCACATTCGCCGTGGCCCACCCGGACGACCGGCCCAAAAAATATCGAACCCCACGTTTTTTCAGCCTCTCCAAGCTAAAGAGCTCAACTTCGAGCCACCTATGAGAGCCTGAAACCGTGCCAATATCCACAACCACCCAAGAACAGAAAAACCATGCGATGGCAGCGCTGATCGAAGAGCTGATCGCCCGGGGTACTGACATGGTGTCATTGGGAGAGGCGGCGAAATTGCGTTTGCTGGGCAGCCAGAGTTTGCACATGCACCCCGCGGACTACCGCGTTCGCTGCGCCCGGGCCGTGGATGAGCTTGTCACGCCGCAGGACATCGTTGTTTCCGAGCCGACCAAGTCGCTGTAGGCGCTGTTCCTGGGAGTGTCCATGTCTCATCTCGTCGAAGCGCTCTTTCAACGCATGGTCGAGGCGCCGGTCCTGGTGTTGACCGGCGCTGGCATCAGCACAGCTTCTGGTATTCCAGATTACCGGGACACGGACGGCGTTCGCCGGGGGAATGCGCCGATCATGCACCAGGATTTCATGACCAGCGCCGCCACTCGCAAACGGTACTGGGCGCGGGCGATGGTGGGCTGGCGCGGTGTGCATAAAGCGCTGCCCAATCCTGCCCATCGGGCGCTGGCCGCGCTGCAGGAGCAAGGCCATGTCAGCGGGCTGATCACCCAGAACGTAGACGGCCTGCACGATGCTGCCGGCAGCAAGGGCGTCATCGAACTGCACGGTAATCTGCACCGGGTGGTGTGTCTGGATTGCGGCAAGCTGTTGCGCCGTGACGACGTACAAGCGCTGCTGGAGCAGCGCAACCCCGACCTTCAGGATGTGCACGCGGTGCTGGCGCCCGATGGTGACGCGCATCTGGCAGCGCGCTTTCTGGACAGTTTTCAGATGCCCCATTGCCCCTGCTGCGGCAGCGATTTGCTCAAGCCGGATGTGGTGTTCTTTGGGGGTGGGGTGGAGCCGGCGCATGCGCAGGCAGCCTGGAAGGCCGTCGAAGCCGCTCCGGCGATGCTGGTCGTGGGCTCTTCTCTGATGGCGTATTCGAGCTTTCGCCTGTGTCAGGAGATGTCCCGCCACGGTAAGCCATTGTTCGCCATCAACCTGGGTCGAACCCGGGCCGATGGACTGCTCAGCATCAAGGCACCCCAGCCCTGCGAGGAGTTACTGCCGTTGCTGGCCCAGCGCTTGCTGGGCTAGCAGCGAGCATCAACCCAGCGCAGTGTCCATGAACATCATCACTGCAAAGCCCAGCATCAGGCCCAGGGTTGCTGGGGTCTGATGGCCGTTGCGGTGGGTTTCAGGGATGACTTCATGGGATACCACAAAAATCATCGCGCCAGCCGCCAGGCCCATGCTGATGGGGTAGGAGAGGGCGAATCCGCTGGAAAGACCCAGGCCCATGATGGCGCCCAGGGGCTCCATCAGGCCCGAGCCCATCGCTACCAGCGCTGCCTTGCCGGCGCTCAGGCCTGTCGCGCGCAGGGACATGGCCACTGCCAGCCCTTCCGGAATGTCCTGCAACAAGATGGCGCTGGTCAAGGGAATGCCCACTGCCAGGTCGCCGTTGGACAGGCTGACGCCGATGGCCATGCCTTCCGGTAGGTTATGCAGGGTGATGGCCAGTACGAACAACCACACACGGTGTATCCGTTCGGCATTCGGGCCATGGCGTCCGGCGTTCTCGTGCTCGTGGGGCACTACCTTGTCCAGCCCCAGCATCAGCGCGACGCCCAGCCCGAGCCCGACGATGACGATCAAGGCGGCAATGGCGCCGCTGTCGGTATGAGTGTTGGCAGCGGCCAGTCCCGGCAGCAACAGGGAGAATGTGCTGGCCGCCAGCATCATCCCACCGGCGAAACCGAGCATGACATCTTGCACCTTGGAAGAGATCTCCCTGAGCGCCAGCGCGATCAGGGCGCCAAAGGCCGTGGCGACGAACCCGCCGGTGCCGCCCAAGGCGGCGTACCAGGTGTGTTTGGGATCGGCATGCAGCAGGGCGTTGAAGATGCTCCAGATCATGATCCCGCCGCTGACAGCCAGCAGCAGCCCGGTAAATGTCCATAACCATGGCTTGCTCTTGAAGCGTTGCGGCCAGCTGTCGACGGCGGAAGCGATGTTGGAAGGCATGAAAACTCTCTGGATTTAAACGGCGGACATAAGCATGGACCTGTTCGGTGGGCAGTGGTTGCGCGACTTTTCTATGTAGGCCATCAGAAAAATCTTTTTTTTGGGTGCATCCAAAGCCGCTCCTGCCGGGTAGTACTGATAGCAGCTACAAAAAAGCGCTGCCTGTTCGATCACTCTTATGGAGCTTGCCCAATGAACGCAAAACGCCTTTTCTGCCTCTCCCATGCCTTCGCTGCCGCTGCATTGCTGGTCGCCACCGGTGCCCAGGCGCAGTCGGATCTGCCGGACAGCATCAAGGTACCTGCAGGTAACAAAGTCGCCATGGAAACCGTCGGCGTGGGTGACATCACCTACGAATGCCGTGACAAGCCAAATGCTGCCGGCCAGACCGAGTGGACCTTCGTGGGGCCAAAAGCGGTGCTCAATGATCGTTCCGGCAAGCAAGTGGGCACCTACTACGGCCCGCCCGCTACCTGGGAAGCCAAAGACGGTTCGAAAGTGACCGGCACCCAGTTGGCCGTGGCGCCATCCAGCGCTGGCAATCTGCCGTACCAGTTGGTCAAGGCCAATCCTGCCGAAGGCAAAGGTGCTATGGTTGGCGTCAGCTACATCCAGCGTGTCGCCCTCAAGGGTGGGGTAGCACCAGCCACTGCTTGCACCACCGCTCAGAAAGGCCAGAAAGAAACGGTGAAATACCAGGCCGACTATATCTTCTGGGCAGCTGAGTAACGGTTGAAGACAACCGGGCGCATGGCATGGCAAACCCGTGCGCTTGGTCTACGCTGCGCTGCGAACCTTTCGATTCCATTTGCGATGGCGGTCTGTCTTGTCTTTGCCGGAAAACCCATTCGATTACGATCTTGCCCTGCAAGGCTGCGCCCGCGGTGATCGGCGCGCCTTGCAAGGCCTTTATGAACACGAAGGCGGGCGCTTGCTGGCGGTGGCCAAGCGCATCGTCGGTGACACGGCCCTTGCCGAGGACATCGTCCATGACGCGTTCGTCCGCATCTGGACACGCGCCGCCAGCTTCGATCCGCAACGCGGTTCGGCCAGGGGCTGGCTGTTCAGCGTTACCCGGCACCTGGCACTCAATCATGTGCGCCGCCATGAGCGGTTGCAGCCTTTGGCCGATCAGGATATCGACGCCATGGTGGCCGATGAGCCGGCGGGTCTGGCGATCGGCGGGGCGCGTATCGACGGCTGCCTGGAGCAGCTTGAGCCGTTGCGTCGCCAATGTCTTTACCACGCCTATCTGGATGGCTATTCCCATGCCGAAATCGCGCACAAGCTCGACACTCCGCTGGGTACCGTCAAGGCCTGGATCAAGCGCAGCCTGGCTGCCTTGCGGGAGTGCATGGCATGAGCGAACGCAATCGTTCTGGGGACGCTATGCCTGAGGAACACCTGAGCATCGAAGAGCTGGCCGGCGAGTACGTGCTGGGCACCTTGAACAACGATCTGCGCGATCAAGTGCGCAAGCGACTGCCCCACGAGCCGGCGCTGCGCGCTGCCGTGGATGCCTGGGAAGCGCGGCTGCTACCGTTGGCGCAGCGCCAGGCACCGGTGCAGCCGTCCGCTGGCCTTTGGCAACGCATCGAGCGCAGTCTGGACAGCGCGGCGCCGCAGCCGATTCCGATCTGGTGGAATCGCCTGGGGCTGTGGCGCACGCTGGCGGGTGCCGGGTTGGCGGCGACACTGGTGTTGGGGGCGATGCTGCTCAACGTCAGCCCCGTGGCGACCGCGCCGACCTATGTGGTGGTGCTGATCGGCCCTCAGGACAAGGCGCCGGGCTGGGTGGTGCAGGCCAATGCGCGGCAGGAGATTCAATTGATACCGCTGCACGACAGCGAAGTCCCCGCCGACCGCTCCCTGCAGTTCTGGACCAAGGCCGACAGTTGGCAGGGCCCGGTGTCGTTGGGTCTGGTGCAACCGGGTCAACGTGTCGAGGTGCCGTTGGATAAATTGCCGCCGCTGGAAAACAACCAGCTGTTCGAGCTGACGCTGGAACCCCGCAATGGCTCGACCACGGGCAAGCCGACCGGCCCGATCCAGTTCATCGGGCGCGCGGTGAAGGTCATTTGACGATGAGTCAGGCGCGCAGGCGTTCTTCCTGGCAGTCGTAGCCACCCATGTCGAATTCGCGACAGATCAGTGGGCGCAGCTCATAGATGCTGCAGCCCATGCTGTGTCTGTCCAGGGCGGCGCACCAGCCATCGTCCAGGCGCGCCATGGTCTGCGAACCCCAGTCATCGGTCTCGATGAAGCGCTCCGGGACGCCGGTATCGGTGATCAGCATGACTTCCAGGCGGCAGCACTTGGCCGCACAGGCGCTGCAGCTGATGCTGGGGTCTATACCGGTGTCATCTGTAAGGTCGTGAAGCGGGATCAAGGGCCAGGCCTGCGCAAAGTCGGTGGCCGCAGGGTACCGGGCCGAAGGGATTTTCACAAAGCGTGCGGACCTTCGGGCCTGATTAATCGACGGGATGCAGCCGTGACCGATAATGTTTTGCCGAATCATGCTCTGTAACACCGCCCGACCCTAAGCTCATGCACAGGATGATAGCGCAGTGACAGCGGCCACTTTCACGCCGCCTTCGCGGGTTTGCGTTTGCGCTTGTTCTTCCATGGCGTGGCGCCTTTGGGGGCTGGCCCACTGATGGTCATCTGCAATCCCGCGCAGCGCTCCACCAACTTGCTCATCCAGGCCGACTGCTTGGCAACGAAGGTTTCCAGGCTCATCTCGCCGCTTTGCACCATGTCCAGTGCCTGCTCCCAGATGGCGGTGGTGCCGGGATCGGCGATGGCCCGCGGGACGGCGTCGATCAAGCTGAAGGCGGCGGGCGTGGCGGCCAGGGCCTTGCCTTGCTTGCTCAGGTAGCCGCGGTCGATAAGGCCTTGAATGATGCCGGCACGGGTCGCCTCGGTGCCAATCCCAGTGGTGTCCTTGAGCTTCTGCTTCAGGCGCGGATCCTCTACCAGCTTGGCGACATTTTTCATCGCCTTGATCAGGTCGCCTTCGGTGAAGGGCTTGGGTGGCTGTGTCCACAGGTCTTTGAGTTTCACGCTCTGGACAGCGCAAGACTGCCCTTCGATCAGACGCGGCAACGGCTGGGGCGGCGGCGCCTCACGGCCCTTCGCGGCGCTGACGGCCTGTGGCAGGGCCCGTTTCCAGCCGGGCTCGACGACTTGCTTGCCGACCGCGCGCAGGGCCTGGCCGGCGCATTCGAAGTCGGCCTGGGTGCGATCGTATTCGTGATTGGGCAGAAACTGCGCCAGGTAGCGGGCCCTGATCAAGCTGTAGACCGCCAGGTGCTTGCCCTGAAGCTTGCCTGCCGATGGCGCGGCAGCCGTGGGAATGATGCCGTGGTGGGCGCCGACCTTGGCGTCGTTCCAGGCGCGGGAGCGGCGCTTGGCATCCAGGTGCGGCAGCAAGGGTGTCAGGCTTTGGTCACTGCGGGCCATGGCGGCAATGATGGTGGCTGCCTCGCCATGCTGGCTCAGCGGCAGGTAGCCACAATCACTGCGCGGGTAGGTGATGACCTTGTAGGTTTCATACAGCGCTTGCGCCGTGTCCAGAGTTTCCTGAGCGCCCAGCCCCAGCTTCTTCGAACACACCTCCTGCAGAGTGCCGAGATCGAAAGGCAAGGGCGCTACCTCGCGCATGCGCTCGGTACGCAGCTTGGCCAGTCGCGCTTCGCGAGCGCCTTGCAGGTCTGCGGCCGCTTGTTTGGCCAGCGCCGGGTTCAGGCAACGTCCCTGATCGTCACAATGGTCGTTGGGGGGCATCCATTGGGCGACGAAATCGACCCCGTCGGCATTCAACAGCACGTCGATGGCCCAGTAGGGCACCGGCACGAAGTTGGCGATGCTGCGATCACGGTCCACCACCAGCCGCAACGTGGGCGTCTGGACCCGCCCCACTGGCAAGACCCCTTGATACCCTGCGCGCCGCCCCAGCAGGGTGAACAGCCGGCTCATATTCATGCCGATCAGCCAATCGGCCCGAGAACGCCCGAGTGCGCTGTGGTACAGCGAGAAGGTATCGGCACCGGGTTTGAGCGCAGCCAGGGCCTTGCGGATGGAGGCATCGTCCAGCGCCGAGAGCCACAGCCGCTGGATGGGGCCACGGTAGCGGCAATGCTCCACCAGTTCACGGGCGAT
The DNA here is from genome assembly GCF_002379585.1 of Pseudomonas sp. UBA4194. Taxonomy (GTDB): domain Bacteria; phylum Pseudomonadota; class Gammaproteobacteria; order Pseudomonadales; family Pseudomonadaceae; genus Aquipseudomonas. The sequence goes on from NZ_DFUE01000069.1 coordinate 30,720, forward strand.
CATTTCACCTTCTCGGTCGGCGTCCGTAGCGATCACCAGTTCCGTCGCTTCACCGAGCAGGCGCTTCACTGCCTTGTACTGCGACGCGGTCTTGCGTTTGACCTGCATCTTCCATTGCTGTGGGACGATGGGCAGGTCCGCCAGCACCCAGCGTTTGTAACGTGCGTCATAGGCGTCTGGCGGCGCGGTTTCCAGCAGGTGGCCAATGCACCAGGTGACCGTAAGGCCGTTGCCGACCCAGCAGCCGTCGCCACGACGACCGGCGCCGAGCACTTTGGCGATGTCTTTAGCCTGGGACGGTTTTTCGCAGAGGAACAGCCGCATAGGTACCTGGTGGAATGAATGCCTGGAAACGTTAGGATGCGCAGGCAGGCGCACATAGGCAAGCTTTATCTGTATGGATGTACAGTTTATGATGTCGCTGCATATGACGCTTATCTTCCTCTTCGCCATTTCAGCGCACCGCGCAAAGGCCTGGCCATTTTGAATCTGCAGCAGGGCTTCATCCTGACTCGCCACTGGCGCGACACCCCGCAAGGCACCGAAGTCGAGTTCTGGCTGGCGACCGATCAGGGCCCGCGCTGCCTGCGCCTGCCTTATCAGGTCTCGGTAGCCTTCGTGCCAACCGCGCAGACCGCCCAGGTCGAGGCGCTGTTGCAGGGCGAAGAGGGCGTCGAGCTCAAGCCGCTGGAACTGAAGGATTTCCAACACAGGCCTGTCTCGGGTCTGTACTGCCCGCAACAGCGCCAATTGCAAAGTCTGGAAACGCTGCTGACCAAGGCCGGGATCGATGTGCTGGAAGCCGATGTCCGGCCGCCGGAGCGCTATCTCATGGAGCGATTCATTACGGCTCCGGTTGCCTTCGAAGCGATGCCGCAAGCCCAGGGCCCCTGGCTGCAAGCCCAACTCAAGCCCGCGCCGGATTACCGTCCAACCCTGCGGCTGGCCTCGCTGGACATCGAGACCACCGAACGTGGCGATCTGTACTGCATTGGGCTGGAAGGCTGCGGACGGCGCGACGTGTACATGCTCGGACCGCCGAATGGCGATGCGGCCAGTGTGGATTTCAACCTGCAGTACTGCGAAAGCCGGGTGGAGTTGCTGCAGTGCCTCAATGCCTGGTTCGCCGAGCATGATCCGGACGCGATCATCGGCTGGAATGTGGTGCAGTTCGATCTGCGGGTGCTGCACGAGCACGCCAGGCGCTTGAACGTGCCGTTGCGTCTGGGTCGCGGTGGTGAGGAGATGACGTGGCGCGAGCACGGCAGCGGCAATCAGCATTTCTTTGCCGCCGCAGCCGGCCGGCTGATCATCGACGGTATCGAAGCGCTGCGCTCGGCAACGTGGAGTTTCCCTTCGTTCAGTCTGGAAAACGTTTCCCAGACGCTGCTCGGCGAAGGCAAGGCCATCGATACGCCCTACCAGCGCATGGACGAGATCAACCGCTTGTTCGCCGAAGACAAGCCCTCACTGGCGCGCTACAACATCAAGGACTGCGAGCTGGTTACGCGGATCTTCGCCAAGACGCAACTGCTGACATTCTTGCTGGAGCGCGCCTGCGTGACTGGGTTGCCGGTGGACCGCAGTGGCGGCTCGGTGGCTGCGTTCAGCCACCTCTATCTGCCGTTGATGCATCGCCAGGGCTTCGTCGCGCCCAGCCTCGGCCAGCGCCCGCCGGAGGCCAGCCCCGGCGGTTTCGTCATGGATTCGTGCCCTGGGCTGTACGAGTCGGTATTGGTGCTGGACTACAAGAGCCTGTACCCCTCGATCATTCGCACTTTCCTGATCGACCCCATTGGGCTCATCGAGGGCTTGGCGCATCCGGATGACCGTGAGTCGGTACCCGGTTTTCGCGGGGCTCGCTTCTCTCGCTCGCGGCATTGTCTGCCGTCGATCGTGGCCAACGTCTGGAAAGGACGGGAAACCGCCAAACGCGAAGGCAATGCACCGCTGTCCCAGGCACTGAAGATCATCATGAACGCCTTCTACGGGGTGCTGGGCTCAAGTGGCTGTCGATTCTTCGACCCGCGCCTGGCGTCCTCCATCACTCTGCGCGGCCACGAAATAATGCGCCGTACCCGAGAGCTGATCGAGGCCCAGGGCTACGCAGTGATCTACGGTGACACCGATTCCACCTTTGTCTGGCTCAAGTCGGCCCACGACGAAGAAGCGGCCGCCCGTATCGGTCGCGAGCTGGTGATGACGGTCAATCGCTGGTGGCAGGAGCATCTGCTTGAAGAGTACGGCCTGGAAAGCGCGCTGGAGTTGCAGTTCGAAACTCATTTCAAACGTTTTCTGATGCCGACCATCCGTGGTGCCGAGGAGGGCAGCAAGAAACGCTATGCCGGCCTGGTCCGCCGCCCGGACGGCCAGGACGAGATGGTCTACAAGGGTTTGGAAAGTGTCCGCACCGACTGGTCGCCCTTGGCCAAAGAGTTTCAGCAGGCGTTGTATCGGCGCATTTTCCACGGTGAGCGCTATCAGGAATACGTTCGCGATTACGTCAAGAAGACCTTGGCAGGGGAGCTGAACACGCAGTTGGTGTATCGCAAGCGTTTGCGCCGGCCGTTGGATGACTACGAGCGCAATGTGCCGCCGCATGTAAGGGCCGCGCGTATCGCCGACGAACATAACCGCGCCCAGGGGCGGCCACTGCAATATCAGCGCGGCGGCTGGATCAGCTATGTGATGACGGTTGCAGGTCCCGAGCCGTTGGAAACACTGCACTCGCCCATCGACTACGACCACTATCTGAGTCGACAGCTACAGCCGATTGCCGATGCCATCCTTCCTTTCGTCGATGACGACTTCAATACCCTTGTAGGCGGCCAGCTCGGTTTGTTCTGAAGCATTTACAGCGTCTGGCTGATGAACTCCAGGGTCAGCGCCACCGCCAGGCCGGCCGTTAGCCAGGCACGTAATCCCAGCCGCGATTTGCGATACCAGTGACCCACGCCCAGCACCCGGGCGGGAGCGAGAAGCTGACGCCACCGCAACTCGGTGTCGTGAAAGGCTGAAACGTGCTCGCTGGCGCTGTCGAGCCAGCGACGGAAATCGATGCGCTCGCTGGCTGTGGTAGCGGGGTTCTGCAGCCTGGCGTACCAACCCATGGCCAGACTGTTGGCTGCGGTGCGCGGCGGGAAGCAGGCTTCAAGCGCCGCATGCATGTCTTTTTCCACGCAGCTCAGGGAAATGTCCAGGCGCTGGGCGATGGCGGGGTAGGGCAGATTGTCCAAACGGCTGAAAAGCAGCACCTGCTGAGCCCGCCGCGGCAGTTTCTTCAGGCTCAGGAAGAGGCTGTCCTGGCCCTGCTGGCCGGGCGTATTGTCGAACAGATTGTGAGACTGAGTGAGCAGTTGGGTCATGCTTGACACCTCCTTTTGCGCGAGTCCGGATGATCTGTGGGGCAGTTCAATCGAAAGAAATCGGCTTTGTTCGGACTTCCGTTATCCGATGCTCTTTTGCTATCATGCGCGCCATTCCGATTGGCAACACCTGAAAAGTCTTCATTAGCCTGAAGAAACCAAAAAAAAGACCCGGCAAAAAGCCGGGTCAAAAACCGTGATTAGCCTGATGAGGAGATAATCTGAAGGTCCGACCTAAGGCCCTTCAGGTTATCCAACCGATCTCTCGATCGGTTGAGCTCAATAATAATCGTTATCATTTGCAAGTCAAATGATTTTTCTCCGTTCCTGCAATTTTTCCAATACGCCCGCCGACTCAGTCGAGCGGCAGCTCGGTGGTGCGTTTGACTTCGCTCATGGCAATGTTCGAGTAGGCTTCTTGCACATGGGGCTTTTGCAGCAGGTGATCGCGCAAGAAGCGTTCGTAGCTGGAGATGTCCTTGGCCACCACCTTGAGCATGAAGTCCATGCCGCCGGCCATGGTGTAGCACTCCAGCACTTCGGGATAGCCGATGATTGCCTCCTCGAATTCCGTCAGATAACGCCGGCCGTGCCCGGAGAGCTTCACGCTGACGAATATGGTCATGCTCAAGCCCAGTTTGCGTGGGTTGAGCAGCGCCACCTTGCGTTCGATCAGACCCTCTTCCTGCATGCGGTTGATCCGCCGCCAGCAGGGAGACTGGGACAGTTCGACGCGCTCGGCGATCTGCGCCGCCGAAAGATCGGCGTCGTGTTGGAGCAGGCGCAGGATACGCCGGTCAATGGGGCTGATTGGGGTCTGCATGAACAAGTCCGCTTTTATGATTATTCGACAAGCTTCATGCAGAGTATGCCGCTCAGCGGGTTTGGTTGAACAGGTCCAGCCCCATCGACATGCGCCAAACGGCGCCGAGGTGTTCTGAAGTTATGAGCGCCCCCCCTGTGGGAGCGGGTTCTACCCGCGATGACGCCCGAACAGACACCTCATCACCCCATCCTCAAGCGATGAAATCGGCTGCATGCAGCTCCTTCACCCCTACCAGCTGCACCTCGAATTCCGCAGTGGCATCAGCATTGGTGCTGCCATAGAGCACGCCATCGGCGAACCGCAATTGTCCGGTGGCATCGCTGCCGAACGCCTGCGAGCCGATGAAGTTGAACGCGTCGCTGCCAGCCGTCAGCGGCTTGGCGTCCAGGCCGGAGAAATCGAGCTTGTCGCTCTCACTGGTCTTGAAGCCATTGATCACGTCGCGCAACGCGCCGACACCCATGTCGTCCAGACTGCCAAACACATAGGTATCGGCGCCGGTGCCGCCGGTCAATGTGTCTGTTCCTGCGCCGCCGCTCAGGCGGTCGTCGCCAGCGCCACCGGTAATGCTGTCGTTGCCGCCACCGCCTTCGAGCACGTTGGCGTTGCTGTTGCCGCTCAACACGTCGGCAAAGCTGCTGGCGGTCAGGTTCTCGATGTTTTTCAAGGTATCCAGGCCTGAACCGCCGGTGTTCTGCTGCGCGCTGGTGGAAAGCGTAAGCGTTACACCAGCGGTGGCATTGGCATAGGAGACGGTATCGACCCCGGCGCGGCCATCAAGCACATTGTCGCCGCTGCCGGCATACAACAGGTTATCCAGGCCATTGCCCACGGCGTTGGCGCTGGCCGCCGAGTTGATGTAGAGGTTCTCGACGTTGCTGCCCAAGGTGTAGGTGGCCAGGCTGCTGAACACGGTGTCGATGCCGCCCGTGACGCGGTCGCTGTTGGTTTCGATGACGGTGTCGTTGGCATTGTCGACGTAATAGCTGTCGGAGCCGTCGCCGCCGCTCAAACTATCGGCGCCTGCGCCCCCGTTGATCACGTTGTTACCGCTGTTGCCGGTGATGAAGTTGCGCAAGGCATTGCCGGTGCCGTCGATGGACGACCAGCCGGTAAGCGTCAGGTTCTCGACGTAGTCGCCCAGGGTCCAGCTGACCGAGCTTTGCACGGCGTCGATCTGGGACGGCGAGGCGTCCGTTTCAGTGACGGTATCGAAGGCGTTGTCGACGATATAGATATCGTTGCCCTTGCCGCCCGACATGCTGTCGGCGCCGATGTCACCGTCGAGCGTGTCATTGCCGTCGGTGCCGCCCAAGGTATCGTCCTGGTCGGTGCCGTGAATGAGGCGGCCGTCGTTGGTCACACCGTCGAAGATGGCCTGCACGCTGTTGTTGTCGTTGGGGTTGCCGGTAAAGCCCAGGTCGTCGGCAATATAGTCAGCCAGTCGCTGGCCGACGATCTCTGCCGATTCCTCGTGCAGATGCCAGACGTCGTCAGGGTAGACCAGTGGATCGACCTCATGACGCAGGGGCAGGTCGGTGTAGTCCACCGCCAGCTTGACGTCCGACCGTTCGCTGGCAATGGCTTCCTGAGCGGCACGCACGTAGCCGACACCTTGCACGATCTGAGCGATTTTGCCTTCGTCATAACCACGCGCCCGGGCGGCAGCCTGATCGTAATGGCCGGTTTCCATCAGGTAGACGGAGAAGTCCCCCAATTGCGCGTGCAGGTAGTCGAAGACCTTCAGGGTCTGGGCCTTGTACAGCGCCGCGGCGGCGGCCTTGTCGCTGGCCCGGCCGATTTCCTGAGCGGCTTCTTCGCCCTGCCCCCAGATGATGCCCATGGTCACATTGTCGACGGCGCGCAGTTCGCCCAACTGGTCTTGCAGCAGGCCTACAGCGCGGAGCAAGGCGGGCCCAGGCTGGTTGGTGTCGGTGAGCCACCAACACAGGCGTAATTCCTCGGCGGTGCCGGTGGACACGCCCATCACCGTGCTGCCGCCTACGGCGATATCGACGCCATTGCCATCGGCGTCGTCGAACTGGCTGCGCACGTCATAGTCGGTATAACGCGCCAGGTCCTTGACCAGTTCCGTGGTGCCGGACTCGTTGTCGTCCTCGGTCATGCGCAGCAGGCGTGCGTTGGACTGGCCCAAGGTAGGCAGGTAAAGAATGTCCTGTGGTTCGCGCTCGGCGAAGACGAAATCCGACGCCGTCAGAGAGCCCAGCAGGTTGCCGCTCAAGGCGATCTCGAAGCGATTGCCGTCAGCGTCAGCTTCGGCGGATTTCACGTAGGTCTTGCTGCCGTCGCCGCTGAGGGTCATGTACAGGGTGTGGTTGCTGCCATCGCCCAGACCGAGGAAGCCCAGTGCAGAAACATCGATCTTGTCCTGACCATGGGTGAAGTCGTAGATCGTGTCGGTGGCGGTCTGGCCGCCGGCATCGTAGTCGCGGTAGCTGTCGCTGAGGCTGGCGTATCGGAACACGTCGTTGCCGCTACCGCCGTACAGCGCGTCGCGGCCCTCGCCGCCGTCGACGATGTCGTTACCGGCGCCGGCCCTGATCGTGTCGGCGCCACCCAGGCCCAGAATCAGATCGCTGGCGGCGGTGCCGTTCAGGGTTTCGCCAGCACCGGTGCCCGTCACGGTATTGACTGGCGCATCGGCCACGGTCAAGGCGAAGCTGTCACTGGCCGAGGCGCCTGACGGATCGGTGGCGGTTACCAGGAAATTGTAAGCCCCCGCGGCCGTGCCGTTCGGTGTGCCGCTGAACGTCAGCGTGGTCGGGTCGAAGCTGACCCAGGTCGGCAGGGCCGTGCCATCGTTCTGGGTGGCCGTGTAGGTGAGCACGTCGTTGTCCGCGTCGCGGAAGCTGGTCTGCGTCACGGTGTAGGTGAATGGCGTGTTCTCGGTGGCGCTCTGGTCCAGCAGCAGATCGGCGACCACGGGGGCGGTATTCACCGGAGGGCTCTGGTTGGCAAAGATGAAGTTGGCTGCGGTCAACGTGGTGAGCAAATTGCCTTGCAGCGACACCTCGAAGCGATTGCCGTTGGCATCCGGGTCCAGGCTCTTGATATAGGTGCGGCCACTGCTGGCGCTGTAGCTCACCGAGAGCGTGCCGGCCTTGCCGTTGCCCAGTCCGCTATAGCCCAGGGCCGAAACATCGATCTTGTCGGCCGTGACGTTGAAGTCCTGGATCTGGTCGCTGAAGCTGGTGCTGGCGGTGCGATAGCTGTCCAGCGTCGAGGTGAAGCGGAAGATGTCGGCGCCGGTACCGCCGGTGAGCTTGTCCACCCCGGCGCCGCCGATCAGGATGTCGTTGCCACCGCCGCCGTTGAGTGTGTCGTTGCCCTGGCCACCCAGCAGTTGCTCGTTGGCGGCCGTGCCGGTCAGGGTGTCATTGCCGGAGGTCCCGGTGATCACGCCGTTGTTGCCTTCGGGCGTGTCCTGCACGGCCAGGGTGAACGCGTCGCTGGCCTTGGCGCCGGCCGCATCGCTGGCTGTGACCAGTACGCTATAGGTACCCGACGCCGTGGATGTAGGTGGGCCGCTGAAGGTCTGGGTGCTGGCTTCGAACTTCAGCCAGGTGGGGAGGGCGCTGCCATCGGCGAGGGTGGCGCTGTAGCTCAGGGCGTCGTTGTCCGCATCAGTGAAGCTGATGGCAGGTACGGTATAAGTGAACGGGGTGTTTTCACTGGCACTCTGGTCTACCAGCGGCGTGGCGACGATGGGCGCATGGTTCACGGTGCCTACCGTGGCAAAGACGAAATTGGCCGCCGTGAGGCTGTTGAGCAGATTTGCGTTGAGGGCCACTTCGAAGCGGTTGCCGTTGGCGTCGGCTTCCAGTGATTTCACGTAGGTCTTGTCACCTGCGCTGTTTAGCACCAGATAGACCGTGCCGTTCTTCCCATCGCCCAAGCCGGTAAACCCCAATGCCGACAGATCGATGCGGTCTTGGGCGACATTGAAGTCGGTGATCAGATCGCCCAGATTGGCGCCATCGGTGTTGTAGTTGCGGTAGCTGTCCAGGCGGCTGGCGAACACGAAGGTGTCAGCACCCGCGCCGCCGGTCAGCGTGTCGGCACCGGCGCCGCCGTCGATGCGATCAGCGCCGCCGGCACCGTTGAGGCTATCCGCACCGGCGCCGCCCAGCAGGGTGTCATTGCCTTCGGTGCCAGTCAGCGAGTCGTTGCCAGCGGTGCCTTCGATGACCCGCTTGAAGATGAAATTATCGGCCTTCAAGCTGGTGAGCAGGTTGCCGGTCAGCACCAGTTCGAAGCGGTTGCCATTGGCATCGGCATCGAAGTCCTTGACGTAGGTACGGTTGCTGCTGGCGTTGTAGCTGATGTTGAGCGTGCCGTTGTAGCCCGTGCCCAGTCCGGTGAAGCCCAGGTCTGCGAGGTCGATCTTGTCCTTGGTGGTGTCGAAGTCTGTGATCGTGTCGCTGAACGAGCTGCTGGCGGTTCGGTAGCTGTCGGTGATCGCCGTGAAACGAAACACATCGGCGCCGCTGCCGCCGGTCATTTTATCGACCCCGGCCCCGCCTATCAGAATGTCGTTGCCACCGCCGCCGTCGAGTGTGTCCTTGCCACCGTCGCCCAGCAGCACTTCGGCTGCGAGGGTGCCGGTGAGGGTGTCGTTGCCGGTGGTACCGGTGATGGTCTTGATCGGTGCTACATCGCTGACGAAGCTGCCATCGCCATACACCAGGGTCGCGCCCTTGCTGGTGTGAGCGATGGTGTTGCCGATGATCGCGTTGCGATCGGTGCCATCCTCGTTGCGCTCGGCTACCCCGTAGGTCGATTTGTCGCTACCGGTGATGAGGTTGTCCTGTACGACGTTGTCGCTGCCGTTGAAGTACTTGCCGGACACTCCGGCCCGGTCGTCGTAGGACTGGATGATGATTTCCGGAACCGGGTTGGTCAGTGAGTTGTTGCTCAGGGTATTGCCTTGCACGGTCACGTCGCTGCTGCCGTAGATGCGGACTCCGGCGCTACCGTTGTCGTGAATGTTCACTCCCTCGACCGTGACGCCGTTGGACAGTTTGATCAGTACCCCTTCAGCGCCGTTGTCGTAGACCGAGCCGCCGCTGATGTCGATGTTGTAGGGGGAGGGGATGTTCTCGCTGCCACGTTGCACCACGATGCCGGTGCTGCCATTACCGTAGGCCGTGTTGTTGGTCATGGTGAAATCGTGGCTGCTGGTGACGATGTTGAAACCGTGGCGATCGTTGTCGTAGGCGATGTTGTTTTCGTACACGCTGTCGACCAGGTAATCGGCGACGAAGCCGTCCAGCCCATTGCCGTGGGACACGCTGTTCTTGATGACCATGTTGACAGTCTGCTCGTGGGGATCGAAGCCGTAGCCCGAGCAGTCCTTGATTTCCACGCCGTCCAGGGTGACGTTGGAGTCATGCCCTTCCTGGCCTGGAATGAAGCCGTTGAACCAGCCGTCGATCTTGCCCGTGGTGTTGTCACGGTTGCCGTCGATGGTGAGGTTGCTCAAACCGAAGTCGTGGGTTTCTTCGCCATAGGCTGACCGGATCACACCGGTGATCTTGGTGTCGGAGCCGTCCGCCACCTTCACCGTGGTGTCGCCCATACCGTCACCGTACATGTACACGTTGCTCTTGAGCATCAAGCAACCATCGGAGGGCTCTTCCCCCGCTGACACGATATACGTGCCGGTGGGGGCATAGACCTGTCCACCTCCCGCTGCTGCCGCCGCATCGATGGCCGCCTGAATGGATGCGGTGTCATCGGTTACACCGTCTCCCTTGGCTCCGTAGTCTTTAACGTTGAAAATCATGGACTTACTCCCTGCATGCGGCGGCTGTTGCGGAATGTCAAAATATTAACGCCCGGGTAATATGACTCAGATTGGTAAAAAAGTTTTGCCGTATATCGGGTTTATGGGCAGGGGATGACGCCACGAGATACTGGCTTTGTACTGGCCATCGCGGGGTAAAAATCAGGGTTTTCAGCGGGTTGGGGCGTATGAGTTCGGTACAACTTCGAGGGATTGAGACGGTGTCAATTTTGTTACAAGGGAGGAGTGGTAGGACTACAAGCGCGTCGGCTGCACCTGATGGGGCGCATCAGGTGAGCAGGTGACGAGTAGCAGGGGCGTTAGCCAGGCACTTGGCCGAACTTGCCGGCTCTGTAATCGGCCATCGCCTGCTGGATTTCTTCCTGGGTGTTCATCACGAACGGTCCATAGCTGACCACGGGTTCGTTGAGCGGCTCAGCATGGCCATAGAGCAGCGTCGACCCTTGGGCGCTGTCGATCACAACTTCATCGGCGTCCCCGCTGAGGGCGATTAGGTGGTGTTGCTCCAGCACGACGCTGGCAATCTCGGCACTGCCGTTGACCACGTACAGAAAAACGTTCCTGCTGCTGGGGGCGGGCAAGCGCACTTTTGCGCCCGCTTGTAGCGTGACGACCATCATGCAGGTTTGGGTGAGCGAACGGATTGGGCCTTCTTTCCCCGCACAGTCGCCGGAGATGAGCTGGATTTCAGCGTTGTCCTGATTGATCACGGTAATGCTTTCGCGCTGCAGGCCGGTGTAGGCCGGCGCGGTCATCTTCAAGCATGACGGCAGGTTGAGCCACAGCTGCAGAATTTCCAGGGGGCCGCCTTCGCGCTTGAATGACTCGGGCGACAGTTCGGCGTGAACCAGCCCTGAACCTGCGGTCATCCATTGCACGCCGCCAGCGCCGATAATGCTTTCATGGCCGCCGCTGTCCAGATGTGACAGGTTGCCCTGCAGGATGAAGGTGATGGTTTCGAAGCCGCGATGTGGGTGTGGGCCGAAGGGCAGGCCCTGGTTGCCGGGGGGATAGGTCTGTGGGCCGTGATGGTTGAGGAACAGGAACGGGTCCAGTTGCTCGATATCCGGGCCGGGTAGAGGGCGGCGAGTGGTGAGGTCGCCGATGTCGTCGCGGTAAGCGGGGTACTGGTGGGTGACGGTACGGGTGGGCATGGGGGAACTCGCTGGTGGCGGGGGGTTGGGATGGAGCAGGGGTTGGGATTTGCGGTGAATGGTCCCCTCACCCCAGACCTCTCCCTGAGGGAGAGGGAGCAAAAGCAGATCGCCTATAGCTGTGACATCTTCGTCCGACCCCTCTCCCTGAGGAAGAGGGAGCTAAGAGCAGATCGCCTATATCTGTGACACCTTCGTACGACTCCCTCTCCCTCAGGGAGAGGGCTGGGGTGAGGGGACCATTCACCACAATCCTCAACCCCCTACACCCAAGATCAAACAATCATCTCACATCAAACCCATCCCAGCTCTCCACCCATCAACGACGATCCAGCCACACCGTCTGGGCGTTGCAAAACTCGCGAATCCCGAAGTGAGACAGTTCACGGCCAAACCCGCTTTTCTTCACCCCTCCAAAACCCACTCGGGCATCCGACGCACTGTACCCGTTGATGAACACCCCACCTGTTTCCAATCGCTCGATGAAACGCTCGATCATCGCCTCGTTGGCCGTCCACACGCTGGCGGTCAGGCCGAATTCGCTGTCGTTGGCCAGCGCCAAGGCGTGCTCGGCATCACGGGCTTCGATGATCGCCGCGACAGGGCCAAACAGCTCCTGATCGAACGCGGTCATGCCGGGTTCCACGCCTGCCAGCACTGTGGGTGCGTAGTAATTGCCTACGCCCTCGATCTTGTGTCCGCCCAACAACAGCTGTGCACCTTGGGCAATGGACGCCTGTACCTGGCCGTCCAGTTCATCGCGCAGGTCATAGCGGGCCATGGGGCCGATATACGTATCCTCGTTCAAAGGATCGCCGATTTTCAGCGCTTTGGCCGCGGCGACGAATTTCTCGGTGAACGCCGGCAGCACGCTCGATTCGATGATCAGGCGCTTGGCGGCCGCACAGACCTGGCCGGTGTTCTGGAAGCGTCCCAGCAACGCGGCGTTGACCGCTTCGTCCAGATCCGCATCGGCCAGGACGATGAACGGATCGGAACCGCCCAGCTCCAGCACACATTTCTTCAGCGCGGCGCCGGCCTGAGCGGCAATCGCCGAGCCTGCCCGAACGCTCCCGGTGACGGTGACTGCGGCTACACGGGAATCGGCAATCGCTCGAGAGACCCCCTGCGGTTCCACGTTGAGCAACGCGAAGAGATGCTCCGGCAATCCGGCTTCGATGAAGGCGTCGTGCAGCAAGGTGGCGCTGCCCATCACGTTGGGCGCGTGTTTGAGCAAATAGCTGTTACCCGCCAGCAGCACCGGGACCGCGCCGCGCAGTACCTGCCACAGGGGGAAATTCCAGGGCATGACGGCCAGTACCGGGCCCAGTGGGCGGTATTCGATGCGCGCCTTGTTGCCCGGGACCTGAGTCGCTTCGGCGGCCAACATCGCCGGACCGTGCTCGGCATACCATTCGCACAGGCCGGCGCATTTTTCCACTTCACCGCGGGCCTGGCTGATGGGCTTGCCCATTTCCTCGGTGATCATGCGGGCCAGGGGCTCGGCCATGTTGCGCAGCACTTGGGCCAAGCGCACCAGGGTGTCGGCCCGCTCCGCCAGAGGGGTGTAGCGCCATTGCTGGAATGCCGCGAAGTTACCTGCCAGGGCAAGCTCCAGTTGCTCGTCGCTCTGGAACGCATAGTGCTGCAAGGTCTGGCCGGTGGTGGGATTCAGGGAGAGGGCGTGGGTCATGTCGGTGGCTCCGTTGGAAGAACATGAACCTACGATAAGCCCCTTGGATGCTTATGAATATTGAATAATAATAAGCAAAACCATCTCAATTGGAGAATGTATGGACCTCACGCAGCTGGAGCTCTTTCGCGCCGTCGCCGAGGAAGGCAGCATTGCCGCTGCCGCCCAGCGCGTGCACCGAGTGCCGTCGAACCTCACGACGCGCATCAAACAGCTGGAGAGCGACTTAGGGGTGGAGCTGTTCATTCGCGAAAAGCTGCGCCTGCGGTTGTCGCCCAATGGCTGGAATTTTCTCGACTACACCCGGCGCATCCTCGATCTGGTCGAGGAAGCGCGCCAAGCGGTCTCCGGCAGCGAACCCCAGGGCGCGTTCTCCCTGGGCTCACTGGAGAGCACGGCCGCGGTACGCATCCCGCCGCTGCTGGCTGCCTATCACCAGCGCTTTCCCAAGGTCGAGCTGGACTTGTCCACGGGTCCTTCCGGCGACATGCTCGATGGCGTGCTCAGCGGCCGCCTGGCCGCAGCTTTCGTCGACGGCCCGTTGCACCATCCGCTGCTGGACGGGCGTGCGGTGTATGACGAGGAAATGGTGCTGGTCAGTGCCCGTAGCCATGCCGAGGTCGCTCGCGCTCGGGATGTGAACGGCGAGACGATCTATGCGTTTCGCGCCAACTGTTCCTACCGGCGGCACTTCGAGAACTGGTTCGTCGCCGATGGCGCAGCCCCCGGCAAGATCTTCGAAATGGAGTCATACCACGGCATGCTCGCCTGCGTCAGCGCCGGTGCGGGCCTGGCATTGATGCCGCGCAGCATGCTGGAAAGCATGCCGGGCAGCAGCAATGTCAGCGTCTGGCCGCTGGTGGAGGATTTTCGCTGGTTGCAGACCTGGCTGATCTGGCGCCGCGGTGGCGGCTCCCCCAACCTCACCGCCATGCTCGAAATGCTGTAGCAGCGGATTCATCCGCGTCCCATCCGAGTGTTCACGATGCACCGTGGCGCCAGCTGACGCGGATTAATCCGCTGCTACGGGGTGGGAGAGAGTAGCGCCTGCACTTCTGCCAGGTCCGGCGCATGGGCACCGGCGTGCTGGCAGGAGGCCGAAGCGCACGCGGCGGAGAAGCGCAAGCGTTGTTGCGGGTCTTCGAGGCCGAGCATATGAGAGGCGAGCCAGCCGGCCATGCTGGCATCGCCCGCACCCACGGTATCCACTACCTCGATCGCGATGGCTGCCTGTTCGTATTGGCGGTCCTGAGTGTGCAGCACCATGCCGTGCTCGCCGCGGGTGAACAGCACCTCGGCGGCGGGGTTCATGGCGCGGAGTTCATTCAGGGCCTGGGCTTCGGTCAGGCCCGGGTAGATCTGGCGCAAGTCTTCGTCGGAGAGTTTGATGGTGTCGGCCATGGCGATCAGGGTCGGGAAGGTCTGCTCGCGGTAGTGGGCGTCCATCAGGTTGCGCCAGTTGGGGTCGTAACTGATGTGCTTGCCAGCCTCACGGCACTGCTCGGCGACTTTGAGCAACTGCGCGCCCAAGGGTTGGCGAGCCAGGCTGATGCAGCTGAAGTGACAGATCTGCGCCGCCGCCAACCAGTCCTCGGGGAGCAAGGCGGGATCAAAACGCAGATCGGCTTCCCCGGCAAAAAAATAGCGCGGCGGTCGCGCGCTGGGCACGATGGCCACCAACGGGTCGGCGTCCACCCGCTGGATGAAGCGCATGTCCAGGCCGGCCTGGGCCGACTGCTCGGCGATTTCGTCACCCAGCGAGTCGCTGCTGATGGCGCCAGCAAACGCGGCGGACAGGCCGAGCCTGCTCAAGGTACGGGCCACGTTCCAGGGCGCACCGCCCGGGTATCCGCGCCATTGACCAGGGGAGCCTTGAACGATATCGGTCAAGGCTTCGCCGAAAACCACTATGCGGGGCATTGCCATCGATTGTTCCTTGTCGCTTTGCCAGCGCTCGAGGCCAACGCTCACGGTCGGCCCTGGCCTGGTCTGGGATATTGGAAGCCCTACCTTAACGCCAATGGCCGCTGAGCTCTAATACGGGGTGCACCTGCCAGCGATACTTTCTTGATCTCGCCGGCCCCAGGCGCTGGATTCAGGCCTGGTTCTGCCAGTGCCGACATTTCGATGTCTGGCCCACGCCAGGATTGAAGGCATTGCAGGGGTCCAGTTGTTGATAGAACGCCTTGAGTGCGGGTTTGGCGGGGTACAGATGGCCGACGTTGTGCTCGGCCGGGTACTCGGCCCCGCGCCGGTCGAGCAACGCCCACATCTGGTGTTCGACAGCCAGACAGTCACTGCCCTTGCGCACAATGTAATCCTGATGGAAGACGTGACAGAAGAAGTGGCCGTAATACAGCTTGACGATCATCTGCTGCTCGATGGCATCGGGCAGGGTTTCGAACCACTGACGGTCATTGCGCGCCAGGGCGATGTCCAGCGCAACGATATCCTCGACCTCATCATCGTGCACCGCGCGGTAACGCACCGCGGCACCGGCAGCGGCGAAGCGGTGCAGAAACGCCTTGGAGCCTTCCTCGGCCGTGCAGCGGAAGTAGCCGCCGTCGCGTCCGGCGAACAGTTCACTCAGCAGTTTTTCGGTCGCACTCACCGAGCCCGCCGAGACTTTCAGCATCAGGTAGTGCTCGTAGCGCTGGCGATAGTCCTGCATGCGTTTGGGTAGATGATCCGGGAAGCAGCGCGCCGCGATCTGCAAGGCGCGGTCGGCAAGATTGGACGGCAGCCATTTGAAGCGCCCGAGCACGGTGTCGACCTTGCTCTTGAGCGCGAACATCTTAGGCAGCCGTTGGGTGCCCAGGTGATGGATCATGAGGAAGGTGTCTTTGCCGTAGTCGGCGGCCACGTCGTAGGCATCGCGGTGCATGTATTCACCGGCGATGGGCAGCTCTTCGAACTGCGCCAGCATCTGCCGGCGGATCTGCGTAAGGTCGCCGGTATCGTTGCTGCCGATGTAGAACACTGCGGTGTCGCGCTCGGCAACGAAGGTGTCCAGGCGTACCGCAAACACGGCCAGCTTGCCGGCGCTGCCGCTGGCTTCGTGAAGGCGCTGCTGGTCAGCGTTGAAGCGTGCAGGGGTAGCAGCGTCCACGTCGCGCACGTACTGGGCATAGCCATGGTCCGAGCCGCGCCCGGCATCGGTGTGGATATCGCTGTCGGTGTAGCGGCGCGCGTCGAGGTTGCCGAGAATCTCCTCCGGGGTGTCGCCCAGTTCCACCCCCAGGTGATTGATAAGGTGCAGCTGGCCCTGGGCGTCGAGTTGCGCGTACACGGCCATCTCGGTATAGGCCGGGCCCCGGCGTACCAGGGAGCCGCCAGAATTGTTGCACACCCCGCCAAACACCGACGCACCGATGCACGAAGAACCGATCACCGAGTGCGGTTCGCGGCCCAGGGGCTTGAGCACCTTTTCCAGTTGGTCGAGGGTCGAGCCCGGGAAGCAGATGACCTGCCGGCCTTCTTCGATCACTTGCACGGTACGCATGCGCAGCGTGCTGATGATGACCACTTCGCGGTCGTAACCGCCGTCAGGCGTCGAGCCGCCGGTGAGACCGGTATTGGCGGCCTGCATGATGACGATGCGGTCGGCAGCCACGCAGGCCTTGACCACTTGCCACTGTTCCAGCAGCGAGCCGGGCTGCACCACCGCCAGGGCGCTGCCGCTGCCGAAGCGAAAGCCGTGGCGAAAACGCACCGTGTCGGCTGGTTCGGTAAGCACGTGGGAAGCACCGACCAGGCCCCGCAGCTGGGCGATCAGCTGCTTGGCGTCGGTGGTCGCCGGGGCGGGCGTGGCGAGGGCAATCGTGTTCATTGGGCGATTCCGCGGGACATTATTGTTCTGCCAAGTTAGGCGCTGTGGGGCAATCATTCAAATGGATTCGTTGGGGGTGGCGTGGTCGCGGTGTGAGCGCGTCGGGGCTGTTGGGATAGGGCGTGCGATCTTGGGGGGGGGCTTGACCCGGCTTACGCCGGTCCCACAGGTGGGGGGGGCGTTTGGGGGGGGGTAAATACTGCCTTCGGAGGGGGGCGGCTGCGGGTAGCACTGTCTCCACTGACTGCACTTGTCGG
>NZ_DFUE01000057.1:0-11301 GCF_002379585.1 Pseudomonas sp. UBA4194
GGTAGGCTGAACGAGGCGTTAGAAAATGGACAGTAGAAAGAGGCGTCAGGGAGGCGCCACGAAGTCAGCAAGTCAAGGGTCAGAGGTTTATGGAACGGTACGGGAGAATGAACTAAAAAGACTCGAACAATGATATGGACCGTGCCAACGCCTTCGCGACTTCAAGCCGCTCTAACAGGAGGCGTGAGTCGATGGAGGAGCTGCATACAGCCGCGAAGGGGCCCGCTCAAGCAACAGATTTCTCGTATTGGTACCCGCCAGCCCACACCAGAGCCATCATGGAAAAGCCCGAAGCCTTCAAGATCATGGTCATCGACGACTCCAAGACGATTCGGCGCACGGCCCAGATGCTGCTCGATACGCTGGGCTGCGAGGTCATCACTGCGGTCGATGGGTTCGATGCGTTGGCCAAGATCGCCGATAATCGTCCCGACATCATCTTCGTTGATATCATGATGCCGCGCCTGGACGGCTACCAGACCTGCGCGCTGGTGAAGAACCACAGTGCCTTCAAGGCGACCCCGGTGGTGATGTTGTCATCGCGCGACGGTCTGTTCGACAAGGCCAAGGGCCGCATCGTCGGGTCTGATCAATTTTTAACCAAGCCTTTCAGCAAGGAAGAGCTGCTTGCCGCGATCCGGGCCCACGTGCCAGGTTTTGCAGCGTGACATACGCACCCGTCCCTGGCGCGGCCAGGGTCCATACCGCATGGGGAACAGCATGGCTCGAATCCTGATCGTCGACGACTCGCCGACGGAAATGTACAAACTCACCGGCATGCTGGAAAAACACGGCCATGAAGTGCTCAAGGCCGAAAACGGCGGCGATGGCGTCGCCCTGGCCCGCCAGGAGAAGCCCGACGCCGTACTCATGGACATCGTCATGCCGGGCCTCAACGGTTTCCAGGCCACCCGCCAGTTGAGCAAGGACGCCGACACCAACGCCATCCCCGTGATCATCATCACCACCAAGGATCAGGAAACCGACAAGGTCTGGGGCACACGCCAGGGCGCCAGGGACTACCTGACCAAGCCGGTGGACGAAGACACCCTGATCAAGACCCTCAATGCCGTGTTGGCTGGCTGATCGCCCAGGTCATGGTCGAGTCGCGCACCGCCTTCGATCTGCTGCTGGACATCGACCAGCGCTGCCGCTTGCTGGCGGCCGAATTGCCGTCCCAGGAGTCGCGCCTGCAGACCTGGAGCGGCATCGGCTTTCGCCTGGCCGGGCACTGGTACGTGGCGCCCATGGGCGAGGTGGCCGAAGTCCTGCCACAACCGCGCAGCACCCGCCTGCCGGGCGTGAAGCACTGGGTCGTGGGCGTGGCCAACCTGCGCGGCAGGCTGCTGCCGGTGATCGACCTGTGTGCATTCTTCGGCCATGAACTGACCTCGCTGCGCAAGCAGCGGCGGGTGCTGGTGGTGGACCGGCCGGACATGTTCGTCGGCTTGCTGGTGGACGAGGTGGTGGGCCTGCAGCACTTCGGCCTGGTCAATCACGACCTCAGTCTGCCCGGCGGCCTGGACCCGACGATCGCACCGTTCGTGCAAGGCCATTTTGCCCGCGAGCACGCCTGGTGCGTGTTCAGCCCGGCCAGTCTGGTACAGGCCACGGTATTCATGGATGTCGCGCGCTGAACACGCATACTCAATCAACCATTCCAAGCAACGGGCTTTACAGGCGGGGGCCTGCGCAATGATCAAGGGTTTGTCGGGCAATACCATGCAGGGCTCGAAGGCCGGGGCGCAGATTGCCGGGCTGTTCGTGGCGCTGATCGTGTTCATCATGCTGCTGTTCGCCAACTTCGCCTACCTCAACACGCAGTCCAACTACGACAAGCAGTACATCGGTCATGCCGGCGAGTTGCGGGTGTTGTCGCAGCGCATCGCCAAGAACGCCACCGAGGCTGCCGCCGGCAAGGCCGCGGCGTTCCGCTTGCTGGCCGATGCACGCAACGACTTCGACCGACGCTGGGAGTTTCTCAAGGTCGGCGACTCGGCGACGGGTTTGCCAGCGGCGCCGCCGGCCATGCGCGAACAGATGCGCAGCGTGCAGCGCGACTGGGACGGCCTGCGCAAGAACAGTGATGTGATCCTGGCCAGCGAGCAGACCGTGCTGTCGCTGCATCAGGTGGCCGCGACCCTGGCCGAGACCGTGCCGCAATTGCAGGTCGAGTATGAAAAGGTCGTGGACACGCTGTTGCGCGGTGGCGCCCCGGCCAGCCAGGTCGCAGTGGCGCAGCGTCAGTCGCTGCTTGCCGAACGCATTCTGGGTTCGGTGAACACCGTGCTTTCCGGCGATGACACCGCCGCTCAAGCCGCCGAAAGTTTCGGCCGCGACGCCAACCGCTTCGGCCAGGTGCTTAACGGCATGCTGGAGGGCGACCCGGCCATTCGCGTCACCCAGGTGCAGGACCCGGACGCCCAGGCCCGCCTGCGCGAAATCGCCGAGCTGTTCCAGTTCGTGTCCGGTTCGGTGGACGAAATTCTGGAAACCTCACCCGAACTGTTCCAGGTCCGCGAGTCGGCCAGCACCATCTTCAATCAGTCGCAGACCCTGCTCGAGGAGGCGTCGCGCCTGGCCAGCGGTTTCGAGAACCTGGCCAACGGCCGCTCGCTGGATACCATTGGCGGCTATGTCCTGGGCCTGGCCGCGCTGGCGTCGATCATCCTCATTGCCCTGGTCATGGTTCGCGAGACCAAGCGCCAACTGCGTGAAACCGCGCAGAAGAACGAGCGCAACCAGGCCGCGATCATGCGTCTGCTCGACGAGATCGGCGACCTGGCCGACGGCGACCTCACTGTCACCGCCTCGGTCACTGAAGAGTTCACCGGCACCATCGCCGACTCCATCAACTATTCCATCGACCAACTGCGCGAACTGGTAGCCACCATCAACCTCACCGCCGAGGAAGTGGCGACCGCCGTGCAGGAAACCCAGGCCACGGCCAAGCAGCTGGCCCGGGCCTCGGAGCATCAGGCGCAGCAGATCAGCGACGCGTCGGTGGCGATCAGCGACATGGCCCAGTCCATCGACCAGGTGTCCACCAATGCCTGGGAGTCGGCCAAGGTGGCGGAGCGCTCGGTGACCATCGCCAACAAGGGTAGTGAGGTGGTGCACAACACCATCCATGGCATGGACAACATTCGCGAGCAGATCCAGGACACCGCCAAGCGCATCAAGCGCCTGGGCGAGTCGTCCCAGGAAATCGGCGACATCGTCAGCCTGATCGACGACATTGCCGACCAGACCAATATCCTCGCCCTCAACGCCGCGATCCAGGCTTCCATGGCCGGTGAAGCGGGGCGCGGGTTTGCCGTGGTGGCCGACGAGGTGCAGCGGCTGGCCGAGCGCTCTTCCTCGGCGACCCGGCAGATCGAGATGCTGGTGCGGGCGATCCAGGCCGATACCAACGAGGCGGTGATTTCCATGGAGCAGACCACCTTCGAGGTGGTGCGCGGCGCTCGCCTGGCCCACGATGCCGGTATTGCACTGGAAGAGATCGAAGGCGTGTCCCAGGACCTGGCCGCATTGATTCAGAGCATTTCCAATGCGGCCCAGCAGCAGACCAGTTCGGCCGGACAGATCTCGCATACCATGTCGGTGATCCAGCAGATCACCGAGCAGACGTCTTCAGGCTCCGCCAACACCGCCGAGAGCATCGGCAACCTGGCGCAGATGGCCAGTGAGATGCGCCGCTCGGTATCGGGCTTTACCTTGCCCGCCGCCAGCGTTACCACAGAGAAAGCCCCGGAGTGACCATGGCCGACCGTCACGACTACGTCCTCAGCGCCTTGTGCGAAGAGCTGGTGCGGGTCAAGGACAACCTCGACCGCTTCGTGCGCGGTGATCGTCAGCACGCCGACGAACTGGCCAGCCTGCTGGCACCGCTGCGGCAGATCGCCGATACCTTGGCGGTGCTCGGTTTCGGCCAGCCGCGCAAGGTCATCATCGACCAGCTGCTGGTGGTCCAGGGCCTGGTGCAGGGCGCGCGCGAAGCCAACGATGCCGTGCTGATGGACGTGGCCGGTGCCTTGCTCTACGTCGAGGCCACGCTGGCGGGGATGGTCGGCCCCGCCGAACCAGCCGAGCTCGAGGAAGACCGCCTGCCCACCACCGATCTCAAGCAGATCCACCGCCTGGTCATCAAGGAAACCCGCTTTGGCTTGCAGCAGGCCCGGGACATGCTGGTGGACTATGCCGACAGCCACTGGGAGCGCCAGCGCCTGCAAGGCCTGCCACCCTTGTTGACGCAGTTGCGCGGTGCCCTGGCCATGTTGGTGCTGGAGCGCGCGGCGGCGCTGGTGCAATGCTGCGAGGACTATGTACAGGCGCAGCTGCTCAGCGACGTCGCCCACCCGGACAGCGCGCAACTGGATCAGTTGGCCGAGGCCATCACCGCCATCGAGTACTATCTGGAGCGCCTCAGCGACGACCCGCAGACCCCGGCCGAGCGCGTGCTGGATGTGGCCGAGGCGGGCCTGGCGGCGCTGGGCTACCGCCTGGCAGAGGCCGCCACGCCAGCCAAGGTGTCGGTCAAACCGGAAGTGGTCGCGGAGCTTGACCCGCAGCTGCTGGAAATCTTCCATAACGAAGCCTTGAACCACCTCACCAGCCTCAACCGTTTTCTGGCCCTGGACGACAATCAGCAGGGCTTGCCCATCAGCGACGAACTGCAGCGCGCCCTGCATACGCTCAAGGGCAGCGCATTGGTCGCCGGGGTCTTGCCGGTGGCCGAGCTGGCGACGGCCATGGATTTCATGGCGCGTGAGCTGCGGGCTCATCAGGTGCCCCTGGAACCGGTCGATCTGGCGCTGTTGAGCGATGCCGAGTACCTGATGCGCAGCAAGTTGCAGCAGTTGCCCCAGGACCCCTTCTCACCGATTGCCGGCGCGCCGGCGCTGATCGAGCAATTGCAGCAACGCACCGCTGCGCGGCTCGAGTCTGCACGCGAGCATGGTAACCCGCAGGTGCGCGGACGCGATCCGCGGGTGATCGAGCGCTTCCTGGCCGAGGCCATGGACATCCTGCTCGAGTGCGAGTCGCTGCTGCAACGCTGGCAGCAGCATCCTGGCGAACGCCACGAGCTGACCGCGTTGCTCGATGGCCTGACGACCTTGGGCGAGGGCGCCCACCTGGCCGACCTGACCGCAGTGGACGAACTGTGCGAAGCCTTGCTGGACCTGTACGGCGCGGCAGAGGAAAGCAGCCTGGCCGTGGACGCGGGTTTTTTCGCCGAGGCCGATCAGGCCCAGGAAGCGCTGCTCGGCATGCTCGACCAGCTTGCCGCGGGTCAGCAGGTGCAAGCTCAGCCGCAGCGGGTACAGGCTTTGCGCAAACGCGTGGAAGGTGGCCTCGATCCGCAGGCCACGGGCGTGGTACAGCGCGATGGCAGCGGGGTCATCGAACTTGGCGCGGTCAGCGCCAGCGCGGCCGAACCCAGTGTTGACGATGACCTGGTAGAGCTGTTTCTCGACGAGGCGGCGGATATCCTCGACCTGGCCGCGCAGACCCTGCAACGCTGGCTCGTCGACCCCGACAGCGCTGCACCGTTGCAGTCGCTGCAGCGCGACTTGCACACCCTCAAAGGGGGCGCACGGATGTCCGGGATGGACGCCATTGCCGAATTGGCCCATGCCCTGGAGGCCGTCTATGAAGCCCTGGTGCAACGCCGCTTGCAGCATTGCAGTGAGCTGGAGCAAGCCCTGGTGCGCAGCCATGCGCATCTGCGGCTCATGCTCGAGCAGTTGCAGCAGCGCCAGCCGCTGACCGCCGCCGACTCGCTGATCGATCTGCTCAACGGCTTGCGCCAGAGCGAGCCGCTGCCCGCGCCCGCGGATGCCGAAGGCACGCCCGATACCGAGCTGCTGGATATCTTCATCGAGGAAGGCCTGGACATCGTCGAAAGCGCGGGCGCGGCACTGCTGCGCTGGCAAGCCGAGCCCGACAACAGCCTGGAAGTGGAAAACCTGCTGCGCGACCTGCATACCCTCAAGGGCGGTGCACGCATGGTCGAGGTCGGCCCTCTGGGGGATCTGGCCCACGAACTGGAGTCGGTCTACGCCCAGCTGTCGGCCGGCCAGCTGCAAGCATCGATCAAGTTGTTCGGGCTACTGCAGAAAGGTCACGACCGCCTGGCGCAGATGCTCGATGCCGTGCGCTCGGGCACTGCGCTGCCCGCGGCAGGCAAGCTCATCGCGGCCATTCACGACTTCGCCCAGACGGCCGAGCCCAGCGCCCCTGCCGCGCCGCCCAAGGTGGCCGTCGAACCGGGTGCGGTGGAGCGGGGCCCGGTGGATGTGGTCAAGGTCGCGGCCGAACTGCTCGATGACCTGGGCAACCTGGCGGGGGAAACCTCGATCTTTCGCGGGCGTATCGAACAGCAGGTCAACGATGCCCAGGCGGCGTTGCAGGAGATGGAGATCACCATCGAGCGCATGCGCGACCAGTTGCGTCGCCTGGACACCGAAACCCAGAGTCGGATTCTCAGCCGGCAACAGGTAGATGGCCACGGCTACGAAGATTTCGACCCACTGGAAATGGATCGCCATTCCCAGCTGCAACAACTCTCGCGAGCGCTGTTCGAATCGGCCTCCGACCTGCTGGACCTGAAAGAAACCCTGGCCGGTCGCAATCTCGAGGCCCAGACCCTGCTGCAGCAGCAGGCGCGGGTCAATACCGAACTGCAGGAAGGCCTGATGCGTACCCGCATGGTGCCTTTCGAGCGGCTGCTGCCGCGTCTGCAGCGGGTGGTGCGACAGGTCGCCGAGGAGCTGGGCAAGGAGGTCGAGTTCGAGGTCAGTGAGGCGCAAGGCGAAATGGACCGCAGTGTGCTGGAGCGCATGATCGCGCCGCTCGAGCACATGCTGCGCAACGCCGTGGACCATGGCCTGGAGCCGGTCGAAGCGCGCCTGGCCGCTGGCAAGCCGGCCCAGGGGCACATTCGTCTGGCCTTGCTGCATCAGGGTGGCGACATCGTGATCGAAATGAGCGATGACGGCGCGGGTGTGCCGCTCGAAGCGGTTCGCGCCAAAGCGATCAAGCGCGGCCTGTTGGACCCTGCCAGCGACATGAGCGATCACGACGTCTTGCAGTTCATCCTGCAGCCGGGGTTCTCCACCGCGACCAAGATCACCCAGATCTCCGGGCGCGGGCTGGGCATGGATGTGGTCCACGAAGAGGTCAAGCAGCTGGGCGGGGCCATGAGCATCGATTCGCGCCCTGGCCAGGGGGCGCGTTTCCAGATCCGCCTGCCGTTCACGGTGTCGGTCAACCGCGCCTTGATGGTCCAGTGTGGCGACGATCAGTATGCCATCCCGCTCAACAGCATCGAAGGGATCGTGCGGGTCATGCCTGGCGAGCTGCAGGACGCTTACCAGTCCGATCCACCGCGCTATGGCTATGCTGGCCGGGTCTACGATCTGCGTTACCTGGCCACGCTGCTGCACGGCACGCCGTCGCCGTCGCTGGTCGGCCAGATGGTGCCGCTGCCGGTGTTGCTGGTGCGCGCGTTCGACCAGCAGGTGGCGGTGCAGGTGGATGCCCTGGCGGGCTCGCGGGAAATCGTGGTCAAGGGGCTGGGGCCGCAGTTCGCTGCCGTCCCCGGACTCAGTGGCGCGACCATTCTGGGTGATGGGCGGGTGGTGTTGATCCTCGATCTGCTGGCCCAGCTGCGCGCGGCGCAGACCCAACCGCAGCGAAGTGTGCTCCACCACCGCGCCGCCGCGCCCGCCCGACGCCTGCAGGTGTTGGTGGTGGACGATTCGGTCACCGTGCGCAAGGTCACCAGCCGGCTGCTGGAGCGCCACGGCATGCAGGTGCTGACGGCCAAGGACGGGGTCGACGCCATGACGCTGCTCCAGGAGCACAGTCCCGATGTCATGCTGCTGGACATCGAAATGCCGCGCATGGACGGCTTCGAGGTGGCAACCCAGGTGCGCCATCACCCTACGCTCAAAGACCTGCCCATCATCATGATTACCTCACGTACCGGTCAGAAGCACCGGGAGCGGGCGATGGCCATTGGCGTCAACGAATACCTGGGCAAGCCCTATCAGGAAAGCCATCTGCTGGCCTGTATTGCCCACTGGAGCCGCCAGCATGCTTGATCGCGCCATCGGTCGCCGCGACAGCCTGACGGCGCTGCTACTGCCCTTGGCCGAGCGCACCTTGTTGCTGCCCAATGTCGCCGTGGCCGAGCTGATTGACTACCTGCCCGGCGAGCCGGTGCTCGGCGCACCGCGCTGGCACCTGGGGATGATCGAGTGGCGCAATCTACAGCTGCCGTTGATCAGCTTCGAGGCGGCCAGCGGCGGCGAAGCGGTGATCGGCGAGCGGGCACGCATCGTGGTGCTCAATGCGCTGGGTGCGTCGGCGGTGCGCTTCATGGCGGTGCTGATCCAGGGCGTGCCGCGCTCGTGCAAGGTGGACAGCCAGTTGAGCTATGTCGATGTGCCGCTCAAGCCGCTGGAGCTGGCGGCGGTGCAGATCGGCGACACGGTGGCGCGGGTCCCGGATCTGGTGGCATTGGAGGAAGTGGTGGGCGAATGGCGCGGGGATCTGCGGTAAATGGCTCCCTCTCCCCCAGGGAGAGGGCTGGGGTGAGGGGACCATCCACCCCAAATCCCAAACCAACCCTACTGGCACATAGCTATTTGACCTTTACACTCCGCTCCCCGCCCGGCACTCTGATCCACGCCACCGACACCAGGGCCTTCCAATGCTCAAACGCAGCCTTTTCGCCTGCCTCGCCGCACTCACATTGCTGAGCGGCACCGCCGTGCGCGCAGAGATCCCGGCAGGCTATTCGATGGTGCTGCTGACGGAAAACTTTCCGCCCTACAACATGGCCACCAATGGCAAGAACTTCGCCCAGCAGGACAACATCAAGGGTATCGCCGCCGATCTGGTGCGCGAGATGTTCAAGCGCGCCGATATTCCCTACAGCATGACGCTGCGCTTCCCCTGGGATCGCATCTACAAGCTGGCCTTGAACAACCCGGGCTACGGGGTCTTCGTGACGGCCCGGTTGCCCGAGCGCGAGCAGGCCTTCAAATGGGTCGGGCCGCTGGGGCCGGACGACTGGATTCTGCTGGCGCGGGCCGACAGCACCATTACCCTGGAAAACCTGGAACAGGCCCGACCCTACAGGATCGGCGCCTACAAGGGCGACGCCATCGAACAGACCTTGACCACCGAGGGCATGAACCCGGTCATCGCGCTGCGTGATCAGGAAAACGCCCACAAGTTGCAGGAAGGGCTGATCGACCTATGGGCCACGGGTGATCCGGCAGGGCGGTATCTGGCGCGGCTCGAAGGCGTGGCAGGGCTCAAGACCGTACTGCGCTTCAACAGTGCGGAGCTGTTTCTGGCCCTGAACAAGGACACCCCGGATGAGGTAGTCAAACGCCTGCAACAGGCGTTGGACGAGATGCGTAAGGAGGGGGTCGTGGACAAGGTGTTTGCCGAGTACCTGTAGCGGGCAGGTCGGGACTCTTCATGCTCAGCGGTTCATGCTAAACGGTTCATGCTCAACAGCTCCTGCTTAACGGTAAATCCCACCC
Source organism: Pseudomonas sp. UBA4194 (assembly GCF_002379585.1). GTDB lineage: Bacteria > Pseudomonadota > Gammaproteobacteria > Pseudomonadales > Pseudomonadaceae > Aquipseudomonas. The sequence continues at coordinate 9,564 of NZ_DFUE01000057.1, forward strand.
CTGCCATGGGCCTCGGTGGCCCGATTGCCACGCTCGCCGATCATCTGCCGAATTGGAATCCACTCCACCCCCTGAGCCTTGAGCCGGGGCATTTCCCGTTCCAGCACGTCCAGGGTCTCGCTGTAGGGGTGACCGATGATCACCACCGTTCCCTGCTTGCGCGCCAGTGCCACCGCTTTGTGCAACTGGCCGGCAATGGCCTCAGGGGTACGGGTGTCATCCAGGAACACGTCCCGGGACAGGCTCGCCAGGCCGATTGCCTGAGCCTTGGCGGCGGCCACCGTTGCAGCACTGGTGCGGCTGTCGACGAAGAACATGCCGTGTTGCTGCAGCTCGCCCATCAACAGGGCCATGGCCTCGGGTTGGGAAGTCATGCGGCTGCCTTCGTGGTTGTTCAGCCCGGCGGCGTAGGGCACGGCACGCAGCGCCGCTTGCAGGCGGTTCTGCAGTTCCGCTGGGGCCAGATCAGGTCGCCAGGCGAAGGGCCCGGTGGCCGGGTCCATGGGCATGTGCACCATCACCGTCTTGCCGGCCTTGTGAGCCTGGCGGGCAAAGTCGGCGGCGTGGGGTGTATCGGGCATGATCGCCAGCGTCACCGGCCCCGGCAGCGCCAGGGTACGGCTGTCCCTGGCCGGGGACTGGCCGAGGTCGTCGATGATCAGCGTCAGGTAGGCCGGTGCGGCCTGGGCCACGCTCGCGGCCACCAGCCCCAAGGTCAACAGCAAAGCACGCCACATATCAGTTGCCGCGGGTCACGCTCAGCCCTTTGAGCAAGCTCAGGGCCTGGCTCAACTGGAAGTCGTCATCCTGCGGACGGGCCTTCTTGCTGCCCACAGCCTTCTTGCCGGTGGGCCGGTCAGCGCCGCCGTTGCCATTGCCCAGGTGCCCCTGCAGGTCGGCTTCCTTGAAGCTTTCGACGTCGGCATCGCGGGTCACCTTGCCCTGGCGTACTTCGACGTCGGGGATGATGCCCTGTGCCTGGATGGAGCGACCGTTGGGCGTGTAGTACAGCGCAGTGGTGATCTTCAGGGCGCGGTCGTTGTTCAGCGGCAGTACGGTTTGCACCGAGCCTTTGCCGAAGCTGTCGGTGCCCATCAGGATGCCGCGTTTCTGGTCTTGCAGGGCGCCGGCGACGATTTCCGAAGCCGAGGCGCTGCCGCCGTTGATCAGCACCACCAATGGCACTCCTTCGCTGGCATCGGCAGGGTCGGCGGAGAAACGCAGCTCGGAATTGGCGATACGGCCCTTGGTGTAGACGATCAAGCCCTTGGTCAGGAAATGGTCGGCCACCTCCACGGCGCTTTGCAGCACGCCGCCTGGGTTGTTGCGCAAGTCCAGGATGATGCCCTTGAGCTTGCCGCCGTTGTCCTTGCGCATCTTGGCCAGGGCCTTGCCGACTTCCTCGCCGGTCTTGACCTGGAACTGGGTGATGCGCACGTAGCCGTAGCCGCTCTCGAGCAGCTGCGCCTTGACGCTCTTGACCTGGATGGTGGCCCGAGCCAGGGTCACGTCGAACGGCGTGCCGCCATCGCGAACCAAGGTCAGGGTGATCTTCTCGCCGAGCTTGCCGCGCATCAGGTCGACGGCTTCGGTCATGCTCAAGCCCTGGGTGGGCTGGTTGTTGATCTTGACGATCAGGTCGCCCGCCTCGATACCGGCCTTGGAGGCCGGCGTGTCGTCGATGGGCGACACCACCTTGATCATGCCGTTCTCGCTGCCGACCTCGATGCCCAGGCCG
>NZ_DFUE01000057.1:11339-11569 GCF_002379585.1 Pseudomonas sp. UBA4194
TTCACCGCTGGTGCTTTCCTGCAGCTCCTGGAAGTCTTCCGGGCCCAGGTAGGCAGAGTGCGGGTCGAGGTTGCTGAGCATGCCCTTGATGGCGTTCTCCAGCAGGGTCTTGTCGTCCACCGGCTCCACGTAGGCGGCCTTGATACGGTCCATGACTTCGGCAAAGGTGCGCAATTCGTCCAGCGGCAGCGGCGGCTTGGCGGCGGCCGCGCTCCTGGCTGGCGCCACGG
>NZ_DFUE01000050.1:0-15840 GCF_002379585.1 Pseudomonas sp. UBA4194
AGAGGGAGCTAGAAGCGGATCCCGGTAGTTGATACACCGCCGTACGGCTCCCTCTCCCCCAGGGAGAGGGCTGGGGTGAGGGGACCATCCACTTCCAAACCCCCTCCCCCACAACCCAACAACAAGAGCCCCCATGCCCACGCGCCCACCTCTGGACACCACCACCGCCCGCTGGCTCCCCTGGGTCATCGCCATTGCCTTCTTCATGCAGGCGCTGGACGGCACCATCCTCAACACCGCGCTGCCGGCCATGGCCACGGACCTTGCCGAGAACCCGCTGCGCATGCAGTCGGTGATCATCGCCTACATGCTCACCGTAGCGCTGCTCATCCCCGCCTCGGGGTGGATCTCCGATCGCTTCGGCACCAAAAAGGTGTTCTTCAGCGCCATCCTGCTGTTCAGCATCGGCTCGCTGCTTTGCGCCCTGTCCGGCAGCCTGGCCATGCTGGTGATCTCGCGCATCATTCAGGGCCTGGGCGGCGCCCTGATGCTGCCGGTGGGCCGGCTGGTGGTGCTGCGCGCCTACCCACGCTCGGAGCTGGTGCGCATCCTCAGCTTCATTACCGTACCGGCCCTGCTCGGCCCGCTGATCGGCCCGACCCTGGGCGGCTGGATGGTGGAATGGCTGAGCTGGCACTGGATCTTCCTGATCAACCTGCCGGTCGGCGCCTTGGGTTGCTGGGCAGTCTGGCATTTTGTCCCCGATCTGCGCGGTGCCGAGCGCACCCGCTTCGACGGTATCGGTTTCCTGCTGTTCGGCGCGGCGATGGTGCTGATCACCATCGCCATGGAGGGCCTGGGCGAATTGCACCTGCCGCACCTGCGCGTGATGTTGCTGCTGTTTGTCGGCATGGCCTGCCTGGCGGCCTATTGGCTGCGCGCCGGGCGCATCGACAACCCGCTGTTCTCACCCAAGCTGTTCCGCACCCGGACCTTCGCCGTGGGCATCCTGGGCAACCTGTTCGCCCGCCTGGGCAGCGGCGCCTTGCCGTTCATGGTGCCGCTGCTGCTGCAAGTGGCATTGGGGCACTCGCCGTCCGAAGCCGGCATGAGCATGATTCCGCTGGCGGCGGCGGCCATGGTGGCCAAATCCATTTCGCGACCGATCATCGAGCGCCTCGGCTACCGCATCGTGCTGACCGGCAATACCCTGCTGCTGGGCTTGCTGCTGGCCAGCCTGGGGCTGGTGTCGGAAACCACGCCGTACTGGCTGCTGCTGACCCAACTGGGCCTGCTGGGGGCCGTCAACTCCCTGCAATTCGCCGCCATGAACACCGTGACCCTGATCGATCTGGACGACGAGAGCGCCAGCAGCGGCAACGGCCTGCTGTCGGTGGTTGCGCAGTTGTCCCTGAGCCTGGGCGTGGCCTGTGCCGGGGCGTTGCTGGGGGGCTTCACGGCATCCCTGGGCAACGAGGGCGTGGACACGGTGCTGGGTGCGTTCCAGGCAACATTCTTCACCATTGGCCTGATGGCCATGCTGGCGGCGGGTATCTTCGTGCAGCTGTCCGACAGCGACGGTCGCCGTGCACCTCGTCCGGAACCTCCGGTGGAGCATTAACCAGCTTTAGGGCGAATGGCCACGGGGCTGATACACTGCGCGACATTTTGTTTTGCAGGCCCGTCCCGTGACCACCATCGCCACCGCTTTTAATACGCTGCCCCTGTCCGCCGCCATGCTGGCCAACCTGGAATCCCTCGGGTATGCCCAGATGACGCCGATCCAGGCGCAAAGCTTGCCGGTGATTCTCAAGGGCATGGACCTGATCGCCCAGGCCAAGACCGGCAGCGGCAAGACCGCAGCGTTCGGCATCGGCCTGCTGAACCCGATCAATCCCCGTTACTTCGGCTGCCAGGCGCTGGTGCTGTGCCCGACCCGTGAGCTGGCCGACCAGGTGGCCAAGGAATTGCGTCGACTGGCCCGCGCCGAAGACAACATCAAGGTGCTGACCCTGTGCGGCGGCGTGTCCCTGGGCCCGCAGATCGCTTCGCTGGAGCACGGCGCGCACATCATCGTCGGCACCCCGGGCCGTATCCAGCAGCACCTGCGCAAAGGCACCCTGGTGCTGGACGGCTTGAACACCCTGGTGCTCGATGAAGCCGATCGCATGCTCGACATGGGTTTCTACGACGCCATCGCCGACATCATCGAGCAGACCCCCGAGCGCCGCCAGACGCTGCTGTTCTCGGCCACCTACCCTGTGGGCATAAAGCAGCTGTCATCGAAATTCATGCGCGACCCGCAGCAGGTCAAGGCCGAAGCCCTGCATGCCGACAACCAGATCGAGCAGCGCTTCTACGAGATTTCGCCGGACGACCGCCTGAGTGCGGTGGTCAAGGCGCTGGGGCATTTCCGTCCGCAATCGTGCGTGGCGTTCTGTTTCACCAAGCAGCAGTGCCAGGAAGTGGTCGATCACCTGACCAGCAAGGGCATCAGTGCAGTGGCCCTGCATGGCGATCTGGAGCAGCGTGATCGCGATCAGGTGCTGGCCATGTTCGCCAACCGCAGTACCTCGGTGCTGGTCGCTACCGATGTGGCGGCCCGCGGCCTGGACATCGATGCCCTGGACATGGTGATCAACGTCGAGCTGGCGCGTGATTCGGAAATCCATATCCACCGGGTAGGCCGTACCGGTCGCGCTGGCGAGAAGGGTCTGGCGATCAGCTTCGTCGCCCCCGCCGAGGCTCACCGTGCCCAGGCCGTGGAGCAGTTGCAGAAATCGCCGCTGAACTGGCAGCCGGTGGACAGCCTGACCAACAAGGGTGGCGAGCCGCTGCTGCCCGCCATGAGCACCCTGTGCATCGGTGCCGGGCGCAAGGACAAGGTGCGCCCGGGTGACATCCTTGGCGCGTTGACCGGTGAGGCCGGGATTCCGGGGACCCAGGTAGGCAAGATCGCGATTTTCGATTTCCAGGCGTATGTGGCCGTGGAACGGGGGATTGCCAAGCAGGCGCTGCAGCGTTTGAACAGCGGCAAGATCAAGGGCCGTTCGCTGCGGGTGCGGATTCTGTAACAGGCAGGTCCGGCCTCATCGCGAGTAGAACCCGCTCCCACAGGGTTGTATGCCAGTCCCCTGTGGGAGCGGGTTCTACCCGCGATGAGGCCGTCCCTGACACCCCACCATGCAAGAGGACCACGCAGTGCGCTCTACCCCCGTCATCATCATCGGCGCCGGTGCCGCCGGCTTGATGTGTGCCCTCAGCGCCGCGCAGCGCGGCCGTGAGGTGTTGCTGATCGACCACGCCAACAAACCCGGCAAGAAAATCCTCATGTCCGGCGGCGGTCGCTGCAATTTCACCAATATGTACACCGAACCTGCCAACTTCCTCTCGCAGAACCCCCACTTCTGCAAGTCGGCCCTGGCCCGCTATACCCAGTGGGACTTCATTGCCCTGGTGGGCAAGCACGGCGTGCCTTACCACGAGAAGAAGCTCGGCCAGCTGTTCTGCGACAACAAGTCCAGCGACATCCTGGGCCTGCTGCTGGCCGAATGCGAAGAAGCCGGGGTCGAGCTGCGCATGGACACCTCGGTGCAAAGCATCGAAAAGACCGACAGCGGCTATCGACTGACCACCAGCCTGGGCGTCATCGCTTGCCAGTCGCTGGTGATCGCCACCGGCGGCCTGTCGATCCCGACGTTGGGCGCGACGGGATTCGGCTACCAGGTGGCGCGCCAGTTCGGCCACAGCGTGCTGCCGACCCGTGCAGGGTTGGTGCCGTTCACCATCACCGACCAGCTCAAGGACCTGTGCACCGAATTGTCCGGCACCTCGGTGGACTGCCTGGTGAGCTGCAACGACGAGGCCTTTCGCGAGAACATCCTGTTCACCCACCGCGGCCTGAGCGGGCCGGCAATCCTGCAGATTTCCTCGTTCTGGCAGCCCGGCGATACGGTGCAGATCAATCTGCTGCCCGACCACGACGCCCTGGGCTGGCTGCAACAGCAGCAGGCCGAACGGCCGAATGCCGAGCTCAAGACCTTGCTGGGGGAAATCTTCACCAAGAAGATGGCCAACCTGCTGGCCGAGCGCTGGTTCGTGTCCAAGCCGATGAAACAGTACAACCCGGCCGAACTGGCCGAGGTGGCGATCAAACTCGCCGCCTGGCAGCTGGTGCCAGCGGGCACCGAGGGCTACCGCACCGCCGAGGTGACGCTGGGTGGCGTGGATACCCGTGAGGTGTCGTCCAAGACCATGGAATCACTGAAAAGCCCGGGGCTGTATTTCGTGGGGGAAGTGCTGGATGTGAGCGGGCACCTGGGTGGGTTCAATTTCCAGTGGGCGTGGGCTTCGGGGTATGCGGCGGCGCAGTTTGTCTGAGGGTCGGCGGTGAAGGGTCCCCTCACCCCAGCCCTCTCCCTGAGGGAGAGGGAGCCTTGACCGCGTCTCCCCAGGGAGAGGGCCGCGGTCAAGGGTCCTCTCACCCCAGCCCTCTCCCTGAGGCGGAGGGAGCCTTGACCCCGTCTCCCCAGGGAGGGAGGCCTTCACTCCCCGCCCCGGCTTTTGCACCGAGCAGACGCCAAAACCTTCCAGACAGTGATAGATTGACACCGTTCATCAGATCAACTGCCTAAAGGTCCGCCCCTTCTTCATGGCATCCAAGTCGTTTCGCCAATCAATGCGCCGCCTGTGGGCGCTGGACAAGTTCAGCTACAGCGTGCGGGTATTCATCGCCCTGTCCGGCAGCATGGCGCTGTGCTGGTATGAAAACGAAATGCGTCTGCTGGTGCCTTTGTTCCTGGGCATCATCGCCTGTGCACTGGCCGAAACCGACGACAACTGGCAAGGCCGCATCAGCGCCCTGATCGTCACCCTGTCCTGCTTCAGCGTGGCCGCCTTCGCCGTCGAGCTGCTGTTTCCCTACCCCTATGTTTTCGTCATTGCCCTGGCGCTGGCCAGCTTTGCCTTGACCATGCTCGGTGCCCTCGGCGAGCGCTACGGCGCCATCGCCTACGCCACGCTGATCCTCTCGGTGTACACCATGATCGGCGTCGACCAGCGCGGCGGCGAGGTCACCAATTTCTGGCGCGAGCCGGTGCTGCTGGTGGCGGGAGCAGCCTGGTACGGCCTGCTCTCGGTGCTTTGGCAGGCACTGTTCTCCAACCAGCCGGTGCAACAGGCGCTCGCGCGCTTGTTCAGCGAGCTGGGCCAGTACCTGAAGCTGAAAGCCAGCCTGTTCGAGCCCATCCGCCAGCTGGATGTGGAAGCTCGTCGACTGGAGCTGGCCAAGCAGAACGGCCGCGTGGTGGCCGCGCTCAACACCGCCAAGGAAATCATCCTGCATCGCGTCGGCAACGGCCGCCCCGGCTCCAAGGTCAGCCGCTACCTGAAACTGTACTTCCTGGCTCAGGACATCCACGAGCGCGCCAGCTCTTCCCACTACCCCTACAATGCGCTGGCCGAAGCCTTCTTCCACAGTGACGTGCTGTTCCGCTGCCAACGGCTGCTGCGCCAGCAAGGCGTCGCCTGTCAGCGACTGGGCGAGTCCATCCAGCTGCGCCAGCCGTTCGTCTACGACGACAGCTTCGCCGAGGCCCTGGGCGACCTGCACGCCTCCCTCGAACACTTGCGCATCCAGAGCAATCCGGCCTGGCGCGGCCTGCTGCGCTCGTTGCGCGCCCTGGCCGCCAACCTCGGTACCCTCGACCGCCTGCTCAGCGACGCCAGCAACCCCGACCGCCTCGCCGACGCCCGCGACAGCAGCCTGCTGGACCGCTCGCCCAGGGGCATCAAGGACTTCTGGGGCCGTATCCGGCAGAACCTGACGCCCACCTCCCTACTGTTTCGCCATGCGCTGCGCCTGCCCCTGGCACTGGTGATCTGCTACGCCACCGTGCACCTGATCCACCCCAGCCAGGGCTACTGGATCATGCTGACCACCCTGTTCGTCTGCCAGCCCAGCTACGGCGCCACGCGACGCAAACTGGGCCAGCGGATCATCGGCACGGCCATTGGCCTGACGGTGGGCTGGGCGCTGTTCGACTTGTTCCCCAGCCCCATCATCCAATCGTTGTTCGCCATCGCCGCGGGCCTGGTGTTCTTCGTCAACCGCACCACGTCGTACACCATCTCCACCGCCGGTATCACCCTGATGGTGCTGTTCTGCTTCAACCAGACCGGCGACGGCTACGGCCTGTTCCTGCCGCGTCTGTTCGACACCCTCATCGGCAGCCTGATCGCGGGCCTGGCGGTGTTCCTGTTCCTGCCCGACTGGCAGGGCCGCAAGCTGAACAAGGTGCTGGCCAATACCCTGGCCTGCAACAGCACCTATCTGCGCCAGATCATGCAGCAGTACGCCAACGGCAAGAGTGACGACCTGGCCTACCGGTTGGCGCGGCGCAATGCCCACAACGCCGATGCAGCGCTGTCCACTACCCTGGCCAACATGTTGATGGAGCCGGGCCACTTCCGTAAGGAGGCTGATGTGGGCTTCCGTTTCCTGGTGCTGTCCCACACCCTGCTCAGCTACCTGTCCGGGCTGGGCGCGCACCGTGGCACCGAGCTGCCGTCAGAGGTGCGCGAGCAGTTGATCGAGGGCGCCGGGGAGAATCTGGCCCGCAGCATCGATGAGATTGCCGCCGGCCTGGCCACCCGCGAAACGGTGCAGGTGCAGAGCGACGCCGAGGAAGCACTGGCCAACGAGCTGGAGCAGATGCCCGAGGAGGTGGATGAGGGGCAACGGCTGGTGCAGACCCAGCTGGCCCTGATCTGCCGTCAACTGGGCCCGCTGCGGACCCTCGCCGCGCACCTGATCAAGGCCCCGGTGGCCACCACGACGCCCGTTTAGACTGGGCGTTTTTCAACGTATCGAAAGGTTTTTTGTACATGGCAATAGAGTGGATTTGCAGCCTGCCTGGCGAACTGCACCTGGAGCACCTCTACGAAGTGCTGCGTCTGCGCAGCGAGGTGTTCGTGGTCGAACAGCAATGTGTCTATCAGGACGTCGACGGGCAGGACCTGCACGGCGAGACTCGCCACCTGATGGCGTGGGACGACGGCCGGCTGGTGGCCTACCTGCGCCTGCTGGACCCGGCTACCCAGAACGGCGACGTGGTCATCGGCCGAGTGGTGATCGCCCCTGCCGCCCGAGGCACCGGTCTGGGCCACGAATTGATGGCCCAGGCCCTGGAGCACTGTGCGCGGCACTGGCCTGACACGCCCATCTACCTCTCCGCCCAGGCCCACCTGCAAGGCTATTACGGCCGCTCAGGCTTCGTTGCCCAAGGCGAAGAATACCTGGAAGACGGCATCCCCCACATCGGCATGCGCCGCGCTTGACCTGTCTCCCAGACCAACGATTTGCGATCGGCTTTTAGCCCCCTCTCCCTCAGGGAGAGGGCTGGGGTGAGGGGACCATCCCCCCCAAACCCCAAGCCCTACCCCCTCACGGATACCCCAGCACTTCCTTCACCCGCCCCAGATTCTGCCCGATCCACTCCCGATCGATCGCGCCCCACTGCCGAATCACATACCGGCCAATATGGTTGCGCTCACCATCCTGCTGTTCGAATTCACACACGATGTCCAGGTCCGCCAGCGCCGCAATGGTGTCCTGCGCCGTGCGCCGGGGCATGCCGGTGACCTCGGTCAGGGCCGGTACGCTGGCGGCCTGGCCACTGTCGATCAACCAGGCTACATACAAGCGCCGGTAGAAACTGCTGCGGGTCTTGCTGACATCCATGGGGCATATCCTTTGAGTGGACCTGTTTTCAGGTCGGCTGGGGCAGGTCGCGGTACGTCAGGTAGACACGCAGGTCGAATTCCAGCTGGTGATAGCCCGGCTGCATGTATTCACAGAGCTGGTAGAAGGCCTTGTTATGGTCAGCCTCTTTCAGATGGGCCAGCTCATGCACCACGATCATCTTCAGGAACTGCGGCGCGGCGTCCTTGAACAAGGCGGCAATGCGGATCTCCTTCTTGGCCTTGAGCTTGCCACCCTGCACCCGGGAAACCGCCGTATGCAGACCCAGGGCACGGTGCGTCAGGTCCAGACGGTTGTCGAACAGCACCTTGTCGATATTCGGCGCATTGCGCAGGTGTTCCTGCTTCAGTGCAGTGGCGTAGGCGTAGAGGGCCTTGTCGCTCTGCACCGCATGCCGGTCGGGATAGCGCTGGGCCAGATAGTCGGCCAGCTGACCGCGGTCGATCAGCTGGCGAACCTGGTCTTGCAGCGCTTGCGGATAGGCTTGCAGGTACTTCAGGGTTGTCATGGTGCGCGTTACATGGCGATTTCGATGTGGCCAGTCTACCACCTGAAGGTGGCTGGAAAATCACTGGCCGCCTGGGCGGTCAGCGGTCGGGCGGCGACGAAGCCCTGCACCCAGTCGCAGCCTGCGCTGCGCAGCCAGTCACACTGTTCGCGGGTTTCCACGCCCTCGGCGATCACCGCCACGCCGAACGCATCGCACGCCTGAATGATGCTGCGCACGAACACCCCGTCGCGTTCTGAATCAGGCAGTTTGGCGATCAGGTGACGATCGAGCTTGAGGGTGTCGATCGGCAGGTCGCGCAGCAGCTTCAACGAACAGTTGCCCACGCCGAAATCGTCCAGGGCAATCTTCACTCCCAGGTTGCGCAACTGGTGCAGCTGGTGCGCGGCCTCCTGGAGGTTGTGCATCAGCGAGGCCTCGACCACTTCCACTTCCAGTTGCTGGGGCCGCAGGCCGTGCAGGGCAATCGCTCGCTGTAGTTCTGCCACCAGGTTAGGCATACCGAACTGGGCATTGCTCAGGCTGATGCTCAGGACCATGTCCGGGGCAAAGCCGTCGAACCAGGCCCGTCGCTGCACCGCACCCTGCTCGAAGATCCAACTGGTCAGGTGGCTGATCAGGCGGGCCTCTTCGAGCAAGGGAATGAACAGCCCGGGCGGCACATCGCCGACGCTGGGGTGACGCCAGCGCAGCAAGGCCTCGAAGCCACGCAGGCGGCCGTCGGCGATGGACACCTGCGGCTGGTAGACCAGACTGAAATCATGGTTCTCGATGGCATCGCTGACACTGCTTTCGAGCAACAGCCGTGACCGTGCACGGCCGTTCATGTCCTGATCGTAGTAGCGATACTGCTGACGTCCGGCCTGCTTGGCCGCGTACATGGCGATATCAGCCGCGCGCAGCAGGCTGTCCAGGTTGCCACCACAGTCCGGGTACGTGGCGATTCCGATGCTCACCCCCAGGCTGATGTCCAGGCCATCGATCTTGAGGCTCATGGCGATGCGCTCCATGAGCTTCTCCGCGACCTTGGCCGCCTGCTCGGGGTAATCGAGGTTATCGAGCAGCGTGGTGAACTCATCGCCGCCCATGCGCGCGACGATGTCGTAGGGACGCAAGGCGTCCTTGAGCTGTTCGGCTACCCACCGCAGTGCGCGGTCGCCGGCATCATGGCCGTGGCCGTCATTGATGCGCTTGAAGCCGTCCAGATCCAGGTAAAGCAGGGCCTGGGCCTTTTCTGTTCGCTCGTTGCGCACCAGCGCGCTTTCCACCGCCTGGTAGAAGCCGCGACGGTTGAGCAGCCCGGTCAGCGGGTCGGTGACGGCCTGATACTCCAGCTGCTGATGCAGGTTGCGCACCACCGACATGTCGAGAATGGTCACCACCATGGCCTTCTGCTCGCCGGGCAACGGCGCGCAGGACAGGGCCACCGGGAGTTGCTGAGCATTGAGCGTGCGCATCAGCGCGTCATGCACCCGGTAGGTATCGCGGGTGACGTAGGCACGGTAGAACTCCGACTCCTGCCAACTGGCAACATGCGGCTTGTGCAGGAATTCGGCCAGGGTGGCGGTCTGCAGATGGTCCACCGAGGCGCCCAGCAAGCGTGAGATGGCCGGGTTGGCGAAGGTGATCTGGCCCTGTTCGCCCACCACCAGAATGCCTTCGGCGGCATTCTCCAGCACCGAGGCATTGAAGGCCCGGGCAGACTCCAGGTCGCGGCTCAGGCGCTGCAGGTCGCGGCGGTTGCGTTGCTGCTCGAGCAGGGCCTGGACCTTGGGCCGCAGGATCTGCGGGTCGAAGGGTTTGAACAGGTAGTCCACCGCGCCCGTGGCGTAGCCCTTGAGCACGGCTGCCTGGGATTGCTCGTTGGCGGTCAGGAAAATGATCGGGGTCAGCCGGGTCCGCTGGCTGCCACGCATCAGGCGAGCGACTTCAAAGCCGTCCATGCCGGGCATCTGTACATCCAGCAGTACCAGATCGACCTCATGCTCCAGCAGCTTGCCCAGCGCTTCGACCCCGGAGGCAGCGGTGACCACCTGCCAGTCCTGGCGCTCGAGCAGGGCCCGCATGCTCAGCAGGTTTTCGGGATAGTCGTCGACGACCAATAGCGTGGAGCCGCCTGCATCAGGCGGTATAGGGGCGCATTCCATGCTTGTTCTCATTCAGACGTGGCTGAATCCGGATTCGCCCGGACGCTTCAAAAGGTGACTTTAGACCCGGAGCCGGCAAAGCAGTAGGCTAATTTTTCCAAGTGTTCCAAAAATATGACAGTTACCCGATAAACGGTAAATGATCAGCACCAGAAGAATCAACGACTTGTGCAAAAGCGACAAACGGCTGGCGCCATAGAGCTGTCACTCGCTGAAGTTTTCTATACATTCGCCGAAAAGAAAAAAGGAGAGCACTTAACCCACTACCCAGCGACGGACGCTTTTCACGGCCGATGCCCGACGCGATCATAGTTGAGACATTGAAATGATTGACTTAGCAGTTTGGAATCTGAGTGTTCCTGTTGGCTCGCCCGCCGTGACCATCGATACGCCGACCCTGGTCAAGGGCTTCACCAATGAATACTTTCATGCCGACAGCAACACGCTGTTCTTCTGGGCACCGGTCACCGGCAGCACTACCAAGAGCGCCAAGTACCCGCGCAGCGAACTGCGTGAAACCAGTGCTGACGGCAAGGAAAACAATTGGCTGTACAGCAGCGCCGACAACTACCTGCGCGCCAACTTGACGGTCAACCAAGTGCCTTCCACCGGCAAGATCGTCATCGGTCAGATCCACGTCGAGGGCAGTAACGAACCACTGCTCAAAGTGGAATATCAGTACAAGGAAAAACTGGGCACGGGCAACATCGTTGCCAAAGTGCGACCGACACCCGGCCAGACTGAACCCACGGTCATCACCGTGGCGACCGGTGTGCCGATGAACCAGAAGTTCAACTACACCATTCGCCTGACCCCTGGCGGCACGCTCTACGTGGCGGCTGCCAACTTCAGCTGGCAGCAGAAGATCGACAGTGCCTGGAAAACCAAGCCGATGTACTTCAAGGCCGGTGTATATACCCAGGACAACACCGGCTACGCCACCGAAGGCGGCAAGGTGACGTTCTACAAGCTGGACGTGCAGCACACCAAGAAAGCCTGATCAGGCACCGCGCAAAAAAAAACCCGCCAAACGGCGGGTTTTTTGTAGACGCTGAACGCTTAGTTGACCTTGGCTGCCAACTCGCCGCTGGCGTAACGCTGGAACATGCCTTCCAGGGAGATCGGCTTGATCTTGGATGCATTGCCGGCGGTGCCAAACGCTTCGTAACGGGCGATACACACGTCACGCATGGCCTTCACGGTTTCAGCGAAGTATTTGCGTGGGTCGAACTCGGCCGGGTTCTGCGCCATGAAGCGGCGGATGGCACCGGTAGAGGCCAGACGCAGGTCGGTATCGATGTTGACCTTGCGCACGCCGTACTTGATGCCTTCGACGATTTCCTCGACCGGCACGCCGTAGGTTTCCTTGATGGCGCCGCCGTATTCGTTGATGATCGCCAGCCACTCCTGAGGCACCGACGAGGAGCCGTGCATCACCAGATGGGTGTTGGGGATACGCGCATGGATCGCCTTGATGCGATCGATCGCCAGGATGTCGCCGGTCGGTGGCTTGGTGAACTTGTAGGCGCCGTGGCTGGTGCCGATGGCAATGGCCAGGGCGTCGACCTGGGTACGGGCAACAAAGTCGGCGGCTTCTTCAGGGTCGGTCAGCATCTGGCTGTGGTCCAGGATGCCTTCGGCGCCGACGCCATCTTCTTCACCGGCCTGGCCGGTTTCCAGCGAACCAAGGCAGCCCAGCTCGCCTTCCACCGATACGCCACAGGCGTGGGCGAAGGATACGGTCTGCGAGGTGACGCGCACGTTGTAGTCGTAGTCGGTCGGGGTCTTGCCGTCGACGCCCAGGGAGCCGTCCATCATCACCGAGCTGAAGCCCAGCTGGATGGAGCGCTGGCAGATGTCCGGGCTGGTGCCGTGGTCCTGGTGCATGCACACCGGGATATGCGGGAATTCTTCGATGGCAGCCAGGATCAGGTGGCGCAGGAATGGCGCACCGGCATATTTGCGAGCGCCGGCCGAGGCCTGAACGATTACCGGAGAGTCGGTCTTGTCAGCGGCTTCCATGATGGCGCGCATCTGTTCAAGGTTGTTGACGTTGAAAGCGGGTACGCCATAGCCGAATTCGGCGGCGTGGTCCAACATCTGGCGCATGCTGATAAGTGCCATTGTATTTGTCTCTCCCAGTCCAGGGTCGTTGATCGTTGCAGCCTGCCGCAGCGGCGACTGCTATTCAAGTAATCTCGTTCATCGTGCGGACCTGCAAAGGCCCGGCCAATCACGGAGCCTTGCAGCCCCGGCCAATCAGATCGTCGGTGGCGACCCAGTACACCAGGCCTTCATCACCTTTCTTGTGCAACGCCAGCACGCCGTCGCTGAACAACTCGCCTTCAGCCCCGGCCTGGGGCGTCAGCGAATACAGCGTGTCGCTGCCAGCAAGCTTGACCTCCATGGAAATCTTGTCTGCGGCAGCGTAACGCCACTGCAGGTCAACCTGGCTGTCGCAACGCCAGGTCGTCCAACTGGGCGACACCGGCATCTGCTTGGGAAAATACGCGCAAGCAGACAACGTCGCCATTGCCATTACCGCCATACAGCCTTTCATGCATCCACCTCGAGCGGCTGGGCAACAGGCCCGTTCGACACGGGCAAAAACAGTTTACTGCGACCCACAATCCTGCAGATTGTTCGCGCCTGCAGTCGGATCGCCGGTGGCGTTGGTGCGCACCCGCTGGTCATCCTGGGTGGTGGGCGTGGCCACCGCGGCCGGGCTGAACACTTCGCAGGTACCTTTGCCGCCGCTGGTGCATCCGCTCAACAGGGCCAAACCGAGCAATGCCGCAAAGCCGATCTTCATGGTGAAACTCCTTTTTTCGCTGCGCTGATAAAACCTGGACTCACCACAGCAGACCATGAAGTCGCGGCTTTGGTTGCCTCAAGGGCAGCCGGGCGCCTTGGCCTGTTGCTCCGGATCGTACTTCTCCAGCGCATCGTCGCCCATCCGCTTGCCCACCACGGGCACGCTTTCGGCCTGCCACTGCGACTGGTAGCAGCCGCCGCTGGCGGGCTTGGCGCCGTCGTCATCGGACGTTGCCGGCGCACTGCCGCAGCCCGCCATGACACCCAGCAGGAGCGACAATGTGGTGGCCTTGAACATCCGCTTATCCATGATTTTCACGCGCCTCAGGCCTTGGCCCGTTGCTCCAGCATTTCGACGGCTGGCAGCACCTTGCCTTCGACGAACTCCAGGAACGCACCACCCCCGGTGGAGATGTAGGAGATGTCGGCGCTGACGCCGTACTTGTCGATGGCCGCCAGGGTATCGCCACCGCCGGCGATGGAGAACGCCGAGCTTTCAGCGATGGCCTTGGCCAGGACCTTGGTGCCGTTGCCGAACTGGTCGAACTCGAACACGCCCACCGGGCCATTCCACAGAATGGTCTTGGACGATTTCAGCAGTTCGGCGAAGTTTTCCGCCGTCTGCGGCCCGATGTCCAGGATCATGTCGTCATCGGCAACGTCGGCGATCAGCTTGACCGTGGCCGCAGCGCTTTCGGCGAACTCCTTGGCCACCACCACATCTACCGGCAGCGGCACGCTGACCTTGGCGGCGATGGCGCGGGCGGTGTCCAGCAGATCGGGCTCGTACAGCGACTTGCCGACCTTGTGCCCGGCCGCCGCCAGGAACGTGTTGGCGATGCCACCGCCGACGATCAACTGGTCGCAGATTTCGCTCAGGCTGTTGAGCACGTCCAGCTTGGTGGAGACCTTGGAACCGGCGACGATGGCGGCCATCGGCTTGGCCGGGGCGCCCAGGGCCTTGCCCAGCGCCTCCAGTTCGGCGGCCAGCAGCGGCCCTGCTGCAGCGACCTTGGCGAACTTGGCCACGCCGTGGGTAGAGCCTTCGGCGCGGTGTGCGGTGCCGAAGGCATCCATCACGAACACGTCGCACAGTGCGGCGTATTTGTGCGCCAGCTCGTCGGCGTTCTTTTTCTCGCCCTTGTTGAAGCGCACGTTCTCGAACAGCACCACGTCACCGGCCTGGACCTGGACGCCGTCCAGGTAGTCAGCCACCAGCGGCACTTCGCGGCCCAGGGCCTTGCTCAGGTAATCAGCCACGGGCTTGAGGCTGTTTTCCTCGGAGAACTCACCCTCGGTGGGGCGGCCCAGATGCGAGCAGATCATTACCGCCGCGCCCTTTTCCAGGGCCAGCTTGATGGTGGGCAGCGATGCGACGATACGCGCATCACTGGTCACCGCACCGTTCTTGACGGGCACGTTGAGGTCTTCGCGAATCAGTACGCGCTTACCTTGCAGATCGAGATCAGTCATCTTCAACACGGTCATTGTGTTCAGTCCTTTCAAGCTCGTTTGGAATTGTTCATGACGTGCAGATAGTGCCCTGCGACGTCGAGCATGCGATTGGCAAAACCCCATTCGTTGTCGAACCAGGCCAGCAGGTTCACCAGCCGGGGGCCGGAGACGCGGGTCTGACTGGCGTCGACAATGGCCGAATGGGGGTCGTGGTTGAAATCACAACTGGCGTGCGGCAATTCAGTGTAAGCCAGCAGTCCCTGCAACGGGCCGGCGGACGCTGCGTCGTGGAGGACCCGGTTGACCTCGGCGGCGCAGGTATCGCGGGCAGTCTGCAAGGTAATGTCCAGGCATGACACATTGACGGTGGGCACGCGCACAGCTTTGGCCTGGATTCGCCCGGCAAGTTCCGGCAGCAGCCGCTCGATGCCGCGGGCCAGACCGGTGGACACCGGAATCACCGACTGGAAGGCCGAACGCGTGCGGCGCAGATCTTCGTGGTGGTAGGCGTCGATGACGGGTTGGTCGTTCATCGCCGAGTGAATGGTGGTGATGGACACGTACTCCAGGCCAAAAGCCTGGTCCAGCAGGCGCAGCAACGGCACACCGCAATTGGTGGTGCAGGAGGCGTTGGACACCAGGCGCTCGCGGCCGGTCAGGCACTGCTGGTTGATGCCGAAGACCACGGTGGCATCGACGTCCGCCTCGCTGGCCATGGGCTGCGAGAACAGTACCGCCGGGGCGCCGGCGTCGAGAAAGCGCTGGCCGTCGGCGCGGGTGTTGTAGGCGCCGGAGCACTCCAACACCAGGTCGATGTCCAGCGCTGCCCAGTCGATCCCTTCCGGGGTGGGGCTGCGCGAAACG
Source organism: Pseudomonas sp. UBA4194 (assembly GCF_002379585.1). Taxonomy (GTDB): domain Bacteria; phylum Pseudomonadota; class Gammaproteobacteria; order Pseudomonadales; family Pseudomonadaceae; genus Aquipseudomonas. Next base: position 15,491 of record NZ_DFUE01000050.1, read on the forward strand.
GCCACGCGATGCCCGTTGATCAGCAGACTGTCGCCGTCGACTTTCACTTCTCCGGGAAAGCGCCCGTGGGTGGAGTCGAAGCGGGTGAGGTATTCGAGACTGGCCATATCGGCCAGATCGTTGATTGCCACCACTTCGAAGTTGACCTGCGCGCCGCGTTCGCACAGCGCGCGGAGCACGCAGCGACCAATGCGGCCATAACCGTTGAGGGCAACTCTGTAGGGCCGGTTCTGAGACATGAAGGATTTCGCCTGGAATTATTCTGTGTAGAAGCAACGCCCATCTCGAACGCGCCCCACAATGCTACCGCCAACCCCTGCAGGGCCAACTGCAGGAGCGGCGTACAGCCG
>NZ_DFUE01000050.1:15972-42100 GCF_002379585.1 Pseudomonas sp. UBA4194
AGGAGCGGCGTACAGCCGCGAAGAGGCCGGTACAGACAACACAACACCGTCGCACCTGCCGACGCCTTCGCGGCTTCACGCCGCTCCTACAGGACTCTCAGGCGTTGCGAAGGGGCCAGCCGGCCATACCTCGGCGGTGCTGTCAGTCCTCCAGCAGTTCTTCGGCGGTCGCCAGCAGGTTGTCCAGGGTGAAACCGAACTCTTCGAACAGCGCCGGTGCCGGCGCCGATTCGCCGAAGCTGGTCATGCCGATCACGCGGCCTTCCAGGCCCACGTACTTGTACCAGTAGTCGGCGTGAGCGGCTTCGATGGCGATACGGGCGCTGACCTGCAGCGGCAGTACCGACTGCTTGTAACCCGCGTCCTGAGCATCGAACACGCTGGTGCACGGCATGGACACGACACGCACGTTGCGGCCCTGCTCGGTGAGCTTGTCGAACGCCTGCACCGCCAGACCTACTTCGGAGCCGGTCGCGATCAGGATCAATTCGGGCTCGCCTGCACAGTCCTTGAGCACGTAGCCACCGCGGGTGATATCGCTCAGCTGGGCGTCGTCACGGCTCTGGTGAGTCAGATTCTGACGCGAGAAAATCAGCGCCGACGGACCATCGTTGCGTTCCAGGGCGTACTTCCAGGCCACCGCCGACTCGACCGCATCGGCCGGACGCCAGGTGTCCAGGTTCGGCGTGCAGCGCAGGCTCGCCAACTGCTCGATGGGCTGGTGGGTCGGACCGTCTTCGCCCAGGCCGATGGAATCGTGGGTGAACACGTAGATCACCCGCTTCTTCATCAGCGCCGACATGCGCACCGCGTTGCGGGCATATTCCATGAAGATCAGGAAAGTCGCGCCGTAGGGCACGAAACCGCCGTGCAGGGCGATACCGTTCATGATTGCGCTCATGCCGAACTCGCGCACACCGTAATAGATGTAGTTGCCGGCAGCGTCGTCGGCTTCCACGCCCTTGCAGCCTTTCCACAAGGTCAGGTTGGAGCCGGCCAGGTCGGCGGAGCCGCCCAGGATTTCCGGCAACAGCGGACCGAAAGCGTTCAGCGCGTTCTGGCTGGCCTTGCGACTGGCGATGGTTTCGCCTTTGGCCGCGACTTCAGCGATGTAGGCACTGGCCTTTTCGGAGAAATCGGCCGGCAGTTCGCCGCTCATGCGACGCACGAATTCGTTGGCCAGGGCCGGGTGAGCGGCGGAGTAGGCGGCGAAACGCTGGTTCCACTCGGCCTCCAGCGCGGTGCCGGCTTCCTTGGCGTCCCATTCCTTGTAGATGTCGGCCGGAATCTCGAACGGGCCGTGGTTCCACTTCAGCGCAGCGCGGGTCAGGGCGATTTCCTCGGCACCCAGTGGCGCGCCGTGGCAGTCTTCCTTGCCCTGCTTGTTCGGCGAGCCGAAACCGATGGTGGTCTTGCAGCAGATAAGCGTGGGCTGCTCGCTCTTGCGCGCGGTTTCGATGGCGGTCTTGATTTCATCGGCGTCGTGGCCGTCGACGTTGCGGATGACCTGCCAGCCGTAAGCTTCGAAACGCTTGGGCGTGTCGTCGGTGAACCAGCCTTCGACTTCACCATCGATGGAGATGCCGTTGTCGTCGTAGAACGCGATCAGCTTGCCCAGGCCCAGGGTGCCCGCCAGCGCGCTGACTTCGTGGGAGATGCCTTCCATCATGCAGCCGTCACCCAGGAACACGTAGGTGTTGTGGTCGACGATGGTGTGGCCGTCGCGGTTGAACTGCGCACCCAGCACCTTCTCGGCGATGGCGAAGCCCACGGCGTTGGCCAGGCCCTGGCCCAGCGGGCCGGTGGTGGTTTCGACGCCCGGCGTGTAGCCGTACTCCGGGTGACCCGGGGTGCGGCTGTGCAATTGGCGGAAATTCTTCAGGTCTTCGATGCCCAGATCGTAGCCGGTCAGGTGCAACAGCGAATACACCAGCATCGAGCCATGACCGTTGGACATGACGAAGCGGTCGCGGTTGGCGAACGAAGGGTTGGCCGGGTTGTGCTTGAGGAAGTCACGCCACAGCACTTCGGCGATATCCGCCATGCCCATCGGGGCACCGGGATGGCCGCTGTTGGCTTTTTGCACGGCATCCATGCTCAGTGCACGAATGGCGTTGGCGCGCTCACGACGGCTGGGCATCGCTTATCTCCTGGGGGCTATGTTGGCAGGAACACAAAAAGAGGAGCATTTTCCCCCACGGGCGGTGCATTGGGCAATCGGACATTTACCCTATCGTGCAATTGGGCGGGGATCGGCAGTGAATGGTCGCCTCACCCAAGAACTCGCCTTGCGCCCATCATCCCAATATCAAAACTTTTTGATATTGGCCTTGCGACCCTGCCCATCGCTCACTAGACTGCCGAACCTATGAACCTTCGCGCCCCCGATCTCAGCCATCAAGCAAGCGACGACCTGGCCGCCCTGTGCAAGGCCGGTGGCGATCCGTTGCGCCTGAACGTGCTGCGGGCGTTGGCCAGCGATTCGTTCGGGGTGCTGGAATTGGCGCAGATCTTCGCCATCGGTCAATCAGGCATGAGCCACCACCTCAAGGTGCTGGCCCAGGCCGACCTGGTCGCCACCCGCCGCGAAGGCAATGCCATTTTCTACCGCCGTGCCCTGCCCGACAGCCTGGTATTGGGCGGGCGGATGCACAGCGCGCTGCTCGACGAAGTCGACAGCCTCCACCTGCCGCTCGATGTGCAGGCGCGCATGGCCATCGTGCAGCGCCAGCGCGCGGCCGCCAGCGAAGACTTCTTCTCGCGCATGGAACAGAAATTCCGCGCCCAGCAAGACCTCATCGCTGGCCTGCCCCAGTACCGCGAGAGCCTGCTGGCACTGCTCGACAAACTGAGCTTCGGCGCTACCGCCACCGCCCTGGAAGTCGGCCCCGGCGACGGCGGTTTCCTGCCCGAGTTGGCGCGCCGCTTCGCCCAGGTCACCGCGCTGGACAACAGCCCGGCGATGCTCGAGCTGGCGCGCCAGGTGTGTCAGCGCGAACAGCTGGGCAACGTGCGCCTGGAACTGGCCGATGCCTTGACCACGTCTAACCTGGGCGCCGACTGCGTGGTGTTGAACATGGTGCTGCACCATTTCAGCGATCCTGCCCAGGCGCTCAAACAACTGGCCGCTCGCGTGCAACCGCGCGGCAGCCTGCTGATCACAGAGTTATGCAGTCACAACCAGAGTTGGGCCAGGGAGGCCTGCGGTGATGTCTGGTTGGGTTTTGAACAGGAAGATCTGGCCCGTTGGGCCACCGCTGCGGGACTCGTTCCCGGGGAAAGCCTCTATGTAGGCTTACGTAATGGTTTCCAGATCCAGGTTCGCCACTTTTCGCGACCGGCTGGCGACATTCACCATCGGTCAATTTAGGAAACCGTCGAGATGAGCGAATACTCCCTTTTCACCTCCGAGTCCGTGTCTGAAGGGCATCCGGACAAGATCGCCGACCAGATTTCCGATGCGGTGCTGGACGCCATCATCACCCAGGACAAATTCGCCCGCGTGGCCTGCGAAACCCTGGTGAAGACCGGTGTGGCGATCATCGCCGGCGAAGTCAGCACCTCGGCCTGGGTCGATCTGGAAGATATCGTGCGCAAGGTCATTGTCGATATCGGCTACAACAGCTCCGATGTCGGCTTCGACGGTGCCACCTGCGCGGTGATGAACATCATCGGCAAGCAGTCGGTGGACATCGCCCAGGGCGTTGACCGCAGCAAGCCTGAAGATCAGGGCGCCGGCGACCAGGGCCTGATGTTCGGCTACGCCAGCAACGAAACCGACGTGCTGATGCCGGCACCGATCTGCTTCTCGCACCGCCTGGTGGAACGCCAGGCCGAAGCGCGCAAGAAAGGCCTGCTGCCGTGGCTGCGCCCGGACGCCAAGTCTCAGGTCACCTGCCAGTACGAAGGCGGCAAGGTGGTGGGGATCGATGCGGTCGTACTGTCGACCCAGCACAACCCGGACGTGTCCTACGCCGACCTGCGCGAAGGCGTGATGGAACTGATCGTCAAGCATGTGCTGCCGGCCGAATTACTGCACAAGGACACCCAGTTCCACATCAACCCGACCGGTAACTTCATTATCGGTGGCCCGGTGGGTGACTGCGGCCTGACCGGTCGCAAGATCATCGTCGACAGCTACGGCGGCATGGCACGCCACGGTGGTGGCGCGTTCTCCGGCAAGGACCCGTCCAAGGTCGACCGTTCGGCGGCCTATGCCGGTCGTTACGTGGCCAAGAACATCGTCGCCGCGGGCCTTGCCGAGCGTTGCGAAATCCAGGTGTCCTACGCCATCGGCGTGGCCCAGCCGACGTCGATCTCGATCAACACCTTCGGTACCGGCAAGATCAGCGACGAGCAGATCGTCAAGCTGGTACGCGCGCACTTCGACCTGCGCCCGTATGCCATCACCACCATGCTCGACCTGCTGCACCCGATGTATCAGGCCACCGCCGCCTACGGCCACTTCGGCCGTGCGCCGGTCGAGATGACCGTGGGTGACGACACCTTCACCGCGTTCACCTGGGAGCGCACCGACCGCGCTGCCGCCCTGCGCGATGCTGCTGGCCTGAAGTAAACCGCACATCGCCACCCACAAAAGCCCCGGCCGGATATCTGGCCGGGGCTTTTGCGTTTCCAGGCCCGCCCCCTTCGCGGCTTCACGCCGCTCCTACAGGCGACCCCGATCCCCCGCCCCCCCCGTAGGAGCGGCGTCCAGCCGCGAAGAGGCCGGCACTACTGGCCGACATCTCCAGAAACTACCCCACCCTACAACGCGGCGCCCTGTCGCCTAGGCTTGCCCGTTCCTCGATCCGAGCACGGAAGCTCCCCATGCTGCGTACCTGCCTGCTACTCCTGTTGACCTGCCTGTCCGCGCACAGCGTTGCCGACTGCCCACCCCCAGAGCAACTCCAGGCCCTGCACACCCGTCTCGCCGAATGGGACGATCACTATCACCGCCAGGGCATCAGCCTGATCAGCGATGAGATCTACGATCAAACCCGTCAACGCCTGGACCGTTGGCAATACTGCGCGGGCGCCACGCCGCCAGCCGATCCGTTGGCCACTGCCCGCGGCCTGATCCGCCACCCCGTTGCGCACACCGGCCTGGACAAGCTACCGGACGAAGGCAGCGTGGCGGCATGGCTGCAATCGCGCACAGGCGTGTGGGTCCAGCCCAAGATCGACGGTGTGGCCGTGACCGTGATCTACCGGGCCGGACGGTTCAGCCAACTGCTCAGCCGCGGCGACGGTGTGCAGGGCCATGACTGGACACGCCATGCCCAGGCCATTGCCGCCATCCCCAGGCAACTGCCCCACCCCATGGACCTGATACTGCAAGGCGAGCTGTACCAGATCATGACCGCGCACGTTCAGGCCAAGGCGGGCAGCCGCAACGCCCGCAGCCAGGTGGCCGGCTGGATGGCGCGCACGACGCTGACGCCCGATCAGGGCGCCAGCATCGGCCTGTTCGCCTGGGACTGGCCGCTGGGCCCACCCACACTTGAGCAACGCCTCGAACGCCTGGCCGATCTCGGTTTCGCCGATCCGCAAGCCTTCAGCCAGCCAGTGCTCACGGTGCAGCAGGCCGCGCACTGGCGCGACCTCTGGTACCGCACCGCGCTGCCCTTCGCCACCGATGGCGTGGTGCTGCGCCAGAGCCTGCGCCCGCCTGCACAGCGTTGGCAGGCCAAGGCCCCGCACTGGATCGCTGCATGGAAATACCCTGCAGCCCAGATCCTCACCGAAGTGCGCGACGTGGTGTTTGGCGTCGGCCGCAGCGGACGCATCACGCCCGTGCTGGAACTGCAGCCCGTGCGTCTCGACGACCGCTGGGTACGCCGGGTGAGCGTGGGCTCGTTCAAACGCTGGCAGCAACTGGATATCCGCCCCGGAGACCAGGTCAGCGTGGAATTGGCCGGACTGACCATCCCGCGCCTCGGCGCTGTGGTCTGGCAGACGCCTCAGCGCGCCGCCCTGGTCATCCCGGCCCCAAGGCAGTTCCACCCCCTGAGCTGCTGGGAGCGGGTGCCAGGCTGCGAACGTCAGTTCCACGCCCGCCTGAACTGGCTCAGCGGCAAAGGCGGCCTGGCCTTGCCGAACGTCGGGCCGGGCACCTGGGATCATCTTGTCAGCGCCGTGCCAATGCACGGCCTGCTCGATTGGCTGGCCATCGACGAGGCTGCCTTGATACAGCTACTGGGCCCGGGCCGTGGGCGACAGGTGCAGCACAGCTTTGACCTGGCGCGCAAAAGGTCCTTCAATGAATGGCTCAAGGCCTTGGGGATGCCACCGACGACAGGCGCCCGGCTCGGCCACTCCTGGGCAGCGCTGGCCGCAACGAGCACACAGGGCTGGCAATTGTTTCCAGGTATCGGGATGACTCGCGCCAAGGCGCTGCAGGCCTTCTTCAACCATGCTCAGGTGCAGCGCCTGGCAGCTCGACTCAGTGAAGCCGACATCTCCGGTTTCGATTCAACGGCCCAGCATTAGGACCAGTCTCAAAGACATTCACCCGAATTTATCGTCAAATAGCCCAATTCTCAGATACGGAGTCATCATGAAAACCTTCTCCTCGCTGGCACTGCTGACCCTGTGCAGCGCCCTCGCCACCCCCCTGCTGGCGGCTGAGGCCACCCCGGACCTGACTGGCTGCGCCGCCAAGCGCCAGCAAGTGCAAACCCAACTCGACATCGCCAAAGCCAATGGCAACCAGAACCAGGTCGCGGGCCTGACCACTGCACTGGGCGAAATCCAGAGCAACTGCACCGACAGCTCCCTGCAAAAAAGCCGTGAAAACAAGGTGCTCGAGGCCAAACGAGAAGTCAGCAAGCGCCAGGCCGACCTGGACAAGGCCATGAAGAAAGGCGATTCGGAAAAGATCAACAAGCGCAAGGACAAGCTGGCGGAGTCGCGCAAGGAATTGCAGGAAGCGATGGATGAGCTGGAGAAGTAATAGGCAGTGCTTGGGATGAAGCTTTCGCGGCTTTACGCCGCTCCTACAGGGGTGCGCTACCTCTGTAGGAGCGGCGTAAAGCCGCGAAGAGGCCCTCGGCAACGCCTCATCAACTCAAACCGACACCCCAAAGAAACTCACCACAACCACCAGTCCCGCAAACCACACCAGCGATCGCAACATCGCCCAATCGGCCAGATAACAGATGATGTACAGCAGCCGGGTGGTAATGAACACCACCGCCAGTACATCCAGGGTCACTGGTTGGGCATTGCCGACGATATCGGAAATGATCACCGCTGCGATGAACGCCGGGAGGATCTCGAAACTGTTCAATTGCGCGGCGTGGGCGCGTTTGGGCAAGCCTTCGAGCTGATCCAGAAACCCCCGCGGATCGTGGTTGTGACGCGGACCAAACTTGCCTGAACCAAACTTGGCTATATACGCGCACGCATAAGGCAACATCAACGCAATCAACACACACCAGAACGCGACGGTCATACTGAGTTTCCTTGTTTGAGTGCCACATCGAACCGCCGACGCCACGCCGGCAAAGGCTAAGAGCCCGGCGGGCGCGAAAGGTTCGTTGCTGCAGAGTTCCATTGCAATTATCAATTTCGGCAAACTTGCCGCCCTCGATATACTACGCGCCGCTCGACCCGAAGTACCCTGACTGCGCACCCATTCCAATAAATCTCGTTCTCTGCAGGTTATTCATGCGGAGGCTTGCGCATATTCGAACAAGCCCACCTCTGACTTGAGAGATTACGCATGCCACTTGCACTGCTCGCCTTGGCCGTCGCCGCCTTCGGCATCGGAACCACTGAATTCGTCATCATGGGCCTGCTCACCGACGTCGCCAAAGACCTGAACGTCAGTATTCCCCACGCGGGCCTGTTGATTACCGGCTACGCCCTGGGCGTTGTATTCGGCGCCCCGATCCTGGCCGTGGCCACTGCCAATATGCCGCGCAAGGCCACCTTGCTGGGCATGACCCTGATGTTCATCCTGGGCAACGTACTGTGCGCCCTGTCGCCCAACTACGCCACGCTGATGGCGGCGCGCGTGGTCACCGCGTTGTGCCACGGAGCGTTCTTCGGCATTGGCTCGGTAGTGGCCGCCGGACTGGTCGCGCCGAACAAGCGTGCCCAGGCCATTGCCCTGATGTTCACCGGGCTGACCCTGGCCAACGTGCTGGGCGTGCCGTTGGGCACTGCGCTGGGCCAGTTCGCCGGCTGGCGCTCGACCTTCTGGGCCGTGGCGGTGATCGGCGTCGTCGCCCTGGCGGCGCAGGTCATCTGGCTGCCCAAGGCCATCCCCATGGAGAAAGGCAACCTGGCCCGCGAGTTTCGCGTGCTGCGCAAACCGAACGTGCTGTTGCCCCTGCTGATGAGCGTGATGGCCTCGTGCAGCCTGTTCAGCGTGTTCACCTATATCGCGCCAATCCTGCAGGACGTCACCGGCGTCAGCCCCCATGGCATCACGCTGATGCTGCTGCTGTTCGGCGTCGGCCTGACGGGCGGCAGCATGCTCGGCGGCCGCCTTGCCGACTCGCGACTGCTGCCCGCCCTGGTAGGCATGGCAGTGGCCGTGGTGCTGACCATGGCGGTGTTCACCGAGACCAGCCGTTCACTGATCCCGGCGGCCATCACCCTGTTGTTGTGGGGCGTGTTCGCCTTCGCCCTTTGCCCGATTCTGCAGCTGCTGATCATCGATCAGGCTCACGAGGCGCCGAACCTGGGTTCGACCTTGAATCAAAGCGCGTTCAATCTGGGCAACGCCGCCGGCGCCTGGCTCGGCGGCATGGTCGTGGCCAGCGGCGCCAACCTCGCCGATCTGCCCTGGACCGGGGCCATTACCGGGGTGGCCACGCTGGGGCTGGCGCTGGTGTTCATCTATCTGCAGCGACGTCCGCTGTCGGCGAGCAACGTTCCCGGCTGACCGCGATGTGCCCTGAGCGCCGTCCTTATCATCAAACCTCTTGCGCGGCGGCTTTCGATAGCCGCCTTCTATCGATTCAACCATGGGAGCCCGGATGCTCGAGCTAGTTGCCACTTTTATCTGCCTTACCACGCTGCTCACCTACGTGAACTTCCGCTTCATCGGCCTGCCGCCCACCATCGGTGTGATGGTCACCGCATTGCTCTTCTCGCTGCTGCTGCAGGGCCTGAGCTTCATCGGCTACCCGGGGCTTGAGGAGCGCGTCGAAGCCTTGATGAACCAGATCGATTTCGGCGATCTGCTGATGAACTGGATGCTGTCGTTCCTGCTGTTCGCCGGCGCCCTGCACGTCAATCTGGCGGACCTGAGGAACTACCGCTGGCCCATCGGCCTGCTGGCCACCGTTGGCGTGCTGATTGCCACCTTCGTCATCGGCACCCTGGCGTTCTGGATCTTCGGCCTGTTCGGCTGGCACGTGAGCTTCCTTTATTGCCTGTTGTTCGGTGCGCTGATTTCCCCTACCGACCCCATTGCAGTGCTGGGTGTGCTGCGTACCGCAAATGCCTCCAAGCCGTTGAAAACCACCATTGTCGGCGAGTCGCTGTTCAACGATGGCACGGCCGTGGTGGTCTTCACCGTGTTGCTGGGCATCGCCCAGTTGGGTGAAACGCCCACGGTCGGTGCGACGGCCATGCTGTTCCTGCACGAAGCGGTTGGCGGCGTACTGTTTGGCGGCCTGATCGGCTACATCATCTACCGCATGATCAAGAGCATCGAGCAGTACCAGGTCGAGGTGATGCTGACCCTGGCACTGGTGATCGGCGGGTCGGCCATGGCCTACGAGCTGCACGTATCGGCACCGATCGCCATGGTGGTGGCTGGGTTGATCATCGGTAACCTGGGCCGCAACCTGGCCATGAACGACATGACTCGGCGTTACATGGACGGTTTCTGGGAGTTGCTCGATGACATTCTCAACGCCCTGCTGTTTGCGCTGATCGGCCTGGAGTTGTTGCTGTTGCCGTTCTCCTGGCTGCACATGCTGGCGGCCTCGCTGCTGGCGGTGGCGATCCTGCTGTCGCGCCTGCTCACCGTGGCGCCGGCCATATTGCTGCTGCGCCGCTGGCGCACGGTGCCACGCGGGACTATCCGGGTACTGACCTGGGGCGGCCTGCGCGGTGGTGTGTCGGTTGCGCTGGCACTGGCCCTGCCAACCGGGCCGGAGCGGGATTTGCTGCTCAGTATTACCTACATCGTGGTGTTGTCTTCGATCCTGTTGCAGGGGTTGAGCATCGGCAAACTGGTGAAGGCAGTGACGCGCGAGCCTGCCGAGGTTGAGCCGGGGCATTGATCGGCGGTGAGCCGTTCACCACACATCCTGCCCCCTGTCCCAACCCCCAAAAAAAACCCGCCAACGGCGGGTTTTTTCATATCGATCAATCAGAAAATGCTGATCGGGTACTCGACGAAAGCGCGAATCTCATTGCCGTCGTCGTTATACCCCGACGCCCGCACATTGTCGGACGTGCGCAACCACGAACCACGCAGACGCAAGGTCAGGTCCTTGGCCGGGCCGTTCTGCACCACGTACTGCACCTGGTTGAAAATCTCGCGCTCCTGACCGTCGCCAGTCGGGGTGCGGATGTTGTCGCCACGCACGTAAGCCACCTTGTAGGTCAGGCCCGGCGCGCCGAAGGTGCTGAAGTCGATGCCGTAGCCCAGCTGCCAGGACACTTCGTCTTCGGCGTTGAAGTCCGACCAGTAGGAGTTGGCCAGGAAGATGGTCGAACCACCGTCACCCACCGCGCCAGCGTTCTGGTAGAAACCGTAGTTGTAGCCGGTGTCTCCGGTGCTGCGCTGGTGTGCCAGGGTCAAGGAGTGCGGACCGAACGCCCACGTGGCGGCCAGGCTCCAGATCTTGTTGTCCCGGCCAGTATTGGCGGCCGTGGCGAAATCCTTGTCCAGGTGCGAACGGTAGCCGTTGAAGTCGAAGGTCAGGGACTGTTGGCTAGGCAGGGCCAGGATGTAGTTCAGGTTGATGTACTGCTTCTTCAACACGTCTTCGACATCGGAGGCATACAGTGCGCCGCTGAAGCTGTCGGTGAACTGATAGCTGCCGCCGTACACGTCGATTTTCTTCAGGCCACCGCTGTCGCGGCCTTCGGCGCTCTTGCGCGCTTCCTCGGTGAAGCGACCGGCGTTGAGCACCAGGCCGTCGATTTCCTTGGAAGTGATCAGGGTGCCGGTGTAGCTCTCGGGCAGCAGCCGCGAGTCGTCGTAGTTCAGCACTGGCAGCGCAGGCATCTGATCACCGTATTTGATCACGGTGTTGGAGAAGCGCACCTTCACCGCGGCACCGGCACGGGCCAGGTCATGGGGGGCGCTGGTCGGATCATCCGAAGTGCCACCGCGCTTGAAGAAATCGATGCCACCTGCGCCGGCACGACCGGTACCGCCATCCAGGCGCACGCCGTACAGGCCGAAGGCATCGACGCCCACGCCCACGGTGCCCCGGGTGAAACCGGAACTGAAGTTGGCGATGACGCCCTGACCCCACTCGGCCTTGTCTTGCGAACCATGCTTGTAGTCGCGGCTGATGTAGGCATTGCGCAGCAGCACTTTCAAGTGGCTGTCTTCGATGAAGCCCTTGGAGTCGGCCTGATCATTGGCCATGGCTTGAGTCGCAGCCAGCACGCCCAGCGCGATTGCCGCCAATTTGTTATTCGACATCGTGTTCTTCCTAATCACCAGAGGGGACGCCCTGCGACCACCCGCTTGTTTCCCAACCACGTCCAAGGCATGCGCAGGGCTCTGCGGCAGGCTTGCGGGTCTGGGGCAGGGTTTTCTAAGCCGCCGCGTGGGGCCGAATCCTAGCGACGAGGAAGTGTGAATGTCAAAAATTCGTGAAACTTTAATGACATAAGGAGGTCATCGGCGGGAATAAGGAGATGAAAAGCACTGACTGTGTAGAGGTGCCATCCGCTGGCATTCAGGCTTCAGGAGCGCAGTACCCCGGCCAACGCATCGAGTTCGGCGTGGCTGAGCAAGCCTTCGGGATAACGTGCGGCCATCTGCTGACGCGCGCAGGGCTGCACGCGAATACCACCATTGCACTTGAGCCATTGCGCGACTCGCTGCAGCGAGTCTCCCTTGACCCTCTGCGGCATGGCCGCTTGATTGACGACGTTCATTTCGACACCCCTCCCCGGTTTCGTGTGGCTAATGTAGCGGCGCTTTATGACATAACGAATAAAGGGCCGCTGCATTCACGCAAGGGACGGATACAAAAGCTGTGCCATGGCGTGGTGGGTGATACAAAAAGCTCAGGGACGCTTCGCTGATCGGTGACCCATCGCGGGTAGAACCCGCTCCCACACGGATCTCCATTCTGCAATTTCAGCTCCCTGTGGGAGCGGGTTCTACCCGCGATGAGGCCCGCCAGCCCAGCGAAAAACCAACTACCGCTTCACGCCCACCGGCTGCTGCTGCGTCAGGCAGTGGATATTGCCGCCGCCGAGCAACAGCTCTCGCCCAGGCACCATCACCACCTCATGCTCTGGAAACAACGCCTGCAGCAACGCCTGCGCCGGGCCGTCCAGGGGATCATCGAAGCTGGGCGCGATGATGCCACCATTGACGATCAGAAAATTCACGTAAGAACCGGCCAGTCGGGAACTGGGGGTACGCTCCTGGCTGCCAGCCACCAGGTCGACGCCGGCACACTCCTCTTCAGTGGCATACAACGGCCCCGGGATCGGCATCTTGTGCACCACAAAAGGGCGGCCTTTGGCGTCGACGTTGCTTTCCAGCACCTTCAACGCGGCCTGACAACGAGGATAGTTGGGGTCCTGCGGGTCATCGGTCCAGGCCAGCAACACCTCACCGGGACGCACGTAGCAGCAGAAGTTGTCGACATGACCATCGGTTTCATCGTTGTACAGGCCGTCCGGCAACCAGATGATCTTGTCCACCGCCAGATGGTCGCTGAGCACCTGCTCGATCTGCTCGCGGGTGAGGTGCGGGTTGCGGTTGCGATTGAGCAGGCACTCCTCGGTGGTCACCAGCGTGCCTTCGCCGTCCACATGAATGGAGCCGCCTTCCAGGACGAAGCCTTCGGTGTGATAGCGCAGGCAGCGCTCGATTTCCAGCACCTTGCTGGCCAACTGTTCATCGCGATTCCACGGCGCGTACAGACCGCCATCGAAGCCGCCCCAGGCATTGAAGCCCCAGTCGACCCCGCGCACTTCACCGTTATCGTTGATGACGAACGTCGGGCCGGTGTCGCGCATCCAGGCATCGTCATTGCTGATTTCCACCACGCGAATATTCGGCACATCCAGGCGCGCACGGGCGTTGTCGTATTGCGTAGCCGAGACCGCCACGGTGACTGGCTCGAATCGCGCGATGGCCTTGGCCAACGCCACATGAGCCGCCTGCACCGGCTTGGCGCCCAGGCGCCAGTTGTCTGGACGCTCCGGCCACACCATCCAGATCTGGGATTGCGGGGCCCACTCGGCCGGCATGTGGAAGCCGTCGGCGCGTGGCGTGCTGTTCATCGTGGTCATGGTTGGGACTCCAGCGTTCCATCTAACATTTTCAATGCACTTTACAGGTTGGGCGGACGATCGCGAAACGTCCCCTCCACTGGATTCATATCTGCATTTCGAAAAGAACCTTCGAAACGCTGTCCACGAAGAAATCCACGCTCTGGCGCGTGGTCACCATCGGCGGTTTGATCTTGAGAATGTTGAGGTAGTCCCCCGTGGGCTGCATGAAAATGCCCAGCTCGCGTAGGCGCTCGCACAGCAGCGCCGTCTCCTCGGTGGCCGGCTCCAGGGTGGCCCGGTCACGCACCAGCTCCACCCCCAGGTAAAAGCCCGAGCCGTGCACGGCGCCCACCAGGGGGTGCAGATCGACCAGGGCCTGCAGGCGCGCCTTGAAATGACCGCCTACAACGCGGGCGTTTTCCCACAGCCGTTCCTGGGCCATGACGTCCAGTACGGCCATGCCGATGCGGCAACTGACCGGACTGCCGCCCGCCGAAGAGAAAAAGTAGCCCTCGGCTTCCAGTGCCTCGGCGATCTCTCGACGCGTGATCACCGCACCCAGTGGATGGCCGTTGCCCATGCCTTTGGCCATGGTGATGATGTCGGGCACCACCCCTTGCTCCTCGAAGCCCCAGAAACAATCGCCCAGACGTCCGTAGCCGACCTGCACCTCATCCGCGATGCAGACGCCGCCCTGAGCCCGCACCTGGGCGTAGACCTGCTGCAGATAGCCTGTGGGCAGGGCAATGCCGCCGGCGTTGCCATACACCGGTTCGCAGATGAAACCCGCGACCTGCCGACCCTGTTCGGCCAGTCGCGCCAACGTTGTGGTGACGTCCCGCACGTAGTGCGGCGCACTGTCGGCGCCGCGCCAGGCGCCTCGATAGGTATTGGGCGCGGTGACCGGGTGCACCCAGTCCGGCCGGGTGCTCAGTGCCTGCGGGTTGTCGGCGATGGAGGTGGAGATGGCGTCGGTGGCCACGGACCAGCCGTGATACGCCTCCAGCACGCTGAGCATGTCGCGCCCGCCACTGAAGGCCCAGGCCAGGCGGATGGCCAGGTCGTTGGCTTCGGTGCCGCTGTTGACCAGAAAGACCCGGTCAAAGCCCGGTGGCGCCAATGCCAGCAGGCGTTCGGAATACTCGGCGATGGCTGCGTAGTGAAACCGCGAATTGGTATTGAGCAGCGACCACTGCCTGGCCGCCTCCGTGGCCATGCGCGGATGGCCGTGGCCGAGCACGGCAACGTTGTTGAGCATGTCCAGATAAGCGCGCCCCTGCATATCGATCAGGTGGTTGCGCCAGCCGCGCTCGATCTGCGGAGGCGCCTGGTAGTAATGCTTCTGCGAGCGGGCAAAACTGGC
This sequence comes from Pseudomonas sp. UBA4194, assembly GCF_002379585.1. Taxonomy (GTDB): domain Bacteria; phylum Pseudomonadota; class Gammaproteobacteria; order Pseudomonadales; family Pseudomonadaceae; genus Aquipseudomonas. Next base: position 30,779 of record NZ_DFUE01000050.1, read on the forward strand.
CTCGCGCCGAGCCAGCAGGGCCTGGGCATCGGCCAGCGGCGGCGCCTCGCAATCGAAACCCAGCACTACCCTCGGCGAAGGACACAGGCGCTGCCAGGCGCCCGCGCGGTTGGCCGTGGTGAACAGCGGCGGAGTCAATGCCGAGCTGCGGCATGTCTGTACGCGCACCGCACCACTGGCCAGACCCAATCGCTCTCCGGCGGCCAAGGCCGTACCGTGCGCCAGTTCGGTCGTCACACCCTGCAGATGCACGCAAAAGCAGGCGCCTTCGAGCACCAGACCTGCCGCGTCATCGATTCGCAAGATCGCTGCGAACGGAGCGCGAACGACGCTGTCACAAGGGACGTGCAATTGAACATGCAAGGCGAAAGTATCGGGTGCCTGAGCGCTGTCGATGCGTGTCTGCGAGAGCCGGTACTGGCAATACGGCGCATAGGCCCAGCCGCTCTGTTCCGCGGCTTGAGCCAGTAACCGTTCGTCGATATCCGCTTGCTCCCAATTGCCGGAAACGAAATGCTGGCTCAGCACGCCGAGATCCACTGAAACAATTTTTTCAGGATCAAGATCACTGAAAATAGGCAATCGGCCATCATCTCGGTTATTGTCTGTACCGCTGCTGTTTTCACCGATCACGAGCGTGCCACCGGTCCCCTCATGACCGACACTGCTCAACACCGCCGCCTCCATCAATTCGAATGGCTGGGCGGTAGCTATCTCGAAGATTTCCCACTCGTGCTCGACGTTGGCCTGGATGTACGCATTGTCCGGGTTGATCGCCAGCTGCTGCGCGCTACTGAGCACCAGAATTGCCGCACGCATCACAACCATAGGCCACAAGGCTTGCAGCTCTGCCTCGCTCAGGCGGGTGTGGGCGTGATAGGCGACGACCACCGGCAGCACTGCGAACGGATCGCCATCGGCGTGGTGCAGCAGGGCCGCACAGGTCACCGACAGATCGGCGATCCGCCAGGTTCGCAGCACATCACCGAAATCGATCAAGCCGTTCAGTTGCCAGTGCAGGCCGCTGTCGCGCTGCCAGACGCTGTTGTCGTCGCTGATGTCCAGATGCACGGCCTGCACCGGCAATGCCGCGTACAGCCCTTGCAAACGGTGGTGCGCCTGAGCGACGACGCCGGCCACCCGGTCCCGCTGGCTGGGCTCCGGGACAAGGGGCAACAGCTGCGCAATGACCTCGTGGGCATGCCGCGGGTCCCATTGCAGGGTCCGGTCCAGGCCTGGATGCTCCAGGGTCGCCAATGCTTCATCGACCCGCGCGCAAAGCTGGCCGATGGCAGCCATCAGGTCCGAGCCCAGATGCTTGAGGCGGGTCAGGGGCTGGCCTTCGATGTAATCGAGCAGGCGGATCTGCAGATGCGCGCCTGGTAGTTCAACCGCTACGATCGCCTCGCCTGCCAGGCTGGGGATCACCCCCGGAACCGGTATGCCCGCCCGCGCGAGATGAGCCATGGCAGCGTGCTGGGCTTGCAGCTCCAGCATGGCGTAGTCGCCATGACAGATTTTCAGAACGAAACGTCGCTCACCGGTCTCCACCCGAAAGTTCAGGTCCTGCTGGCTGCCCAGATCGTGCAAGCTGCCTTCAATACCATAGTGTTCTTGCAGCCAGGCAAGCGCTTGCGCCTCGCTGACCACGGGATTGGGGCGCGAGGCGCGGTGCAGCAAGGTTTCGAGCGACATGGGCAGGGCCTGGGTGGTGGCTGAGGCGAGTAATGTAGCGGGTCGTAACCCGGAATTTCCATCGCCCGCTCCCACCGCGGATCTGCAGCGCGAAGATGACCGCTGAGGAAGCGGGTTTTGCCCGCCAAGAGGCGCACACCGACACACCACTCCACGAACCCCACGACAAACCGGGCTTGCAGCGCCAAGCCCATCCCCACAAGCTAGGCTGCATAGACCCACTGTCAGCTCAGGAAGAAGGCACTCGACATGCGCATTCTCATCACCGGCGGAGCCGGTTTCATCGGATCGGCCCTGGTTCGCCACCTGATCAACCATACCGAGCACGAAGTGCTCAACCTCGACAAGCTGACCTATGCCGGCAACCTCGAATCCCTGACCTCCATCGCCAACGACAGCCGCTATGAGTTCGTCCAGGCCGATATCGCCGACCAGGCCACGGTCAGTGCCGTGCTGGCGCGCTTCGAGCCCCAGGCGATCATGCACCTGGCGGCCGAATCCCATGTCGACCGTTCGATCGATGGTCCGGGTGCATTCATCCAGACCAACGTGGTGGGCACCTATGCCCTGCTCGAAGCCACCCGTGGCTACTGGAGCAAACTGCCGCCGGCCGAACGCGAGGCGTTTCGTTTCCACCACATCTCCACCGATGAGGTGTATGGCGACCTGCACGGCGTCGACGACCTGTTCACCGAAACCACACCTTACGCGCCCAGCTCGCCCTACTCGGCCAGCAAGGCGGCCTCCGACCACCTGGTTCGCGCCTGGCAACGGACCTACGGCCTGCCGGTACTGATCACCAACTGCTCGAACAACTACGGGCCGTACCACTTCCCGGAAAAGCTGATTCCCCTGGTGATCCTCAATGCCCTGGCGGGCAAGCCGCTGCCGGTGTACGGCAATGGCATGCAGGTGCGCGACTGGCTGTTCGTCGAAGACCACGCCCGCGCCTTGTTCAAGGTGGTCACCGAGGGCGTGGTCGGCGAGACCTACAACATTGGCGGCCACAACGAACAGAAGAACATCGACGTGGTGCGCAGCATCTGCGGGCTGCTCGACGAACTGGCGCCAGAGCGCCCGGCCGGGGTTGCGCACTATGCCGACCTGATCACCTTCGTCAAGGATCGCCCAGGTCACGACCTGCGCTATGCCATCGACGCCAGCAAGATCGAACGCGAGCTGGGCTGGGTACCGCAAGAGACCTTCGAGAGCGGCCTGCGCAAGACCGTGCAATGGTATCTGGACAATCTGCAATGGTGCCGTCGCGTGCAGGACGGCAGTTATCAGGGCGAACGCCTGGGCTTCACTGAACCGAAGGACTTGATAGCATGATCAAAGGTATCGTTCTGGCCGGAGGCTCCGGCACCCGTCTGCACCCCATCACCCTGGGTGTGTCCAAACAACTGCTGCCCATCTACGACAAGCCGATGATCTATTACCCGATCTCGGTGCTGATGCTGGCCGGCATTCGCGACATCCTGCTGATTTCCACCCCCCAGGACCTGCCCCAGTACCAGCAACTGCTGGGCACCGGCAGCCAGTTCGGGATCAACATCAGCTACGCCGAACAACCCTCGCCCGATGGTCTGGCGCAAGCCTTTCTGATTGGCGAGGAATTCATCGGCGACGATCCGGTGTGCCTGATCCTGGGTGACAACATCTTCCATGGCCAGCACTTCAGCGACCAGCTCAAGCGCGCCGCCGAGCAGCCCAAGGGCGCCACGGTATTCGGCTACTGGGTCAAGGACCCGGAACGCTTCGGTGTGGTCGAGTTCGACGAGTCCGGGCACGCCTTGTCCATCGAAGAGAAACCGGCCGTGCCCAAATCGAGCTATGCGGTCACCGGCCTGTACTTTTATGATAACGACGTTGTGGGTATCGCCAAGGATGTCCAGCCTTCGCCCCGTGGCGAGCTGGAAATCACCGACGTCAACAATGCCTACCTGGCCCGCGGCGACCTTCGGGTCGAACGTTTCGGCCGCGGCTTTGCCTGGCTGGACACCGGCACCCACGACAGCCTGCTGGATGCGTCGCAGTACGTGCAGACCATCGAGCACCGTCAGGGCCTGAAGGTCGCGTGCCTGGAAGAAATCGCGTACCAGAACAACTGGATCGACCGCGACCAGTTGCTGATTCGCGCCAAGTATTTCGGCAAGACCGGCTATGGCCAATACCTCTATTCGCTCGCTGGGGAAACAAGATGAAAGTAACCGCCACCGCTCTGCCCGATGTATTGATCATCGAGCCGAAGGTTTTCGGTGACGACCGCGGCTTTTTCTACGAAAGTTTCAACGCCCGTGCCTTCCAGGAAGCCACGGGGGTGACGCTGCCGTTTGTCCAGGACAACCATTCGCGCTCGGCGCGCGGCGTTTTGCGCGGCCTGCATTATCAAGTGCAACATGCCCAGGGCAAGCTGGTGCGCGTGGTGGCCGGTCAGGTGCTGGATGTGGCGGTGGACATCCGCCGCAGTTCGCCGAATTTCGGCCAGTGGGTGGCCGTCGAGCTGTCGGCGCAGAACAACCGTCAGCTGTGGATTCCACCTGGTTTTGCCCACGGCTTCGTGGTGCAGAGCGACTACGCCGAGTTCCTCTACAAGACCACCGACTACTACGATCCAGCCTCCGAGCGCAGCATCCGCTGGGACGACGAGCAACTGGCAATCGATTGGCAACTGACCGAAGTGCCTTCACTCTCGGCCAAGGACATGGCTGGCAAATCCTTAACTGAGGCTGATGTCTTCCCATGACCCTACCGGCGCTGAAGATCCTCCTGCTTGGCCACAGTGGCCAGGTCTCCCGTGAATTGCAGCGGGTGTTGCCTGCCATGGCCCAATTGCACACATGGGGCCGTCACCAGTTGGATCTCAGCCAACCCGCGGGCATTGCCGCGCGGGTGCGGGATCTGCAGCCGGACCTGATCATCAACGCAGCCGCCTACACCGCGGTCGAACAGGCCGAAGACGAACAAGCCCTGGCGATGGCCATCAATGCACAGGCACCGGGCGTTCTCGCCCAGGTGGCCGCAGAGCTGGACATCCCGCTGATTCACTACTCCACCGATTACGTATTCGACGGCCGCAAGGCCACGCCGTATCGCGAGGACGATCCCACCCACCCCACCAGCGCCTACGCCAAGAGCAAGGATGACGGTGAGAAAGCCATTCGCCAGGCCGGCGGCAAGTATCTGATCCTGCGCACCAGTTGGGTCTACTCGCTGCATGGCAGCAACTTCCTGCTGTCCATGCAACGGCTGTTGCAGGAGCGCGAGCAACTGACCGTGGTCGACGATCAGATCGGCGCGCCGACCTGGGCCGGTACCGTGGCCACGGTGACACGCCAGTTGATCGAGCACTGGCAGCAGGGCGAGGCCGGGCCTTGGGGCACCTATCACCTGACCGCCCGAGGCGAAACGTCCTGGTTCGGTTTTGCCGAGGAAATCGGCCGCAGGCTCAAGGCCGATGGCAAGCCTTGTGCAGACCTGCAGCCCATCGCCACCCGTGATTATCCGTCGCGGGTGGAGCGGCCGTTGAACTCCCGACTGGACTGCAGCCGCCTGCAGAACCAGTGGCAGATCAGCCTGCCGCAATGGCGTGATGCACTGCAACAGTGCCTCGCAACGCCGACGTAGCGCATAATGCGCCGGTCAATCCGGCGTGTTGTCCCTATGAATCCAAAGCCTTCCATGATCCGCAGACCCCGCTGGCGCAGCCTGGCGCTCCTGGCTCTATGCCTGGCGCCGCTGCTGTGGCCGTTGGAACACCTGGCCGAGCGGTACTACAAAAGCGAGCTGGTCAGCCAGAATCGCCAGACCCTGGACCTGTACGTCGCCAACCTGCTGGGCACTCTGCACCGCTATGAAACGCTGCCGCAGATCCTCGGTGACCTGCCTGCCCTGCGCGCCCTGCTGGCCACGCCCCACGACCCTGCCGCCACCCTCAACGCCAACCATCTGCTCAAGGATATCCGCGAACAGACCGGTGCCGAGGTCATGTACCTGCTCGATGCCGATGGCAATACCCTGGCGGCGTCGAACTGGGAACAGAAGGACAGCTTCGTCGGCCGCAACTTCGCCTTCCGCCCCTATTACAGCGACGCCATCGCCGGTCGCCTGGGACGCTTCTTCGGCCTGGGCACCACATCGGCCAAGCGTGGCTACTTCTTTGCCGCCGCCGTGCACGACCAGGACAAGGTGATCGGCGTGCTGGTAGTCAAGGTCGACCTGGACCACACCGAAACCCTGTGGGGCAAGACGCCCGAGCAACTGCTGCTCACCGACCACAACGGCGTGGTCATTCTCACATCCCGCCCGGAGTGGCGCTTTCGTGCCACCCGCCCCCTCAGCGATGCCGAGCGCCAGGCCATCGTCGCCATCCTGCCGTACCCCACCCGTGATCCGCAGCCGCTCAACCTGGACAGCAATGCCTGGTTGACCCAGACCCGGACCATCGCCGAAACCGGCTGGAACGTCAGCATCCTTGCCCCCAAAACCCTTCTCGACCGCCCGGTACGCACCGTCGTCGCCGTGGGCGGCGCCTTGCTGGTGGCCTTGATGCTGTTGCTGGGCCTGATGATGCAGCGTCGCCGCCACTACCTGGACCGCATCGATTTCGAAGCCCGCGCCCGGCATGAGCTGGAGATTCGTGTGGTGGAGCGCACCAGTGCCCTGGAGGGCCTGAACAGCCGGCTCAAGCAGGAAGTGCTGGAACGCGAACAGGCCCAGCAGGAATTGGTGCGCGCCCAGGATGAGCTGGTCCAGGCGGGCAAGCTGTCGGCCCTGGGTACCATGTCGGCGAGCATCAGCCATGAACTCAACCAGCCCCTGGCGGCCATCCGCAGCTACGCCGAGAACACCGAAGTGCTGCTGGATCACCAGCGCACCGAAGACGCCCGCGGCAACCTCAAGCTGATCAGTGAGCTGACCGGGCGGATGGCCTCGATCATCGCCCACCTGCGCGCCTTCGCCCGCCGCGACCGCCACGCGCTGGAAAGCGTGGCCCTGCAACCGGCGCTGGACGATGCCTTGGCGCTGCTGGCCAAGCGGCGCCGGGCAATGGCCGTGGAATTGATCCGCGACCTGCCCGACGCGCCGCTGTGGGTGCAGGCCGGTGAGACCCGCCTGCGCCAGGTGCTGGGCAATCTGCTGGCCAATGCCCTCGATGCCCTCACCGAAAAGGCCAACCCGCGCTGCCTGTGGCTCAGCGCCGAACAGACCGCCGACGGCGTGGAGCTGCGCATCCGCGACAACGGCCCGGGCTTCACCAGCGAGGCCATGGCCCGCGCCCGCGAACCCTTCTTCACCACCAAGACCCGCACCCAAGGGCTTGGCCTGGGCCTGGCCATCTGCGATACGCTGATGCGCGCCCTGGGCGGCGAGCTGCTGCTGGCCAACCATCCCCAAGGCGGCGCCCTGCTGACCCTGCGCCTGCGCGCCGGCGAGCCAGGCGTCAACCTGCAAGCCCCCGAGGACCCATCGGCATGACCAGCGACAGCGCCATCGACAGCAAGATCCAGGTAGTGCTGATCGACGACGACCCGCACCTGCGCCAGGCCCTCAGCCAGACCTTGGACCTGGCCGGCCTGAAGGTGCTGACCCTGGCCGATGCCCAGGGCCTGGCCGCCCGCGTGGAACGCGACTGGCCCGGTGTGGTGGTCAGCGACATCCGCATGCCCGGCATCGACGGCCTGCAACTGCTCGAACAGCTGCATGCCCGGGACAACGAGCTGCCCGTGCTGCTGATCACCGGCCACGGCGATGTACCGCTGGCGGTGCAGGCCATGCGCGCGGGGGCCTACGATTTCCTCGAAAAGCCCTTTGCCAGCGATGCCTTGCTCGACAGCGTCCGCCGCGCCCTGGCCTTGCGCCGACTGGTGCTGGACAACCGCAGCCTGCGCATGGCCCTCAGCGACCGCCAGCAACTGAGCACTCGCCTGGTGGGCCAATCGGCACAGATGACCCGCCTGCGCGAGCAGATCGGCGCATTGGCCGGGACCAAGGCCGATGTGCTGATCCTGGGTGAAACGGGTGCCGGCAAAGAGGTGGTGGCGCGGGCGCTGCACGATCTGTCGAGCCGCCGCAGCGGACCGTTCGTGGCGATCAACGCCGGGGCATTGGCCGAATCGGTGGTCGAGAGCGAGCTGTTCGGTCACGAACCGGGCGCCTTCACCGGCGCGCAAAAACGCCGCATCGGCAAATTCGAATTTGCCAATGGGGGCACGCTGTTCCTCGACGAAATCGAGAGCATGAGCCTGGACGTGCAAGTCAAGCTGCTGCGCCTGTTGCAGGAGCGCGTGGTCGAACGCCTGGGCGGCAACCAGCAGATCCCCCTGGACATCCGCGTGATCGCGGCGACCAAGGAAGACCTGCGTCAGGCCGCCGACCAGGGCCGCTTCCGCGCCGACCTCTACTACCGACTCAACGTGGCGTCGCTGCGCATTCCGCCGCTGCGCGAGCGCGGTGAAGACGTGCTGTTGCTGTTTCAATACTACGCCGACGCCGCCGCCGACCGGCACGGTGTGCTGGCCAACGAACTGCAGGCCGCACAGCGGGCCATGTTGCTGCGCCATAGCTGGCCGGGCAACGTGCGCGAATTGCAGAACGCGGCGGAGCGTTTCGCCCTGGGTCTGGAGCTGGCCCTGGACAATAGCGAGCCGGGGCCGGTGGACATCGCCCAGCCGGTAGCCGGTGGCTTGAGTGACCAGGTGGAGCATTTCGAGCGAGCATTGATTGCCGCAGAAATGACCCGTTCCCATACCTCGGTGCGCAGCCTTGCCGAAGCCCTGGGTATTCCGCGCAAGACCCTGCACGACAAACTGCGCAAGCACGGCCTGAGCTTTGGAGGCGGCGATGAGCATGAGTGACGCGGCCGCACTGGAACTGGTGCTGCATCGGGATATTCCGTTGACTCGGGACATGGGCTTGAGTGTGCTCGGTTGGCTCGAGCATGAGCTTCGCCTGCAATTGCCGCTGGAGCCGAACGTCAACCACAAGAGCACCATGTTCGGCGGCAGCCTGTACTGCGGCGCGGTGCTGGCCGGGTGGGGCTGGTTGCATCTGCGCTTGCGCGAGGCGGGCGTGGAAGGCGGGCATATCGTGATCCAGCAAGGCCAGATCGATTACCCGTCGCCGGTGACCGGTGTGGCAGTGGCGGTCTGTGAGGCGGTGGATGAGAACGTCTGGCAGCGCTTCATGAGAACCTACGAGCGCCATGGTCGGGCCCGGATCGAGCTGCATACCCATGTGCTCAACGGCGAGCAGCGAGCGGTGGAGTTTGCCGGGCAATACGTTCTGCATCGATAGTTGGGCGGCGTTCGTACCGGCCTCTTCGCGGCTGCACGCCGCTCCTACAAGGGGTAGGCGGTGCCCTTGGGGCGCCGATATGGAACCTTTACTGGGGACTGCGCGCCAGCATCACCAGCCGCTCGCGCCATTCGACGCCTTTGGGCAACGCCAGAAAGAACGGATTCAACAGCGTCTCGCGCGCGGGGTACGCGAACACCTCGCCGTCGACCTGCAACACCTCCCCACCTGCACCCTCCAGCACCCCCTGTGCCGCCGCAGTGTCCCACTGCGAGGTAGGCGCCAGGCGCGGGTAGCAATCCGCCGCCCCTTCGGCCAACAGGCAGAACTTCAACGAACTGCCGACGCTGGCCAACTCCAGCTCGCCTACCGCCGCACTCAGGCCGGCCAGCAGACGCTCCTGCGGCGGGCTGGAATGACGTCGGCTGGCGACCACGGTAAAGGGCTGACCCGCCTCCGGTGCCTGCCGGACCTGGATGGGCTGCGGCTCACCGCCGCGGTCGCGGCGCCAGGCCCCCAGCCCGGCCCCACCGTAGTAGGCGCGTCCAGTGGTCGGCACCGTGACCACACCAAACACCACCCTGCCCGCTTCGATCAGCGCGATGTTGACCGTGAATTCCTCACTGCCGTTGATGAATTCCTTGGTACCGTCCAGCGGGTCCACCAGCCACCAGCGCTGCCACCCCTGACGCACGGCCAGGGCAATATCGGCATCCTCCTCGGAAAGAATCGGGATGTCGGGCGCCAGCGCGGTCAAGCCATCGACGATCACCTGGTGCGCGGCCAGATCCGCAGCGGTCACCGGCGATTGATCGGCCTTCTCGGTGACCGTCACACCGACGCGCCAGTACGGCAGGATCGCCTCGCCGGCACGGTGCGCCAATCGCACCACATCATCCATCAGCGGCTGCAGGGCGCTCATAGGCTGAAAACTCCGCGCTGAATCAGCAGATCACGGGCCAGGTACAACGCGGCCAGCGCCCGACCTTCGGAAAACTGCGGATGCTGCGCCAGGCTTGCCAGTTCGCGCAGGTTGATCCGCTCGACGCCCATCGGCTCAGGCTCGTCGCCTTCCAGGCGTTCCTCGTACAGTTCAGAGGCCAGTACCACCTGGATTTTCTGGCTCATGTAACCGGGCGACAACGACAGCTCGGTCAGGTGTTCAAGCTGGCGCGCGCCATAGCCGGCCTCCTCCTTGAGCTCCCGGTCGGCTGCCGCGAGCACGTCCTCGCCGGGTTCCACCAGACCTTTGGGCAGCGACAGCTCGTAGCTGTCGGTACCGCCGCAGTACTCTTCCACCAACAGTGCGTGCTCGGCATCGACCATCGCCACGATCATCACCGCACCGTAACCATTGCCCCGCCCGACCAGACGTTCGTAGGTGCGCTCCACGCCATTGGAAAAGCGCAGTTGGACCTCTTCGACGCGGAACAGACGGCTGCTGGCGACGATTTCGCGGGCAAGGACTTCGGGTTTCTGGCGCATCGGGCGGCTCCTGGGCGTGAACGGGTTACTATACCGTGGCTTGCCCTGCGGCAGGCCACCGTTGTTCCACCACAGTCCGAGAATCCTGCGTATGCCTTCGCTCGCCTGGCCCGACATCGACACCGTATTGCTGGACATGGACGGCACCTTGCTGGACCTGCACTACGACAACCATTTCTGGCTGGAACACCTGCCCGCCCGTTACGCCGAGTTGCACGGCACCAGCCGGGCCATGGCGCAGATGGAGCTGGAACCCCTGTTCACCGGCAATGCCGGCAAGCTGAACTGGTATTGCCTGGATTTCTGGACCGCAGAACTGAACATACCGGTGCGCGAGCTCAAGCTGGAGACCGCCGACCTGATCGCCCTGCGCCCTGACGCCGACACCTTCCTGGCGGCGCTGAAACACGCGGGCAAGCGCGTGATCATGATCACCAACGCTCACCGTGACTCGCTGTCGTTGAAACTGGAGCGCATCGAGCTGGCGCCTTACTTCGAGCGGCTGATCAGCTCCCACGACTACGGTTACCCCAAGGAAAGCCCGCAATTCTGGGAGGCCTTGCAGGCCGACATCGCCTTCGATCCGGCACGCAGCCTGTTCATCGACGACACCCTGCCCATTCTGCGCAGTGCTCGGACCTACGGCGTGAAACATCTGTTGGCGGTGCGTGAGCCGGACAGTCACAAGGGGCCCAAGGACACCGAGGAATTCGACGCGGTGGAGGACTACCGGGCGTTGATCGAGGGTCTGTAAGGCCCCTATCGCGGGCAGAGCTCGCTCCGACAGGTGAGTCAGCGGGTTTATCGTCGCCTGTGCGGGCCCCTTCGCGGCTGTACGCCGCTCCT
>NZ_DFUE01000050.1:42144-61007 GCF_002379585.1 Pseudomonas sp. UBA4194
TTCGCGGCTGTACGCCGCTCCTACAACATTTCGCGGTCATTCGTAGGAGCGGCGTGCAGCCGCGAAGGGGCCATCACTGCCAGCACAACGCTATACTGCCCCCCGCACACCCCGGAGCGACCATGGACATCAAACAACTCAAATTCCTCATCGCCCTCGACGAGACCCGTCATTTCGGCCAAGCCGCCGCTCGCTGCCATATCACTCAGCCGACCCTGTCGATGCGCCTGCGCAACCTGGAGGAAGAACTCGAACTGCCTCTGGTCAACCGCGGACAGCGCTTCGAGGGTTTCACTGCCCCAGGCGAGCGGGTACTGGCCTGGGCGCGCACGGTGCTTGCCGCTTACGATGGCCTGCAAGCCGAGGCTGCTGCCTGTCGCGGGCACCTGGTGGGCACCCTGCGTCTGGGGGTGGTGCCGCTGTCCAGTTTCGATCCAGTGCCGCTGCTGCACAAACTCCACGCCCAGCATCCCAACCTGCGCTTCGAGCTTAGTTCGCTCAGCTCCGAACAGATCCTCGATCAACTGGCCAGCAACCGTATCGACCTGGGCGTGTCGTTCCTCGACCGCCTGGACGCCGAACGCTTCGACTCCCTGCCCTTGAGCGAAACCCGCATGGGCCTGCTGTTCGACCAGCGCCACTACGACTTCGGCGAGCAGCCGCTGAGCTGGGAACGTCTGACCGAACTGCCGTTGGGCATGCTCACCAGCGGCATGCATTTTCGCCAGTCGATCGACCATAACTTCCACAGCCGCGGCCTCTATCCCCAGCCGTTGCTGCAGACCGATGCCGTGCATCAGCTGTTGCAAGCGGTACACGGCGGGTTGTGTTGCGCGGTCATGCCCCTGGCCGGCGGCCTCGAAGGGCTGACCGAGCACCTGCGCCTGCAGCCTATCGCCGATGCGCATACCCTGGCACCGCTGGGGCTGATCATGCGCCGCAGCGCGCCACGCTCGGCATTGGCCGAAGCATGTTTCGCCCTGTACAACAACGCATGATCGATGCGGTCTATCGTCGCATCGGTAATAGCAATTAGACGCTAGGCAATCCCGCGCCTAGGCTTAAGGCTGGATTCCCTGCCGGTCTCTTGCCATGAATGCGAAGCACCCGGCTTGCGTGGTGCCCGCTTCAGCCCCGGTCGCAACCCAGGCCAGCCAGACCTACAGCTACTGCAACCTGTCTCTCGCCGAACCGGGCGATACGCCGCTGGCCGAAGAAGTCGCACTGGCCATTGCCTACAACGGCATCAGCCAGGCGGTGATGCTGGTCACCCCTACCGATCTGGAAGACTTCGTGGTCGGTTTCAGCATCGGCAGCGGCATCGTGGCCGGCGCCGACGAAATCTACGACATCAAACTCAGCGGTAGCGGCTCGGCCCAGCAGGCCGAGGTGCAGATCGCCAATCGCGCGTTCTGGGCCCTGAAGACCCAGCGTCGGCAACTGGCCGGCACCAGCGGCTGCGGCCTGTGTGGCGTGGAAGCGGTGGAGCAGGCCTTGCCCGATCTGAAGGTGCTGCCCGGCGCGCCCCTGCCCCCAGCGGCCTGGCTTGATGGCCTGCGCCAGCGCATCGGTGTGTTCCAGCCCCTGGGTCAGCGCAGCGGCGCGGTGCACGCGGCGTTGTTCATGAACCACCAGGGCGAGTTGCTGCTGGGCCGCGAAGACATCGGTCGGCACAACGCCCTGGATAAAGTCATCGGCGCGCTGGTGCGCCAGGGCATCGACAGCCAGGGCGGGCTGGCCGTGGTCACCAGCCGCTGCAGCCTGGAACTCATTCAGAAAGTCCTGCGTGCCGGCATCCAGACCCTGGTCAGCCTGTCTGCGCCCACCGGGCTGGCCCTGCAATGGGCCCGCCGCCATAACCTGAACCTCATTCACCTGCCGCAGCACAGCGCGCCGCGGGTCTATAGCCCTGCGTTGGAGAATCAAGCGTGAGCAATCATAACCAAGCCGACAAGACCCCTACCCCGCGCTACAAGCCCTACAAAGGGGCTGCCGGCGGCTGGGGCGCATTGATCAGCGTGACGCAGGCCTGGCTAACCAGCGACAACGCCCTGAAGAACATTCGCACCATGCTCAAGACCAATCAGAACGGCGGTTTCGACTGCCCGGGTTGCGCCTGGGGCGATTCGCCGGAAAGCGGCATGGTGAAATTCTGCGAGAACGGCGCCAAGGCGGTGAACTGGGAAGCCACCAAGCGCCGCGTGGACGCCGGGTTTTTCGCCAAGCACAGCGTCACGTCATTGCTGGAGCAGAGCGACTATTGGCTGGAGTATCAGGGTCGCCTGACCGAGCCGATGGTCTACGACGCGAGCACCGACCGCTACAAGCCGATCGGCTGGGACGATGCCTTCAGCCTGATCGCCAAGCATCTGCTCAATCTGCAGACGCCCGACCAGGCCGAGTTCTATACCTCGGGCCGCGCCAGCAACGAGGCGGCCTACCTGTATCAGCTGTTCGTGCGGGCCTACGGCACCAACAACTTCCCTGACTGCTCGAACATGTGCCACGAAGCCAGCGGCGTGGCGCTGTCCCAGAGTGTCGGTGTGGGCAAGGGTACGGTGACCTTCGACGACTTCGAGCACGCCGATGCCATTTTCGTCTGGGGCCAGAACCCCGGCACCAACCATCCGCGCATGCTCGAACCGCTGCGCGAAGCGGTGCAGCGTGGCGCCCAGGTGGTGTGCATCAACCCACTCAAGGAGCGCGGGCTGGAACGTTTCCAGCACCCGCAGCACCCGATCGAGATGCTCACCAACGGCGACCGTCCGACCAACACCGCCTACTTCCGCCCGGCCCTGGGCGGCGACATGGCGCTGATGCGCGGCATGGCCAAATTCCTGCTGCAGTGGGAGCGCGAAGCACAGGCCAACAATGCACCGTCGGTGTTCGACCACGACTTCCTCAATGAGCACACTACCACCGTGCTCGACTACCTGGCGGCGATCGATGACACCCCATGGGAGCATATCGTCGAGCAGTCGGGCCTGCCGCTGAGCGATATCGAGCAAGCCGCACGCATGTACCTCAAGGGCAAGAACGTCATCATGTGCTGGGCGATGGGTATCACCCAGCACCGCCACTCAGTGCCGACCATCCAGGAAATCGCCAACCTGATGCTGCTGCGCGGCAACATTGGCCGGCCGGGCGCCGGGTTGTGCCCGGTGCGCGGCCACAGCAACGTGCAGGGCGACCGCACCATGGGCATCAACGAGCGTCCACCGGCGTTCCTGCTCGATGCGCTGGAAAAACGCTTCGGCTTCACCGTACCGCGCAACCATGGTCACAACGTGGTGGAAGCCATCCACGCCATGGCCGAAGGTCGCGCCAAGGTATTCATCGGCCTGGGCGGCAACTTTGCCCAGGCGACACCCGACAGCCCGCGTACTGCGCAAGCACTGCGCAACTGCGACCTGACGGTGCAGATCAGCACCAAGCTCAACCGCAGCCACCTGATGCACGGCAAGGAGGCACTGATTCTGCCGTGCCTGGGTCGGACCGACATCGACCTACAAAGCGAGGGTCCGCAGGCGGTCACCGTGGAAGACTCGTTCAGCATGGTGCACGCCTCCAACGGCCAGTTGCAGCCATTGTCCAACCAGATGCGCTCGGAGCCCGCGATCATTGCCGGCATTGCTGCGGCGACCCTGGGCGCGCAACCGGTGGACTGGAACTGGCTGATCGGCGACTACGACCGTATTCGTTCGCTGATTGCCGACACCATTCCCGGCTTCAAGGACTTCAACGAACGCTTGCAGCACCCTGGCGGCTTCTACCTGGGCAGCAGCGCTGGCTCGCGGCGCTGGAACACGCCAAGCGGACGCGCCAACTTCAAGCCAAACCGCCTGCCGCTGGACCTGGTGGACGAGCGCGTGCGCGCCACGGGCCAGGTACCGGATCTGATCATGCAGTCGATGCGTTCCCACGATCAGTACAACACCACGATCTACGGCCTGGATGACCGCTACCGCGGTGTACGCGGGCAGCGTGACGTGTTGTTTGCCAACGAGGCCGACATCATTCGCCTGGGCTTCCGCCCGGGGCAGAAGGCTGATCTGGTGTCGATCTGGAGCGATGGGCGCGAACGTCGAGTGACCGGCTTTACCCTCCTCGCGTTTGATATTCCGGCGGGGCAGGCGGCGGCCTATTATCCGGAGGTCAATCCGCTGGTACCGCTGGAGAGCGTGGGGGATGGCAGCAGCACGCCGACTTCCAAGTTCGTGGCGATCCGCTTGGAGCAACCGAGCCCGACAGCGCGTATTGCGTAACGGCAGGACGCGGTTACACCTGTAGCAGCGGCGTAAGCCGCGTCCCTTTCAACCTAGTCCACCCGAAGAAAGTCGACCGACTTTTCTGATCAAAGTTTCAGAGTGAAAACAGTAAGTTATCGAATTGTGTACAAGTCGTGCTTTTCGATACATGCCGCTTGCCCCCTCTTGTTGCCCGCTGCAAAGTCGGCGCCGTCATCCCTATGAGGCGTCATCGATGAAACTTCCCTCGATTCTTTTGTTGTCCCTTGGCCTGATCAGCGGCGTGGCGTCGGCTGGCGGCACTACCGAAGCAGGTGTAGGCGGCGCACTGGGTGGGGTACTAGGTTCGGTTGTCGGCCAGCAATTGGGCGGCAGCACCGGCTCGGCCATTGGCGCCGGTCTGGGTGGCGCAGCGGGCAGTGCCGTGGGCGCCGACAAACGCAGCCGCGGTGAAGCGGCCATCGGTGGCGCCCTGGGCGCGGCGGGCGGTAACGTGGTGGGCCGTGGTGTGGCCGGCAATACCGGCAGCCTGATCGGCGCGGCGGCCGGCGGTGGTGCCGGTGGTGCACTGGGCAACTATATGGGCAACGCCGCTGATCGCGATGATCGCGACGACCGGCGCTACCGTGGCCACGACAACCGCGGCAAGTGGAAACACCGCGATCGCGGCCGCCATGTCGGCCATCGCAACAAGCATTGGCGTGATCGTTGAGTCAGTGATACCGCAGCGCGCCCATCGCGGGTAGAACCCGCTCCCACAGAGGTCCGCGCACGCCTTCTAGGGAGTCAAAACCTGCTCCCACAAAGGTTCGCGAACGTTTGCCAGGGAGTCAAAACCTGCTCCCACAGAGGTTCGCGAACGTCTGCCAGGGAGTCAAAACCCTCTCCCACAGAGGTTCGCGGGCGTCTGCCAGGGAGTCAAACCCTGCTCCCACAGAGTTTCGCAAATGCTTTCCTGTGGGAGCGGGTTCTACCCGCGATGAGGCCCTCGAAGCCTCTACCCCTTCCCCGTCAAACCAGACGTTCCAGCGCCCCCCGCAACCCATCCGGAATCGCCACCGGCTGATTCGTCGCCCTGTCCACGAACACATGCACGAATCTCCCCGCCGCGCAGGCTTCCTCCTCCCCCGCTCGAAACACCGCCAACTCATACTGCACCGAACTGCTGCCCAGCTTGCCGACGCGCAACCCCACCTCCAACCGATCCGGAAAGGCCACGGAAGCGAAATAATCGCACGCCGAACTCACCACGAACCCCACCACTGCCCCGCCATGGATATCCAACCCACCCTGCTCGATCAGGTAGGTATTCACGGCGGTATCGAAATAGCTGTAGTAGGTCACGTTGTTCACGTGTCCATACACATCGTTGTCATGCCAGCGCGTAAGGATCGGCTGGAAATAACGGTAATCAGCACGAACAGTCATCAACAAACCCTCAAACGTAGCACCGGCGTGAGCCGGGTCCGCACCAACGCGGTCGGCCTGGGAGGCGCGGTGCTGGAAAGGCGGTACAGGGTAAGCGGCGTAGGGAAGCGCCTTACACCGACGCACAAAAAACCGCCTGTGAGGGCGGTTTTTTGTGCATCGGCGAAGACTTACAGTTGCGGGCCCGCAGCCTTGATCGCGTCGCTCACTTCGAACTTCTTGAAGTTCTCGATGAACAGCCCGGCCAGGCCTTTGGCAGCCTCGTCGTAGGCCGCTGGATCTGCCCAGGTGGTACGAGGGTTGAGCAAGCCGGTATCGATGCCTGGAACGGCCTTAGGCACGTCCAGATTGATGATGTCCAGGTGCTCGGTCTTGGTGCCGATCAGGGCGCCGCTCTGGATCGCTGCAATCACGCCACGGGTGGTGGGGATGTTGAAGCGCTTGCCCACGCCGTAGCCACCGCCGGTCCAGCCGGTGTTGACCAGGTAGACCTTGGAGCCGAAACCGCGGATACGCTTGATCAGCAGTTCGGCGTATTCGCCGGCCGGGCGCGGGAAGAACGGTGCGCCGAAGCAGGTGGAGAAGGTCGACTTGATGCCGCTGCCCGAACCCATTTCAGTGGAGCCCACCAGCGCGGTGTAACCCGACAGGAAGTGATAGGCCGCCTGCTCTTCGCTGAGGATCGACACGGGCGGCAGTACGCCGGTGAGGTCGCAGGTCAGGAAGATCACGGCGTTGGGCTCGCCACCGAGGTTTTTCGGTGCGCGCTTTTCGATCAGCTCGCGCGGGTACGCGGCGCGGCTGTTCTGGGTCAGGCTGTCGTCGGCGTAGTCGGCCTTCTTGTTGGCGTCCAGCACGACGTTTTCCAGCACGGCGCCGTGCTGGATGGCTTTCCAGATGACCGGCTCGTTCTTCTCCGACAGGTCGATGCACTTGGCATAGCAGCCGCCTTCGATGTTGAACACCACGCCTTCGCCCCAGCCGTGCTCGTCGTCACCGATCAGGTAACGGCTTTCGTCGGCCGACAGGGTGGTCTTGCCAGTGCCCGACAGGCCGAAGAACAGGGTCACATCGCCCTCTTCGCCCATGTTGGCAGCGCAGTGCATCGGCAGCACGTCGGCAGCCGGCAGCAGGAAGTTCTGCACCGAGAACATGGCTTTCTTCATTTCACCGGCGTAACGCATGCCGGCGATCAGCACCTTGCGGGCGGCGAAGTTGATGATCACGGTGCCGTCGGAGTTGGTGCCGTCACGCTCTGGCACACACTCGAACTCAGCCACGTTGAGCACTTGCCACTCAGGCTTGTCGCCAGCGTTGTACTGCTCGGGGTTGATGAACAGGCAGCGGCCGAACAGGTTCTGCCAGGCCGTCTGGGTGGTCATCTTGACCGGCAGGTAGTGCGCTGGATCAGAGCCTACATGCACGTGGGAAACGAACCGCTCGCGCTCGCCGATATAGGCTTCGACACGATCCCACAGGGCGTCGAACTTGTCGGCCGGGAACTTGCGGTTGATCGGGCCCCAGGCAATGGCGTCCTGGGTGGTGGGCTCTTCAACGATAAAACGGTCGACTGGCGAACGACCGGTACGGTGACCGGTGCGTACGACCAGAGCGCCGGTATCGGCAAGCTCGCCTTCACCGCGGTTCAAGGCTTCTTTAACCAGATCGTCAACGGACAGATCGGTGTACACGGCGTTTTTGGCTTGCGTCATGAGGTTCCCCGTCGGCCCGTGGCCGAGTGCTCCAAACGTTTTGTAGTAAGTTTACAACAACCACTACAGCTAAAAAGTGGGCCGGATTATGCCAGAAACGCCCGAAAAGAGTAGGGTCCTCTTGTCGATAACGGCGTTATCCCGGCGTCCAATTGTTAATTTAGCGAGACTGAATCTATTTAGTGACGGGTATCTGACGGTGCGTCGACCCCTGCCCCACTGAATAGTTGATCGACGTCGGTGGCGTCAAACAAATATCGCTGGTTGCAGAACTGGCAGTCGATCTCGACCGTACCGCCATGTTCCTTGAGCAACTCGCGCGCATCGTCGTGCCCAAGACTGACCAACGCCCGCGCCGAGCGTTCCCGCGAACAGCTGCAGCGGAACAGGATCGGCTGAACGTCGAACAGGCGCACGGCCTGTTCGTGGTACAGCCGATACAGTACGGTTTCGTTGTCCAGGCCCAGCAGTTCTTCTGCCTTCAGGGTATCGGCCAGGGCGGTAGCGTTCTTCCAGCTTTCGGCGCGGTCATCCTCGTCCTTGATCACGGCAGCCGGCAACTGCTGCAACAGCAGCCCACGGGCGCGGGTGCCATCGGCCTTGAGCCAGAAGCGGGTGCCGAGTTGCTCGGACAGAGCGAAATAGTTGGAGAAGCTTTCCGAAAGGTCGGCCCCTTGCAGATCGACGATACCTTGATAGCGCTGGCCTACCGTCGGGTCGATGGTCATGGCCAGGGTGCCGCTGGGCATCAGTTCGGGCAGGCCATCGGTGTCGTTGATCTGGTCGCCATGGAAGCGCGCCAAACCACGGATTTCACGCTCGCTGGAGCACTCGATCATCAACAGGGGCACCGGGCCCTCGGAGCGCGCCTGCAAAATCAGCAGGCCGTCGAACTTGAGGGTGCCGACCAGCAGCGCGGCGGCTGCCATGAACTCACCCAACAACAGTTGCACAGGCAGCGGATAGTCGTGTTTAGCCAGCACTTCGGCATAACTGCGCTCCAAAGCTACCGCCTCACCGCGTAGATCGGCGTCGTCGAAAATGAAACGTTGGGTGAAATCGGCTTCAGGTAGATCGTGCATAAGTCCAGTATCTGAGAATAGTGACAAAATGTGTAGAGGGTCTTATAAGAACCCGCTTTAGAGCGTCCGTTTGGTCGCTCACTGCCCTGTAGATGTCGAGGTATCGTATGAACAACGCCCCTTTGTTGCCACCCCGGTGGAACATTCGCGGCCTGCTGCTGTGCAATTCAATCGCGCTCGCGCTGCTGTGTTTCTGGTTATGGCCTATTGGCCATGACTTGTGTACAGCAGTCGACGAATGGCTGTTCCGCCTGCTCAATGCCCCCTTGGCCAACGTCGCCGCCTGGCGCTACGTGTGGACGCTGGGTAGCCTGCGCCCGTTCGATATCGTGGTCGGGCTGATCATGCTGGCCCTGCTGATTCGTGGCGACTGGGTGTTCAAGGCCGCGCAGGTGCGCCAGGCCTTTTTCGGCTTCATTGCCGTGCTGTTGCTCTTAGTGGTGGTTCGCGCGCTGTTTTCCAAGTGGATACATGCAATGGGCTGGGATCACGACAGCCCGAGCATGGTGCTGGCCGACCCGGTATTGCTCAGCGACTGGTACCCGCAGCTCGAGAAGCATTGGGAACTCAAGGACCGTTCCAGCCAGAGTTTCCCCGGCGACCATGCGTCGGTGCTCTTGATCTGGGCGTTGTTCATGTCCGTGTGCAGCCAGCGCTTGAGCCAGCGCCTGGTGATCTGGGGGCTGGCCCTGGTGTTCATGATGCCACGGCTGGTGGCCGGCGCCCACTGGGGCCAGGATGACTATATCGGCGGCGTGCTGATGGCCCTGCTGGCGCTGGGCTGGGGGTATTACACACCCTTCGCCGGACGCGCTTCGGCGTGGCTGGTGAAGGTCACCGCGCCGCTGTTCCGGGTAATGCAGCGGGTGCCGGGGGTAGGACAATTGAGTATCGTCCGCGGGTGATGGGTTGGCCGTGCTGGCCTCATCGCGGGTAGAACCCGCTCCTACACAGAATCCGTGCCGACCTGATGATCTGTGCCATCACAGACCAGAGGGGGTGTGTGCTGGCCTGATGTTCTGTGCCATCACAGACCCCAGAGGGGGTGGGTGCTGGCCTGATGTTCTGTGCCATCACAGACCCAGAGGGGATGGGTGGTGGCCTGATGTTCTGTGCCATACGCAACCCCTGTGGGAGCGGGCTCTGCCCGCGATGGGGCCGGCGCTGACACGCCATCACTCTCCCGACCGAAAACTGAACAGCTGCCGCCGCTGCTTCTTGGACGGCTTGCCGTCAGTGGTCACACCCAGCGCGCCCGACTTGCGCATCGCCGCCGCCTCTTCGCGCTTGGCCAGGCTCTGCTCGGTTTCGCGGTACAGCGTCTGTGCCTCCGGCGCGCCACGGCGGACGATCGACAAGGCCTGGACCACCACGGTGCGCTCGTCGAAGCCCATGCGAATCTGGAACTCGTCGCCCACCCGCGGCTCCTTGCCCGGCTTGCAACGCTCGCCCCGGCAGTGCACCTTGCCGCTTTCGATGGCCTCCTTGGCCAGCGCACGCGTCTTGTAGAAACGCGCGGCCCATAGCCATTTGTCCAGCCGAACCTTCTCTTCCTCTTGTTCTTCCTGCTTGCGTGCCACGTGTTTACCTCGCTCAAGACCGTCACGGAACTGTACTACCGTGCCTGTCGGATGCAAGTAGGAGCCTTTGCGTTTACAGTGCACGGACGCTGGCGATGCCGGGCTATGCTGGGTTGAATTCATCCCCGCGACGCCGGTCTGAAGCTTGCGTGTCACGGTTTGCTCCTACCCTGTATTGCGGTTGCCCGATTTGAAGACATTTGACCATCTGACCGTTATCGGCCTGCGCGAGTGGGTGGCCCTTCCCGACCTGGGCGTGGCCGGCCTGCGGGCCAAGATCGATACCGGCGCCAGCACCTCCAGCCTGCACGCCACGGACATCGAACCGTTCACCCGCAACGGCGAACGCTGGGTACGTTTCACCGCCCACCTCGGTACCGTGGTACAGCTGCGTCACCGGCGCTGCGAAGCACCGCTGGTGGCCATGAAGACCATCAAGAGCTCCAACGGCCATGCCCAGGCCCGCTATGTGATCAAGACCACGCTGGCCTTGGGCGACCGGGTGTGGACTGTCGAGTTCACCCTGGCCTGCCGCAAGTCCATGCGTTACCGCCTGCTGCTCGGTTCCAAGGCACTGGTGCACGGCCAATTGGTCGTCAACCCGGGTGTCACCTACGTTCAAGACAAGCCGGTGTTCCCGGCCTCTACTACCTCTGCCACAGGTGTTGCATGAAGATCGCTGTGCTGTCGCGTAATCCGCGTCTGTATTCCACTCGTCGTCTGGTCGAAGCCGGTACTGCCCGTGGCCATGAAATGGTGGTGATCGACACGCTGCGCGCGTATATGAACATCGCCAGCCACAAGCCCCAGATTCACTACCGGGGCAAGCCGTTGCAGGGCTATGACGCCGTGATCCCGCGGATCGGCGCTTCGGTGACCTTCTATGGCTGCGCGGTATTGCGCCAGTTCGAGATGATGGACGTGTTCCCGCTCAACGAATCGGTGGCCATCGCACGCTCCAGGGACAAACTGCGCTCGCTGCAGTTGTTGTCGCGCCGGGGCATCGGGCTGCCGGTCACCGGCTTTGCCCATTCCCCCGACGATATCCCGGACTTGATCAGCATGGTCAATGGCGCACCCCTGGTGATCAAGGTGCTGGAGGGCACTCAGGGAATCGGCGTGGTCCTGTGCGAAACCACCCAGGCAGCCGAGTCGGTGATCGAAGCCTTCATGGGCCTGAAGCAGAACATCATGGTCCAGGAGTACATCAAGGAGGCCGGCGGCGCGGATATTCGCTGCTTCGTGGTGGGCGACAAGGTGATTGCGTCGATGAAGCGCCAGGCCAAGCCTGGGGAGTTTCGCTCCAACCTTCACCGCGGTGGCAGCGCCAGCCTGATCAAGATCACCCCCGAGGAGCGGGTAACCGCCATTCGTGCAGCCAAGGTGATGGGCCTGAGCGTGGCGGGCGTCGACATTCTGCGCTCCAATCATGGGCCGCTGGTGATGGAGGTGAATTCCTCGCCAGGGCTGGAAGGGATCGAGGTGACCACGGGCAAGGACGTGGCCGGGATGATCATCGAGCACATCGAGAAGAACAGCGGGCCGAACATGACGCGGACCAAGGGCAAAGGCTAGAGCGCTGATTGTCGTGCTGCCTGGGCGGGCCCCATCGCGGGTAGAACCCGCTCCCACACGGGATCTCGGGTGGGGCCTGCTAGGGCCAAGCCTGCCTACACGGCATCCCGGGGCAGCATCAGTCCCAATGGCAACCGCACCCTGGCCTCCAGGCCACCGCCGGATCGGTTGCGCAACTCCACATTGCCGCCGTGCATGGCGGCAATGCGCTTGACGATCGCCAACCCCAGCCCGGTGCCCTTGCCACTGCGCGCACGATCACCACGGATAAACGGATCGAAAATCCCCGCCAGCTCCGCCGGATCGATGCCTGCACCACGGTCCAGTACGCTAAGCACCACATAAGGCGCGCTGTTGTCGCCGGATACATAGGCGGCGACCTCCACGCCATCGCCCGCATGGTGCAAGGCGTTGCCAATCAGGTTGTTCATCAACCGCTTCATGGACACCTTGCGCAACGGGAACGGCGGTATCGGCTCCAGACACAGGCGCACCTGCTCTTCACCCTGGTTGTACGGCGCAACCACTTCCTGCACCAGCGCGGCCAGGTCGACCACCTCCACCGTTTCGTCGCGACCGTCGCGAATGAACGCCAGGAACTGGTCGAGAATGGCGTCCATGTCTTCGATGTCGCGCACCATGTCGGGGGTGAATTCGTTGTCCGAGGTCATCAATTCCAGCGACAAGCGCAAGCGCGTCAGCGGCGTGCGCAGGTCGTGGGACACCCCGGCCAGCATCAACTCCCGCTCGCGTCCGGCCTGCTCGACGTCTTCGGCCATCTGGTTGAACGCCCGATAGACCTCGGTCATCTCGCTGGGCGTATCACTGACCGGCAACCGCACACTGCTGCCCTGCCCCAACTGCCGCGCCGCAAATACCAGGCGCTTGAGCGGCTGGTTCAACTGACGCACGAAGATCCACGCCGAGGCGGTCGAGAGCAGACCGATGGCCAGGAACCAGCCCAGCACGCTCCAGATTTTCTGCCCCCGCAGCGGGTGCGGATACAGCGGCACCTTCAGCCAGCCCGCGCCCAAGCTGGGCGCCCGCACCCACAAGGCCGGGGGTGCATGGACGCGCAAGCGCACTTCGGTGTCCTCACCCAGCTCCGCCTGCATCTGGCGCTGGTAGATCTCGCTGTACGGCCAATGCTGTTCACCCTCGGGTACGCCGCCGCCGACCACGCGGATCAACCCGGCGGCATCGGCAATCTGATCACGGTTGTTCTCGTCGGCGGCCCAGTAGGCGCGCAGGGTCAGGGCCACACCGTGGCTGTACTGGCGGTCCACCAGCACGTCCTCGTTCATGAGCAGGTAGACCAGGGTCAGCGCCTTGGAGAAGAGCACGACCACCAGCACCAGCCAGAGGGTGCGAGCGAAGAAGCTTTGCGGGAACCAGACGGGGGTTTTCATTGCACAACAGCCACATACTTTGCAGGAACGAGCTCGGCTCGCAAACATTGCGGATGACGAACATCCCGAATCAACCAGTGATCCAGGACCTCGCTCCTACAAACCATCGCCCGGGCGCGATTACTTGGCGGCGTTGCCGTCCGGCACGAATACGTAGCCCACACCCCAGACCGTCTGAATATAACGTGGCTTGGAGGGATCGGGTTCGATCATCCGGCGCAGGCGCGAGATCTGCACGTCGATGGAGCGCTCCAGGGCATCCCACTCGCGACCGCGAGCCAGGTTCATCAACTTGTCGCGGGTCAGCGGCTGACGGGCATTCATCACCAACGCCTTGAGCACGGCGAATTCACCGGTGGTGAGCATGTGCACTTCGTCGCCACGCTTGAGCTCGCGGGTCGCCAGGGACAGCTCGTAGTCACCAAAGCTGACCGATTCGTCCTCGCTACCCGGCGCACCGGGCACCGGTGCCGATTGACGACGCAGCACGGCCTTGACCCGCGCCATGAGTTCGTCGGGGTTGAAGGGCTTGGCCAGGTAATCGTCGGCGCCCAGTTCCAGACCCTTGATGCGGCTCAGCTCGTCGCCCTTGGCGGTGAGCATGATGATCGGCACCTGGTTGTTGCCGGCGCGCAGACGGCGGCAGGCGGACAGGCCGTCTTCGCCGGGGAGCATGAGGTCCAGCACCACCAGGTTGAACACCTCGCGGGCCAGCAGGCGATCCATTTGCTCGACGTTGGGCACGGCTCGCGCACGATAGCCTTTGCTGGTAAAGAAACGCTCCAGCAGGCTGCTCAATCCTGGGTCATCGTCAACGATGAGGATCTTTTCACCTTCGGCTGCTTGTGCAGTACTGCTCATGGGTTGCTCCTTTGATCTCGGCGCGCATTATGGCGTAGCTGCCACCGCTCGTGCCGTGTGCATTGTTAGCAGATTTTTCCTGGCCCGCCAGCTTCGGCGATTCGACGGCTGGCCTGCGCGGTTCGCGCCAGCGCGCAATGGCTGGGTATAATGCGCCGCTTTTAGTCAGGCAACGCCTGCTGAAGATTGTTCGCTGGCCTCCCGCCATATTCTCCAGGGCCGGGAAAAGCCCCCGGGCAGCCGGGCTTTGCACTTATAAATTTGTCAGGTGGTTCTTATGGACAGCATCAACAGCCGCATCGCCGAGGAACTCGGCGTACGCCCTCAACAGGTCGAAGCGGCCGTGGCACTCCTGGATGAAGGTTCGACCGTGCCTTTCATCGCCCGTTATCGCAAAGAAGTCACCGGCAGCCTGGACGATACCCAGCTGCGCCACCTGGAAGAGCGCCTGCGCTACCTGCGTGAACTGGACGAGCGCCGTGCCAGCATTCTGGCCAGCATCGAGGAACAGGGCAAGCTCACCCCTGAACTGGCCCGCGACATCAAGCTGGCGGACACCAAGACCCGCCTCGAAGACCTGTACCTGCCGTACAAGCAGAAGCGTCGCACCAAAGGCCAGATCGCGTTGGAAGCCGGCCTGGGCGAACTGGCCGATGGCCTGTTCAACGACCCGCTCCTGACCCCGGAAACCGAGGCCGCGCGCTTCGTCGATGGCGACAAGGGCGTGGCCGACGTCAAGGCCGCCCTGGAAGGCGCCAAGTACATCCTCATGGAGCGCTTCGCCGAAGACGCCAAGCTGCTCGACAAGCTGCGCAGCTTCCTCAAACAGGAAGCCACGCTCAGCGCCCGGGTCATCGCCGGCAAGGAAGAGGAAGGCGCCAAGTTCCGCGACTACTTCGAGCACGACGAAGCCCTCAAGAGCATGCCCTCGCACCGCGCCCTGGCCATCTTCCGCGGCCGCAACGAAGGCATTCTCAGCTCGGCCCTGAAGGTCGGCGAAGAACTGCCAGGTACCTTGCACCCGTGCGAGATGATGATCGGCGAGCATTTCGCCGTTAAGAACCAGAACCGCGCGGCCGACAAGTGGCTGGGCGAAGTGGTGCGCTGGACCTGGAAGGTCAAGCTCTACAGCCATCTGGAAACCGACCTGCTGGGCGAGCTGCGCGACGCTGCCGAAACCGAAGCGATCAACGTGTTTGCCCACAACCTGCATGACCTGCTGCTGGCCGCGCCGGCAGGCCCTCGGGCCACCCTGGGCCTGGACCCGGGCCTGCGCACCGGTTGCAAGGTCGCGGTGGTCGACGCCACTGGCAAGCTGCTCGACCACGCCACCGTGTACCCGCACGTGCCGCACAACAAATGGGACCAGACCCTGGCCGTGCTGGCCGCCCTGTGCGCCAAGCACGCGGTGGATCTGATTGCCATCGGCAACGGCACCGCCAGCCGGGAAACAGACAAGCTGGCCGCCGAACTGATCAAGAAATACCCAGGCCTGAAAATGACCAAGGTCATGGTTTCCGAAGCCGGCGCGTCGGTGTATTCGGCCTCGGAGCTGGCCGCCAGGGAGTTCCCGGATCTGGACGTTTCGATCCGTGGCGCGGTGTCCATTGCCCGCCGCCTGCAGGACCCGCTGGCGGAACTGGTGAAGATCGACCCTAAATCCATCGGTGTCGGCCAGTACCAGCACGACGTGTCCCAGCTCAAGCTGGCGCGCGGCCTGGACGCGGTGGTCGAAGACTGCGTGAACGCCGTGGGCGTGGACGTCAACACCGCCTCGGTGGCACTGCTGGCGCGCATCTCGGGCCTCAACGCCACGCTGGCGCAGAACATCGTCGCCCACCGTGACGAACACGGCGCCTTCAAGACTCGCGCGGCGTTGAAGAAAGTCCCGCGTCTGGGTGAGAAAACCTTCGAACAAGCCGCAGGCTTCCTGCGCGTGATGAACGGCGACAACCCGCTGGACGCTTCCGCAGTACACCCCGAGGCCTACCCGCTGGTGCAGCGCATCGCCGCAGGGACTGACCGTGACATCCGCTCGCTGATCGGCGACAGCGGCTTCATCAAACGGCTGGATCCGAAGAAATTCACCGACGAAACCTTCGGCCTGCCCACCGTCACCGACATTCTTCAGGAACTGGACAAGCCCGGGCGCGACCCTCGCCCTGAGTTCAAGACCGCCGAGTTCCAGGACGGTGTGGAAGACCTCAAGGACCTGCAGCCGGGCATGATTCTGGAAGGCGTGGTCACCAACGTCACCAACTTCGGCGCGTTCGTCGATATCGGCGTCCATCAGGATGGCCTGGTGCATATCTCCGCGCTGTCCGAGAAATTCATCAAGGACCCACGCGAAGCGGTCAAGGCGGGCGATGTGGTCAAGGTCAAGGTGATGGAAGTGGACATTCCGCGCAAACGCGTCGGCTTGTCGATGCGCATGGGTGATACCCCAGGCGAGAAAGTCGATGGTGCCCGTGGCAGCCGCCCAGGTTCGTCGCCGCGTCAGCAAAATGCTGCACCCCGCGCCAAGGAGCCTGCCGCCGCGCCCGCCAATAACGCCATGGCCTCGCTGTTTGCCAACGCCAAGCAGCTGAAGAAGCGCTGATGGACATCGCTGCCGAGCTGACCGAAAGCGCCTACTTCCGCAACCTGGGTTGCCAGGTGCGGCGTTTGGACGCGGGCGTGGCCGAAGTGGCCCTGCCGCTGGCGCCGCACCTGCGCAATCGCGCCGAGAAACTCCACGGCGGCGCGATCTTCAGCCTGGTCGACATCACCATGGGGCTGGCCTGTTCCACCTCCCATGGCTTCGACAATCGCAGCGTCACCCTGGAATGCAAGATCAATTACCTTCGCCCGGTGTCAGAAGGTGAAGTGGTCTGCATTGCCCGGGTGCTGCACGCCGGCCGTCGAACGCTGATGGTCGACGCCGAGGTGTTTCAGGGCAACAAACTGATGGCAAAAGCCCAGGGGACGTTCGTCGCTCTCTAGCTCCGATGGCGGTTCTGAGGTACTTTCGGCACAGCGTAGGCGGTGCCGGAAACAGCAGCCTTGACGCCGCCGGAGCAGCGGCCATGAACGAGGCCAGGCGACAACGCCGGTTCCTTTTTGTCTTCACCCTTGCAGACCGTCTGCTCCACCCCCATATCGGGGCGACTGACGCGTGAAGGAATCCAACTTGAGCGAATTTCTCAACCGCCGCCTGACTTTGCTCGGCGAGCCTGCCAACCTTTCCCTGCTCGCGCAGTGCCTGCACGGCATCGAGCGCGAGTGCCTGCGCGTCAACGCCGAGGGTCGTCTGGCGCAAACGCCGCACCCCGAAGCGCTGGGTTCGGCCTTGACCAACGAGCAGATCACCACCGACTACTCCGAGTCGCTGCTGGAGTTCATCACTCCGGCGTTGCAGGACCCGGCGCAAACGCTGCAGAGCCTGGAGCAGATTCACCGCTTCGCCTACAGCAAGTTGAGCGGCGAATACCTGTGGAGCCCTTCGATGCCGTGCCCGTTGCCGGCCGAGGAGGATATCCCGATTGCCTACTACGGCACGTCCAATATCGGCCGCCTCAAGTACGTCTATCGCCAGGGGTTGTCGCTGCGCTATGGCCGCACCATGCAGTGCATCGCCGGCATCCACTACAATTTCTCGTTGCCCGAGGCACTCTGGCCGCTGCTCAAAAGTGCCGAAGGCTATGTGGGCACCGACCGCGACTATCAGTCCTCCGCCTACCTGGCGCTGATCCGCAATTTCCGCCGCTACAGCTGGCTGCTCATGTACCTGTTCGGCGCCTCGCCGGCGCTGGACGCAGGCTTCCTGCGCGGCCGCGCGCACCAGCTGGAGCAGTTCGACGCCAATACCCTGTACCTGCCCTATGCCACCAGCCTGCGCATGAGCGACCTGGGTTACCAGAGCAACGCCCAGGCTGGGCTGACGCCTTGCTTCAACGACCTGACCAGCTACACCGACAGCCTGCGCAAGGCCGTGGCCACGCCCTACCCGCCGTATGCCGAAGTGGGCACGCACAAGGATGGCGAGTGGGTGCAGCTGAACACCAACATCCTGCAGATCGAAAACGAGTACTACTCCAACATCCGCCCCAAGCGTGTGACCTATACCGGCGAGCGGCCGATTCAGGCGCTGATGGCCCGTGGCGTGCAGTACGTGGAAGTGCGCTGCCTGGATATCAACCCGTTCCTGCCGACCGGCATCGACCTGACCGAGTCGCGCTTCATCGACGCTTTCCTGCTGTTCTGCGCCTTCGAGCAGAGCCCGCAGCTGGACAACCGGGAATGCGGCAATTGCAGCGACAACTTTCTGCGGGTGGTCAAGGAAGGCCGTCGTCCGGGCCTGGAGCTGCAGCGCAACGGCGAAGCGGTCGAGCTCAAGCAGTGGGCCGGCGATTTGCTCGAGCGTATCGGTAGCCTGGCCGCGCTGCTCGATCGCAGCATCGGTGGCGATGCCCATGCCCAGGCCATGGCTGCCCAGCGCGCCAAGGTCGAGGATGTCAGCCTGACGCCTTCGGCCCAGGTGCTGGCCAGCATGACCGAGAACAAGCAGGGTTTTGCCGAGTTCTCGTTCAGCCAGAGCCAGGCCCATGCCGAGTTCTTCCGCAGCCAGGCACTGACGGCTGAACAGCAGGCCAGTTTCGAAGAGCGGGCACGCACCTCGCTGGCCGAGCAGGCGGAGCTGGAGCGTGAGGAAGTGGGGGATTTCGATGTGTTCGTCGGGTCGTACCAGGCGAGCATCCTGGCGATCAGCAACTGATCAAGCCACCCACACACCCCCTGTAGGAGCGGCGTACAGCCGCGAACGAAGCGGCGCCAAAGCAGTGAGTACGCACCACCGCGAAGTCGCTCAATTCGACCAAAGCATCACGGTATTCGCTGCCTGGCAAGGTTCCGCGCTGGTAAATGGCCTTGGCCCCGCAATCACGGGCCAGTTGCGCGGTGTAGTCCAGCCGCCCAGAGCTGTCCACAGCGG
>NZ_DFUE01000009.1 GCF_002379585.1 Pseudomonas sp. UBA4194
GTCCGGCACGTGGATGTCCTGCACGCTGTCGGCAGCAGGCGCGGCGGCCGGCTGTTCAGCGGGCTTCTGGGCAGCGGCCGGAGCCGGTGCTTGAGCTGCCGGAGCGGCCGGCGCAGCGGCGCCTTCGACCTTGAGCTTGAGAATCAGGTCACCGGTACCGACTTCGTCGTTCAGGTTGACGCTGATGCTTTCCACCACGCCGGCAGCCGGCGAAGGGATTTCCATGCTGGCCTTGTCCGACTCCAGCGTGATCAGGGACTGATCAGCCGTCACGGTGTCACCGACCTTCACCGAAATCTCGATGATCTGCGCCTTGCCCGACGAGCCGATGTCCGGCACGTGGATGTCCTGGCTCGAAGCAGCGGCCGCCGGAGCCGCCGGAGCAGCGGCAGGCGCGGCCTCGGCTTTCTCTTCCAGCTTGGGTGCAGCCGCAGGCTCTTCAGCCTTGGGCGCTTCTTCAGCGCCTTCGACTTCCAGCTCCAGCAGTTCGTCGCCTTCTTTCAGACGGTCGCCCAGCTTGACCTTGATGCTCTTGACCACGCCAGCCTTGGGGGCCGGCACTTCCATGCTGGCCTTGTCGGATTCGAGCGTCAGCAGGCTTTGTTCAGCCTCGATGCGGTCGCCGACCTTGACCAGCAATTCAATGACTTCACCTTCACCGCTGCCGATGTCAGGTACGCGAATGAGTTCGCTCACGAAAAATCTCCTCAGCAGTCCAGTGGGTTGCGTTTATCGGGGTCGATACCGAACTTGGCGATGGCCTCGGCCACCACCTTCGCTTCGATGTCGCCACGATCTGCCAAGGCTTCCAGGGCAGCCAGCACCACGAAGTTGCGGTCCACTTCGAAGAAGTGACGCAGCTTCTTGCGGCTGTCGCTGCGACCGAAACCATCGGTACCCAGGACCTTGAATTCCTTGGAAGGAACCCACTGACGGATCTGCTCTGCGAACAACTTCATGTAGTCGGTGGAGGCGATGACCGGGCCTTTACGGCCGCTCAGGCACTCTTCGACGTAGGTGGTCTGCGGCTTCTGCCCCGGATGCAGGCGGTTGGCACGCTCGACGGCCAGGCCGTCGCGACGCAGTTCGTTGAAGCTGGTGACGCTCCACACGTCGGCGCCGATGTTGAACTCTTCGCGCAGGATCTTCGCCGCTTCGCGGACTTCACGCAGGATGGTGCCCGAGCCCAGCAACTGGACGTGGTGCGCCGCTTCCTTGGTGTCTTCCTCGAGCAGGTACATGCCCTTGATGATGCCTTCCTCGGCGCCGGCCGGAATGGCTGGCTGGGTGTAGGCTTCGTTCATCACGGTGATGTAGTAGAAGATGTCCTGTTGCTCTTCGGTCATCTTCTTCATGCCGTCCTGAATGATCACCGCCAGCTCGTAGCCGTAGGTAGGGTCATAGGTGCGGCAGTTCGGAATGGTCGCAGCCAGCAGATGGCTGTGGCCGTCTTCGTGCTGCAGGCCTTCACCGTTCAGGGTGGTACGGCCGGCGGTGCCGCCGATCAGGAAGCCACGGGTACGGCTGTCGCCAGCGGCCCAGGCCAGGTCGCCGATACGCTGGAAACCGAACATCGAGTAGAAGATGTAGAACGGCAGCATCGGCTGGTTGTGGTTGCTGTACGAAGTACCGGCAGCGATGAACGACGACATGGCGCCGGCTTCGTTGATGCCTTCCTCGAGGATCTGGCCCTTCTTGTCCTCGCGGTAGAACATCACCTGGTCCTTGTCGACCGGATCGTACAGCTGGCCGACCGAGGAGTAGATACCCAGCTGGCGGAACATGCCTTCCATACCGAAGGTACGGGCTTCGTCCGGGATGATCGGGACGATGCGGTGGCCGATCTCCTTGTCCTTGACCAACTGCGACAGGATGCGCACGAACGCCATGGTGGTGGAGATTTCACGGTCGCCCGAGCCATCCAGGATGGCCTTCAGGGTTTCCAGTGGTGGCGTCGGGACGCTGAAGCTCTTGGCCCGGCGCTGCGGCACGAAACCACCCAGGGCGGCACGACGCTCGCTCAGGTAACGGGCCTCGGCACTGCCTTCTTCAGGCTTGAAGAACGGCAGGTTTTCCAGCTCGTCGTCCTTGACCGGGATGTCGAAGCGGTCGCGGAATTTGCGCAGGCTGTCGACGTCGACCTTCTTGGTGTTGTGCGCGGTGTTCTTCGCCTCGCCAGCACCGGTACCGTAGCCTTTGATGGTCTTGGCCAGGATGACGGTCGGCTGATCCTTGTGGTTCACAGCCTGGTGGTAGGCCGCATAGACCTTGTACGGGTCGTGGCCACCACGGTTGAGCTTCCAGATCTCGTCGTCGGACAGGTCGGCGACCATGGCCTTGAGTTCCGGGGTGTTGAAGAAGTGCTCACGGACGAACGCGCCGTCCTTGGCCTTGTAGTTCTGGTACTCGCCGTCGATGACTTCGTCCATGCGCCGCTGCAGGATGCCGTCGACGTCCTTGGCCAGCAGTGGGTCCCAGAAACGGCCCCACACCACCTTGTTGACGTTCCAGCCACCGCCACGGAACACGCCTTCGAGTTCCTGGATGATCTTGCCGTTGCCGCGCACCGGGCCGTCGAGGCGCTGCAGGTTGCAGTTGATGACGAAGATCAGGTTGTCCAGCTTCTCGCGGCCCGCCAGGGAGATCGCGCCCAGGGATTCGGGCTCGTCGCACTCGCCGTCGCCCATGAAGCACCAGATCTTCTGCTTGCCGGCAGGAATGTAGCCGCGCGCTTCCAGGTACTTCATGAAGCGTGCCTGGTAGATGGCCTGGATCGGGCCCAGGCCCATGGAAACGGTCGGGAACTGCCAGAAGTCAGGCATCAGCCACGGGTGCGGATACGAGGACAGGCCCTTGCCGTCCACTTCCTGGCGGAAGTTGTTCATCTGGTCTTCGCTGATGCGACCTTCCATGAAGGCGCGTGCGTAGACGCCAGGCGAAGCGTGGCCCTGGAAGTAGATCAGGTCGCCGCCGTGCTCGTCGGTCGGTGCCTGGAAGAAGTAGTTGAAGCCGATGTCGTACAGGGTCGCGCTGGAGGCGAAGCTGGAAATGTGGCCGCCCAGGTCTGGGTCGCGCAGGTTGGTGCGCACCACCATCGCCAGCGCGTTCCAACGCACCAACGAGCGAATGCGGCGTTCCATGAACAGGTCGCCAGGCATGCGTGCTTCGTGGGTGACGGGGATGGTGTTG
Source organism: Pseudomonas sp. UBA4194 (assembly GCF_002379585.1). Taxonomy (GTDB): domain Bacteria; phylum Pseudomonadota; class Gammaproteobacteria; order Pseudomonadales; family Pseudomonadaceae; genus Aquipseudomonas. The sequence goes on from NZ_DFUE01000009.1 coordinate 3,190, forward strand.
CGGTACGGCGTGGTGATGGCGTAGGGAAGTTGTGAACCACTGCGGGTGGCCAACTCGCCCATGCGGGTCATCAGGTAGTGAGCGCGGTCTTCGCCTTCTTTGTCGAGGACCGACTCCAGGGCATCCAGCCATTCCTGGGTTTCGACGGGATCGAGGTCTTGCATGGCTTGCTCCAGGGCGGAAAGGCTTCCAGAATCGAAGCCTGAGTTTGCGACTGGCCTTGTGGGCAGACGATATTGAATTCTTGGATGACCGGTGAGTTTCCGGCGTCGTGTAGTTTTACTACAAATCATTGCCCTTTTCATGCCCTCGCAGGTGGCGGGCCGGGGCAAAAGCACAGGATACAGGCTTTTGGCCTCTTGTCAGGTTGTGAGATAGATCGGTACCAGAGGTTAAAAATAATTCCTTCGGGGTTGACCGTAGATGATTTCTGCCAAATTTAATCGTGATACAGCTATTAATCGCCTTTGTTCGACATTTTATGGACAGATGCACCTGTCTATACAGGCCTCTACTGGGCCTGTCACGCCGCACAAGGATAGACCATGAATCTGCCTTTGCTGGTCGAAATACCGGCCGCTCTGCTGCCTCTGGTGGCCCGCAACCGGGAGTCGTTGAGGGCGGCTGTGGGGGCGATTCAGTCTGAGAGTGAGGGTGCTGCTGCCGGCCTCATCGCGGGTAGAACCCGCTCCCACAATTCCCAGACCGACCACCCCACCCCCCCATTTGCCACCCCCCAATCCCCTGTGGGAGCGGGTTCTACCCGCGATGAGGCCCTCCCAGTCCCCACACAACCCGACTGGTCCCCCGACCGCTGGCTGCAATGGGACCGGGTCACTGCCGCCAGCGACTTCGTGCTCCAGCAGGCCACCCAGAACCCCGTCCTGCTTCTGGACCTGGCCGCCAGCGGCGATCTGGACCGCGCCTTCGCCCCCGGCGAACTCTGCGCCCAGATCGCCGCCGCCGTGTCCCAGGCTGCCACTGAAGACGAACTCGCCCGCGCCCTGCGCCGCCAACGCGCTCGCCATCAAATCCGCATCATCTGGCGCGACCTCACCCGCCAGGCCGACCTGATCCAGACCTGCCGCGACCTCTCCGACATGGCCGATGCCTGCATCGACCAGGCCTACCAATGGCTCTACCTGCGGCACTGCCAGCAGTTCGGCACGCCCATGGGCCGTCGCAGCGGGCAGCCCCAGCACATGGTGGTGCTGGGTATGGGCAAGCTCGGCGCGGTGGAGCTGAACCTGTCATCGGACATCGACCTGATTTTCGCCTACCCCGAAGGCGGCGAAACCGAAGGGGCGAAACGTCCGCTGGACAACCAGGAGTTCTTCATCCGCCTGGGCCAACGCCTGATCAAGGCCCTGGACCCGATCACCGTCGACGGCTTCGTGTTCCGTGTCGACATGCGCCTGCGTCCCTACGGTTCATCCGGGGCGCTGGTGCTGAGCTTCAACGCCCTGGAGCAGTACTACCAGGACCAGGGCCGCGACTGGGAACGCTACGCCATGATCAAGGCCCGGGTAGTCGCCGGTGATCAGCAAGCCGGTGCCCAGTTGCTCGACATGCTGCGCCCGTTCGTCTATCGCCGGTACCTGGACTTCTCCGCCATCGAAGCGCTGCGCACCATGAAGCAGCTGATCCAGCAGGAAGTGCGGCGCAAGGGCATGGCCGACAATATCAAGCTGGGTTCGGGTGGCATTCGCGAGGTGGAGTTCATCGCCCAGGCCTTCCAACTGATCCACGGCGGGCGCGACCTGAGCCTGCAGCAGCGGCCGTTGCTCAAGGTGCTGGCCACCCTGGAAGGGCAGGGCTACCTGCCCGCAGCGGTGATCGCCGAACTGCGCGACGGTTATGAATTCTTGCGCTACACCGAACATGCCATCCAGGCCATCGCCGACCGCCAGACGCAGATGCTCCCGGACGGTGATCAGGACCGCGCCCGCATCGCCTTCATGATGGGCTTCACCGACTGGGCCTCCTTCCATCAACGACTGATGCAATGGCGCGAGCGCACCGCCTGGCACTTCGGCGAATTGATTGCCGATCCGGATGAAGAAGCCGACGTGCCCAAGGAAGAAATAGTGGGCGGCGAATGGCTGCCGCTCTGGGAAGACAGCCAGGATCAGGACGTGGCGTGCCGCCAGCTGTATACCGCCGGTTTCAATGACCCGGCCAAGGCCCTCAAGCGCCTTGAAGACCTACGCGCCAGCCCACAGTTGCGCGCCATGCAGCGCCTGGGGCGAGAGCGATTGGACGCCTTCATTCCCCGGTTGCTGGCCCAGGCCGTGGAACACGTCGACCCGGACCTGGTGCTCGAACGTGTACTGCCGCTGGTGGAGGCGGTAGCCAGACGCTCCGCCTATCTGGTGCTGCTGACCGAAAACCCCGACGCCCTGCGCCGTCTGCTGACCCTGTGCGCGGCCAGCCCGTGGATCGCCGAACAGATCGCGCGCTTTCCTCTGCTGCTCGACGAATTGCTCAACGAAGCACGGCTGTTCAACCCGCCGCTGGCACCCGAGTTGGCCGCCGAATTGCGCGAGCGGCTGACACGCATCCCCGAGGACGACCTGGAACAGCAGATGGAGGCGCTGCGCCACTTCAAGCTGGCACACAATCTGCGCGTGGCAGCCTCGGAAATCGTCGGGGCGTTGCCCTTGATGAAAGTCAGCGACTACCTGACCTGGCTGGCCGAAGCCATCCTCGAGCAGGTATTGGCCCTGGCCTGGCGCCAGACCGTGGCGCGCCATGGCGTGCCCAAGCGCCCGGACGGTTCGGACTGCGACCCCGGTTTCGTCATCGTCGGCTACGGCAAGGTGGGCGGCATCGAGTTGGGTCATGGCTCGGACCTGGACCTGGTGTTCATCCACGACGGCGACCCCAACGCCGAAACCGACGGTGCCAAGCCGATCGACAGCGCGCAGTTCTTCACCCGCCTGGGCCAGCGCATCATTCACCTGCTCACTGCGCAGACCAACTCGGGCCAGCTGTATGACGTAGACATGCGCCTGCGGCCCTCGGGCGCGGCGGGGCTGCTGGTGAGTTCGGTGGCGGCATTTGCCCGCTATCAGGAAAACGAGGCCTGGACCTGGGAGCACCAGGCGCTGGTGCGCGCCCGGGTGCTGGTGGGCTGTCGCCAGACCGGTGCCGCGTTCGAGCAGGTGCGGGCGCAGGTGCTGGGCCGCACGCGGGACCTGGACAAGCTGCGCGCGGAGGTCAGCGAGATGCGCGCCAAGATGCGCGACAACCTGGGCACCCGCCTGACCACGGCCGGCCTGGGCGCCAATGCCTTCGACGCGGGCGTGCCCTTCGACGTCAAGCAGGACGCCGGAGGTATCGTCGATATCGAATTTATGGTGCAATACGCGGCTCTGGCGTGGTCGGACAAACACCCGGCCTTGCTGCAATACACCGATAACATTCGCATTCTGGAAGGCCTGGAACAGGCCGGCCTGTTGCCCGCCGCCGATGCCGGATTGCTGCGCGAAGCCTACAAGGCCTACCGCTCCGCCGCCCACCGCCAGGCGCTGCAGAAACAGGCCGGAGTCATCGCCGGCGATCAGTTCAGCGCCGAGCGCCGCGAAGTGATGCGGATATGGCAAAGTTTGGGACTCAGCACCCCCCCTGTAGGCGCGGCGTAAAAGCCGCGAAGACGTCCACCCAGACGCCACAAGCTCCAAGCTGCAAAGGTGCCCAACCGACGCCTGCGCCGCCGACCGCCGCCCACAGCCCCCTGTAGGAGCGGCGTAAAAGCCGCGAAAGCGTCCTACCAGGCACCACAAGATCCAAGGTTCAATTTCTGGAAAACTATGAGAATTCTGATCATTGGGCCCAGCTGGGTCGGTGACATGGTAATGGCACAAACCCTGTTCCAGTGCCTGAAACAGCGTCACCCCGCGTGCCTGATCGACGTCCTGGCCCCCGAATGGAGCCGGCCGATCCTGGAACGCATGCCCGAAGTCCGTCAGGCCTTGAGCTTTCCGCTCGGCCACGGCGCGCTGGAGCTGGCGACCCGCAGGCGTATCGGCAAAAGCCTCAAGGGCCAATACGATCAAGCCATCCTGCTGCCCAACTCGCTGAAATCGGCCCTGGTCCCGTTCTTCGCCGGTATCCCCACACGCACCGGCTGGCGCGGCGAATTCCGCTACGGCCTGCTCAACGACGTGCGCGCGCTGGACAAAGACCGCTACCCGCTGATGATCGAACGCTTCATGGCCCTGGCCTTCGAGCCCGGCGCCACGCTGCCCCAGCCGTACCCACGGCCGGAACTGCGCATTGACCCCGCCAGCCGCGACGCCGCCCTGGTCAAGTTCGGCCTGGCCCTGGATCGCCCCGTGCTCGCCCTGTGCCCCGGTGCCGAGTTCGGTGAAGCCAAGCGTTGGCCCTCCGAGCACTACGCCGAAGTGGCCGAGATCAAGATCCGCGAAGGCTGGCAGGTATGGCTGTTCGGCTCCAGGAAAGACTTTCCCGTCGGCGAGGCCATCCGCGACCGCCTGATCCCGGGCCTGCGCGAAGAAGCCTATAACCTCAGTGGCGAAACCGCCCTGGCCGAGGCCATCGACCTGATGTCCTGCGCTGACGCCGTGGTGTCCAACGACTCCGGCCTGATGCACGTCGCCGCCGCGCTCAACCGCCCCCTGGTGGCGGTGTACGGCTCCACATCCCCCGGTTTTACCCCGCCGCTGGCGGAAAAGGTCGAAGTGGTGCGCCTGGGCCTGGATTGCAGCCCATGTTTCGACCGCACCTGCCGCTTTGGCCACTACAATTGCCTGCGCCTGCTGGAACCCCAGCGGGTTGCCGACGCCCTCCAGCACATGGAAGGCCCGGCCACGGTCGAACTGACAGTCAAGGCGGAATGAATTGCGGGTATTGCTGATCAAGACCTCGTCCATGGGCGACGTCATCCATACCCTCCCGGCGCTCACCGACGCAGCGCGGGCCATCCCCGGCATTCGCTTCGACTGGGTGGTGGAGGAGGGCTTCGCCGAGCTGCCCAAATGGCACCCGGCGGTGGACAACGTGATTCCCGTGGCCATCCGCCGCTGGCGCAAGAACCTCTGGGAAACCATCAAGAGCGGCGAGCTCAAACGCTTGCGCCAGCGTCTGCGAGCGCAACGCTACGACCTGGTGATCGACGCCCAGGGCCTGCTCAAAAGCGCCTGGCTGACCAAGCTGGTGAGCGCGCCAGTGGCTGGCCTGGACAAGGGCTCGGCCCGCGAAGGCCTGGCCAGCCGCTTCTACGACAGACGTCTGGCGGTGGGCCGTGGTCAACACGCGGTGGAGCGGGTGCGCCAACTGTTCGCCCTGGCCCTGGGCTATGACCTGCCCAAAGGCCTGGGCGACTACGGCCTGAACCGCCTGCAATGGCGCGACCTGGTCCCCGGCCCGGCATTCGTGGTGTTCCTGCATGGCACCACCTGGGACACCAAGCACTGGCCGGAAATCTACTGGCGTGAACTGGCCGAGCGTCTGGCCGCCGCGCACATTCAAGTACGCCTGCCGTGGGGCAATGCCGCCGAGCAGGCTCGCGCCCAGCGCATTGCCGCCGGCTTGAAAAACTGCGTGGTACTGCCCAAATTGAACCTGGCAGGGGTGGCACAGACGTTGGCCGAAGCCCGCGCCTGCGTCGCGGTGGACACTGGCCTGGGCCACCTGGCCGCCGCGCTGGACGTGCCGACCCTTTCACTGTTCGGCCCCACCAACGTCGGGCTCACCGGTGCCTACGGCAAGGGCCAGATCCACCTGGCCAGCGACTTCCCCCCGTGCGCACCGTGCATGCAAAAGAAATGTACCTATCAGCCGACGCCGGAAGACCAGCGTCGGTTCGATCTCAAACGCGAGTGGCCGCTGTGTTTCACCCGGCTCAATCCCGAGCGCGTGGCAAGCCGACTGAGCGCCGTGTTACTGGCCGAGGATCTTCGTTGATGCAACTGGCATTCGTGCTCTACAAATACTTTCCCTTCGGTGGCCTGCAGCGCGACTTCATGCGCATCGCCCTGGAGTGTCAGCAACGCGGCCACAGCATCCGCGTCTATACGCTGATCTGGGAAGGCGAGGTACCGCCGGGCTTCGAAGTGCTGGTGGCCCCGGTCAAGGCCTTCTTCAACCACAGGCGCAACGAAAAGCTGCTGAGCTGGATGCAGGCCGACCTGGCCAAGCGTCCGGTCGACCGCCTGGTGGGCTTCAACAAGATGCCTGGCCTGGACGTCTACTACGCTGCCGACGGCTGCTACGAAGACAAGGCGCAGAACCTGCGGCACTCGCTGTACCGTTACTGGGGGCGCTACAAGCACTTCGCCGACTACGAGCGCGCGGTGTTCGCCCGCGATGCCAGGACCGAAGTGCTGATGATTTCCGAAGTGCAGCAACCGCTGTTCATCAAGCACTACGACACGCCCCTGGAACGCTTCCACCTGCTGCCCCCCGGCATCTCCCACGACCGCCGCGCACCGCCGAACGCCGCCTTGATCCGCGCCGAATTCCGGGGCGAGTTCATGCTTGAAGACGATGAACTGCTGCTGGTGCAGATTGGCTCCGGGTTCAAGACCAAGGGCGTGGACCGCACCCTCAAAGCCGTGGCGGCCTTGCCCAGCGGCCTGCGCAAACGGGTGCGGTTGATGGTCATCGGTCAGGACGATCCCAAATTGTTCCAGGTGCAGAGCGCGGCCCTGGGCCTGGGCGACCGGGTACAGTTCCTCAAGGGCCGCAGCGACATTCCCCGATTCCTGCTCGGGGCCGACCTGCTGATTCACCCGGCCTACAACGAGAACACCGGCACGGTGCTGCTCGAAGCCCTGGTGGCAGGCTTGCCGGTGCTGGTGTCGGCGGTGTGCGGCTATGCCCATTACATCGCCGAAGCCGACGGCGGCCTGGTGCTCAGCGAACCGTTCGAGCAGGAAGAACTCAACCGCTACCTGCAACGCATGCTCGAAGACGACAGTGCACGCGCGGCCTGGGCCGCCAATGGCCTGCTGTTCGCCGACAGCGCCGACATCTACAGCATGCCGCAGCACGCGGCCGACGTGATTCTGGAGCCGCGTTCATGAAAGTGATCCTGGCCGAGCCTTTCCAGAGCCTGTGGGCCGGGCGCGACCCGTTCCAGGCCGTGGAAGCCTTGCAAGGCGTGGTCTACCGCGAGCTCGAAGCACGCCGTACCCTGCGCACCGAGGTCGACGGGCGTGGCTACTTCGTCAAGATCCACCGCGGCATCGGCTGGGCCGAAATTGCCAAGAACCTGCTCACCGCCAAACTGCCGGTGTTGGGCGCCGGCCAGGAGTGGCAGGCGATCCAGCGTCTGACCGAGGCCGGCGTGCCCACCATGACTGCGGTGGCCTACGGCGAGCGCGGCAGCAACCCGGCCGACCAGCACTCGTTCATCATCACGGAAGAGCTGGCGCCCACCACCGATCTGGAAGTCCTGAGCCTGGACTGGGCCCGACAACCGCCCGAGCCACGGCTCAAGCGCGCGCTGATCGCCGAGGTGGCGCGCATGGTCGGCATGATGCACCGCGCCGGGGTCAACCACCGCGATTGCTACATCTGCCACTTCCTGCTGCACACCGAAAAACCGGTCACGGCAGACGACTTCAAACTGTCGGTGATCGATCTGCACCGCGCCCAGGTGCGCCCGCAGATCACCCGCCGCTGGCGCAACAAGGACCTGGCGGCGCTGTATTTCTCGGCGCTGGACATCGGTCTGACCCGCCGCGACAAGCTGCGCTTCGTGCGCGATTATTTTCAGCAGCCCCTGCGCAGCGTGCTCAAGCAAGAAGCCGCGCTGCTCGGCTGGCTCGACGGCAAGGCGAACAAATTGTACGAGCGCAAGCAACGCTACGGGGACGCCCTCTGATGGCGGGTTGGAACCTGGAACCGGGTTACGAGCACCTGCACGCCGATTTCGGCAGCCTGGACGCGGTGTTCGCCCTGACCGGCGAGCGCCTGACCCGCGATCCGCTGTCCGAGGTGGTGCGGGTGGAGCGGGGCGGGGTCAACTATTACGTCAAGCGCTACGTCGGTGCCGGCAAGGGCTTGCGCGCGCACCTGGGCAAGCCACGGGTGAAGTCCGAATGGCAGAACCTCAAGCGCTTCGCCAAGTGGGGCATCCCCACCGCCGAAGTGGTGGCCTGGGGGCTGGAGCGCAACGGCGCCAGCTACGACCGCGGCGCCCTGATCACTCGCGAGCTGCCCAACACCGAAGACCTGCATCACTTGGCCCTGACCGGCGACCCCCGGCTGAAGAATCGCGCCTGGGTCGATCACATCAGCCGCCAGCTGGCTCAGCACACGCGAACGCTGCACGACAACCACTTCACCCACAACGACCTGAAGTGGCGCAACCTGCTGGTAGACGACCACGACGTGCTGTATTTCATCGATTGCCCCAACGGCGCGTTCTGGTGGAGCTTCATGCTGCGCTACCGCATCATCAAGGACCTGGCCTGCCTGGACAAACTGGGCAAACGCGAGCTGTCCAACACCCAGCGCCTGCGCTTCTACCTGCAATACCGCCGCCGCGACCGCCTCAACCCCTCGGACAAGGCCCGCGTACGCAAAATCGTCAAATTCTTCGAGGGCCGAGAATGACCCGCTCCCTCCACCCCTCCACGCACTCCGCTTCTAACTCCCTCTCCCCCAGGGAGAGGGCCGGGGTGAGGGGACCATTCCCCCCAAATCCCGCTCCTGGCCCCCGCTCCCCCACGCAACCCGCTTCTAGCCCCCTCTCCCTCAGGGAGAGGGCTGGGGTGAGGGGACCATTCACCCCAAATCCCGTCGAGGCCCACCCATGACCGACTTCATCGCTCCCGAAGATCGGCCCCTGCTCGAACGCCACAACCTGGCCAATTTCGACGCCCTCTGGCACCTGCAACTCGACGCCGTCGACGAACCCAACACCGGCCGCGGCGGCTGGAGCAGCGTCTTCCGCCTGGAACTGGAAGGCCGCGGTTTCTACCTCAAGCGCCAGAGCAACTACCTGACCCGCACCTTGGCCAAGCCCTTCGGCGAGCCCACGTTCGCCCGGGAGTTTCGCAACATCAGCCGCTACCGCAAGCTTGGTATTCCAGCGCTGCAGGCAGTGTTCTACGGCCAACGCCAGGTTCAGGGCGACACCCACGCCATGCTCATGACCCGCGCCCTGGACGGCTGGGCCGACCTCGATACGCTGCTGCAACAATGGCCCAGCCTGTCGACCCAGAACCGCCACGCCATTCTGGTGGCCTGCGGCGAACTGGGCCGCATCCTGCACTCGGCCGGTCAGGTGCACGGCTGCTTCTACCCCAAACACATCTTCCTGCGCGCCACGGCCAGTGGGTATCAGGCGCAGTTGATCGACCTGGAGAAAACCCGTCCGCTGCTGTTCGGCCAACGCGACCGCGCCAAGGACCTCGAACCCCTGCTGCGTCGCGCGCCGCGCTGGCAGACCGCCGACATTCGCGTGCTGCTGGGCGCCTACCTGGCCCAACCCGACACCAGCCCCCAGGTCGACACCTGGCTGCAACGCCTGAGCCGCCGCCGCAGCCACAAGGAAACCCGGTAGATGTGTGTCGCCCATGCCGGCCCCTTCGCGGCTGCACGCCGCTCCTACAGGGGGTTTGCGTTATCTCCAGGATCAGATGTGGAATGCACCGGCCCCATCGCGGGCAGAGCCCGCTCCCACAGGGGATTGTGGGACGCCTGTGGGGTTTGTGGGGCGGCGGCCGGCCCCATCGCGGCTGCACGCCGCTCCTACAGGGGATCTATGGTGCACGATAAACCCCCTGTAGGAGCGGCGTGCAGCCGCGAAGGCGCCGGCAAGGGCGACACCATATCGACAGCTGTACCCCAATCCCCTGTGGGAGCGGGCTCTGCCCGCGATGGCGCCCGCGCAAACACCGCCACACCTACGGCCACCCCCCACCAGGAGCCCCAATGATGCGCCTGTCCGAACTCACCCAGGCCGGCCGCGCCCCGGCGCTGCCGCTGAACATCCAGCTCGCCGATGCCGCCGGCCCGGCCGAGCTGCAACTGTTCACCCTGCTGCGCGTGCTGCCGGGCCAACGCTACGTCGGCGCCGGCGTCTGGCGTGGTCGCACGGTGCTGGCCAAACTGCTGGTAGGCGGCAAGGCCCCACGCCATTTCCAGCGCGAACTCAACGGCGTGCGCCTGCTCGCCGAACAAGGCCTGACCACCCCGCAACTGCTCGCCGACGGCCTGCAGGAAGGCGAGGGCGGCTGGCTGCTGTTCGAATACCTGGAAGGCGCCCGCAGCCTGGCCGATGACTGGGCCGACGTCGAATCCCTGCCACCCCTGGCCGACGAACAAACCGCCGTACTCGGCCAAGCCCTGGGCGCCATCGCCCACATGCACGCCAAGGGCCTGTGGCAGGAAGACCTGCACCTGGACAACCTGCTGCAATACGCCAACCGCCTGTACCTGATCGACGGCGCCGGCATCCAGGCCGAACAGGCCGGACGGCCCCTGTCGCGAAACAAGGTGCTGGAAAACCTCGGCGTCTTCTTCGCCCAGCTGCCCAGCAACCTGGCCCCGTTCACCGAAGAACTGCTGGTCCACTACCTGCTGGCCAACGGCGAGCATGGCCTGCCCATGGAAGCGCTGCAAAAACAGATCGACAAGGTCCGCGCCTGGCGTCTGCGCGACTACCTGGCCAAGGTGGGCCGCGAGTGCAGCCTGTTCTGCGTCCAGCGCGGCGCATCGCAATTGCGCGCCGTGCGCCGTGACGAAACCCCAGGCTTGCAAGGAGCGCTGGACAACGCCGACGCCTTGCTCGACCAGGGCCATGTCTACAAGACCGGCGGCGCCGCCACCGTCGGCCGGGTGCAACTGGACGGCCGCGACCTGCTGATCAAACGCTACAACATCAAGAATTTCCTGCACGCCTGCAAACGCTTCTGGCGCCCCAGCCGCGCCTGGCATTCCTGGGTAGAGGGCAACCGCCTGCTGTTTCTCGGCATCGCCACGCCCAAACCCCTCGCAGTACTGGAAAAGCGCGTGCTATGGCTGCGCCGCGAAGCCTATCTGGTCACCGAACACCTGAACGCGCCCGACCTGATCGAAAGCTTCGCCCCCTACGTCGACAGCGGCGAAGTCCCGGAAGAGCAGTTGCAGACCTTGGAGCACCTGTTCGCGCGGCTGGTGGCCGAACGCATCAGCCACGGTGATCTCAAGGGCCACAACCTGTTCTGGCACGCCGGCCAGTGGGCGCTGATCGACCTGGACGCCATGCAACAGCACGGCAGCGACGCCAGCTTTGCTGCCGCCCATCAGCGAGACCGCGAACGGCTGTTGCGGAACTGGCCAGAGGGCAGCGGGTTGCGTGCAGTGCTGGAGGCGCGGTTGGGGTGATGGTTGTGGGGTCCGGGGCGAAAGGGCGCCTCACCCCCGCCCTCAAAAGCCATACTCGACCCCAACCCCCGCATACCACGCCCGCCCCGGCGCGGCCTCGTAATACCGGTTGTTGCCATCCCCCACAATCACCGACCCCACATACTGCCGGTCCAGCAGGTTATCCAGCCGCAGCGTCTGATGGAACGTCCAATGTTCCACCCGCTGCTCGAACCGCGCCCGCCAGTTGAACACCGCATAGGCCGGTGCCGGCTTCGCCGCGTTGGTGTCCTCAACGAACACTTCGCTGCGATACATGCCTTCCAGCGCGGTACTCACCCAGTCGCGCGGCTGCCACTTCAGCTCACCAAACAGCGTGGTGCGCGGCACCCCCGGCAGATAGTTGCCCTTGTCCACCGCCTTGGCCGTCGCGCCGCTGCCACTGACGAAGTCATCGTCATAACGCGCCTGCAACCAGGTGTAGGCCAGCTGCGTGCTCCATTGCTCGCTCAACTGGCTCTGCACACCCAACTCGAAACCGCGGCGCAAGGTGCGCCCGGCATTCTGATAACTGGTGCGCCCGCCATTGGATTCCGCCACCACCAACTCATCCTCGGTGACGATCTGAAACAGCGCCGCATTGACCCGGGTCCCTTCGCCCAGCAGCGCCTTGACGCCCACCTCGATCTGCTTGCTGGTGGACGGATCCAGCGCAAAGTTGAACCCCTCGACACTCCCCGGCGCATACGCCAGTTCCGCCTGAGTCGGCGTTTCGAATCCGCTGCCCATGCTCACATAGCCATTCAGCGTCGGCGTGAAGGCATACATCGCGCTCACCGAGGGCGTGGTCTTCTGGTAGGTCTTGTCACCACTGGCGTCGCCGTTGCTCAGGAACTTGTCGTCCACGTCCAGCTTCATGCTGCTGTGGCGCACGCCCGCCTGGAAGGTCCAGTTCCCCAGCAGCCAGTTGGCCTGCACGAAGGGATCGAGGCTGGTCGCGGTGTCGATTTCATCCCGCTGCAACGAGCCCTTCACCCCCAGGGTGTCGCCCACGAAGTTCTGATAACCATGGCGGTCATCCTGGCTCTGGTCGTAATCCAGCCCGGCGATCATCGTCAGTTCGCCCGGCGCGCTGCTGATCGGCTGCAACCAACGCACACTGCCGCCGTAGAACTGCCGATCGAAGTCCACCACGCCGCCACCGCGGGCATTGGCCGGGGTGCCCTTGGGGATCGACAGGTACTGAATCACACTACGTCGCCCGCCATAGGCATTGACCTGCAAGGTGGCCTCGCCGACAGAGCGCTCGTAGTTCATGCCCAGTTGCTGATGGTCAATGCTCTTGCGGGTGTTGTAGGTCAAGGCGTTGCTGGCCACCCAGCGCGGGTCGTCCTTGTACGCCTGCCAGGTCTGGCCCAATGGGTCCTGGGTACCGTTCTGCTCCAGGCTGCTGTAGATCAGCGCCAGCTTGCTGTCGTCGTCGGGCTTGAGGTTGACCTTGGCAAAGGTCTGGTCACGCCGCGCGGCGCTGTGGTCGCGGTAACCGTCGGTGTCCATGCGCGAGGCATCCAGCACGAAACCTGCGCCCTCCACCGCACCCTCGGCGGTCAGGTGGTTCTTGCTCATGCCGTCACTGCCGATCAAGGTTTCGGCGCCCACACGCGGCGCGCCCTCGCCGTCGCGGGAGAACATCTGGATCACCCCGCCGGCATTGCTGCCATACAGCGTCGCCGCCGGCCCGCGCAGCACCTCGATACGCTCGGCGGTGTCCAGGTTGAACGTCGCCGCCTGGCCCTGGCCGTCCGGCGTGCTGGCCGGAATACCGTCGGCGATCAGCTTGATGCCCCGCACCCCGAAGGCCGACCGGGCGCCAAAACCACGGGAGGAAATCTGCAGGTCCTGGGCGTAGTTCTGGCGGTTCTGCACCACCAGCCCCGGTACCCGTTGCAGCACTTCGGAGGCGTTGATACCCAGTTGTCCGTCGCTGATCTGCTCGCGGCTGATGCTGTCGACGGAGAAGGGCAGGTCGAAGGTTTCACTGGCACTGCGCGAGCCGCTGACCACGCTGGAATCGAGCACGATCACCGGCGTATCGGCAACAGCCAATCGCACACTGGCAACACTGGCAACACTGGCCAGCGCCAGCAAGGTAAGACAAGAAGGTGGACGCACGCAGGCTTTCCCAGGCAAAACAAACATGCCCCAGTGTATCCAACCCCGGCACCCTGCGGGAGCAAGCTTTCGCGGGAGCGAGCTCCTGTGTGAACAGGCTCTTGTGTGAACTGGCTCTTGTGGGAGCGGGCTCTGCCCGCGATAGCGTCCGAATCGACACCACCATTTTCAGATCATGCAAGGCACCCAATGAAGCTTTCGCGGGCAGAGCCCGCTCCCACAGAGACTACACCCTACCTGCGCAACAACGCCTCCACCACCGCCTGCGCCCCCTCGATGCAATGCACCGTCACCCCCACCAACTGCCGATCCGGTAACGCCGCATCACACAACTCTACCGCCGAGGCCTGCGCGCACCTCAACAAATGCGCCAACTGCCACAACGCATCCTCCACCGGAATCTCCGGATTCACCCTGAACAACGGCTGCTCCTGGGCCTCTCCATCACCCACCAACACCTTATGCGTCTCGAAACTCTTCACCATGCTCAAACTCCTTGTATTCACACTCAGAAACGCGAGCGGTCATACCGCTCGCGCGGTACGTCCTCAGCCTCTACGCCAGCATTGCCACCAGCGTCGCGGCGGCGCCAGCCATCGCTGGGCATTGCGCCGGGCCTGCGCCATTTCCCAGCGATGCCGATCAAAACGCTCGGCCAGCTCGGTGCCGTCGGTGATCGACAGGTCGTGGGGGAAATGGAATAGCGGGGGATCGGGCGGAAGGTTGATGATGGGTGGATCGGGGGTCGGCTTGACCATGGCGGAGCTCCCTAACGTAAGTGAAGCCGCCACATCTCGTGACCAAACGATAGGTGGCAGCTGTACGCAGGTTGGTCAACCGGGACGTTAGGCACCCGGCGCATCCGAAGATGCCCCGCGCACAGCCGCCATAGAGCATCGCGCAGACGTAAAAAAACGCCCGCATGATCCATGGTGGCGCTGTGCGCCTAAACGTAATCGGGTGACCAAACCCGGCCGCTGATTTGGCAGCGGCTCGGGTAGGTTAGCTCACCATTCTGACCACGGCAATGTCATTGCCGTTGCTGTGTCGTCACCGTCGATGCTCATAGACCAGTTTCGGCAGCAGCCAGAATCGAGCTTTTACTTCACTGGAAGCTTCCCTGCCTCCAGTAGCCACATCCAACTCAAGGATTCACCAGCCTCACACGCAGGTCATCAATACTGTAGTCGTTCCCACTGTTTGAAGGGTTTCTGTTCGCCAATTGAACCGTCATTTGTCGAGCCTCTGCGCGAAACGTTCCGCTTATAGGGGTCCACGTGTTCGGCTGGGTGATAGTAGCGGTCAATATCTCCCTCCCGGACGGTAAGACTTTCGCATAAATTTTTGAGGCATAGATTCCAAGGGTTAGATCCTTCATTCTGAACGAAAAAGTGTAATCGTGGCCCACGCGCAAATTATTAAAGGTCTTGTACAACACCACGCCTGCTGAATTATTTGTGGCTGTGACATTGTACCAATATCGGTTTCCGTTACTTTCTTGCGGTATTCCCTGGTCATGAGGATGCTGTGCGGCAGGGCCAAATATCCAACCATTGAAAGTCCCATCCTGGAAGTCCGTCAAGTCTTCTTCCAAGTAGTCCTCTCTTAGAAAAGTCCTATTCTGTGAAACGAGTCCGCTTCCGTATTTCGCTACTGCCGTTAGAGAATGTGAGCCGTAGTTTAGGCCGGAGACAACACCCTGCCAGTCACCATTCGCATTGGTCAAAACTTCACCTTTATAGCCGCTGCCATTGTCATAAAGTTCCAGCTTCTGCCCTGCCGTTCTTATGGCTGTCCCTTTTACGGTAACGCTACTGTCAAGGGTGGATCCTCCCTCTGGAACGACACGGCGCGAATCCCTGATCTCGGAAATTACAGGCCTAGTATCTGCTACGCCCCTCACACTGAAGCTCCTTGCCTGCGAACTCTGGTTAGCGCCGTACATTCCTACGGCCTCAATCACATGGTCGCCATCTGTCAATGCGCTGACCACATAGCTCCACGTGCCATTGCTAGCGACCCGGGCTGTACCTAAGCCACGATAGTTGTCGTATATCTCCACCATCTCACTGGCCTTGGCGATACCGATCACCGTCACCTGGGTGTCCGACGTTTGGCCCCCCTCGGGCACGCTGCCCCTGGAATCGCGCACGTCACTGATGACTGGGCGCTCACCAACCATCACGCCGAAAGTCCTCGGCGTCGACTCTTTTTCACTGCCGTACACCGCCTTGGCCGTGATCGAATGAATCCCGCCTGTCAATGCGCTCACCACACGGCTCCACGTGCCATCGCTGCCGACTTGGGCCGTACCTTGGTCAAAGCCGTTGTCGAATAACCGCACTGTGGAGTTGGCCTGGGCCGTCCCGTTCACCGTCACCTGAGTGTCCGACGTTTCGCCCCCCTCGGGCACGCTGCCTTTGGAATCGCGCACGTCACTGATTGTTGGGCGAGCATCGGCCCCCCTAAGGAAAGTCCACGGCGTCGACACCAATTGATTCCCATACAGCGCCTTGGCCGTGATCGAATGATTCCGGCCCGTCCCTGCCAATGCGCTCACCACATGGGTCCACGTGCCATCGCTAGCGACCTGGGCCGTACCTTTTGACACGGATCCGTTGTCGAATAGCTGCACCTGTTGATTAGCGGCGGCCGTACCCTTCACCGTCACCTGGTTGTCCGATGTTTCGCCACCCTCAGGGACGATTCCTTCGGAGTCGCGCACTTCACTGATGGCTGGGCGCACGTCAGCCGTAACGTTGAAAGCCCTCGGCGTCGACACCAGTTGACTCCCATACAGCGCCTTGGCCGTGATCGAATGGTTCGACACTGTCAATGCGCTTACCACATGGCTCCACGTGCCATCGCTAGCGACCTGTGCCGTACCTTTGACAGACCCGTTATCGAGTATCTGCACCTGTTGGCTGGCCGCTGCCGTGCCTTTCACCGTCACTTGGGTAAACACAGTGCTGCCACCCTCAGGCACAACGCCATTAGAGTCGCGCACTTCACTAATTGCCGGCCGGGTATCCGCCGCCGATTTGACGGTATAGGTATTGACCGGAAATTCAGTCGTCTGGCCATCCGTTCCAAAAGCCACTTTCAATTTCAATGTCAGTGGCGACCCATCTTTCAATTCTCGCAGCCGAGCCAGTGCAATCGTTTTTTGTATGCCTGCCACGCCTCCGACGGCCTCATTGCTCCCCAGATCAAGGGTCGTTGTTCCGCCTGCCGTCAGCGTTCCCGTGGCCTCCAACCAGAAATGCTGAGCAGCATGGATCAGTGGCCAGGCCGCCACTTTGACTTCCGCATCGGCTGTCAGCGCACTCACGTCCAGCGTGCCTGGATTTCCCTCCGTGGCTTTCGTTATTTTTGCCGCCGGCAACACCCCCGCCGGAAACGGCGACACCACCAAATCCAGCACTGCCGACGCAGGTCCTGGCAGGTTGTTTCTCAGCACTGCATAGGAAACTTGTACGGTTTTGCCTACCGAGGCGGCCAGCACCGTGACAGGAATGGCAGCCTGCGCCTCGCCGTCGACGGTGACGCGTATCCAGCTGATAGCCAGATCCTGTCCCCCGGGTAAGCGCCAAAAAGGGGCTACAACGTCGTTGATCTTCAGCCGCGCATCACGCAACACGAAGTTGGCCGAGTTGGCACCGGGCGACCCTGGTCTCACCGGAATCCACGGGTTCACCGGGCCGCCACTGGCATCGTGCACCTCGGGCGCCGGCCATGGTTGGCTGCTGGCATTGCTGACGTTCACCAGCACGGTTTGCGAGGACGCCCGTTCACCTGTGTCCTTCACCAGGTCGTACCAGACCTGCACCGCCTTATCCAGGTTGGGGTCCACAAACTGCGCCTTATCCACCCAGAACCGCCGTTCACCTGTTGTCGTAACGGGCAACTCCAGCGGCGGTGTGATACTTGCCCCGGTCCCGAGCCAGTGCAGCACGGCTTTACCCGGTACGTATTGGGTAGAAAGCACTTTTACGATGACGTTGATGCCGCCGGTGGTCAGGCTGTCTGGGTCCAGCACATCGCCTGCTGCCAACTCGGGGTCGAACTCTGGCGGTGGCAGGGCAGCACTGCTGCCGACGACATTCAGCGACAGGTGCGGTGCAGGCAGCACCGCGCCGTCGGCCAGGGTGAGGGTGTAGTAGAGGTCCAGGGTGCTGCCGATCAGCTTGGTGGCTTTTTCCTTGGGCACTCGAAAGCTGACCGGGCCACCGGCGCTGGCGCTGTCGATGCTACGGCTGTCGGTGTGATAGACGGTGCCGTCCACGCCAACACCGGTCCATGTCAGTGTCACGGTAGTGCCGGGTGCCAGCAGCACATTGGCTGGCACGACGACTTCAATGGTTGCTTCACTGATATTTTCCGGATTGAGCGCACCGCCGCTGGCTCTGGGCACTTGCGGCGCTTTGAGCTCGTTGCGCGTGCCGATCACGCCGAAGGTGGCGCCGGCGGAAAGCTTCGTGGCTCCTCCGCCGGCGGGGGCTACGGCGTAATACACATAAGCTTGGCTGTCGATCAGCACCTGGGCGATGTCCACAGGGATCTGGAAGACCAGGTAGCGATCTGTGCCGATCTGTAGGGGGCCTACAGTGAAATCCTGGAAGTCTCCGGCAACGGGGCGTCCGGTCCAGTGCAGGGTGACGTTGTCGGCTTGGCCGATTTCAGCATGACGGTTGACGTGCACTTCCACCAGGCCATCGGTGATCTGATCGATGTGCAGGTCGCCGCTGGCTGTGCCTTCAACGGTCGGCTCCGGCAGGCTACCGGCTGCGTACACCGTGGTCAGCACGCTGGGGCTGTAGCGCGAATAGTTTTGCACGCGGTCGCGAATGCTGTAGCGCACCACCAGGTCCATCCCCGGCCGGGCTACCAGGGTGGCATTGGGCACCACGATGCGCACATCCCGATTCAGGTCGGCGGTGACCAGCGGGCCGTATTGAAACACTTCGCCCGCCCAGAACAGGCTGATCACGTCGCCTTCTTCCATGTTGGCGTACTGAAGCACCAACACTTCCAGGTCGCCGGCGCTGGCGGCGTTGGGGATAAGGGGCGGTATGTTGTGGGGCGGTTGCAGGTTCGGGTTGAGGCTAGGGTCGGCAGGGTCCGGCGGTTCGGGCGGATTACCGGGTACGGTGAGCTTGATGACCACATTGGTGGAATACGACACGCGCTCGTTACCGGCCAGGTCTTTGGTGTGGTAGTGCACCTGGGCGGAGGTGGCATCCAGAGGGATGTAGAAGCTGTCCACGGTCATGGGGAAAGAGACGGTCTCATCAACGATGATGCCGTAGTCGATGTACTCGTTGTTCCAGTACAGCGTGACATTGTCGTCGGCGGCCATGCCGAGATACACCGGAATGCTCACTAGCACGCTGCCACGGTTGTAGTCGGTCTTGTTGATGCCACCGTGGGCATCGGCGGCGGGCAGGGTGGGGGCGTAGGTGTTGGGATCAGGGCTTTGGCCGGGGTGGCGGGCATCGTGGGACGTGTGGGCCTGGCCGTAGAGCGCTTTGCGAATGGCGCGCGTGAGGGCAATGGGTGGGTTTTTCACGGTGGATCACCTCGTGGGTTGAAGGCGTCGCGGTGAGGGGGTAGTGTGAACTTTTATTGCAGGTGTTGAGAGGATTAAGTTAGTGGAGGTGACAGGAAGTTGCAAATGAATGCGGAGGTGAGTTGTTGGTTTTAATTAAGAGTGTAGGAGGTTGATTTATAGGGGAATTTTGGGAATATCGATGTAATAGAATTACAGTTGTCTAGTTAGTATATTTTTGTTCATTAGTTGGGGTGGTGAATATTAATTATCACAGGGGTGGGATGAAAATATATGTTCATACTTGGTAAGTCGGGAATGATGAACATATACGGGCTGAACGGCGATGCATGGTTTGGAGTGTGTGGGGGATGTGAGGGCCTCTTCGCGGGCAGAGCCCGCTCCCACAGAGTTCGCTCTCACAGAGTCCACTGCCACAGAGTCCACTGCCACAGAGTTCGCTCTCACAGAGTCGACTGCCACAGAGCCCGCCCCTGAGGGGGCGAGCTGGGCGGTCAGGGTGGGTTAGAAGCTGTAGCGCAGGCCGGCGTTGATGCCCCAGGGTTGTTCCATGTTGCGGCCCTTGGCGTAGTCGAACTCGGTGTGCAGTTGCAGGCGATCGGTGACTTGGGCCGCCAGGCCGATGCCGAATTCGCCGCGGGTGCCGGAGAGGTCGTTGGTGAAGCGGTTACCGTTGACCTTGACGTTGTTGCTGTTGGCGAACTCATGGGCCAGGGCAGCCTTGGCGTAGTAGTCCAGGGTGCCGCCACTGTCCAGTTTCACGGTGTGGCTGACCTTGGCCCCGGCCTTGGCCAGCAGGGAATCGGCGTGGTTGCTGCTGGCTTTCATGCCGTTGTCCAGGCTGTAGCCTTCACCTTGAACCTTCAGGACCGACAGTTGGGTGAAAGGGGTGACGGCCACAGTCTTGCTCACTGCAATGCGCTTGCCGGCCTCGACCGAAGCGCCGATGCCGTGGTTGGCGTAGTCTCCGGTGCTTTTGGTGCCGTCGCTCATGCGCACGTCGGAGCTGTTCTGGAAGCGGTTGAGCTTGGCCAGGGCGTCCACGTAGTAGCCGCTGTCACTCAGCCAGGTGCCGTACAGGCCCAGGTAGTAGCTGTCCACCTCACCCGAGGTGCCGGCTTGCAGGTCCAGGTTGGAGCGGCTGTAACCCACCATGGCACCTACCAGGGCGGTGCCATCGGCGACCGCTACCGGCAGGTCGGCGCCCAGACTGAAGCCGCTTTGCTGCTGCTGGTAAGCCACGCCGGCGCCAGCCGAGAGGTTGAGCTTGTTACCATAGGCGCGGGTCCACAGGCCGCCTTGGGTCTTGCCCATGCGCAATTCACCCATGCGGCTACGCAGGGAAGTGAGTTCGCCATACCACACGCTGGGAGCGGCACTGAACAGGCCCAGTACCGAACGGGTACCTGGAGTTACCACCTCGCCGGGGCGCTGCACCAGTTGCCAGTCGTTGCCTACCTGCTTGAGGTCGTAGACGAAGGTGCCCAGGTCGACTTGGCCGCCCAGTACGCCGAATTTCCCGGTGCCGCCGCCGGTTTGCACCACGGTGAGGGGGTCCTGACCTTCGGCGACATCGGTGCCGGTGTTCTGCAAGGCCAGCAGGTGGTCGCCGCTGACGTCACCCTTCACCACAAGCAGGTCACCCTGGCCTGCGGCCAGGTCGGTGCCCAGGCCAAAGGTGCCGCTGCCGGCCAGGCTGTCCAGGGTCAACTCACGGAAGGCGCCGGAGGTGCCGCCCAGATCGATGCGACCGCCGTTCATGCTCACGGCGCCGACGCTGGCGTTCTGGGTCATGCGCCACAGTGCGCTGCTGTCCACGGCCAGGGTGGAGACGCCGGTCATGTTGCCCGTCAACGTGGCATTGTCTTGCAGGGTGATGGCCGTCGCCGAACCTGCGTCGATCTGGATATCGCCGCTCAGATCGGTATTGGCAGCAGTGAAGTCCACCGTGGTATTGGCACCGGCCTGGAGAATGACGCCGTCGCCGCCCACCAGCGTCGCGCCATTGCGCACGATGATCGAGGCGTCGACGGGCGACGTATTGCGGGTCTGCACCGCGATTGCCGCGCCGGTCTGGCCCTCGACGCGGGAGTTGTCCACGATCAGGTTGTTGGCCCGTGGTACGGGAACGAACGTGTCCATGCTCAGCAGGGCGCCATGCTTTTCACCGACCACGTTACTGCCTTGGGTGACATTGATGTCGCCACTGAGCAGCCGAATCCCATTACCGCCGTTCAGCGCGTTGCTGCTGGCCGCGCTGCCCAGCACCTGGGTGTTGATCAACGTAATGGCATTGTTGTAGTTGGCGCCAGCACCGGTACCACTGCCTATGAGCACGCTGTCGGTGACGGTGATCCGGGCGCCTGTGGTTTCACTGCCGTTGCTGCCGAGCAATGCGGTGCTGCCGGTGCTGACTACCATGCTGCCGGTGATGTTGGCAGTGCTTTCACTTACCCTGATCCCCACACCCGATCCGCCATTGATCTGAGCGTTCTCCGCGGTTAGAGAAGAACCTCCGTCCACCTGGATGCCCAGGGTGTCAGCCCCGTTGACGTAGAGCGAGGCGCCTTCGCGCAGGCGCCAATCGGTGACCGCGGCACCGGCGTGGATTACCAGGTCATTTCCTGGCCCGACCAGATCGCGCGCCGCAGCCACCTGGTTGCCGTCCAATATGAAAAGCCCTGCAGCCAAGCTACCGGGCACGATGAAGCGTGAAACGAACCTGCTCATGTATGAAAACCTTGCGAGACGACCATGGAATTTGCCGAGGGGCAAAACTGGGTCGCAATCTTAGGTCCATGCACTCTTCTTATCTGTAGGACGCGTCTGAATCACACGTAGGGCTCATCTACCCTACAATCACATCCCTACCAGGCATAACGTACGCCGAGGCTTGCGCCCCAAGGCTGCTCGATGTGTTCGCCATTGCTGTAGTCGAAGTCGGCATGCAGTTGCAGGCTGTCGGATATCTGCGCGATGACCCCGGCGCCAAGCTCGCCGCGCGTGCCGGAAAGATCGTTGGCAAACGAGTTGTCGTTGACTTTGACGCGGTTGCCATTGGCAAACTCGTGGGCTGCCGCCACCTTGATGTAGGGCTGTACCACGCCGCCCCCGGCTAACGGGAAATTACGCCCCAGGTGCGTACCTACCTTGCCCAGCCACGAGTCGGCGCCATTGCTGCGCGCCTGCATGCCGTTGTCCAGCGCGTAGTGGTCACCCTGCACCCATAACGCAGACAGCTGGGCGAAGGGCTCCAGGTACCAGTTGTCGGCGAGCTTGATGTGCTTGCCCACTTCCAGCGAGGCGCCCACGCCGTAGTTGTCGTAATCGCCGCCGGTACGGCTGCCATCGCTGACGCGTACATCGGACTGGTTCTGGAACCGGTTGAGCTTGACCACCGCGTCCACGTAGTAACCACCTTCGGACAACCAGGTGCTGTACAGCCCCATGTAGTAGCTGTCGACGTCGCCGGAAGTGCCTGCCTCAAGGTCCAGATCGGAGCGGCTGTAGCCGCCCATCAGGCCCACCAGCCACTGACCATTGCTGGCCGGCAGCGGGGCATCGACGCCAAAGGTCACGCCGTGCTGGCGCTGCTGATAGGCCACTCCACCACCGGCCGACAGGTCGTAGCGGCCACCGTAGGTGCGCACCCAGGCGCCACTGATGCCGCGCCCCAGGCGCAACTCGCCCATGCGACTGCGCAGCGTGGTGAGTTCGCCGTACCACACGGTAGGCGCGGCGCTGAACAGGCCGATGACCGAGCGCGCACCGGGGGTGACGACCGGGCCGCCGCCGTCGCCTGGGTCCACGGGGTCTACCGGATCGATCGGGTTTACCGGATCGACTGGGTCAACCGGATCAACCGGATCAACCGGATCGACGGCGCCTCGCTGGACCAGCAACCAGTCCTGCCCCTGCTTGCGCAGGTCGTAGACGTAGGTGCCGGCATCGACCTGGCCGCCCAGCACGGCGAAAGTGCCTGGGCTACTGCCGGTCTGTACCACGGTCAGGGCAGTGCCCGGCGCCGGATCGACCCCGCTGCTGGCGTTGTGGATGGCCAGCACATGACTGCCGGCGGCTTCGCCTGTCACCACCAGACGATCCCCCTGTACAGTGCCCAGATCAGTGCTCAGGTCGAACACGCCGCTGCCGCTTAAACTGCCTGTCTGCAAGGTCCGATAGGCGCCGCTGCTGCCGCCCAACGCTACCCTGCTGCCGTTCATCGCCAGGCTGGCGACTTGCGAGTCGCCGGTCATGGTCCACAGTGAGCCGTCAGCCAGGCTAACGTTGCCCGCCTGGCTCAGTTGGCCATTGAACGTGGAGGCCTGGGCCAGATTCAGATTGAGCGGGCCCGTGCCGTTGCCTGCCCACGTGCTCGCGCTCAGGGTCATGTCTGCCGTGGCGGTATCGTTGACAATGACGCTGCCGACCAAGCTGCTGTCGCCCAGGTTCAGCTGTGCCTGCGAGGCTTCGCTGACGTTCGTATCGCCAACCCAACGACTCGCCTGCAGGGTTAGATCGAGCCGCGAACCACCGGCCAGCAGGGCATTGCCGGTCAGCGTACTGGCGTCGCGGGCAGCCAGGGTCAGCGCGCTGGCACCACTGAGCAGCAGGTCGCCGGTCACGCTGCTGCCTTGGGTCAGCTCGCCGGTGACCTGCGAGGCCTCCGTCAGGGTAAGGCCACCGTTCAGCGTGCTGGCAGATACTTGCATGTCAAGGGTCGAGGCTTGCGTCACCTCCACCGCAACGCCATTGCCTCCGGTCACGCTGGAGCCATTGGCCAGGCTCAGGCTGCCGGCGGTGGCCAGCGGATACAAGGTCGCCCCCACCAACACGGCGCTCCCGCGGGTGCTCTGCAAGCTTGAGCCATCGAGCGTCAGTTGGGTGGCCGCACGGGGGGTGCCGCCACCACCGCCGTTTGCAATCAGTGTGGCAGCGTGGTTGGCCCCGCTGGCGCTGCTGCGTACCAGGTTCATGTCCGATGACAGCACCGACAGCCCTACTCCCCCCAAATACGGCTGCGTGCGGCCGTCATCGATGCCGGATATCTGCGAGCCAGTGATGTTCACCACGGCCCCGGTACTGCTCTGGATGCCTCGCCCGAAGCCGGTCACGGCACTGTTGGTCAGGGTGAGCACGGCAGAGGTCTCGGCCACCAGGAAGATACCGTTAGCCGACGGTGCGCTGAGTGCGCTATTGGCCACCGTGGCCGTGGAGGCGTCCAGAAGCAACGCCTCCGCGAAGTTGCGTGCGTTGACGGCCGCGCCGTCCAGTTCAGCCGTACTCCCGCTGCGTACTCCGATATCCAGGGTCGCACCGCCCGGGTCGACGATCAGGGTGCCGCCACGCACTACCGACCACTCTTCGATCGCGGAGCCTGGGCCAACCCTGACGCGGGCGAAAGGGCCATCTACCACGGCTGCTGCCGCGACACCAGGCAGTGTCAATACCGCGGCACCCAGCAACGCGGTCCAGCGCACAGGGCCGTGAATAATATTATTCATGACGAACTCCTTTGAATAAACTTTTTTGAAAGTTAAAAGGATGCTTCAACTCGAGTTGTTATAGTAGCTAGGGTTTATAGCGCGTCTAGTTGAATTTTAATTTTCACGCATATTTTGTTTTTATCATTGCAGTCGCTGTGAGCGGTGCTAGCGTTGAATAACGCGCCGGATCATTTCGGCTCGCCAAACCGTTTCCCGAACTTGCAGTGCGTCAAATTATTTTCACGCGCTGCTGTCGTGAAAATAATAAGTGGTATCGAATGCTGAATTTAACTTTCATTCGTATTGGAGATTCAGAATGGCAACTTACAAATCATCGTCTCCCGCCCCGACTGCGCCCGTGGCCGGTACATCGGCGAGGGTATACAAGGTCCAAAAGATCATGCCGCCTGGGTTGGCTCGCTCGACGCCGAGCTCAACCGTACGCGACGCTTCCGGCAGAGCAACGGTAGACGGTGGACCGGCGACAGTGCCTGAGGCCATTCCGGGCCACCCACAAAACCTGATTCCCGCCAGCAAGAACAATGCGCCCTTCAAGATTGCCATTCCGTTCCATACCAGTATGTCCGATGGTGATGCGATTCAGCTGATGCTCGACGATGCGCCGGTCAATGTCCCGCCTTTGGAAGTAGCCGAGCTGGGCGGAGAATTTGTGCGCGAGTTCCCGGCAGACCTGGCTCACGGTATATACAACGTGACGTATGAAGTGAAGGATCCCGGCGGCAACGTGGTAGCAGGCACTCCGCAGATAAAGTTGCGCATCGACCGCGTAGCGCCAGGTGGAACGCGCATGCCAACATTGGTGTTTGCGCCCGAGGTAATCGCGCAGGGCATCACGCGGGACAAGCTTGTGCCGAATGCTTCAGGCGACCCTGTGCTCAAGGTGACACTGCCGGACTACTTCGGTATGGAAGATTTCGACGAGGTCAAACCCCACTACAGAGCGACGTCAGGAGGCGCCGAGTTGATCATCGCGGGGGCACAGAAAATCGTTCCTGCTGGCGGGGCGGGCACGGACCTGGAGCTTGAGATCCCCTTGGCGGGGCTGCAAGCCATGAACGACGGTGTGCGCTGGTTCGGCTACACGCTCACCGATCTGGCAGGCAATATCAGTAGCGGGCGCGCCGACGAGGTTGAGCTGGCTGTTGTGATCAGCGATGCACCCGTGGACGCCGATCTGGCGCTGCCCGACATCGCGTTGTTCAGCGATGACGGCCTGATCAGCGAGGCTGACGCTCGCACACCAGTGCGCGTGAGAATTCCGCAAATCCCCAAAGCGCTCGGTGGCGACGAGGTGATTTTCTACCTTGGCACTTCCAGCACCAGCAGGCTGCGCATTGACACCGCCGACCTTGCCAAGCCCTTCGTGCTGGAGTTCGATCTGCCATACGACTTCGTTGCCAATGGCGGCGGTACGGGCTCACCCCAGCGGTACACCGACGAGGGGTACTACGAGATCTACCGCGGCGTCACGCATATGGCCTCCTCTGGCGCCAACCCGGTAGCGGTGGACATCACCGTGGCCCCCGGCCCAGACCCTAACCCGGGCACCCCGGAAAATGAGCTGTTAAGGGTGCTGACGGTGGTGGCAGACAGTGGTGCTACCGATATCATTGATAGTACCGACTTGGAGAAGGACGCCAAGGTCATCATTCCCTTCTTTGCCGACACTGCCACGCCGCCGGGTGATAACGACTACCTGCGGGAACGCGACGTCATCACTGTCTATTGGAACGGTGTAGCCCTTGCGGACAGATA
Source organism: Pseudomonas sp. UBA4194 (assembly GCF_002379585.1). Lineage (GTDB taxonomy): Bacteria > Pseudomonadota > Gammaproteobacteria > Pseudomonadales > Pseudomonadaceae > Aquipseudomonas. The sequence goes on from NZ_DFUE01000009.1 coordinate 29,515, forward strand.
TACGATAGCCGCCGGCGATGAACTCGCCAAACTAGATCTGCAAGTCACCGCAACGTCAGCGGAAATGAAGGCAGGCAGGCCAGGTATGAGACCCGTCCACTACACCGTGACTCGGGCCGTCTCCACCACACCGCCGGTGAACAACGTAGCCTTGGCGTTCGCCAAGGATGTACAGGTTATTTCCATGGATTTGCTGCCCGGTGGGCCAGGTGGATTGCCGGCGGCAGAATTTACCGAGCGCACCCCAGCGAGCAATTCGTTGAACAAGGCACAGTTGGAGGACGGCACACCATTCCGGGTACTTCTTGACTACGCCAACGTGGCCGTGGGCGACAAGATCAAACTCACGCTTCAGGGCTATTATGGTATGACCGGTTCGGGGACCCCAACGCCCAACACCACGCTCGTGCTGGATTACGACCTGACGGAGGACGATATGCAGCACCTGCCGGGTGGCCCGGTCAAGGTCCACGACTTCGATATCGCGGTCTCGTACTTCTCCAAGAAATGGGTCCTTGAGCCCGTTGGCCGGGGATCAGTAACGGCCGTCTATTCCATTGATGGTGAATACGGCGAAGGGGGTCCCTCTACTTCGATATTCGTGCGGATCTACGCGGTTGATTTGTAGAAAGTAAAGGCTTCACCGCCAGAAAACTGTGCTGATGCCCATCGTCGGCCATGGAGACGCTCGACAGGATGGGCAAGGTGCAGGCTCCCTGCAGGAGCGGGCTCGCCCGCGAAAAGGCCCGGCGCACGCCATTACAGCGTGCGCCGGGCCGCGCCCCACTGCTGCTGATCCGGAGCAAGAATGCGCTCCATGAGGTGCTGCGCGGTCAGCATGCCAGGCCCTGGGCTTTGATAGAGTTGCACGCCGATATCGATGGCCAGGCGATCAGCGGCATCGACCCCGCGCTGCAATGCGTGCTCCATGGTCGTGACAGGCTTGTAGGGGGCGTTGATGGGGCCAAGGATGGCCGCCAGGTCCAGTTGATCACCGTCCAGCAGCGCCCCAGCGCTGAACCCCGCTGCCATGCCCACGTACCCATAGTGGATGCCTACCCAGATGCGTTGGTGAAACTGGTACGCGTCATTTTCAAGCCACGGGCTCCCACTGCGTCGAGCCAGCTGGGCGGCGTAGTTCCAATTCGAGTCGCTGCCAAAGCATTCATTCCACAGCTTCAACGCCGCCGCTTGGTGCTGCCGTGCCAGGACTCGAGGGTGCCGCGTCCAGCATTTGGCAAACCATGGCCGGGCGATGTAGCGGCTGGTTTCTGCGCTGAGGTCGTAACTGTTTAAAAGCGCCAGCCGCCGTACGCGCGCATCGCGTACGTTGTTGTTCATCTGGCCGGCCATGTAGGCGGCAATCCAGCGCATCTGGTGCGGTTTGCGAGGCTTGGCCGCCAGCCCCCGGTCTGCGGTGCGCGAAGGCGAGCACTTTTGAGGGTGGGCCGAGTGGTAGTGAATGTTGAGGAATGAAGGAATCAGGCGTGCACCGCAGGGGCAATCGCTGCGGCTGTCCATGCTGCCCGCAACGCGCCGACCGCCGCTTTTCAAGTGGACGATTCCCCCGCGGATAGGGTACGCCGCGTACGTGACGCCGCATGACACCAGGTCCCCCTCGCGAGCGCGAAACAGGCTACCCAACGTCACCTCGCGCTCGCCCTCCAGCACGCTGCCGCCACAGGTTGTCTTATCGCCCACCCGAATGAAGTAACCCACCGCCATAGCCTTGCCTCTTCATGAAATGCAAAGCCTCGAGGGCCGCAAAGGGTGTGTAGTCTCAATAGAACATGGCGCTATGTCTGTAGGGCAATTCCCAAAGTGAGCTAGGACGGCTCGCTATTGGCTCGGCCCCTGATGCCCGCCATGCGCATGTTGATTTCGCGGTGTGACCGCTCGCGTTTCTGAGCCGGTTCGGACGCCATCGCGGGCAGAGCCCGCTCCCACAGGGGGTGTGCGTTGGGCCGTTGGGGGTTGGTCGGAAAAGTCCTACGTTGTTATAGGAAACGCCTTGCATAGATTGTTGGCCGGGTTGGGGAGAATTCGCGGTCATTCTTTATGTAGGAAGGTGCTCCCTCAAGAAGGGGTGCGCCGGGGCAGCATTTGACGATCACTACTTCTATTTCTTCAGCAGCCGACGGTGCCGACGGTTTGCTTGCGTGTGTGCGCTTGTTGTGCGCGCACCATGGTCGTGGGCAGTTGGTGACGGCGTCACGCACGGGGGAGCGATTGACATCGGCGCGGGCGTTGCAGCTGCTGACCCAGGCGGGTTTTTGCGCCGGTTTGGTGCGCCGGCCACTGGCGCAGTTGCCCGAGGTGTTGCTGCCGGCCATCTTGCTGGGCAAAGGCCAGATGTCGATGTTGCTGGTGGCGCGCAGCGGCCATCCGCAGGCGCCGCAGTACAGCGTGGTGGTGCCGGGTCGAGGTGAGGCGCCGGTGCAGTTGTCAGCCCAGGAGCTGGCCGAGTTGTACGTGGGCCAGGCCATTCTGGCCCGGCCCGAGCTGGACAAGCCACCAGGAGGCGGCCGGGTGCCGGTGCAGCCGGGGCATTGGCTGGCGGCGACCTTGTGGCGCTATCGGGGCAGCTACTGCAGCGCTGCGGTCAGTGCGGTATTGATCAACCTGCTGGCGCTGGCCGGTGTGTTCTTCACGTTGAGCGTCTACGACCGGGTGGTCCCGCACCGGGCCTACGGGACGCTGTGGTCGCTGGCGGCAGGGGTCGGCCTGGCCATGCTGCTCGAAGCGCTGGCGCGCTGGGCCCGTAGCCGGATTCTGGAGACGGCCGGGCGCCAGGTCGACCTGGTGGTGGGTGCCGCGCTGTTTCGCCAGGCGCTGGCGGTGCGCATGGAGCATAAGCCGGCGTCCAGCGGTGCCTTTGCGCATCAGGTGCGGGAGGTGGAGGCGGTACGCGAATTCATCACGTCAGCCACCTTGGCGACGCTCTCGGATCTCCCGTTCTGCGTGCTGTTCATTGGCGTGATCTTCGCCGTGGGTGGTGCCTTGGGCTGGGTGCCGCTGATCAGCGCAATGCTGATTCTGCTCGTCAGCGCCGCCTTGCAATGGCCGCTGGCCGAGTGGCTGAAGCGGCATCAGCACGAAACCTCTTACCAGCACGGTGTGCTGATCGAGGCCATGGACGGGCTGGAAACGATCAAGGCGCTGGGCGGCGAAGCGGTGTTGCAGAACCGCTGGGAAACGCTGAGTGCGCTGGCCTCGCGTTCCGGGTTGCAGGCGCGCGGCCTGGCGGCGGTGGCCAGTGGTGCAGCCGGGCTGGTGCAGCAGTTGCAGACGGTGGCGCTGGTGGTGCTGGGGGTGTATCTGATCGACGCCGGGGCGTTGGGCCTTGGGGCCTTGGTGGCCACGGTAATGCTGGCTGGGCGCGCCACGGCGCCGCTGGGCCAGGTGGTGGGCCTGGCGGTGCGTTGGCAGCAGATGCGCGCGGCCCTCACTGCGCTGAATCGCTTGATGGCATTGCCCGTAGAGCGCCCGGCGACGCGTGAGTATCAACTGGCGCCGCCCTTGAGCGGGCAGTTGAGTGTCGTGGGGCTAAGGTTCGCCTACCCGCTACCGGGGGAGCCGCGTGCGCCGCAGGTGTTGCAAGACGTGAGCCTGGACATTCGGGTCGGTGAGCGGGTGGCGATCATTGGTGCGGTGGGCTGCGGCAAGTCGACATTGCTGCGTGTGCTGGCGCGCCTGTATCAGCCGCTGGAGGGCCGCCTGAGCGCCGACGGCGTGGATGTGCAGCAGATCGATCCGGCCGATTGGCGTGCTGCGGTGTGCTACGTGGGACAGCAAGGGCAGCTGTTTCAGGGGACGCTGCGCGACAACCTGTTGCTGGGCAAGCCGGAGGCCACTGCGGCCGAGCTGCTGGAGGCCATGCGCCTGTGTGGCGTGGACAAGTTGGCCGCGCGCCATCCCCTGGGTATCAACCTGCCAGTGGGCGAGCAAGGTGAAGGCTTGTCGGGCGGTGAACGGCAGTTGGTGTGTCTGGCCCGCGGCTTGTTGAAGAAGCCTCGGGTGCTGCTGCTCGATGAGCCCACCAGCACCATGGACACCCAGACCGAGCGGGTTTTTCTGCGTCATCTGCGCAACGCCAGCGCCGGGCAGACCCTGGTGCTGGCCACTCACCGGCCGGCGGCGCTGGCGTTGGTGGACCGGGTGATTGTGTTGCAGCACGGCCGGGTGATTGCCGACGGCCCGCGAGACCAGGTACTGGCCAATGCGGCGGGGAGCAAGCAATGAAGGGGCGTGATTGGACCCAATGCTCGATGGGGCGCAACGTCGGCCGTGTCATTCGGATGCAGCGCTCATCCAGGGGGCGCTGGGCGTTTTATCTGCTAGCAGCGGTGTTGGGCCTGGCGGTGCTCTGGGCCAGTACGCGGGCAGCCGAGCCGCTGGCGCATGGGCCTGTGCGCGGGGCCGGCGCGGTGCAGCCCAGCGTGTTGCACGCTATGCCTGCCGTGGGGCCGCCAATGGCCGCCGGCGGGCACCCGGCGTTCAGGCACCGCCATCGGCAATGGCCGGCGAGCCTTGGGCCGCTGAGCCGGCGCCTGCAGGTGACCCTCAAGCAGATCCAGCAGACCTTGCTTCTGGTGCGCATGGGGGTGGTGGAGCCAAGCGAGCTGCAACGTCTGCGGCAGGTGGCGGGAAAACTGCGCCAGCAGATCGAGCAGCGCCGCGCCCGCTACCGGACTCAGTCGCGCCCGGCGCGGGTGAAGCATGGGCGGCTCAACCGCTGCTGATATCGTCCAGGAGCGTCGAGCAGTCCCATGCAGGCAAGCTCACCGAGGCTGGGGCCGTGCAAAAATGGCTGGGCGGCGACGGCGTCTGCAGCGAGGCGTGCAGGTTGGCCCACTGCTGGCTGTCCGGTTCGACCTCTGGCGGTGCGGCAAACAAGGGCTCGTGGCCGGCCAGCAGCATGGGCTCATTGCTTTCCTCTACCAACAGTTCGAAGGGGTCGCTGCTTTGACCATTGGCTTTGGCCAATAGCCGATGAGGGCCCGGTTGCAGCGAGGGGATGTATTGCCAGTGGCCCAGAGGGTCGGCCGTGGCGGTACCCAGCAGGCCGCCGTTGTCGTACAGGCTTACTGTAGCGTTGGGGCTGGCGTTGCCCCACAGCTGGGGTGTGGCATCGTCGGTACGTGCGCCATTGGCCAGCACACCGGTGTCGGCGCCACGGTTATCGCAGACGTGGGTCAGGGTAGGGCCGTAGCCGGCGTGGCCGCTGTGCTCGGGGGGCAAGACCAGGTCGATTTGCAGGGCGGCGAATGTGTCCGTCAGTGCCGATGGGGGAGTGAATGTGCTGTGTTTCATGATGATCCTGAGGTGCGGTCAAACGATGTGATTCATGGCGAACCGGGAAATATCCAGCATTTGCCTGCGAACAGGCATGGGACGACACCGATCCAGCTTGTGGGAATCTTCCTACTCTGCTCTATCGCCAGGGTCTGTAGGGGCGGTGTTGGGTGGTGGGTTATTACGCTATAATCCCCGCCTTTCGCCGTCTGCCGCTATCGCTGGCCGCGCGCGCACCTATTCCGTTCAAAGAGGCTAGACCCTTGGCATTGACGATTCTTGGCCTGTCCGGCGCCCTTAGCCATGACCCTTCCGCGGCCCTGTACATCGACGGCAAGCTGATTGCCGCCGCCGAAGAAGAGCGCTTCGTGCGCGACAAACATGCAAAGAACCGCATGCCCTACGAATCGGCCAAGTTCTGCCTGGAACACGCCGGCATCAAACCTTCGGACGTCGACGTGGTGGCCATTCCCTTCGCCCCCATCAGCCTGTTCGGCAAGGCCCGCTGGCATTACGCCAAGCGCTACTGGTACGCCCCGGATCGCGCTCTGGACGCGTTGCTGATGGGCAACCGCCGCTACAAGCGCTACCGCAACAAGATCGTCTGGTGCCTGGAGCAACTGGGCTTCGATCCGAAGAAAATCAAGATCGAACCCGTGGAGCATCACCTGGCTCACGCCTCCAGCGCCTACCACTGCTCGGGCTTCCAGGAAAAAACCGCGATCCTGGGCATCGACGGCAAGGGTGAGTACGCCACCACCTTCTTCGGCTACGGCGAGAACGGCAAGATCCACAAGATCAAGGAGTTCTTCGATCCGGACTCGTTGGGTGGCCTGTATGGCGCTATCACCGAGTTCCTCGGCTTCGAAATGCTCGATGGCGAATTCAAGGTCATGGGCATGGCCCCCTACGGCGACGCCAGCAAGTACGATTTCTCGCGCCTGGCCTCGTTCGAGAACGGCGAGCTGGTCATCAACACCGACTACGCCAATGTCATCGGCCTGCGCCGCTATAAAGAGAAGGGCAAGGGTTTCTACTTCTCGCCCAAGCTGATCGAGTGGCTGGGGCCCAAGCGCGAAGGCGACATTGCCGACGAGCCGTACATCCACTACGCGGCCAGCATGCAGGCATTGTTCGAAAAGCTCGCCCTGCAGATGATCGACCACTACCTGGGCGACGTGCTCAAGCAAACCGGCAAGCTGGCCTTCGCTGGCGGCTGCGCGCTGAACGTCAAGCTGAACCAGAAAATCATCGCCCGCCCGGACGTCAAGGAGCTGTTCGTGCAGCCGGCCTCCGGCGATGCCGGCACGGCGGTCGGTGCGGCGGCCTATGTGTCCCATGCCCGCGGCGTGCCCGTGGAGAAGATGGAGCACGTGTACCTGGGCCCGGCGTACAGCAACGAAGACGTGATCGCCGCCTGCGCCCGCCATCCGAACAAGCCCAAGGGCCGCAAGCTGGCCAACATGCCCAAGCAGATCGCCCAGATCATGGTGGACGGCAACCCGGTGGCCTGGTTCCAGGGCCGCATGGAATTCGGCCCGCGCGCCCTGGGTGGCCGCTCGATCATCGGCTGCCCGAGCGTGCCGGGCGTGGCTGACCGCATCAACCACCAGATCAAGTTCCGCGAGCGCTGGAGGCCGTTCTGCCCGTCGATGCTCGACACCGTGGCGCCGCAGATGATCAAGATCGACCATCCAGCGCCCTTCATGACCTTCACCTTCGAAGTGGCCGAAGAATGGAAAACCCGTGTGCCGGAGGTGGTGCACGAAGACGGCACGTCCCGTGCCCAGGTGCTCAAGCGCGAGTACAACCCGCGCTACTACGACATGATGAAGGCCCTGGAAGAACTGACCGGCAATGGCGTGTCGCTGAACACCTCGCTCAACCGCCGCGGCGAACCGATGATTTGCTCGCCGACCGATGCGCTGAACATGTTCTACGGCTCGGACCTGCAATACCTGATCATGGAAGACATTCTGGTGGTCAAAGAAGGCGCGAACGCTTATGACACGCTCGGCTGAGCGGCATGTCCTGCAGTTCTGCCACGGCTATGACGGGCCTTTCCTCGATTGCGCCCGTCAGTACGCCAGCCTGTTTGCGTACCGCGGTTATCGGGTGACCACGGTGTTTCTGACCGGCAAGGCCAACCCGGAAGTGGCCGCCGGCTGCGCCAGCGATGAAGTGCTGTTCATGGAATTCAGCTCCAGGGCCATCCGTGGCCTGAAGCTGGGCGCCATTGGGGCGCTGCGCAAGATAGCCGCGTCGCGGGACTTCCAGTTCTGCATTGCCCATCGTTTCAAGCCGATCTATATCGCGCTGCTGGCGACCTCGTTGCCGGTGATTGGCGTGCACCATGCCTTCGGCGATTACCAGCGGCGTTCGCGCCGGCTGTTCGCGGGCATTTTTCGCAAGCGTTTGAGTGTGCTCGGGGTGTCCAATGCCGTGCGCGATGACATCCGCAGCTGCCTGCCGAACTGGGCGCCGGAGCGTATCGAAACGTTGTACAACCGCATAGACACCTTCAGCCTGCAGCGCCAGCAGCTGCCACGCTTCCAGGCTCGCGAGGCGTTGGGCCTGCCGGCCGACGCCTGGATCATCGGCAACGTCGGCCGCCTGCACCCGGACAAAGACCAGGCCACGCTGCTGCGCGGCTTCGCCTTGGTGGGCAAGGATTACAAACAAGGGCATCTGGTGATCGTGGGTTCGGGTCGCCTGGAGCAAAGCCTGAAGGCCCTGGCGGTGGAGCTGGGCGTTGCCGAACGGGTCAGTTTTCTCGGCCAGGTGCCCGACGCGCGGCGTTATTTCCGTGCCTTCGACGCGTTCGTCCTGAGCTCGGACCACGAGCCGTTCGGCATGGTGTTGCTGGAGGCCATGGCCGCTGGTGTGCCGCTGCTGGCCACGGCCTGTGGGGGGGCGCCGGAGATCGTCGAAGGCGTGGGCCTGCTGTTTCCATTGGGTGACGCCGAGGCTCTGGCCCGTGGTCTGGAACAGCTGACGTGGATGAACATCTACGAGCGCGCCCAGTGCGAAACGCTGATGGCCGAGCGCTTGCAGGCGCGTTTCTGTGACCGGGCGGTGGGCGAAGTGTTCTGGGCGCTGCCGATGGTCACCGCGCTGACGGCGGAGGCCTGATGCTCAACCGATTGCAAAGTGTGCGCGAGCGCGGGTGGCGGGCAGTCGATGCCCACACCTATGCCCAGGCCTGGCAGCAGTTTGGCGGCAGCGTGGCGACGCACCCGTTGGTGGTGGAACGCCTGGCCGCGTTGGCTGGAATTCCGGTGCGCTACCTGGCGTGGGAGCAGCAGGGCGACATCAAGGCGGCGATTCCTACCTGGGGCCGCTACCTGGCGCTGTCCAAGGACGTGCTCAAGCAGGCGGGCAAGAAGGGCCTGTTCGACCTGGGCAACGCCGAGCTGATTCTGCCGGGGGCCGCCGATGCCCAGGCGCCGCTGCGCCATCATGGCCGCTACCTGTCCGAGCTGAACCAGGGCCGCTTCAGTGGCCTGAAGCCGCAGACCGAAAGCCTGGCGATGGCGCGGACACCGGAAGACCTGTCGAAGAAATTTCGCTACAACCAGCGCCGCGAACTGCGCTTGCTGGAAGAGGCCGGTGGCGTGGTCAAGCCGGTGGGCGAGTTCAGCAGCACCGAACTGGCTGCCATCTACTGCGACCTGTTCCAGCGGCGCTGGGGCTTTGCGGCCACGGGCGCCGAACGCATGGCTGAAGTCATCGAGCTGTTGCGCGAGCTGCTGATGGGCTCGGTACTGTTGCTCAACGATGCGCCCATCGCCATTCAATTGGTGTACCGCGTGGAAGCACCGCAGTGGGTCAGCGTGGAGTACGTCAACGGTGGCGTCGACCCGCAAACCCGGGCCTTCAGCCCAGGCAGCGTGCTGAGCTTTCTCAACACCCAGGCCGCCTGGGAGCAGGCCCGTCTGTTGAACAAGCCGCTGCGCTTCTCGTTCGGCCGTGCCGATCGCGAGTACAAGGACCGTTGGTGCAACCCCGTGCCGGTGTTCCAGGCATGAGCCGCAAGCAGGCGTTGCTCAGGCAGCACCGACGCAACAAGCGGCGAGTGCTGCTGGTTGGGCTGGTGCTGCTGGTGGCGCTGGGCGTGCTGGTGGCGTGGTGGCTGCCCTTGCCGTTGTTGCTGCTGGCCTGGGTGGCTCACGAGGCGTGGTTTGCCGATCACCTGTTCTATTCGCCGGGTGACGATTACCAGTATCGGTTCAGCCCGGATGCCGAACTCACCGGGGTCACGCTGCAGGGCGACCGCCTGGTGCTGCCTGAGGGCCATGGCTTGGGCGCCGATGAAACGGTGGTGCTGGCCGTGGGCGTGAAGGCGTCCTGGCTGGGGCGTTTCTTCGATCCGCTGGTGGTGATCGGCGGGAGTGATCAACAGACTTTCGAACGCGGTGCCAATGGCCTGCGCTACCTGAACCTGAGCGGTTGCGCTGAACTGCTGGCGCAGGGCGCGGTGTCGCTGCGTGGCCGCTATTGCACGCTGGTGGGCGAAGTGCGGCTGTGGCGCTTTCGCCATCCCGATTTCGCCACCCAGAACGTCATGGTTATCGCCCCCCATGCCGACGATGCCGAGCTAGCCGCCTATGGCCTCTATAGCCGCGCCCAAAAGCCGTGGATCGTGACCCTGACGGCGGGCGAGATCGAGGCCGAGCATTATCAGGCCATGGGCCTGGGCCGTGCCGACGCCGCACGCCTGAAAGGTCGCCTGCGCGCGTGGGACAGCCTGGCCGTGCCGCGCTGGGCCGGGGTGCCCGCCGAGCGCTGTGTGCAACTGGGCTACTTCTGTCTGCAATTGCCGGCAATGCAGGCTGCGCCCGATCAACCGTGCGGCTCGCGCGAGGCGGACATGAGCGATATCCGTCCGTTTCGCCAGCTCAACCCATTTACGTTGCCGGCCGATGCCGACGGCGCGCCGACCTGGAACAACTTGCTGGCCGACCTGCGCGCCTTGCTGGAGCGGGCGCGGCCCGATGTGCTGGTGATGCCCCACGCCCGTATCGACCCGCACCCGGACCACATCAGTGCCCAGGCGGCGGTGCTGGAAGCCTTGCAGGGCCTGGCTCATCAACCGCGCTACGTGCTGGGCTACGCCAACCACCTGCACGACAACGACCGTTGGCCCATGGGCGAAGCGGGCGAGGGCGTGGCGCTGCCGCCGTTCTTCGATGCCGAGCAGGTGCTGGTGCCGTGCAGCCTGCCGGTGAGCGCCCAGGTGCAACTGGACAAGGCCATGGCGCTGGGCATGATGCACGACCTGCAACCGCCCGCGCCGTTCAAGCGGCGCCTGCGCCGTTGGTTGCAGCAGGTACTGGCGCGGCGTCGCTGGCCGGCCACGGGTGACAACGAATTCTTCCGCAAGGCGGTGCGCCGCCATGAACTGTTCTGGCGAAAAGACTTATAAGGTGCCGTGAGCCCGATGATGAAAGTTCTGTTTCTGGTACAGAAAGAGCAGCGCGCCATTCTTGATCGCCTGTACGACGGCATCGCCGCGCACTGTGACTGTGACCTGCGGTGGCTGGACAGCGCCGAACAGCGCAACCTGAGCAAATATTTCAAGCAGCACGTGGACGTGACGAAGTACGACCGCATCCTGTTTTTCCTGCGTTTCAAGCAGGAGATTCGGCAGGTGGCGTTCATTCGCTCGGTGCCCAATCTGGTGATACTGGAACACGACGCCTACCAGAACTACATCCCCTGCAAGTACACCGGCAAGTTCAGCGCGCACTACCGGCAATTGCCTTGGGTGCGTGTTATCAGCTCGGGGTTCATGGTCAGCGAGCGGTTGCGCGGCGAAGGCTTCGACGCGCATTTCGTGCCCAAGGGCTACGACCAGGCACTGCTGACCCCGCAGGTGCGCGAGCGGGATATCGAACTGGCGTTCGTGGGCAGCACCAAGAGCGTGGCCTACAGCGGGCGCAAGCAGATGCTCGATGCCATCGGCGAAGTCGAGCCCTTGCTGGTGACCCGCACCAACAGTGGCCAGGAATACAGCGACACGCTCAATCGCATCCGTTTCTTCGTCAGTGCCGATGTGGGCATGGGCGAATACATGATCAAGAACTTCGAGGCCATGGCGTGCGGCTGCGTGTTGTTCACCTACGACCAGGGCGAAGCGGAGAACCGTGCGCTGGGGTTTGTGGACATGCAGACGGTGGTGTTGTACAGCAGCGTGGACAGCCTGCAAACCAAGCTGGCCCAGCTGCGCCGCGAACCGGCCCTGGCCGAGCGCATCGCGGCGGCGGGGCAGGCGTTGGTGCTGGGCGAGTACGGGTTCGACCGGATCGGCCAGCGCATTGTGCAGGCCATGGCGGAGCCGTTGCGGCAACAGCCGGCGTTGGGATGGTGGGCGCGGATGAGGTCGAGGTTGGGGGGTTAACGGTGGTGGTGGGGGGCGGGATTATGCGGTGAATGGTCCCCTCACCCCAGCCCTCTCCCTGAGGGAGAGGGAGCCGTACGGAGGCGTTGCGGCTATATGCGGTTCGCTTTTAGCTCCCTCTCCCCTAGGGAGAGGG
>NZ_DFUE01000048.1:0-6072 GCF_002379585.1 Pseudomonas sp. UBA4194
TAGCCCCCTCTCCCCCAGGGAGAGGGCTGGGGTGAGGGGACCATTCACCGCAGAAACCACCCCCTACACCAACCCAACAACCCCCACCCCACCCCATCAAGCCCCCCCAATCACCGCCGCCGATCCCGGCTCTCCACCGCCAACTCCAGCGCCTTCTGCATATCCAGCCGCGCCGACCGCCCCACGTCCACGTTATCCAACTGATAATCCCGCTCCGATGGCAAGATCGGCGCCGTCAGATCATCCGCATCCATCGGCTCGAAATCGTAATTGCCACCAATGGTCATCGCGCTGCGCCGCAGAAGCATGCGCAACTGCTCCGGGGTCAGACTCGGGTTCAGTGACAACATGGCCGCCACCACACCCGCCACCATGGGCGTGGCATAAGACGTCCCGCAATGCACGTCGCCCACTTCACCCTCCAGCGCCGTCGAGGCATGGGCGCAGGCTGATGCGGTGATATCCACCCGACGATCGATGTTGGACGACGCACGCTTCTCCACATAATGCGGATCATCCACCGCCAGACCTTGCTCCTCCGAGCGCTGATGCCCGCCCACGACCAGCAACTGGTCGGTCACGAATGAAGATGGCAAGCGATACTCGTCCGTGCCGGAGAACGATGCACCGTTACCGGCTGAATTGACCACCACCACCTCTGGATGCTTGGCCCGCAGCCACAGGAAAAACTCCTCGAGCAGTTCCTCATAACCGCCCATGGCCAACCCCGAGCGCACCAGAGAATCGATCTCGTCGCCATCCACATTCCTGGCGCCGACCCGGTGCAGGCCCCAGCTCCAGTTGAGCACCCGGACACCGTCCTGTACCAGATTGACCGAGGCGGCGACGTTAGCGGTGATGCCCGCATCGGAGCCCCGCTCCACGATCACATCGAAGCCCTGGCTCGCGCCGTCCAGACCTCTCAGCAGACCACTGTTGCCGCCATTGCTCCACTGCGCAGCCAGCACCCCGGCGACGGTCGAGCCATGGTTGTCCGGTTTGCCCGCGTCACGGCCGTACAGGCAGGTGCGGGCTTTGCCGTTGGGGCAGCGGCCCAGGTAACTGGCAAAATCCGGGGCATCGAAATCCACGTTGCGTTCGATCACGCCCACTTTTATCGGGACCGGGGTGATCGGCGCGGCCTGGCTGGGTATGCGTCGCTGGTAGTAATTCACGGCGTCGAGAAAACGGTTCGCGGCCCATTCATCCTGGTCCGGCGAAGGTTTTTGCGCAGGGGCTGCAGCCTCCTCCTTCTCGGCCCCCGACTCCTCGATCACCACGGCGTCCACGGCCACTTCGCTGCCGATGCGCAAGACCATGGCGTCGCGCTCGGTGAGGTTGGTGACCGGCAAGCGCAACTGGTAAGTGTTGAGCGGCGCAATCGCCCCCACCACCTCGGCGCCGTATTTCCGGGCCAAGGCGTTGGCCTGTTCCAAGCCGTCGAAGCGCTCTTCTATGATCACGCTGACCAGGTCGACGTAAGTGGTCAGGCCGTCCATGTTCTTCGCCACTTCGTCAGGTCTGGCCGCCACCACGTGGCTGCCGGCCATGCTCAACCAGACGCCATTGCTGCTGCGCGAACCTTGCTGCAGGTACACCGGGGCGCTTGCCACCTGGTCGGTGCGCAGTTGCAACACCAGATGCTGGCCGTCGCGCTGGTAAGGGACGCTGACGTTGTTCAGCTGTACCTGTAGCGGAGTGTCGTCTAGGCCATGGGCGGTAATGCAGAAGCGCTGTTCACGACTGTCGAGCAAGTTGCCGCAGCGTTGCAGGTTCTCGATTCGCAGAGGTGTGGCGGCGTGGGCGAGGTTGATGAACAGCAGGGGCAGAATCAGAAGCGCGCGCATGAGGGGGTGGCCCGAAGGGAGGTAGGGCTGTGACCTTGGGGTGGGGGGGTTGGTTCAGGGCTGGGCCTGGGGCGGGGTTTGGCGGTGAATGGTCCCCTCACCCCAGCCCTCTCCCTGAGGGAGAGGGAGCTAAAAGCACACCACGTACGGCTCCTTGCCATGAGGGAGAGGGAGCTAAAGCACACCGCGCACGGCTCCCTCTCCCTCAGGGGGAGGGCTGGGGTGAGNNATGGTCCCCTCACCCCAGCCTAGCCCAGCCCACTCAAACCCACCCTACCCCCGCGCCCCCAACTCCGCCGACACCCCCGACACCGCCTTCTGCACAACCGGCACCAACCCCTGCATCTTCTCCAGCGACATGTACGGCACCGTGCTCGCCACACTGATGGCTGCCACGATCTGCCCGCTGGCATCTCGTATCGGCGCCGCCACGCAGCGGATCGATGGTTCGTTATCCTCAAGGTCGAACGCGTAGCGTCCTGCCACATACTCCAGCATCCTTGCCTGAAACTGCGGCCAGGTCAGCTGTGGATGATCGGGCCACTGCGCCGCGCTGGCGGCGGCCGCCTCCCCCGCTTCGAACAAGCGCTGCCACTCTCCGGCGGTGCCATCGAGCATCAGCGCCTTGCCGATCCCGGTGCGCGCCAGGGGCATCCGGTGACCCACCCGCGAACGCATCTCCGGGCCATTGCGCCCTGGGGTCTTGTGCAGATACAACACCTCGTCGCCATCACGCACCGCCAGATGAATAGTGTCCCCGGTCAACGCCGACAGCTCATCCAACCATGGCGTAGCCAGCACCACCAGCGGCACCTCTTCGCGCGCCTGGAAACCCAGCTCGATCAAGCGCGGGCCCAGCAGATAGCCCACCTGGGGCAATACCCGCAGGTAGCGCTCCTCCACCAGGCAACTGGTCAGGCGGTGGGTGGTGCTGCGGGTGGTGCCGATACGCCGGGCAATTTCTTTCAGATCACGGGCGCCGTCGGCCACGGCCTGGATCACGGCCAGGCCGCGCAACAGGGTCTGCGTGCCGGTGGGTGCTGGGGGGGTTGCATCGTCCTGCATGGTCAACCTTGCTTCGCCGAGGGAAAGAGCAGGCGCATTATGTTCGCCTGCTCGGGATGCGGTCAAAGTTCGATCCGCTGCACCTTGCCCACCAGCAGGATGTACGACAGCGCGCCAATCAACGCCATCACCGCGATATAGGTGATGGCAGGCGCGAACGAGTCACCCGTGGCCAGGAAGCCGATGGCGATAGGGGTGGTGATCGCCGACAGATTGCCGATGAAGTTGAACACCCCACCGGTCAGCCCGAGCAACCGGGCCGGGGCCAGGGTCGAGACCAGCGACCAGGTGATCGACGCCAGGCCGTTGCCGAAGAACGCCAGGGCCAGGCAGGCGATGACCAACGCGGTAGAGTCGAAATAGTTGGCGCCGATGATGCACGTCGAGATCAGCAATCCGCCAATGATCGGCAGCTTGCGCGCCAGACCGACGCTGGCGCCACGGCGTATCAGCCAGTCGGAGAAGAAGCCTGAACAGAGCACGCCGACGAAGGCGGCCAAAAACGGCAACGACGCCAGCATGCCGGACTTGATGAAATCCATGCCGCGGTATTTCACCAGGTAGGTGGGAAACCAGGTGAGGAAGAACCACAGCGTCGAGTTCAGGCAGTACTGACCGAGGTAGATGCCCCACAGCTTGCGTTTGCTCAACACGATGCCCAGGTCGGTCCAGCTGAAGCCGGGCTTGAGGGCCTTGGCTGAGGTCTGCATGTCGACCAGGCCGCCGCCGTCGCTGATCAGCTGGATCTCGGCGTCATTGGCGCCTTTGAAATCCCGCGGTTCGCGGTACACCGCGTACCACACCACGGCCCAGAGAATCCCCACCAGGCCGGTGGCAACGAACACCATGTGCCAGCCGAAGGCGTGTTGCAGCCAGGCCAGCACCGGGGTCAGGAAGGCCAGGCCGACGAACTGGCCTGAGGTGTAGAAACCAATCGCCGTGGCACGCTCGCGCTCGGGGAACCAGGTGGTGACCACGCGGCTGTTGATCGGGTAGGCCGGCGCTTCCAGCGCGCCCACCGCCATGCGCAACACGAACAGGGCGATGAAACTGCCGGCGAAGCCAAGCATGACCGTGGCAATGGACCACAACGCCAGGGCGACGCTATAGAGAATACGCGGCGGCACCCGGTCGACCAGCCAGCCGCCGGGGATCTGCATGGCGGCGTAGGTCCAGCCAAAGGCGGAGAAGATCAGACCGACGTGGACCGGGTCGATGCCCAGGTCGCTGGTCAATGCTGGCGCTGCGATGGACAGGTTGCTGCGGTCCAGGTAGTTGATCACCACGGTGATGAACAGCAGCACCATGATGAAGAAGCGCTTGCGGCTGGGGGTAGCCAGGGCTGGCGCGCTGGTGGTGGATTGGGTGTGCATGTGTGCCTCTTATTGTATTTGTAGAGGGTGTGGCGGTGACCTTGCGGACGCCATCGCGGGCAGAGCCCGCTCCCACAGGGTTCGATGGTCCAGCAGCTATCTCAATGGCACCACAGCCCTCCTATGGGCCCGGCCGGCCCGCGATGCCATTCCATGATCTCCAGGCCATCCCACATCCCTGTGGGAGCGGGCTCTGCCCGCGATGCCATTCCATGATCTCCAGCCCACCCCATATCCCTGTGGGAGCAGGCTCTGCCCGCGATGCCATTCCACGATCTCCAGGCCACCCCAAATCCCTGTGGGAGCGGGCTCTGCCCGCGATGCCCTTCCATGATCTCCAGGCCACCCCAAATCCCTGTGGGAGCGGGCTCTGCCCGCGATGCCATTCCATGATCTCCAGCCCACCCATATCCCTGTGGGAGCAGGCTCTGCCCGCGATGCCATTCCACGATCTCCAGGCCACCCCAAATCCCTGTGGGAGCGGGCTCTGCCCGCGATGGGCGCGCCGCGGTTTCAGGGTTGGATCACCACTCGGCGAAGCTCCCATCGGCATGCCGCCAGATCGGGTTGCGCCAGCGGTGACCGATGGCGGCGCGTTCCCGCACATACTCCTCGTTGATTTCGATACCCAATCCAGGTCCGTTCGGAATCTTCACGAAACCATTGTCGTAATCAAACACTTCCGGCCGCTTGATGTAGTCCAGCAGGTCGTTGCTCTCGTTGTAATGAATGCCCAGGCTTTGCTCCTGGATGAACGCGTTGTAGCAGGCCGCATCCAGTTGCAGACACGCCGCCAGCGCAATCGGCCCCAACGGGCAATGCAGCGCCAGGGCCACATCGTAGGCCTCGGCCATATTGGCGATCTTGCGGGTTTCGGTAATGCCACCGGCGTGGGACGCGTCCGGCTGAATGATGTCCACATAGCCTTCGCTGAGAATGCGCTTGAAGTCCCAGCGCGAGTACAGGCGCTCGCCCAAGGCAATCGGCGTACTGGTCAGAGGTGCCAACTCCTTGAGCGCCTCGTAGTTCTCGCTCAGCACCGGCTCTTCGATGAACATCAGCTTGAACTGATCCAACTCCTTCATCAGCACCTTCGCCATGGGCTTGTGCACCCGGCCATGGAAATCCACACCAATGCCCACGTTCGGCCCTACCGCGTCACGCACCGCGGCAACACTGGCCAACGCGCGGTCGACCTTGTCGAAGGTGTCGAGAAACTGCAGTTCTTCGGTACCGTTCATTTTCACGGCGGTGAAACCACGGGAAACCGCCTCGCTGGCGGCGCGCGCCGTATCGGCCGGACGGTCGCCGCCGATCCAGGAATACACACGGATGCGATCACGCACCTGCCCGCCAAGCAGGTCACTGACCGACACACCCAGCGCCTTGCCCTTGATGTCCCACAGTGCCTGGTCGATACCGGCCAGGGCGCTCATGTGCACCGCACCGCCGCGGTAGAAGCCACCGCGATAGAGCACTGTCCAGATGTCTTCGATGTTGCGCGGGTCCTTGCCGATCAGGTAGTCGGACAATTCCTCGACAGCGGCCGCCACGGTATGGGCGCGCCCCTCGACTACCGGTTCGCCCCAGCCGACGACGCCTTCGTCGGTCTCGACCTTGAGGAAGCACCAGCGCGGTGGAACGATGAAGGTTTCAAGTTTGGTGATTTTCATCTGTTGTCTCTTTTATAGATGGTTGGAAATTCGCAGCGGGGCCGGACGGCGGTGTGGCGGCTATTGGCGATTCGCTTTTAGCCCCCTCTCCCCCAGGGAGAGGGTTGGGGTGAG
>NZ_DFUE01000048.1:6097-23379 GCF_002379585.1 Pseudomonas sp. UBA4194
GGGGTGAGGGGACCATTCACCTCCTCATCCCAGGCCAACCTCATTGCCCGGTCAACCGCCCCCAGGCCTCGACGTAATTCCTGGCACTCTGTGCCACCTGCTCCACCGTCATCCCCGGTTTGAACAACCCGGACCCCAGGCCGAACCCGACGACCCCTGTATCCAGGAACGGCTTCATGTTATCCGGGCTGATTCCGCCCACCGGCACCAGCGCTGTTCCCTTGGGCAGCACCGCCAGCAGCGCCTTGACCACGCCAGGGTTCATCAATTCGGCGGGAAACAGCTTGAGCACATCCGCGCCCTCGGCCAACGCGGCGAAAGCTTCGGTCGGCGTCACCACCCCAGGCGCCAGGTACAGGCCAGCCTGCTTGGCGGCGCGCAACACCTTGGCATCGCTGTGGGGCATGACGATCAACTGCCCGCCGGCGGCCTTCACCAGCCCTACCTGTTCCTCGGTCAATACGGTGCCGGCGCCCACCACACAGTCGGCCGGCAAACTATTGCGCAGCAGACGAATGCTGTCGTACGGCTGTGGGGAATTGAGCGGCACCTCGATAATCCGAAAACCGGCGCTGTACAACACCTCGCCGATGGCCACCGATTCCTCGGGGCGCAGACCGCGCAGGATGGCGATCAGCCCGTTCTGGGCCATTGCTTGCTTGAGCATGTCAAACCTCTTGGAGCGGTTGAGCGACGAGCCCGGCGGCAACTGCCAGGCTCCAGAGACCCCGTTCGGTAGCCTGTTCAGCCAGGCTCACCCCAGGAAATGCACACAAGGCCAAGGCCTTCCGATAGCGTTGACACAGCGCGCCGTTGCCGATCAGCACCACTGGAGGCAGTTCGACCTGGCCACTGCGCGAACGCAGCACTTCGGCCAGGGCGCGCAGTTCGTGGCCGATCATCAGGCCTGACAGGTAGTCCGCTTGCTCGGCGGCCGGCAGCTGCCCGGTCAAGCCCAGACTGCGGGCGCTGAACATCGTGGACAGCACACCGATGCTGCCTTCCTGGGAAAGCGCCACACCCACGCCCCGCTCGAACGCCTGCACATCGAACGACGCGCCACGCTGCTGGGTACGGCCGAGAATGGTGTGGGCACAGGCGGCGGCGAACAGCTCGCCGGTCATGAAGGTGTCGAAGTGCTCGATGCGCTGCTCCACTACACGGGCCCACTTCGAGTGGCTGCCGGGCAAACCGATCAGCAACGCTTGATCGCGGCTGTCTACGGGCAGACTGCCCAGGAGGCCGAAGATCTGGGTTTCTTCGCCGCGCATCACATTCGGCAGCGCCGAGTGCTGGAGCACACCGGGCACCAGGTGTACGTCGATACCGCGCACGCTGCGCACGGTGACCATGCCCGCCGCCACATCCGCCGCACGCGCCGGGCCGGGGCAATAAGGCACTTCTCGCCAACCCTGCGCGCTGCCGACCATGCCGCAGGCAATGACCGGGATCGTCGGCTGTGCGTCCAGCCAGTCGCCGCACGCTTCGTCGAGGGCCAGCTCGAAGCCATTGGCGGTGGTATGGCCGGCGACAAGGCGGGGGGTGTCGGACAATTGCATGATGCCGCGATCCAGCGAACGCTGGTCGAGCACGTGGCCGTTGGGGCCCAGTAGATACGCTCGCAGGGAACTGGTCCCCCAATCGAGCGCGATAAGTTGCGCCTGCATCGCTTCACCTTGTTTGTTTTTGGGAGTGAGTGGCGGTGGGTTGATGAAGGGGACTATAGACTGGATTGGCTGGGAATCTCAATATGTAAATTGTTATCCCTGTATGTGGGATATTTGGATCTTTATTGGCTGGGCTGGCCTCATCGCGGGCAGAGCCCGCTCCCACAGGGGATCTGCAGGGGGCTGATATTTTTGTGGGAGCAGAGGGATCTTGGGTAGCTGCCACCTCTGTGGGAGCGGGCTCTGCCCGCGATAGCGCCCTGCCTGACACCCCATAAAAAAACCGGCCACTGGGGCCGGTCTGTTCAACATATCAAGCAAACACGGGCACTACCCGCCGCCTGCCAAACCACCACGCCGTCCACACCCCCACAGCACCCATCACCAGGCAATAGCCCACACACACCCAGGGGCTCCACGGCATCAAGGCAATCAACAACAACGGGGTGGTACTGGCCCACAGGGCGTAGGCGACGTTATAGGTAAAGGAGATCCCCGAAACCCGCACCTTGGCTGGAAACAGCCCCACCATCAGCGACGGCACCACCCCCACCACGCCACAGCCCAGGCCCGCGGCAGCGTAAGCCAGCGGCAGCGCCGTCGAGCCGGACACCAGGCCGGCGTACAGCCCACCAACGCCCACCGGCAGCAGCAGGCAGTAGACCACCAGGGCTCGCCAGGCGCCGATGCGGTCCACCAGCAGGCCGGCCAGTACACAGCCGATGTTCAGGAACACGATACCCAGGCTGCTCAGGGCAAAGGTATGGCGGGCGTCCAGGCCGAAGCGCTGCTGCATAACCGTGGGCGTGATCACCACCAGCACTACCACTGCCGAGGTCAATACGCAGGTCAGCAGCACGGCCGGAATCAACGACGCTCGATGCTCGCGCAACACCGTGCGCAGGGAAAACTCGGCGACGTGTTCGCGGCGCTCGCGCATGGCCAGGAACACCGGCGTTTCGCTCAACAGACGGCGCAGCCAGACCCCGACCACGCCGAACACCCCGCCCAACAGAAAAGGCAGACGCCACGCCCACTCGAGAATTTCCTGCGGTGTGTACACCCGCGCCAGCAGGGTCGCCGTCAGCGCCCCCAGCAGATAGCCGAAGGTCAGACCCGCCTGCAGAAACCCCAGGGCGTAGCCACGGCGCCGCGCTGGCACATGTTCGGCCACGAACACCCAGGCGCTGGGCACTTCGCCGCCCACGGCGGCACCCTGCAGAATGCGCAAGGCCAGCAACAGCAGCGGTGCGAAATAACCGATGTCGGCATAGGTGGGCATTACGCCGATCAGCAGGCACGGCACCGCCATCATCAGGATGCTCAGGCTGAACACCTGCTTGCGCCCCAGGCGGTCGGCAAAATGGGCCATGAGGATGCCACCCAGCGGACGCGCCAGATAGCCGGTCACGAAGATGCCGAAGCTTTGCAGCAGGCGCAGCCACTCAGGCATTTCGGGGGGAAAGAACAACTGGCTGAGGGTCAGCGCGAAGAACACGAAGATGATGAAATCGTAGATCTCGAGCGCCCCGCCCAAGGCCGCTAGGCCAAGGGTCTTGTGGTCGCTGCGGCTGAGCAGCAGGGGCTGGGCAGTGTGATTGGCAGGCATGAGTGGATCCGCTGATGGACGGGCGGCGCGTATGTTCGCGCTCTGCAAAGGCGCGCAGGATAGCAAAAAGCGCAGGGGTGGTTATTTTTGGTGGATAGGGGGTTGAGATGGGTGGTGGATGGTCCCCTCACCCCAGCCCTCTCCCTGAGGGAGAGGGAGCCGTATGGTGGAGTTGCGGCCACCGCGGTCCGCTTTTAGCCCCCTATCCCCAAGGGAGAGGAGCCGTACGGTGGAGTTGCGGCCACCGCAGTCCGCTTTTAGCTCCCTCTCCCCTAGGGAGAGGGCTGGGGTGAGGGGACCATCCACCACACCCTCCACGCCCTACCCCATTCACAAAGGCCGCAACCCCGCCACCTGCCCGCGCCCTTTCCTGCCAGGCGTTTGCTCGCCGATCACCCGTACCTTGTTCTCCATAGGCGCCTGCGGCGATTCGACTATCGCCATGAACTTCTTCAGCACCTCGCTATCCGGCAACTGCGCCACACTCACGCCGGCGTTGATCTGCGAGGGGTCGGCAGGCTCCGGCAGATCCGCCTTCTGCGCTTCGTAAAGCAAAGCATGCCGGACCTGCGGGCTGGCCTTGCAGAATCGCGGCAGGTCTACCCCGGAGCGCACCGCCATGTCGGTGTTGGCGATCAGCAGATCGAAAGGCTCGAATGCGCTTTGCACCATGGTCATCAATTCGTCCAGCGATGCCACCGGTACCACCCGGAAATAACCCAAGTGGTTGAGGGTGCGTTCGATCTGCACGACCTGCTCGTCCAACTCGTCGGCAATCAGAATTCTCAATGTCTTGTCAGTCATGATCAACGTCCCAGCCACGCGTGCGAAAGACAACCCTTGACCCGCTTCGCCAGGCCACTGCCGCGAGCGTTTTGATGCCCGCATCATCGATTCGAATGTGCCGCTCTCAGGCGGCGCCCTCCAGAGCATACTCCTGACGATAGAGCATGGGCTGGCCGTGCGTCGGCGATTTGACGATCAGTTTCAACGGGATGAAATTCAATTGCCTAACCAATTGTTTTAGAAAGAATTACCACAAGAGCCCAGGGGCACCCGCGGGCCTCTCCGTCGTCGCCATACCAGCGATTGCGATGCGGCAAAGGCTGTCCGGCAAATAATTTGGAACTGCCATCACTCCTCATTGCCTCATGAAGATAAAACCGTTTACTGTGCATAAACGCTACAAGTCGTAGAATGTGTACAATCGCGACGGCCCACCGCCCGATGGATTCTGGGGGTATCTCATGATTCGCTTTGCTGTCGTCGCGCCACCCTTGCAGGCTCATTACCAGCCGCTCGAGCATTTGGCGATGGAGCTGATTGAACGCGGTCACAGCGTGACGTTCTTCCATCAACCCGACGCCCGTCACCTCATTCGCTTCCCCCAGATCAAATTTCGCAGCATCGGGGCCGACCAATATCCGCAGGGCAGTCTGCGAATCACAGAACGCCTGGCCTCCAATCCAAACAATCCTTTTGCCCAACGCCAGCGCATCCGCGACATGGCACGCAGCACCGGCATCCTCTGCGAGCATCTGCCTCAGGCATTCAAGGATGAACGGATCGACGCGGTCATCTGCGACCAGCAAGAAGCCGCCGGTGCCTTGGTCGCTCAAGCCATGGCCCTGCCCTTCGTTTCCATTGCCTGCACGCTCCCGGTCAATCGGGAGGACGTCACCATTCCCTTGCCGGTGCTGCCCTACCCCTACGAGCGCGACGAGCGCGCACGCCGGCGGTATTTGCGGGGCGCCAAGCTGCACGACTGGCTGATGAAGCCACACCGCACAGTGGTTCGCCAGCAGGCCCGGGCGTTAGGCCTGCCCGAACGCGAAGGCTTGCACGAATGCCTGTCGCCACTGGCCCAGATCAGCCAGACAGTGCTCGAGTTTGACTTTCCCCGCCCTAACCTGCCGCCCTGGTTTCATGAAGTCGGCCCATTGCGGCGGCTGCCCAGCGTCATCAACAAGCTGCCCTACACGCTGGATACCACGCGGCCGCTGGTATTCGCTACGCTGGGTGTGCTGCACGGCCGCAGGCTTGGCCTGTTCAAGCGCATCGCCAGGGCCTGCAAAGCCTTGAACGCGCAGTTGCTGGTGATGCACTGCGGCGGTCTCAATCACCGGCAAAGCGATCAACTGCTGAGCAGCGGGGCGACATGGGTCACCGATTACGCTGATCAGAACCTGGTGCTGCAATACGCCGATGTGCTCGTCACCCACGCCGAGCTCAATGTGGTACTGGACGCTATCGTCGCGGAAACACCCATCTTGGCTTTACCCATTGCCGCGGACGAGCCGGGCGTAGCGGCGCGGGTGGCCTACTCCGGCGCTGGCATCCACGGTAGCCACCGCGCCAGCATACAAACCATCGCCGAGCACCTGCGCCAGTTGCTGGAAAACAGTTGGCCCAACCTGGAAGGTCTGGCTGATGCCGTCCATTTGATGGGCGGCACCGAACGGGCAGCAGACATTGTCGAAGCGGTGATACCGGATAGATACAAACTGCGACTGGTCAGCAGCCGGCAGCCTCCCCCGTCGGACGACGGCGACAAAAAAGCCGGCAGCTAGCCGGCTTTTCCACACAAGGTCAAATGCCTTACTTGACCATCAACTTGTCGCGGTTGCGATCGAGCAGCGCCTTGCCGATCCCCTTGACTTCCAGCAGCTCGTCCACCGAATGAAAGGGCCCATTGGCCTCTCGGTGCTTGACGATCGCCTCTGCCTTGGCCAACCCTACCCCCGACAGTTCCCGCTTCAAACTCTCGGCATCGGCGCTGTTCAGGTTCACTTTGCCCGCCTCGGCCAGTTGCACAGTGGCAGGCGCGGTGGCTTCAAGCTTGGCAGTGGCCGAAGGGGTGGATGCCGACCACGCCGGCGTCGCCAGGGCGGTGAAAAATGCCAATGCCAGTGCCGAGATGATTGTTGTACGCATTGCGAACGCTCCATGAGAAAGATGAGATAGGCGGCATTCCAAAGCCGCCCGCTCACCCTAGTTCATGCTGGGAATGCTTCCACTGCGGGGCTGTTAGCTGAAGTTTCCGAGCCTCATGGACGCCTACAGCGTGCGAGTGATAGCCCTGCGGAAATCCTCGATATGATGCTGAATGGCCTGAATCGCCGCATCGCTGTCGCGGCGCTCCATGGCGGTGAGAATCTGGGTGTGTTCGTCGTAGATGCGTTCGCTGTGGTGCATCTCCGACAGCGTCAGAAACCAGAAACGGGCCTGCTTCTCGTGCAAGGTTCGTAACAAATCTGCCAGCACCCGATTTCGCGCAGCGGCTGAAATGGCCAGGTGAAATTGCAGGTCGACCTCCATCAAGCCGTTCACATCTCTACGCTGGAGCAGCTGCGGTGTGCGACCGAGGATGTCGCGCATCTGCAGGAAATCGCTTTCCTGCGCGCGCTCGAGCGCCAGCTTCACGCATAGCTGCTCATTGCAGACGCGCACGTCGATCATGTCCAGGATGTCGTTGAGGGAGATGGGCGTCACCATCACGCCCTTGCGCGGCAAAATGGTGACCATCCCCTCCATCTCCAGGCGATGCAAGGCTTGATGGACAGGGGTACGGCCCAGCCCCAGCAGCTGCGTCAGCTGGGCTTCATTGATGGCGTCGCCGGGGCGCAGATCGCAGGAAATGATGCGCTGCTTGATCTGCGCATAGGCCAACTCACGCAGGCTGGCACCGCCCTTCAGGGAGGGTTTGGCTGTGGGTTCGGTTAAAGCGGCATCAAGCAAGGCAGCGTTCCTCGAGGCTGAACTGATATATCACTGTATTTGAAATCTCTTTTATTGTCGCTCGGCAATTCGTCCCGTCCTGTGGGGCAGCCGCACCTGCCTTGGGCATTTCCCGCCCAGTTACGGTGCAGGAACGTAACAGGTAACACCCGCCCGCACGCCCCGGACCATCTATCCAGATCCCCTGAAAGCGCCGTAATACGGCCCTTGACCTCACTCCTACCGTGGATTGGCACAGCCGTTGCTTTATGAAAAACCTGTGATATATCAGAGTGGTATCAGAAACAGGATGCCGTTCTCCACTCAGCGCAAGGGCATGACCATGACTCAACTCCATCTTCAAGTTGCCGGCTGCGGCGACGTCTCGGTACAGATCGACCACCTGATCATCGCCGGCTGGGCCGGACGCAATAGCGCAGCGGTCGAACATCACATTGCCGAACTGGAAGCACTGGGCGTGCGCCGCCCTACGCAGATCCCTTGCTTCTATCGCGTCGCTGCCAGCCTGCTGAACCCGGCGTCGAGCATCCAGGTGCCTGGCCAGGATTCCTCCGGCGAAACCGAATTCGTATTGATCCCCAGCGAACACGGTCTGCTGGTCGGCCTGGGTTCGGACCACACCGACCGCAAGGTCGAAGCCTTCGACGTCACCGTGTCGAAACAGATGTGCGACAAGCCTATCGCCGCTCAGGCTTGGTTACTGGACGAAGTCAAAGGCCATTGGGACCAACTGATCATGCGCACCTGGCGCAGTCGCAATGGCGAACGTGCGTTGTATCAGGAGGGCCCGGTCACCGCGCTGCTCGCCCCCGAGACCCTGCTGGCCAAGCTCAACGATGCCGCCGACCTGCCCGCCGGCACAGCGATGTTCTGCGGCACCCAGCCGGTCATCGGCGAACTGGGCTACGGCGAGGGATTTGAAATGGAGCTGTTCGATCCTGTACTCGATCGCAGCCTGCGCCATGCCTACAGCGTCGAAGCGCTGCCGGTCGCGGAGTGATCAGCATGAAGCCCATCAGCGAACTTGCAGACGATCTCGCCCATGGCCGTACCACCAGCGAGCATCTGGTCAGCCAGGCGCTGGCGCGGATCGACGCTCACCGCAGCCAAGGAGGGCACGCCTATATCAGCGTTGACGCTGACAGTGCCCTGCAAGCTGCACGCGCCAGCGACCTGGCCCGAGCCGCAGGCTACGTGCCTTCGCCGCTCGCCGGCCTGCCCGTGTCCATCAAAGACCTGTTCGATGTAACGGGGCAAATCACCGCAGCCGGCTCCACCGTACTGGCTCAAGCTGAACCTGCGCCCATCGATGCGCCTGTAGTCGCCCGCCTGCGAGCTGCGGGGGCTATCCTGCTGGGCCGTACCAACATGAGCGAATTCGCCTTCTCGGGTCTGGGCCTCAACCCCCACTACGGCAGCCCCACCAGCCCGGTAGCACCGGGGCGCATTGCCGGCGGCTCCAGCTCTGGCGCTGCCGTCAGTGTGGCCGAGGGCATGGCCGTGGCTGGGCTGGGTACCGATACCGGCGGTTCGCTGCGCATCCCGGCCGCGTTCTGTTCGCTGGTCGGCTTCAAGCCCAGCGCCGGACGGGTTTCGACGGTGGGCGCCCTGCCCCTGGCGACCAGCCTGGACTGCATAGGTGCGCTGACTGCCTGCGTGGACGACAGCATTCTGCTCGACGCCGTCCTGTCCGGTGCGACCCTGGACACTCGCGCCGCCCCGCTACAGGGATTGCGCCTGGCGGTGACCCGAGATTTCGTCATGGACAATCTCGACGCCACCGTGGCCGCCGCGTTCGAACGCAGCCTGCAACGCCTCGCTGCCGCCGGCGCGGTGATCCGTTGGTTCGATTTCCCTGAGCTGCACGAACTGCCCGTCATCAATGGCGCCGGCGGGCTGACTGCTGCCGAAGCCTGGCATCTGCACAAGGACTGGCTCACCGGCGACCAGGCCCATGCCTACGATCCGCGTGTTGCCCAGCGCATCCGCCGGGGCGAAGCGCTCAGCGCCGCGGACTACCTGACCTTGCTCGCCCAGCGTCGGCGGCTGATCGACATCGCCAAACAGCGACTGGGCGACGCCGATGGCTGGCTGCTGCCCAGCGTGGCAATCGTACCGCCGCCGCTCGAAGCGCTGGAGCAGGACGTCGCCCAGTTCTTCGCCACCAACGCTCTGGTGCTGCGCAACACCAGTGTGCTGAATTTTCTCGACGGCTGCGCCCTGAGCCTGCCCTGTCACACCGCCGCAGAGCTGCCTGTGGGCCTGTCGATTGCCGGCCTCAACGGTCAGGACGCCCGAGTGCTGCAGATCGCCCGCAGCGTGGAAGCCTTGCTGCACCCTCACTGACCCCGAACCTATGTGCCTTGACGCTGGCGGCAATGGCCGCCGGTGAAATCCCTGGTGGCCACAGCGTGGCTGCTCCAGCGCTGAATCGATGGAGATGCAACATGAATCACAATCCCGTCCTGACCGCCGATTCACCTGGCGTCGCCTCGGACAAGGCGCAAACGGCGGCCACCTACCGCAAGATCGCCTGGCGCCTGCTGCCGTTTCTGGTGTTCCTGTTCGTGCTGGCCTGGATCGACCGGGTCAACGTCGGCTTCGCCAAACTGGCGATGCTCGATGATCTGGGCTTCAGCGAAGCCGTCTATGGGCTGGGTGCCGGGATCTTTTTCATTGGCTACTTCCTGTTCGAAGTGCCCAGCAACCTGTTGCTGGAGAAAATCGGCGCCCGCCGCACCCTGGCCCGGATCACTATCCTGTGGGGCCTGACCTCCATGGCCATGGCCTACGTGCAGAGCCCGATGTCGTTCTACATCCTGCGCTTTCTGCTGGGCGTGTTCGAAGCCGGCTTCTTCCCGGGCGTCGTGCTGTACCTCACCTATTGGTTCCCGGCCGCCCAGCGCGCCCGCATCAATGGCATGTTCATGACCTCATTCGCCATCGCCGGGATCGTCGGCGGGCCTCTCGCCGGTTTCATCATGAGCCGCATGGTGGGCGTCGGTAGCCTGGCGAACTGGCAATGGCTGTTCATCCTGGAAGGTATCCCTTCGGTACTGGCCGGGATTGCCGTGCTGCGCTATCTGCCGGAAAAGCCGGCCAATGCAAAATGGCTGAGCCCCGCCGAACGTGAAAGGGTCAGCGCCGTCATCGCCCAGGAAGACGCTGCGCCGGAAAAACACAGTGACCTGAAAAGCCTGGTGCGCAACCCCAAGCTGTGGCTATGCACCCTGGTGTACTTCTGCATCGTCTCGGGCAACGCCACCATCGCCTTCTGGACGCCATCGGTGATCAAATCCCTGGGCGTCAACGACACCATGAGCATTGGCCTGCTGGCCGCGATTCCCTTCATCGTCGGCACCCTGGCCATGCTGTGGAACGGCAGCCATTCGGACAAGACTGCCGAACGCCGCCTTCATTGCGCGATGGCCGCGCTGTTGGCCGGTCTGGGGTTGATCGCTACCGGCCTGTGCCTGGGCAATGCCACCCTGGCACTGATTGCACTCACCGTTGCCGCAGCCGGCATTCTCGCCGCTTTTCCAGTGTTCTGGTCGATCCCCGGCGCCTTCCTGGCGGGCACCGCTGCAGCCGGTGGCATTGCTTTGATCAACTGCATCGGCAACCTGGCCGGCTTCGTCGCGCCGTACATGATCGGCTTCCTGCGTACCCTCACCGGTAGCCTGGCGGCGGGGCTGTACTTCGTGGCCGCACTCGAGATTCTCGCTGCTGTGCTGGTGTTCTGTTTGTTCAAGGACGTCAAGGTCAGCTCGAAGGCCTGAGGGTTCAGGTGGCGGCAGCGGTTCACGCCGCTGTTGCAACGGGTAACACGACCTCGCAAGGATGACTGTCGGACGGGGCTTACATCGACGTACAATTGCCGCCGTCGCCCCTCCACATCTGCAGGCCTATGGACATACACACCACCTCGCAAGCCGTGACTCCCTCGCTACGCGCAAGGACCGCACACGTACTCAACGGCTACATACTGCCCTTCGGCTGGCTGGTGATCATGACCGGCATGTTCTGGGCCTGGGAACGCCCGCTCTATCACAAGTTTTTCTACATATTCCTGGCCGCGCCCACCTTGATCGCGGTGGCCCTGCAACCGCAACTGCTCAAGCGCCTGGCCAGCAACCCGATGTTCCTGGCCTTCGCCGCATTCAGCGCCTATATCATGCTTACCGTGAGCTGGGCCTCGGAAAGCGAAGACTTCGGCTCGCTGTTCAAGCGTCCGCTGTACATCGCCATGGTGCTGCTGTCCGCCGGCATCATTGCCATCGAGCATCCGCAGCGTATGCCTCAAGTCAGTCGCGTCGCGGCAGTCATCGCCACCGCAGCGGCGGCCTTGTCGCTGGTGTATTTCTACGGCATTCAAGGCGCGCCTTTCGGGGCCCGGCTCGACGGCTATGGCGCGCTCTACAATCCGCTGCTCAGTGCCCATGTGTTTGGTGCCTTCGCCAGCTTCTGGCTGGCCACCTGGTACATCGGCAAGAACCACTGGAACCCGGTCGCGCTGATCTGCCTGGCCATTCTGGGCCTCACGCTGGTGTCCACCGGTTCACGTACACCCATTGTGGGTCTGGCGGCGGCACTGCTGTGGTTGATGGCGGCCGGCAACAAGAAGCGCGGCGGCATTGCCATCGCCATTGCCCTGCTGGGGGTGGCAGTGCTCTATGCCGTGGTTCCCGATGTGCTGACGCAGCGCGGCGCGTCGTATCGCCCGGAAATATGGATGGAGTCCTTGCGCCAGATCGGCGAAAAACCTTGGCTAGGCCATGGCTACGACTCGCCCATGCTGGTGGTGATCCCCGGACTGGACTTTACCCTCGCGGATCCACATAACATCGAGCTAGGCGTGCTGTACATGGGCGGCATCGTCGGCTTCGTGCTGTGGATGGTGCTTTACGGCCTGGCCATGCGCTTCTGCTGGCTGAATCGCCGCGAACCGCAGGTGGTGCTGGCCGCAACCTGGCTGGTGTTCGGCTTTGCTTCGGGGTTGACCGAGGGCAGCGCGTTTCTGTCTCGGCCCAAGGAGCACTGGTTCCTGATCTGGATACCGATGGCGCTGGTGTATGCGCAGTGGCTGGTGCACTGGGGGAATGGCTTGAAGCGGGTTCGGTGAATGAAGTCGGGGCTGGGGGCCTGTGTCAGGGCCCCTCACCCGGCCCCTTGCCTCGCCTCGCCTCGCCTGATCGGGCGCTCAGGAAAAGACCATTCTCAGCATTCCCCGCAGCGTCTTCCTGTTCCAGGCCTTCAACGGAATCATCCCCAGCAGTTCCCGGCCCAGCACCTTGTCCTTCCTTGCATACTTCAAGAACATGGAGTTGAGAAACCGCAGCCGCACCTGTTCATACGCCGGATGCTCACGGTAGACCTCCAGGGTCTTCAACACGTTTTCGACCATGAACCGGCCGTTCTTGTACGTATTGGTGGGATGTTTCCGGTACTGCGACAACGGCTCGCCCAGCACGTCGATGAAGTACCCTGCCCGCGTCACCGCCAGCTCGATGTACACATCTTCCAGCCGGATCTCCGGGTTGAACCCGCCTACCGTCTCCAGCGCCTCCCGGCGAAACATCAGGGTGGCGGCCGTAGGGCCCGGCTTGCGATCGAGGAACATGTCGTCGAAATCCAGGCGGCGGAACGGCTCGTTGCGCTTGCGCTGCTCGCGCTCACACATGACCTTGCCGGTGCTGTCGATAATCTCGATATTGGCCGAGCAGATCCCCACTTCAGGCTTGTCCTGCATGTAGGCCACCTGAGTGGCTATACGATGGGCGAACATCACATCGTCTGAGCCGAACGGCACCACCAGACTGCCGTTGCAGCGCGCTACCGATTCGTTCAATGTCCGCGACAGGCCCTTGTTCTCCTGCACCACCAATCCGAAACCGTGCCGCTCACTGAGTTCGCGCAGCAACTGCGCCGACCCGTCGGAGGAGCCATCGTCCACTACCAGCAACTCGATATTGGCGTAGGTTTGCGCGAGCACACTGTTGATCGATGCTTCGATGTACGGAGCGTGGTTGTAGGACGCGATGATGACCGACACCAGCGGTTGCTCTTCAATGTCGGTTTTGAACGTGTTCATAAACTGTGCTCTGAGAAAAATAATGCGGTTCGCACTCTAGGACGGAGGACCGACTGCGACAACCGCAGGTACTGCTGGCATTGTAACAACACACGACAGCGTTGGCAGTCATGGTTCCGGTACCAAGCTTACAGAGTCTGGATACAAATCAAGGGCTTAAGCTGTGACATTGGTATTAGGGTCAGTGTTCCGCTGCCGGGCATAACTCAGGAAGCCCTGCAGATCGTCACTGCACAACAAGCCCGATACCGACTTGACCTCATCGACCGGCCAATTCCACCACTCCGAAGCCAACAAACCTTCACGCACTTCCTCCTCGAAGCGCCACTTGATGAACTTGCACGGGTTGCCGCCTACCACCGCGTAGGGCGGGATGTCCTTGGTCACTACCGCACCGGCTGCAACCACTGCGCCATGACCCACGGTGACGCCCGACAGGATCAGCACATTGGCGCAGATCCAGCAGTCGCTGCCGATGATCACGTCGCCCTTGGTAGGGGCCGCACCGGCGATGCCCTTGGCCTCATCGATGATCAGCGGAAACGGAAAACAGCTGACCCAGTCGATGCGGTGACCACCGCCGAGCAGTACCTTCACCCCTTCGGCAATCGACGTGTAATTACCCACTTTGAAGGTGGTGTCGTCCCCGAATTCCTGTACCTCCGGTGTGCCATACGTCCCCACACCGATTTCGTAATGAGGGTAGCGCATGCGGATTCTTTCCGGCCCCCGCAAGAGCTTCTCGAACCCGTTCAAGTGCTTGCGCACCTTCCTTTTCCTGAATCTGTCCCACCACTTCATGGCAACCCGTTCCTTCTTTCTACCAATGCAGCATCAAGCGTTTCACACGCCGAAACGTCGTGCGGTCCCACAACTTCAACGGGATCGAGCACAACAGACGCAAGGCATCTTTCTTGTCTTCGACCACGGCGTACTTCAGGGCCTTGTTGACCAGCTTGGCCCTGCCCTGCTCGTAGCCAGGATGAGCGCGATACGGCTCGATGGCGCGCATGTCCGCGTCCAGCAAGGTTTTGTATCGGCGCGAGAGGTTATTGGGGTGACGACGGTAGCGGGTGATGATCACCGGCAACACGTGGATCTCGACGCCTTGCCTGGCCACCCGCAAGGTCATCTGAAAGTCCTGCACCTTGATCGCCGGATCGTAGAAATTGGCCTGGCGCAGCAGGTCCATCCGATACAGCGTCACCGGCGCGCCACTGACCCGAGCGTTGGCCAGGATGTCATCGAAGTTCATCCGGCGAAGCTGAGTGGCGGTTTGATCCTTGATCGGATTGCCGGCGGTGTCCATGTACTGAATCAACCCACCCACGGCGCCCACCTCGGGATGTGCTTCGAGGTAGTTAACGCGCAGGCTTAGCGAATGGGGCAACATCACGTCGTCCAGGTCCGGCGTGGATACGTAGACACCGCTGGCATGCTTTAGCCCATGGTTGAGCGCCGCGCTAACTCCCTGATTGGCCTGCTGCAGCAGGGTGAAATCGTAGGTCTGCTGCAGGGCCTCGAGCATCGCAACGCTACGATCGCTGGAACCGTCGTCGACGATGATGACTTCGAAATGGGGGTAGTCCTGCGCGAAAATGCTCAGAACGGCTTGTTCGAGAAATTTCTCGGCGTTGTAACAGGGCGCGATTATCGAGACGAGGGGGCGTTTCACCTCGACGGCAGGAACAGCTGAGTCGGCGTGTCTATCGGTCATTTTTATGCATTAAATTATTTGACGATGAGGCGATCAGTTTCGATTGCGTTGCATCATGGCTTTGGCGAAGACGTTTGTCATCAGCTCGATACACTCGGATTTCGGCTGCAGCAATAAGTTCAGGTGCTGCACTGCGGCGCAGTGCCATCATCTGAACTTAACCCCTACGGATTTGATCTGACCTTTCGGCGCAATTTGCGCATGCCGCTCGGTACACGCATTGGGGTAGACACCCCGAGCGCGGTACCAGCATCGCTTGGGCGGAATTCCCCGTATCGCAGTCAAGCTTTCTACATCGCGCTCATCTTCAGCTTTAGCCCACCTTCGACGGAGCAACCCGATGTTTCACCTCATGTTCAGCATGCCCTGCCTCTACGCCATCGTGCGCTTCATCTGGCCCATGCCATGGTCATTGTCGGCGCGCATCGTGGCTGCGCTGTTGCTGCTGCTGGCCTCCCAGTACCACCTGTATTCCCGCTTCTCATCGGGCAGCGTCTTTTCCCCGGAATTCCCCCGCGTCGTGGTGATGCTGTTCAACTGGGCATTCGGCGCCATTCTGCTGATCGCGGTGCTGCAGATCATCGTCGATCTGGGCACCTTGCTGACCATGCTGATCCGTCGCCAATGGCTGACCATTCCTCCGAGCCTGCGCTATGGGTTGGGTACGGTCGCGCTGATACTCGCTGCCATTGGTGTGAATCAAGCGGTACGGGTGCCGCCGGTCAAGGACATCGAAGTGGCCATCCGCGACCTGCCCCCGCAATTCGATGGCTACAAGATTCTGCAACTGACCGATATGCACATCAGCCGTTTGTTCGACGAACCCTGGACCCGAGCCGTAGTGCAGGATTCGAATAAACTCGGCGTCGATCTGATGGTGGTCACCGGGGACCTTATCGACGGCTCGGTGCACAACCGCACTCGAGATGTCGCGCCCTTGCGCGAGCTGCATGCCCCGGACGGGGTGTATGTCATTCCCGGCAATCACGAGTACTTTTTCGATAACACCGCATGGATGCAGCACTTCGTTTCGCTGGGCATGATCCCGCTCGCGAACAGCCACACGCTGATCAAGCGCGATGGCGCTGAATTCGTCCTGGCCGGCGTCACCGACGTGACCGCGCCAAGAACAGGCTTTCCCCCGCCCGACCTCAAGCAGGCCTTGAGCGGCGCGCCGAAAGACATGCCGATCATTCTGCTTGATCACCAGCCCCGCAACGCTCGTCTCTCCGCCGACCAAGGCGTGGCGCTGCAGCTGTCCGGGCATACCCACGGCGGCATGATCCGCTTGCTCGATCAGGTGATCGCCAACGCGAACGAAGGCTTTGTTTCAGGGTTCTACCAGGTGGGCGGCATGCAGTTGTACGTCAACAACGGCACCGCCCTGTGGCCAGGGTTTGCACTACGCCTGGGCCGGCCTTCGGAGTTGACCCGGATCACGTTACGCCGCGCCGCTTCGAATTGATGAGGCTAGCCCAAGCGCAACGGTAAGGTGGCGCGGCACAGCCGCTGCTCTAGAATGAGTTCCAAAGCCGGTCCTTCAAGCAGCGGAGAACCCATGGAAAACATCTGGACAGCCGTTGCCACCTTTCTATGCTTGCTCAGCGCATCGCTGATGATGATGCGCTTGTACCCCAAGCTCTCGGCCAGGCACCGCGATGACGACACCAATACGGTGGTGCGCCTGGTGGCCAACGTCTTCGTGGTGATGACCTCTCTGGTATTTGGCCTGATGATCAATTCGGCCAAGAATACATTCGAGTCTGTGGACGCCAATTTCCATGCCTACGCCACCAGCCTGATCATCTTCGACCGGACGCTGCAATCGTACGGCCCCGAAGCCAGTGATACTCGTGCTCGCCTGAACACCTACGTCAAAGAAGCCATTGCCAACCCGTACCACGGCGATCAGGCGCTGCAGCATCAGAGAAGCCAGGCGGTTGAATACCTGGACAACATCGGGGGAGCGCTGAACGTGGTGAACCCCCAGGATCGTTTTCATGAAGGTATGTTGGTGGATCTGCGCCAGCAGTATCACTCACTGATCGAACAGCGCTGGAAGATCGTCGAGCAATCCGAAGGCGCCCTGCCCCGGCCGATGGTGTGGATGCTGGTGGCGTGGTTGACGTTGATTTTCGCCAGTTATGGCTATCGTGCGCCGCAGAATCCGATGGTGGTGGGGATGTTCACGGTGTCAGCCGCATTGATCGCGGCTTCCATGTACCTGGTGTTGGACATGGATATCCCGTTTCACGGGCCTATACAGGTATCGGACGCGCCATTGCGCAGGGCGTTGGCGGAAATGGAGTTGTAAACGGTGTTTGGGGTGGGCAGGTCCGGCCCCTTCGCGGCTGTACGCCGCTCCTACAAAGGCATGAATATCCCCTGTAGGAGCGGTGTGAAGCCGCGAAGGGGCCTTGAAGGCGTACCGCAGGTCTGGCCTCTTCGCGGCTGTACGCC
>NZ_DFUE01000048.1:23427-59946 GCF_002379585.1 Pseudomonas sp. UBA4194
CGGCTGTACGCCGCTCCTACGAAGGCATGAAGATCCCCTGTAGGAGCGGCGTGAAGCCGCGAAGGGGCCGGGCCTGCCTACCCCCCGACCCGCACCTACATCAATGCCGCTTTTTCTTGCCTGGTTTCGCCAACTCGAACATCAGCACCGAACGGCCGGTGACCTGATACTCATCGCCAAACGCAAACGCCTCACCGGCATCCACCTCGGATTGATTGGTATCCAACTGCAGCACCCACTTCTCGCCTTCAGGCACCTGCGGCAGGGTGAAGCCCACCACATCGTAATGCGCGTTGAAGATGATCAGCAGCGAATGGTCGGCACCCGGACGATGGATACCACTGGTTTGCGTGCGACCGTCTAACAGGATACCCATGCAGCGATTGCTGCCGTCCTGCCACTGCTCCACGCCCATCTCTTCCCCATTCGGCTGAATCCAGCTGACATCCTTGATGCCCAGGCTTTCATCATACTCACCGGTGAAGAATCGGTTGCGACGCAGCAATGGATAGCGGTTACGCAGCTCGATCAGATAGCGCACGAAATCCTGCAACTCGGCGCTCTTCTCGCTGACGTTCCAATCCACCCAACCGATCTCGCTGTCCTGGCAATAAGCGTTGTTGCTACCACCCTGGGTACGGGCGAACTCATCACCGGCCAACAGCATCGGCGTGCCCTGCGCCAGGAACAAGGTCGACAGCAGGTTACGCATCTGCCGATAGCGCAGTGCAACGATCTCCGGGTCGTCCGTCGGACCTTCTACACCGCAGTTCCATGAACGGTTATCGGAGTGGCCGTCACGATTGTCTTCGCCGTTCGCCTCGTTGTGTTTCTCGTTGTACGACACCAGGTCGTTGAGGGTAAACCCGTCGTGAGCGGTGATGAAGTTCACCGAAGAGGCCGGCTTGCGACCGCGACGGTTGAACTGATCGCCCGAGCCCAGGAAGATCTTGGCAAAGTCACCCAACATGGCGTCATCGCCCTTCCAGAACGCCCGCGAGATATCGCGGAATTTGTCGTTCCACTCCATCCAGCCCGGCGGGAAGTTACCCACCTGGTAGCCGCCAGGACCGCAGTCCCATGGCTCGGCAACCAACTTGACCTTCGCCAATACGGGGTCCTGACGGCAGGCGTCGAGGAAGCCGCCGCCCTCGTTGAAGCCGTCTGCCTCACGACCCAGAATAGTCGCCAGGTCGAAACGGAAGCCGTCGACACCCATCTCCGTACTCCAATAGCGCAAGGAGTCGGTGACCATCTGCAACACGCAGGGATGGCTCATGTTCAGGGTGTTACCGGTACCGGTGTCGTTGATGTAATAACGCGCATCATCCGGCATCAGGCGATAGTAGTTGGCGTTGTCGATGCCTTTGAGCGAGAGCGTCGGCCCCATCTCGTTGCCTTCGGCGGTGTGGTTGTAGACCACGTCGAGGATCACTTCCAAACCCGCCTTGTGGAAGCGCGACACCATCACCTTGAATTCGCTGATCGACTGGCCCGCCATGTAACGGGCGTGCGGGGCGAAGAAACCCAGGGTGTTATAGCCCCAGAAGTTGTGCAGGCCCTTTTCCAGCAGATGATTGTCGTCGAGGAAGTAATGAATCGGCATCAGTTCCACCGAGGTCACGCCCAACGAGCGGATGTACTCGGTGACATCATTGTGCTGGAAGGCCGCGAACGTACCGCGCTCCGATTCCCGCACCGCCGGGTGCTGCATAGTGAAACCACGCACGTGGGTTTCGTAGAAAATGGTTTTTTCCCACGGCACGTTCGGCTTGTCCGTCGAACCCCAGGTGAACGCGGGGTCGATCACCCGGCAGCGCGGCATGAACGGCGCGCTGTCGCGCTCATCGAAAGAAAGGTCGCCGTCTTCGTGGCCCACGGTGTAGCCGAACAGCGCGTCATCCCACTTCAGCTCGCCGGATATCTGTTTGGCGTAAGGGTCGATCAGCAGCTTGTTGTGGTTGAATCGATGTCCATTCTGCGGCTCGTACGGGCCATGCACGCGATAACCGTACAGGGTGCCCGGACGGGCATCGGGCAGATAACCGTGCCAGATTTCGTTGGTGAATTCCGGCAGAGGGATGCGCTCGATCTCTTCGTCGCTCTCGGCGTCGAACAGGCACAGCTCCACCTTGGTAGCGTTGGCCGAAAAAATCGCAAAGTTGACCCCGGATCCATCCCAGGTAGCCCCCAGCGGATAAGGAAGGCCTTCACTCACACGGCTGGCCGGCCGGTCTTGGGTTGCATCGTTGGCGCTCACTGGTTGACCAGTCATGATCAAACACTCCGGAAAAGGGTTAGGACTTACTGCTGAACGAAAGACCAGAAGGGTCTAACGATAGAAGCTGGCCGCGCCAAACAGTTCAGGATATTTCACGCCCCTCTCCGGTCCCGCCCCACCGTGGTTCATCTGATACCCCGCTAGCCTACGCCGTAGCAGCGGCGTAAGCCGCGTCCGCCCCCACCGCAGTTCACCTGATACACCGCG
Source organism: Pseudomonas sp. UBA4194 (assembly GCF_002379585.1). Taxonomy (GTDB): domain Bacteria; phylum Pseudomonadota; class Gammaproteobacteria; order Pseudomonadales; family Pseudomonadaceae; genus Aquipseudomonas. Next base: position 25,916 of record NZ_DFUE01000048.1, read on the forward strand.
TCCGGCCCCACCGCAGTTCGTCTGATACACCGCGGCGCCTGTGACGCGGCTTACGCCGCTGCTACTTTTAGGAGGAGGCTGGCGTTTACGCCGCCGAAGCCGAAGCCGTTGGACAGGGCGTATTTGATGGCCATCTTTTGCGGACCGCCGTGCACGATGTTCAGATTGCCCACGGCCTCATCGGGCTCGGTTAAATTCAAAGTTGCCGGCACCACCTGATCCCTGATGGCGAGTACGGTGAATATCGCCTCCAACCCCCCCGCCGCGCCCAGCAGATGCCCCGTCGCCGACTTGGTCGAAGTAATGGCAAGCGCCGAGCTTTCTCCAAACACCGCCTTGATCGCAGCCAACTCGCCTTTGTCCCCCACCGGGGTCGAAGTGGCATGCGCGTTCAGATGCTGAATCTCGCCAGCCGTAATACCCGCCTGGCTGATCGCCGCCTGCATCGCCCGCCGCGCGCCGTTTCCATCCTCAGGCCCCGCCGTCAGGTGGAAGGCGTCGGCACTGGTGCCATACCCCACCAGCTCCGCCAGGATGGTCGCGCCGCGCGCCTGGGCATGCTCCAGCGACTCGATCACCAACAATCCCGCGCCCTCTCCCATGACAAAGCCGTCACGGCCCTTGTCGAACGGCCGCGAAGCCTGTTCGGGGGTGTCGTTGTACCCACTGGACATTGCCCGGGCCGCCGCAAACCCTGCCAGGCTGACGCGGTCGATGGAAGCCTCCGCACCACCACACACAGCAATGTCCGCCTCGCCACTGCGGATCAACCGCGCAGCATCACCGATGGCCTGCACACCGGCAGCACACGCCGTGACCGGCGCCCCCAGCGGGCCACGAAAGCCATGTTGGATCGACACGTGCCCGGCTGCCAGATTGGCCAGGAACGACGGAATGGTGAACGGCGACAAGCGCCGTGGACCTTTGCTATCGGTGGTACGCACCGCATCGGCGATGGCGCCGAATCCACCTACGCCCGTACCGATGATGGTGGCTGTGCGATCGCGTTCAGCATCGGTTTCGGGGTGCCAGCGGGCCTGGTCCAGCGCCTCCTTGGCTGCGACAAGGGCGAACATGATGAAGCGGTCCATCTTCTTCTGTTCTTTGGCAAGGATGGTGGCGTCAGGGTCGAAGCCGGCTTCGGGGTCTTCTTCGAGCGTAGGCACTACACCGGCAACGCGGCAGGAGATGCCCTCCACTGTTTCAGGGGGAAGCGCGCGGAGGCCGGATTGGCCGGACAGCAGCCGCTGCCAGACGATTTCGGTGCCGACGCCCAAGGGGGAAACGACACCGGTGCCAGTCACTACGATTCGGGTGGAGGTCATGAGTTGATCCTGTGCGAGGATGAGTGAACATGTGTGCACTGATAATTACATGATTACCATCATATTAGGAAGCGGCGATTTACAGAGCCCCGTTTTTGGCAGGTGGATCAGGCTGGTAAAATGGAGCGGACCAAGGGCAGATCGAGGTTCGTCCATGGCGCAGACTGAGTTGTCAGACCTGCGCCATAAGGTACAACCGGACTACCGGTCCCGATGCTGGTGCGCATGCACCCAATCGACGATATCGCCCTCGGGTGCATAGCCGCTGACCGCGGTGCGCAACAACTCACGAACGGCTTCGAAATCTGAAGCCTCAATGGCGTCCAAAAGTTCGGCCAACTGAGCCTTCAACTCATCCCACGGCAAGTGGTCTTCGTTGGCACTCATGATCATTGGGTGGCGAGTGGCAACCACATTGTTGCCGATCAACAACTCTTCATAGAGCTTTTCGCCAGGACGCAGCCCGGTGAACTCGATGCCGATGTCACCCTGAGGATTGTGCTCCGAGCGGATGCTCAAACCGGAAAGATGAATCATCTTCTGCGCCAGATCGATGATTTTTACCGGTTCGCCCATGTCCAGCACAAACACTTCACCGCCGCGCCCCATGGAGCCTGCCTGGATCACTAACTGAGCAGCCTCGGGAATGGTCATGAAGTAACGCGTGATATTGGGATGAGTAACCGTAACGGGCCCCCCGGTCTTGATCTGCTTGTGGAACAGCGGAATCACCGACCCCGACGAACCCAGCACATTGCCGAAACGCACCATGGTGAAACGGGTCTTGTTGACACGGGCCACGTTGCGGGGGTCACCAAACAGTACCGGCGCCAGTTCCCGGCTCAAGGCTTGCAGCGTCAGTTCGGCCAGCCGCTTGGTGCTGCCCATGACATTGGTGGGACGCACGGCCTTGTCGGTGGAAATCAGCACGAAGTTGGCAACGCCCGCCTGCAGCGCAGCTTGCGCACAGTTCAGGGTGCCCAGGACATTGTTGCGAATGCCCTCAGCGATGTTGTGCTCAACCATCGGCACGTGTTTGTAGGCTGCGGCATGGTAGACCGTATCCACCTTCCAGGTAGTCATCACCTCCAGCAGTTTTGCCTGGTCGCGCACGGTGCCGAGGGTCGGCAGCATCTGCACATCCAGCCCTTCACGAGCAGCACGCTGTTCCAGCTCGCCGCTGATGGTGTAGAGGTTGAACTCGCTGTGATCCAGCAGGATCAACAGCGCCGGTTGCAAGCCGATGATCTGGCGGCACAGCTCGGAGCCGATCGAGCCCCCTGCCCCAGTCACCAGCACACACTTGCCGGTGATGCAGTGCTCCAGCAGATCATCCTGAGCGGGGACGGCATCGCGACCCAACAAGTCGGCAATGTCCACTTCCTGGATGTCATCGACGCGCACGTCGCCGCTGGCCAAGGCCGTGAAGTTCGGCACGCTGCGCACGTGCAGCGGGAACCCTTCGAGAAAACTGAGGATCTCGCGACGTCGTGAACGGGAAGTCGAAGGCAGGGCCAGCAGCAGCTCCTCGGCGCCGGTGAGGTCGATCATGCGCTGAATATGCTTGGGTTTGAATACTTGAATACCGGCAATCACACGGTCCGAGATGCTCGGATCATCGTCAATGAACGCCACCGGACGCATGACTCGCCCCATGCGCAGGGCCGCAACCAGTTGATTGCCCGCCACGCCTGCCCCATAGACGGCCACTTTGGTGAGGCGGTCGTCCTTGCCCGCAAACGGGACGTTATGGACGGCGTTGAACCAGTCGCCCATGAAATATTGGCGCATGGCCAGACGCAGACCGCCGATGATGACCAGGCTGATCCACCAATAGTTGAAGATGATCGAGCGTGGGACGACCGTCTGGTGATTGCTGTACCAATACACCACCACAGCGAGAATCAGCGAGGAAAGGCTCACGGCCTTGATGATCGCCACCAGAGCATCATTGCCGAAGTAGCGCATCACCGCTCGGTACATGCCGAAGCGGATGAACAGGGGAATGGCTACCAACGGTGCCGCAACGAACAGCCAGGTGTGAACACGGATCGGGTTGTACATGTCCTCGATGCCCAGGCGCACCAGAAACGCCATCCACAGGGCAATCCATACCAGCACCAGGTCGGCAGCCACCTGAAGCAGGCGCTTCTGACGACGCGGCAAACCGAGCAGACGTGTCCGTATCTTGTCCATAACCTTCGACCCGATGGGCGCGTACCCTTAATCGATACGTTGTAATTGAGCTGTAACCATAAGTGCGATCAGCGAGTTTAACCAGCCCCGAGAAAGCATTTTATGCCACTTCCAGTTTTCCTGCCTGGTAACGGAATGCCAAGAGCAACAACGGGATATACGCGATCAGGGCCCCCACTATCGGGTTCAGCCCAAAAAGCGTCACCCATATGGCCATCGGCAATAGCCAGCCTATCGTGATCAGACCGCTGACAAGCGTGACCGGCAGATGGCGACCTACACGGCGTGAAGCGTACTGATAGGCATGACTGCGGTGAGCCTGGTACACCTTGTCGCCCCTGATCAGACGGCGCAACAGCGTAAAAGTGGCATCGACGATAAAAACCCCAAGCAGAATAACCCAGGCCCAAAAATAGTTGGGGTTGACCCAAGCAGCCTGGATCGACAGTAACCCCAGAATCAATCCCAAAAAGCCGCTTCCGGCATCACCCATGAATATCTTCGCTGGCGGCCAGTTCCACACCAGAAAGCCCAGCACCGAGGCCGACAGGAGGGCCGGAAGCAGAAGCAACGCGTGGTCGCCCATCATCCAGTACAGGACGCAGGCGCCCACGCAAACGCAGATCGCTTCAAGGCTGGCAATGCCGTCAATGCCATCCATGAAGTTGTAGAGGTTGAGCAACCAAACCAGATAGAACAGGCCGAACAGCGCCCACAGCCAGCTCAATCCAGTACTGGCGCCCAGCACCGACGGCATTCCGCCGAGCAGGAACAGAGCGCCACCGCTGGCGGCGAAATGGCCCAGTAGACGCCAGCGTGCGGCGATAGGGTTGTGGTCATCGAGAAATCCCACCACCGCCACCAATCCACCCGCCCCCACCATCGCCAACCAGGCGGACCAACCGAGCGCCCCCGCCAACGCCAACAGCGTGGTGATACCGAGGAACACCAATACGATTGCCACCCCGCCGCCGCGTGGCGTCGGCACAGTATGGGAGCTGCGCGCGTTGGGTATGTCCATTAGGCTGCGTGCCAGTGCGTAGCGGCGCAGGCCAAAGGTCAGGGCGAAAGAGAGCGCCGCTGTAATGAGCAGCCACCACCAGTGAGTCATGAACGTCGGGTTTCCTGATAATGGCGGGCGGTGGCCGCAAGCGCCTGGGCCGTAGTGAAGGGAGGCTGCCAGCCCAGCAACTCGGCATTCTTGGCGATGCTGACCTCAAGAGAACCGAACAGTCGCTGGGTGAGCACCTGGCGGCCCAGCGCCTTGGCGGCAAGGTTCATCAGTGCAATAGGTACGCTGATCTGGCGCACCGGTTTGCCCAATGCCACGGCCATCTGCCGGGCCAACTCGGCCGTCGAAAGTGCGTCACCGTCACTGGCAAGAAAGGTTTGATTGGCCGCAGCGGGGTGCTCGATGCACAGCGTGATGAGGTCCACCAGATTATCCAGCGCCACCACGCTACGGCGGTTCCTGGCTGCCGCAAACGGCAAGGGAACACCACTGTCCACCAGCTTCAACAGCGCACGAAAGTTGGCTTTCACTCCGGCCCCATACACCAGCACCGGGCGGATGATTACCACCTCCATGCCTGACTCTTTACCCAGAACGCGTAGCCCTTCTTCTGCTTCGCACTTGGAGATACCGTAAGCATCTTCGGGCGCAGGGACGTCATCGGCCAGATAGACCTTACCGTTCTCGGTACCCTCGCCGTTCACCTTCACCGAGCTGATAAAGATGAAGCGACGCACCCCGGCGGCAGCGGCCTGCCTGGCGAGGTTCAACGTCCCGTCGACATTGACCTTGCGAAACGCCGCCAAAGGGTCTGCTTCGGCTTCTTTCATCACATGCACGCGGGCAGCGCCGTGGATGACACAGTCAACGCCCTGCAGAGCATCTTGCCACGACGTGTCGGCAGCAAGCTCAGGCACCAGGCAGCGTGCTGCGCCTGACGGAAACGAAGCATCATTGCGACGCACAGCGGCAATGACCCGCTCATAGCCAACGGCGAGCAGATGTTCAACGAGCGCGCCACCGACGAAGCCCGAAGCGCCTGTGACCAGTACCGGGGTCAACGGCATGAACAGCACTCTCCTGTCAGCATGTCAGCCTCGAAGTACATCGTGATAAAGCTCGACATAGCTCTGCGCCATCCTCTGTGCAGTGAACACCTGATCGAAGCGTTGCCTGGCGGCCGCGCCCATGGTCGCGGCCTTTGGCTCGTCATCCCACAGCGTCTGCATAGCTTTCGCCAGCGCCGGAGCATCGCGGGGCGGAATGGCCAACCCCGTTTTGCCGGCGATATTGATGTAGCTCATGCCGCTGCCGATGTCGCAGGAGATCATCGGCTTGCCATACATGGCGGCCTCCAGCAGCGACATGCCAAAGGACTCGGAGCGCAGGTGCGACGGAAACACGAACCCGTGACACAGCGACAACAACGCCGCCTTGTCTTCATCAGGCAGGCCGCCCACGAAGTGCACATTGCTCACGTCCAACTGACGGGCATACGCCTTGAGCTCAGCCTCCAGGTGCCCCGATCCGATGATCACTACAGGAAGGCCGTTGACCTTCGCCGCATCCAACAAGTAGTTCAAACCTTTGTAATAACGTAGCGCCCCAACGAACAGGAAGAACTTGCCTGGAAACTGGGCGTGCCAGCGGCTCAGGCATTCAGGCGAAGGGGTTGGATACGTGGCAGGGTCCAGACCGAACGGAATGACGGCAAGCTTGCTGGGGAAACGGGTCAACACCGGACTGCTCGCCGCGTAATCGGGCGAAGACACCACAATGCGGTCAACCGATCCGAGAAAGCGGTTCATCAACGGCTGATACAGCTTCAACAGGGTCTGCTGCTTGATGACGTCGGAGTGGTAGCTGACCACTGTCGGCTTGCGCACGCCTGTCAGAAAGTGCACCAGATCCATGAACGGCCAGGGAAAGTGGTAATGGATGATGTCCGCCTTGGCGGCCAGTTCCTTGAAATCCTTCAACGCCGACAGCGAGAACCCTGTGGAAGCTACGTGCAGGTCCAGCTTCGAGCGATGCGTCAGGTGGTTGCCGACCTTCTCGTCACGGGCTGCGCCGCGAGCACTCAGGTACAGCACCTGCGACTCCACACTACTGGCTGCGCAACCTTCGGCAAGCTGAAAGATGACCTGCTCGATACCGCCCATGGAGTCGGGATGATACGTCTTGAAAAAATGTAGAACCTTGATCATCCCTGCTCCAACGTCTTGCGATAAACAGCCAGCGTCTGAGCAGCGCATTGGTCCCAGGAAAAGCCCGCAGCATGAGCCAGCCCACGCGGGACGGCTGCGGCGCGCCAAGTCTCGTCTTCAAGGCCTCGGCGCATCAGCGCTGTCAGCATTTCCACATCCAGCGCATCGCACATCAAGGCAGCATCACCAGCCACCTCCAGCAGGGACGAGTTATTCGAGCACACTACCGGCACCCCCGAGCTCATCGCCTCCAGCACGGGCAGACCGAAGCCTTCGTACAGCGAAGGAAACACGAACAAGCGAGCCCCTGCGAACAGAACAGGCAGATCCTCGGCAGGCACAAATCCCAGATACTTCGCCCAGCCTTGACGCCCGGCAGACTCCAGCCGGCGATGAATGGCCTCGCTCTGCCAACCCTGATAGCCGGCCAGGACCAGCGGCCAACGTTGGCGTGTCTCCAGCGGCAGCGCCTCATAGGCAGTCAGCAGCGTCTCGATGTTCTTGCGCGGCTCGATGGTACCGGCGAACAGGCTGTAGCCCTGCGCCTTGAGTTCATAGCGCGCCAGCACTGGCGCCACTTCCTCGGCAGGACGGGGAAAGAACTCCGGGGAGCTGGCCAACGGCACCGCGTCGATTCGCTCGATAGGCCAGTCGAAATACTCGGCCAGCTCACGACGTGTGAACTCCGAATCGGTGATCAAACGGTCGGCACGCAACAAGGTCTGCCGCAGTTCTTTTTGCAGATAACGCGCGAGCTGCGGAGCGTGGCAATGGGACCAGGTGAAGGGCGACAGGTCATGAAACGTTGCCACCCGGCGCCCCTTGAAAGGCGGCAGGTAGTAATTGGGGCTGTGATAAAGGTACTCGCCGTGCCCCTTCAGGGCACGCGCCTTGAGCAGGGGCATCAACAACCGATACGCCTCGATCGCCAGAAAGTTTTTCTGCACGGCACGCTTGAGGCTATACCCCTTTCCAGATGCATCCTGGGCGCTGGGCAAGCCAGGCAGGAAACTGCGGCCTGCAAAGAAATGCAGGTCCGTGATTTCCGGACTGCCTTGCAAGCGGCGAGCGAGTTCGTAGGTATAACGGCCAATGCCCGTCAGCGGAAACCGGACGGGCTCAACGGAGAGGACAACCTTCATTTATTCGGCAGCCAACATCCATTGCAGCGTGTCGCGCAAAGGCGGAGTCTGCCAGTCGCCGACCAGCGAGCGCAGCCGGCTGTTGTCACCACACAAGGTTTTCACCTCGTTGGCGCGCACGAACGCAGGGTTCACCTCAACCTTGATCGAATGACCGCTGATGCTCTCGCACATCTCGATCACCTCACGCAGGGAGTGAGTCACGCCTGAGCTGACGTTGACCGTCTGGCCCAAGGGCTTTTGCTCCAGCAGCCCGCGATAGGCCGCCACCAAGGCACGCACGTCGCTGAAATCGCGCCATACGTCGAGGTTACCCAACTCGATCACGTCGGCCTTACGGCGGAAGTGCGAAACGATCTTGGGCAACAGGAAGTTATCCGCCTGCCCTACCCCGGTGTAGTTGAAAGGCCGGGAGATGACGATCGGCAAGCGGTTGTGCCACAAGCTCGCCATGTATTCCATGGCCAGCTTGCTGACAGCGTAATCATTGGCCGGCGCAGGGGCCGTGCCTTCGTCCAGCATGCCTTCGGATGCATTGCCATACACATTGGCGCTACTGGCCAGCAACACACACTCAGGCTTCTTGCCCGAAGCGGCGACCGCTTCGAGCAAGTTACGCGTACCAATCAGATTCACCTGATAGAACGCGTCTGCCACGCCGTGGCCCACAAAGGCCAAAGCGGCCAGGTGAACCACGTAATCGGGCTGAAGCTCTGCCAGCAACGTGCTCAGCCTGGAAGCGTCGTTCAAATCCACCTGGTAGTAACCCGGCTCATCCGAAGGCTGACTGCCCAGGCCAATGACCTCATAGCCATTGGCTTCCAACTCGGCCGCCATGTAGCGCCCGGTGAAACCATGAATACCTGTAATCAGTGCACGTTTGCTGACATTGGTCATCAGAACGAAAATCCTTTCTCATTGCGGCGCAGGTCGGCCACGACCATCATACGACACAGCTCTTCCAGCGAAGTTTTCGGCTCCCAGCCCAAAACTTGCTTGGCCTTGGCCGGGTTGCCGATCAGCAGGTCAACCTCGGTTGGGCGGTAGAACTTCGGATTGACCGAAACCAGTACCTTGCCGGTGGCTGCGCACAGACCTTGCTCGGCCTCAGCTTCGCCCTGCCATTTGATGTCGATATCAACAGCCTTGAACGCCATGGTGACGAAGTCACGCACGGTTTCAGTACGGTTGGTGGCCAACACGAAGGTGTCCGGCTCGTCGGCTTGCAGCATGCGCCACATACCTTCGACGTATTCCTTGGCAAAGCCCCAGTCGCGCTTGGCGTCCATGTTGCCCAGTTCCAGGGTGTCCTGCAGGCCCAGCTTGATCTTGGCGACGGTGTCGGTGATTTTGCGGGTCACGAACTCACGGCCACGCAGTGGCGACTCGTGGTTGAACAGGATGCCGCTGGTGGCAAAGATGCCGTAGGACTCGCGGTAGTTGATGGTCATCCAGTGGGCGTACAGCTTGGCTACACCGTAAGGGCTGCGCGGGTAGAACGGGGTTTCTTCAACCTGCGGAATGGCCTGAACCTTACCGAACATCTCGGAAGTCGACGCCTGGTAGAAGCGGGCTTTCGGATTGACGATGCGGATCGCTTCCAGCAGGTTCACAGCGCCTAGGCCGGTGATTTCGGCAGTGGTCAGTGGCTGCTCGAAGGAAACACCCACGAAGCTCTGCGCAGCGAGGTTGTACACCTCGGTGGCTTCGGTGGTCTGCAACAGACGAATGCTGGCCGACAGGTCGGTCAGGTCGTACTCGACCAGATGCAGGTTGGGGTTGTTCTGGATACCCAGTTCTTCGATGCGCCAGAAGTTGACGGAGCTGGTACGGCGGTAGGTGCCGTAGACGGTGTAGCCCTTTTCCAGCAGCAGTTCAGCCAGGTAGGCGCCATCTTGACCAGTGATACCAGTGACGATTGCTTTCATGCGAATTAACCAACTCCATTAGCGCCACGCAGGGCAATTGAACAAAAAAAACAGCCACAAAGGGCACCGCCCAGACATTCAGTCTGGAAAACGAAGGGGGAGTATACATCTATGGCGCCAAAGGCTCGACTATCTGATGCGATGCCCGTTACATCGCATCGCTTGGATTTTGAGCATCCCGGCATCGCCCCTAACGATCCTCACCCCTGACGACCCCCTTCCTATCACCCGGAAAAGGAAACTGTGCGCCGACAGCGACGACTAAGTGGCGGCCGGGTACCAGACTCTTTTGAACGCCAGCGGCAACAGGCCGGACAGATAGCAGAGTTGGAGATCGCGCTAGCACCGCATCGATGACTACGCAATAAGACGACCGCTCGCGACCACTAACTGTGCAGACAAAAAGGTTGTCAAAATATGTCCCTTGATACAAGCTATAGGCTAGGCGGCACCGTTTTCTTTGATCATAAGTTTAGGCAATAACCCTTGCTTAAGCCTGCCCCGCGTCCAGACCTCAAATGTATTAACCGAGCCTACCCATGCAGAAAAATGACAGGGCGTTGTTCGCCAATCAACTCCGAGCGATTGCGATCATCGCCGTACTTATCGTTCATTGGTGTGGTATTTATTGGTACGCCCGCGACACGGTTGCAAGTTATATCCACGCCCCCGTCATCGAAGGCCCACCCTCCTCACTCATTCTTTATCTCACCATTCCAAGCTTCAACTATGGACCCTTCGGTGTTGCGGTATTTTTTCTAATTAGTGGCTTCGTCATTCCTTTTTCACTCGCACGCCTATCACCCATCCAATTTCTCATATCCAGGGCCTTTCGAATCTACCCGACGTACATCATTGCGTCGTTAATCATGTTAGTGCTCGTGTTTCTCTCAAGTCGTTACTGGGGCACCCCCCTGGAGGTGTCGCCTACAACATTTGCCTATAACCTAGGACTGATCAACGGAAACTTCTTTGTGCCATCCATTGACTTGGTAAACTGGACTCTGGCCATCGAGGTGAAGTTCTACCTTCTGTGCGCGCTGATGTATTCCTCAATCAAGAATGGCCGCATCACTCACTACATCGGGGCCGCCGTAGTGATCCTGGCATTCTGTGAGTGGCAGGACCCCCTTTTCGCTCACTTCGGCCTGTCTACGCCTTCTTTTTCATATGACGCACTAAAAACAGAACTGATGTGCATAATTTTCATGCTGATCGGCACCTGCTTCTATCATCACTATATAGGCAACAAGACCATCCGCGATCTGGTCATTGGCGCAGCGAGCCTGTTCATACTATTCATACTCTGCTGGCCGCACACCTCATGGTTAGGGCAGATTCCTACAGTTGCACAAAACTATTTCTACGCGCTAGTGGTTTTCTCCTTCGCCTATGGCTTCAGACGCTACGCGCGTCCTTTCGCCCCGCTGGACTTCGTTGCCAACATCAGTTACTCAATCTATGTGCTTCACTCTATAATAGGCTATCTGACCATCCGCATATTGATGGATCTGAAGCTTTCGTTCCCTGCCTCACTGCTAGGCACTGTTATCTTCGTTTTTGCACTTTCCTACGGACTTCATAAGCTGGTCGAGATGCCGACCATGCGCCTAGGCAAGCGGGTTGCTGCTGGCGTGAAAGGCGCACACCCCACTACTCTGGAGGCCGGCCGCGCCTAGTCTGTCAGACACGCTGCGGATTAATTCACCCTGTATGCCCTCCCCTCATTCACCCTGGCCCAAAGCGGGCCAGCGTGGGCTAGCTTCTGTACCGCTTTTCATTCTCCCCAGCCTCCCCCAAACACACAACACCCCCATGCCCCACATCCCTAATAGGCCCACCAGGTTCGAGTGATAGCTGCCCACCGCCATATCGGCTACTAAACCGGCACACTGGTTCGTGCGGGGCACCCGGACGCGGCTGTTTCAAAAAAACACCGACCGTGATAAGGTTATCGTTTGCACGTCGCTACTTTTGGTATAACGTTGCTTGGTACCCCTTGAATCAATTTTTTACATTAACTTTGAAAGAGCACAGGCGTATGGAAAGCACCTCCGGCACAATGGAAGATCCTCTCCACCAAGGCATCGTTCAGTAGACCGCCGCCCTGCGTTTCCCATTTCAAGTTCACGTCGGACTCACGGAGAGGACCACATGCCGTTTCACCCCTGCTTCTTATCTGTTGTATTTGTATTAAGAAACCAAGCAAACGAAGCTGAAGAGATATTAACCAAAGCAACGCACTCATTGTCGTCCGTGGTTGCAGACTACGAACTTATCGTTGTAGACAACTCTTCCACCGACAACAGCGTAGGAGTGCTCAAGCAGATCACTAGTGTCGCTGGTTTGGCCAACATTCAGGTGTATACGCTTACCAAGGAAGTCGACAACGATACTGCCGCCTGGGTGGGGCTGGAAAATGCCTTGGGCGACTTCGTGGCGGTCATCGACCCGATGCACGATGATGTAACATTCATTCCGGAAATGCTCAAGCAAGCTGTTTCTGGAGCTGATGTGGTGTTTGCCACTAACACCAATAAAAAAAATCAGAGCCTGCTTTACCGGGGAGCACACGGCGTGTTCAACACCTTATTCAACAGTTTCAACGGGGTCAATCTGGGCAGGGATGCACCCACCTTCAGAATCCTCAGCAAGCGTGTCATCAACTTTATTCTGCAACACCCACAGCCGCATATCAGCTATCGGCACCTGCCCGCCACTGGCGGCTTTTCGAAGGTGCGCCTGACCTACTCTCACCGCTCGGATGCTCCCGAACCCAAGAAGCTATGGGACAGCATCGACCGCGGCATGCAGCTATTGGTCTCGACTACCCGGGCACCCATGAGGCTGGTCACGACCTTGTCGATGTTTGGTGCAGTCGCGAATCTGGTGTACTCGATCTATGTCGTGGCGGTTGCCATATTCAAGACCGACGTGGCCCCCGGGTGGATAAGCTTCTCACTGCAACAATCAGGCATGTTCTTCCTACTGTCGCTCGTCCTGCTTGTGCTCGGCGAGTACATCCTGCACATGGCGCGACTGAGTAACGAAGGCCCTGCCTACCATGTGGCACAGGAGTTCACCAGCGCGCGCATGACACGGCTCGACAAGTTGAATATCGAGGTAGTGGATGCAAGCGACGAGCAGCCCGAACATATTGATACGCGAGGCTGACACGGTGAGTCCCAGCAACAAGGTTTCGGCGGTCGTTGTAGGCGGTGGGTTCTATGGTGCTGCGATTGCCATCTATCTGGCCAAGACCGCAGGACTTCAAAGCGTAGTTCTTATCGAGCAGAGCGCTGATCTCCTCCAACATGCATCGCACAACAACCAGGCGCGGGTCCATAACGGGTATCACTACCCTCGCAGCTTTACCACGGCCTACCGCAGCCGGATCAACCTGCCCAATTTCATCAAGGATTGGTCGGACACTATCTCGACCGATTTTGAAAAAATCTACGCGATTGCACGCCGGAACTCCAAGGTCTCGTCGGCACAATTTGTCCGGTTCTGCGATAGCATCGGCGCGGTCATACGACCTTCCGGCGACAAGGTTCGCTCGCTGTTCAACCCGCATCTCATAGAAAGCGTGTTCACCGTTGAAGAATACGCTTTTAATACTAGGTTGGTGGCAGCCAAAGCCAAGAAGGAACTTGAGCATCTGGGCGTCAGACTACTCTTCAATACGACGGCGGTGTCGATTACCAGGGCCGCCGACGGCGGACTGAGGGTGATCAGCAGGACGCGCGATGCCACAGAGCAACTATGCTGCGATTTCGTGTTCAACTGCACCTATAGCGGCCTTAACCAACTGCAAGGTGAATTTCCCGGAATACAAACGCTGCTTAAGCACGAAATCACGGAAATGGCGCTGGTCCGGATGCCACCTGCTCTTCGTGATATCGGAGTCACGGTGATGGACGGCGCGTTCTTTTCGACCATGCCCTTCCCATCCCGGCAACTGCATACCCTGTCCCACGTGCGCTACACGCCGCATCTGTCATGGAGCGACGCAAGAGGGATAAATCCCTACGAAAGACTCGTGAACTACCCGAAAGTAAGCCGCGCCGATCGCATGATTCGGGATTCTAGCCGTTACATACCTTCCTTGAGCGCAGCGCAATACGTAGATTCACTTTACGAAGTGAAAACCATCCTTACCAAGAACGAAATCGACGATGGCCGCCCGATCCTGTTTGAAGAGGCTGCATCCCTTCCCGGATGTTTTTCCATCCTCGGTGGGAAAATCGACAACATTTACGACTGCTACGAGAAACTGGATAAAATGGAAGAACTTCATGCGCGCAAGTAGCTATCTTAATACGTTCTTGGCAAACAAGCGTATGGCGTTAGGCAGTTTCGCCGCGCTGTTGTTCCTCGCACAGCTTCTGGAAAGTCATCTCGGCCGTCTCATGCCTGCGATCCACGGTGACTGGGCCAGCCACGCAGCAACTTCGTTCTTCATACACGGGGGCTACGACCTGCATAGCCCAGCTATCAAAAGCGTGCTCAACGAGTTCACGATCTACCCACATATCACGTACTGGATGGCCTCGATCATCAGTACGGTCACTGAGCTTCCAGTGATTTACGCTCTTACGATCGTTGTGCAGTTCTCACTGATATTGTGCGCGCTGTTCTACGCTTTGCGTGCTTCGGACCAACTGGCCGGTGCGAGGATATCCCGGATCATCATCAGCTTGATCGTGATTGCGGCTGCGGTAGGCATCTTCAAATTCAGTTGGCGCGATCTCGTGATCAGTAACTCTTTCATCACCCAACTGGTCTCCTTGGCCTGGGCGCAGATCGCCATCTACCTAAACTCCAAATGCCGCCGACCTTGGCACCAGATCCTCCTCTACGCATGCTTCTCAGTCTGGCTGGTGAATATCCATGTGGTCGGTTTCGCCTGGTTCAGCGCGACGGCGCTGCTGATGGCACTTGGTGCTGCAGGGCAAAGCTTCAGGACCCGCGTGCTCACTGTTATTTCTATGGGCATACTTAGCGGCGCAACCTTAGCTCTGTCTCCCGGCGTGCTGGAAATGCTGCGTTTGGCGGGCACGGGCGGTGATCTACGGGTGTTTGCTTTCATCAATGCGCCGGACCATATTGGTTTTGTGTGGATGATGGCAGCGCTTTACACCATCGGCGTTGCCTCGATATTCGCGGGAGGTAAGCTATCGCTCGAAACATTGCAGCGAGCGGCCTGGACCGCGGCTGGGTTTATCTCCCTCGGCCCTCTGATCATTCTTTCCGGTATCACGGTGGTGATGAAGGGCGGCGGATGGTACCCGGTCGTGAAATGGCTGCCAATCCTCGTCTTGGAGTTCGCGCTGGTACTGCTCCTGCTGAAGCGACCCTTGAAGGAATTCCGACTCGGAGCGGCCGCGGTAACAGCGTTGGCCATGCTGTTTTTCGCTGTGCAATTACCGTTCTTCAGGAGCTCGATAGATCTGGAGCCAGGCGCTCTGGCAATGTCGAGTACGCCCTCCAAGACACATGCGCCGGCTGCGCAGGAAGCGTTCCCCAATTTGAGGGTCGCCCACCCGGCATTGAACTACTTTATCGCGAAGGCAGTGCTCGAGGCGCCCGCCACTCCGAACTACTATTCGTGGCTTAACGGCCAGCCTGGCAACTTCGCTCTACTGGAGCCATCAGATTTCAGCGCGGTACCGCCTACCCTTAAAAGAGGCGAGCACTTTGCCACGACTAGCAAAAATCATGAGGTATGGCGCGTACTCAATGGAAACTGGTGGCCGCCCGAGAGGACTCACACATGGGGTGCAGTTTCACCGGCGGTGTTCAGCTACTACGCCCAAGGCAAAGTAAGTGAGCTGCTGATCACAGGCCTGCCCGATCTCCGTCACGCATCTACGCGCACCTACTCAATCGGACTCAACGGCAAGTCCGTAGGCACTCTCGATGCCAATACAATGGACTTCCAGCGACCGCAGACTTACCACATTCAGCTGGCGCCGTATTCATTAGATAACACCAATCTTTTGAACATCTCCATTAGCTGGGAAAAGAATGCTCCGGACGATCTTGGGTTCGCGCTAGTTGAAGTCGGCTTCAGGTAACACCTTTATCAGATACGACGCGCTGTGATCGACACCACAGCGCCCCCCTCTCAGGAGTCGAACAGTGGAAAACTGCCTTATCGGTTATACAGGTTTTGTGGGAAATACCCTTCTCAAACAAACCACCTTCGAGCACCTCTATCGCTCTACCAACATCCAGGACATCGCGGGCCGTAGCTTTGAAATGGTCGTGTGTGCGGGTGCGCCAGCCGTCAAGTGGCTGGCGAACAAGGATCCTGCTAACGATGCCCGTGTTATCGACAGCCTCATCCAGAGATTGTCTACAGTGAACTGCAGGAAATTCATCCTGATCAGCACGGTAGATGTGTTCAAGGAACCACGAGGTGTAGATGAAGCATCCGAAGTGTTCCAAGATGGCTCGCAGGCCTATGGCTATAACCGCCGTCGCCTCGAGAAATTTGTCGAAAGTCATTTTCAAGACCACATGATAGTTCGCTTGCCAGGGTTGGTAGGCCCGGGACTGAAGAAGAATATCATTTTCGACCTACTCAACAACAACAACGTCGCTGGTATCAACGCGGCATCCGAATTTCAGTTTTATCCAATGGTAAACCTCTGGCCGGACATCCTCATCGCCGCACGCGCCGGGCTTAGGATCATTCATTTGACAAGTGAACCAATCAAAACTCAGACGTTAGCGGGAAGCGCGTTCAACATCGACCTAGCACTCTACGACACCGATGCGGCTGCTCACTACGACATGCGTACGCGCCATGCCGAACTCTACGGCGTCACGGGACTGTACCAGTACAGCGCGAGTGAAACGGTACAAGCCGCGCGGTGGTACAGCCAATCCGAGCCCAAAAAAGCGTTACTGGGAGGATAAACGCATGGAGCTTTCGATTTCCAATATTGCATGGGATGTCTCCGAGGACGTGAAGATAGCAGCCTTGTTGGACGAGAACGATGTTCGTCTGATAGACGTTGCACCAACCAAATACTTTCCGGATCTTGCTCAAGCAACCGAAGCCCAGGTACTTGCTGTGAAGCATTGGTGGAAGGATAGGGGGATAGAAATCTACGGTATGCAGTCGCTGTTGTTCGGCACTAATGGGCTGAACATGTTCGCGTCGTCAGAAGTGTGTGAGCGGATGCTGGCCCACCTGGCACAGGTTGCTCGCGTCGCCAGCGGCCTCGGGGTCCAGCGTCTAGTATTCGGCTCACCGAGGAACAGGGATCGTAGGGCGCTGAGCGACGAAGCCTGCGATGCAAGAGCAGTCAGTTTCTTTAGAGCCTTGGGCGCCGTTGGTGCTGACCATGGGGTAACATTCTGTCTGGAACCCAACCCCGAGCGCTACAACAGCAACTTCATGACCCATTCGCAGGACACTGCGCGGATCGTCAGACTGGTTGATCATCCGCATATTCGCATGCAGCTCGATACCGGGGCCATACTGATCAACGCAGAATCGCCGGTCAATGTGCTGACCCTTCACGGCGAGCTGATTGGCCACGTGCATCTGAGCGAACCCGGACTGGCCACCCTGGGCTCCGTCGGGTCGGATCACTCGACTATTGCAGCCGAGCTAGCCGCTCTCCGCCCGGATGACGTCTACGCCATAGAGATGCTGCCCACTGGGGAGGGATCTCAAGTCAAAGCTGTAAGCGAGGCCATTCGCTTCGCTACAGCCACTTACCGGCAGGCTGCGCAGCAGGTGGTCTCATGAAGTGGCTGATCCTTGCTTTGGGCATTCTGAGCAACGCATCGGCCAGCGTGCTGATCAAGATTGCGATGACCGCGCCCCGTAGTTTCCCATCACCAACGGATATGAAGGCTGCAATCCAGAACTGGCCATTCTGGCTAGGACTCGCGCTCTACGGGGCGGCGTTTCTGCTATATGCTCTCGCGCTCGCCAAGCTTCCGCTCAATGTGGCTCATCCGATCCTGACCGGTGGCGCGATTACCGCCGTTGCATTGTTTTCATTGCTGTTCTTCAAAGAATCTTTTCAATGGACAACAACACTCGGCATCATCCTCGTGATCATCGGTGTTGGGCTTATTACAGCGAAGGTATAATGTGAATCATCAACCTATAACAGGCTCAGCCATCATGCTCGACGACTCGAAATGGGATATCCCCGCTTTCAATACCGCCCGCTGGAAAGGTAAAACTACAAAATACTGTACCGTCATTCCGGTCATCAATGAGGGCAGCCGCATCGCTTCGCTGCTCAATCGCATGGCTGAGCTGAGCATTCCTGCGCTGACCGACATCATCATCATCGACGGTGGCAGCAATGATGGGTCACTGGCGGATGAGCTGCTAGACAGCTGCAATGTTGCCGGTCTGCTAGTCAAGACGGGGCCCGGCAAGTTGAGCGCACAGTTGCGTTGCGCCTACGCATTTGCGCTTCGTGAAGGTTACGAGGGTATCGTCACCATCGATGGCAACGACAAAGACGATCCAGTGGCGATACCAGAGTTTGTCGAGGCGCTGGACTCTTCCTATGACTTCGTACAAGGCTCACGATTCGTGGCTGGCGGCGTCGCCGTCAACACTCCCCTCTCGAGAGATCTGGCCATCCGTTTTATACATGCCCCCCTGCTCAGGATCTTCTCGGGATTCAAGTGGACAGATACTACCCAAGGTTTCCGTGCCTATAGCCGTAAGATGTTGCTGGCTCCTGGTATTGAACCCTTTCGGGCGCAGTTCAGCACCTACGAACTTCTAGCGTACCTAAGCTATCGCGCGCCCAAACAGGGGTTCAAATGTCTCGAAATTGGTACCTCCCGCCGCTATCCTGAAGGCGAAGTGCCCACAAAAATCAGCAGCTTCAAGGGCAACCTCTCAGTGATGACTATTCTAATCAAGTCATGCTTGGGACATTACAATCCAAGTGGTCGGTGATCAAAACGGTGCACTACCCGCGCACATGATTTCGGAGGAAGGGCAAATAGGATAAAACGGGCAGCCACCGCTGCCCGTCGGCCCATCAGCAGCTTTCGGCGGCTAAATGCTTGAATGGGCTACTCTTCAGTCCCACTTCGAGCAACGCATCGGCACTCTGCCCCCACGTCATCCATGGCATGCCATGAGTAGTAGGATGCTTGCCGCCGCTATAAAGCGACAGCCACTGCACGATCGCATTGGAAAGGTCCTGCGGGCTCTGGGATTTGAAATAGAACGCATGTTCGCCGGCCACTTCTCTAAAGACCAGCAGGTCACGTGCAATCACTGGTATGCCATGTTGCGCAGCCTCGATCAGTGGCAAGCCAAAGCCTTCTCCGCGAGATGCCGCTATAAGGCAGGTGGTCACCGAGTAGACGGACTCCAGACATTCATCACTCACTCCCTCCATCCAAAACAGCTGGCGATCACGTTCTGTATGAGCCCTGAGATTCTCAACGAGCTCCTCCACCATCCATCCCTGCTTGCCAATGATCACCAGATTCATTCGCTCACCGGCTTGCCACAGATGCTCGAAGGCGGCTAGGACCTCAGCATGCCCTTTTCTCGGCTCCAAGGTGCCTACCATCAGGAAGGTGGGATATTGATGGAGCTTCTGTAGCACCTCATCCATTTCAGCAGGTAGGCCATGAGAGGGCGTAGATTGCAAAATATCTGCGCCCAGATGAAACCAATCGAGCCTCGGCCGGCGCTGGTTCTCAGTAAGATTGCCATCCAGCCAAGCGGCCAGGTCGGCCTGCACAGCCTGAGAAATGCACAGAGCCGCATCGAACTGGGTGATTACCCTTAACCACTCCGTGAACAATCCAGCACCGTGAGGAGGAAAGCAATCCGGCAGCCCTAGCAGCAGCATGTCGTACACAACAAACTCAACCTTGACACCCGCCCGGTGGAGCATTTTCAGCTCCTGTTCCTGAGCCGGGACGATGGAAGGCTGGAAGTCCAATCCTATAAATACATCACCGGGCTCATAAACAATGGGCTCATCCTGAAGAACCTCCGACGGACAGTCTAGGAACCCTAATGTGAAACGCCTGGCGTAGAAATAGCCGGGCCGGTCAGCCGTCGCATAAACGGGCTCAACGCGGTATCCGATTGGCGGATTTAGCAACCAGTGTTTGAGAACACTGCGCACTACACGCTGAATCCCGCTACGAGCATCCCGCTGACAGAGCTCCGAGATATCAACAAAAAGCTGTTTTTGGAAAAATTTAGGCGGTAGACACCGGTCGATGCTGTTGGCAAGCGCCAATCGGTCCGCAGCGGTGTCGGGCTGCGCATCAAATTCTATAATAGCGTCCAGTAGCGCGGGCACAGAGTTCACGTGGCCGGCGTAAAATGCCTCTATGGCCTTCACATATCCATTCGCGCAATACCGTGGTGAATGACGTGTCTTAACGATGGCCTTCGCTTTCTGCGAGAGTCGTTTGCGGCGCTCGGGGTTACGCCATAGATCTGTAAGGGCTTCTGCCAGCTCCGAAACTTCAAAAGCATCGGGTAATTTCAGAACGCCTTCTTCAGGTAGGTCAGCCATACTGCCATTCGCGTTCGCGATGGTAGCGAGCCCGTAGTTCATACAGTCCAATACAGCCGCCGACGTCTCCCCCCGCGACAGCGTACGCAGCTGAACGCCTACGTCAGCAGCTGTCAGATATGCTTTGAACGTAGCAGCATCGTTCCAGCCCGTGATGCTAACGCGAGAAGACTTTTCATTGGACTTGATCTCGTCTCTGAGGCGAACACCATATTCCCCGCCTTCGTTCTCGCCCACAAATATCAGCACGCAATTTCGGTCCGATCCCATTGGTGAATCGAGCCATGCACTGAGAAGCCGATCGTTCAGCTTGCTAGGGCCCAGCAACCCGAAGCTACAAACTACGAAATCACTCTCACCCAAGCCAAGCTTCTTGCGCGCCGCCAGTTTATCAGCTGGTTGACTGTGGTCAGGGACCCGAAGCAAGGGTATGTCTGCCCACTGCTCTTGATCACCGGCACCGTACCACTGGGTGGCAAGACGTCTAGAGTGCTCGGAGTGGATAATGACACCAATGGCATCACGCAAAACGCTTAGATTGCATGGATATTTCCATACTACCTCAGCCTTGTTGTGCACGGAAAAGCGCGACTCGACCGCTTTGTACCCGTGTGCGGCATAAAGCTCATTAACCCAGGCCAACGGCTGAATACCATGGAACTCCATATGCGCTACGATGCCAGACAAGAAGAAGTCGTGCAGTACGACGGTACCTGGGATGGTTTTCAAGAGCCCAAACATATGCTGGTGAAAAGTTGAGTTACCGAAATGGTAAAGTACGCGATCGTATAGATGATAATTGCGCTCAAACCATTCAACCGAGCGAATTTTGCAATTGGCATTGATCCATGGACTATCGATCGTCGACTGGGCTACAACGACGTCAATATGGTAATGACGTGCAAGCTCGGGCAACAACTCAGCACTGTAGTCGCTGATCCCGCTCCGTTCCGGCGGTAAAGGCGACACGTAGGCAAGCCTGGGTTTTCGAGCTGGTGGGGTTAGCTCGTTCTGTGCGGCCAAGTGCTGAGCTACCGCGTGCTCCATCGCTTCGACGGCAGCAACTCCGGTTTTTTCCCATGAGAATGTTGCGGACTGAACCTTGGCATGCTGTTCCAGTTCTGCCCTGAAGGCTTCATCAGTCAAGACCTGGTTGAGTTTGTCCGTAAATTCTTGCTGGTCAAAGGGGTTGAATAGAGCCTGCGGCAAGCCTATCACTTCAGGAACACTTGATGTGTTCGCACCAATTACCGCACGTCCGCAGCACATTGCTTCCAGTGCTGGCAGACCGAAGCCCTCGTGCCATGAGGGGAAAACGAACGCTTTGGACAGATTGTATAGACCTACCAAGTCTTCTTCCGATACAAAACCAGTCAATATCAGATCGCCGCTCTTCAACCCTGCTTTTTTTGCCAGTTCCAATAACCGCGTCCGATCCGCAGGTTGTACCGAGCAAACTATTGCGAGCTGATGGTCTTTACGGGTTGCCTTGGGCATAGCGGCGAATGCCTGGATCAGGCCTTCGATGTTCTTGCGATGATCAATTCCGCCGGTGTACATCAGGAATGGTTTGACCAAGCCGTATTTACCTAACAGACCCTCCCGTTCGTCCGATGCCATTACTACAGATCTGAACGGGGCATCAGCCGCCGTAGAAATATTACTCACGGCGGTAGCAGGCAAAGAGAGGTACTTCAAGCCTTCGCTACGAGACGACTCTGAGATGGCCAGTACCGAATGAGCGCGGCGCAGGTGCCCAATCTTATTTTCATACCAGCGCTCGACTAACGGGTTTTCAAGATACGGTCGGCGATTGATCAGAGGGATAAGGTCGTAAAGTACGACAGCGGTCGGGACATTCGAGTTCAGCAGCCCAACGCTAGTGACGACGTTATCAACCAATCCTTCGAACAAGCTGCAGACCAGCACTATCGAAGGGTTCAGGCTTGCAAGGAAAGCTTCTCGTACAAGCTCCGCCGCACGACGCCGAGCATCGTTCTCTGGGTGGAGTTGGATAAGTGCACCTGGCGAATGCCAGACCCTGATATTTTCAGGTTTTACAATATCAGCAAAGGCCGCGCGCAGCTCATCGATACTCTCGGGGAAGGCATCATTCAGTGCGATGATCACCTCGTGTTTCCCTTGCGCAGCAATAGCCAATGCGAGCGACAACGAGTAACGACCAATTCCCCGCTTTCTGTTCTCTGCCTGGGCTCCCTGTAAATCAATAACGATGCGCATCAATGCCTAACCTTCGACTCATTCGAATTTTCCAGTGCCTGATAAATAGCGTTGGCACGGTGACTTACTGATGTATTCAATGGTTGCTTAAGACCATTGTGGACGATTACTGCAGGGCCCGGCGCCACCGGTGACTGATGACCAGGTCGGGCAAAACGACTAAGGCGAGCATGTAGCCGGGGACTTTTTTTCAAGAGGCCATTGAGCCGTGCCGCCAAGCGCGGGCGTGATATGACAAACCGCACACCTCGACCCGCCAGCCGTCGAACAATCGATTTGCACGCCCCAAGTGGCGACTTGACGATCCGAAGGGCGCCTCGGGCAACAACCCGCATCGGGCGTGTTATTCTCCAAGAAAAGCTACCAGTGACTCTTTTGAACTGGCTTTCATAAGCCATTGCCTGCTGGTACCAATGATGAGCATTGCCCAAGGAGTCATTGAGCTGCAGTTGAAGATGATCCACCGCGGATCCTTGTTGATCAACATGTGCACGCAACTCCTCCCGCTCCTGGGCACTCTGTCGAATCTCATTCCTGGCGAGCTCGAGGTCCGAAAGTAGTGCCTCGTATTGAAGAAGCTTTGCTTCATCTTCGGCCGATAACGATGACCCTACGACAGGGGCAGATTCTGAGGCCAGAGACGCCTCCGCCGAGGAGTTCTCCCCCGCGCACTTGAGGTCTGTCTCGAACTCCAGCTTTACTTCCAATCGCTGAAGCTCTTTACGCTGTTCGAAGAACTCCTGGGTCATCTGGTGAATCTGTTGACGAAGCACATCATTCGAAGCTTCGGTTGCAGCCTGTCTCGCTTCGGCATGCGCTGTGTGACGATGACTTTCACGCAGCGTGAGCTCCATCTCCTGTGTTCGAGCTTCCGCGCGGATGGCCCGAATTGCCGAATCCTGAAGTTGATGCCGTAACTGGTCGGCGATCGCTTCGATCTGTAGGGTACGCGCCTCCAACGCGAAAGATCGATGCTTGACCTGCGTGAGCTGGCCCTCAAGCGACGCCCCCTGCTCTCCCTGCCTCTCAACCTGCATCCTGAGCTCCGAAATACTACCTGTCAAAACGCTATCATACCGCGTTGCCAGCTCGTCGAGGGATAAGCCATAGGTCTTTTCGTAAGCTTCATCAAACTTCTGTAAAATTTCTCTGTCTGCACCCTTCTGGGCGACGATCGCATAATCCGGGCTGACACCCGAGAAAACAGCCATCAGGTCAATTTTGAAGTCTGGCTCATGCAATTGCGCCGGCTCTTGCAGCCGCATCAGTTTAGAGCGCAGAAACCCTGTATGCTCGGTGAGAAAACTTAATAGCAGATGCGGTATAGGGCGCTCATGGGTGGGATCCAGATAGAAGCTATTTGTCCCCACCACCAAATTCTCTGCATTAGGTGTCTCCAGTATCAATATACCACCAGGCTTGAGAACCCTGAGAGCCTCTGCCACCATCGTCTGCAGATCTGGAAACGGAACGTGTTCAGCAATGTGAAAGCCGCTAACCACTGATTGACTGTCATCCTCCAGTGTCGCTAGAAAAGCCAGAGCGTCACTCTCCCATGCCGGCAGCCCCCTTTCTTTGCAGGCTTCCAACATCCCCGAATCAAGATCGATTCCTTGAGCATTAAATCCGCAAGTGATCAGAATTTCGAGCCATTCACCGCGGCCACAGCCCAGGTCTACTGCGGCACACTCATCTGCGAGCTCGAGAAGCGGTTGGATGAAGGGTAGATAAACCTGCTGACGCTGGCTTATAAGCTCGCGGGTACCACGATGGCGATCTTCAAATGCACGGTAGAAAGTCGCACTCATCTAATGCACTCCACCGTGGGGGGCAACCATGAAACCCCTACAAACTCAGGCTTATTGACGTTCACAATATTGAAGACTAATGCATGATCCCGCCACTCATAATTGTGCGCCATATGACTATCAGTAGTATGCAAGGCCACCGCTACAGAATATGAACCTATTCCGAGATTAGCGGCGAAAGCGAATCGGTACTCCATCGTGTCACCCGGCTGCTGCTCAGCCAGTTTGCAACCCAAATGATGTGTATTGGTGCCGTAAACCTCTTGGCCCAATCGATCTTTGATCATGTAGCCCACCACCAGCTCGGGAATGGGCTTGTTGACATCCACCAGTATGCGGATGCCCACCGGCTGACCGACTGGGATGTACTCTATCGGCCCGCCAGTTTCGTCATGGATACTGACAGATCGAATCGTGGCCTCCGCCGAGCCCGACCGCGTCTGGACAGTACCATTCTCCAAGGTGACTACCTTGACCGTGGCATTTTCCTTTTCCGCGATGATCGCGTTGTAGAAGTCCATGACTTCTTCTGGCGGGCCGTCTTTGATAACCGTTCCTGATTCGAGAAGTATTGCCCGATTGCACAGCCCCTGAATTGCTCCCCGGTCGTGAGAAACAATTAGCAAAGTCGTACCCTGCTGTTGGAATTCTCTAATTCGGTCAAAGCTTTTATGCTGAAAATAGCTATCGCCAACTGACAACGCTTCATCAACGATGAGAATTTCAGGGCGAAAGGCTGTGGCCACAGCAAACGCGACTCGCATTTGCATCCCACTGGAATAGGTCCGAACGGACTCATCAAAGTACTCACCGATCTCCGCGAATGCTTCAATCTCAGCAATCACGGAATCCATCTGTTCGGTAGTAAAGCCCATCAGACCTGCAGCATGATAAACGTTCTGCCGACCGGATAACTCAGGATTGAAACCCATGCCTAGTTCCAAAATTGCGGCGATCCGTCCATTGACCTGGATAGCGCCAGCGGAAGGTTGCAGGGTCCCGGTAATCATTTTTAGTAGCGTAGACTTCCCAGCCCCGTTCTGCCCTACGATACCAATTGCCTCACCCGGTTGGATGTCAAAGCTAATATGTTTGAGTACCCAATGCTCTTCGGTAGGCGGGACAGGCAAGAAAAACCACCTGGCTATTCTCTGCCATTCAGAGCGATAGGTTCGGTATGCCTTACCAAGATCTTTAACACTCAGCAGACTCATAGAGCATCCACCATTTCAGGAGCCGCACGGCGAAATAGGAACAATCCAAGTAGCATCAGGCCAAACGCGAGACAGAAAGCAGAGACAATGTGATGCGTATCAGGTGAGTTGCCGTATACGAGAATATTTTGGTAAGACGTGACCAAAGGATACATAGGGTTGTAAATCAACGCAGAGCGCAGCCCCTCAGGGATTATGTTCACCGAATACACAATTGGCGTGAACCAAAATAGTATTTGCAGCACGATGGGTACTACCTGACCAATATCCCGAAGAAACACGTTGAGCACTCCCAGCACCAACCCTAGGCCTACGCCCAACGCTACCACCGCGAATGTCATGGGAATCAGCCAGATCATCTGCAACGTTGGAGAGTGCCCCAGGATCGCGAACACCGCTAGCACGGCCACAAACAAGAGCAAGTTGTTGAGCAGGCACGACCCCACCACGATTACCGGGAGAGCAATTCTTGGGAACCGCATCTTTTTCATAAGATTGCCGTTCTCGATGAAAATTGTCAGGCAGCGGGAAACAATTTCTGAAAACAGGTTCCACGCCAACATACCTGCCATCAGATACAGGGCGTAAGCATACTTGTTATCTATGCCTGGCAGCTTGGCTGCCAGGACATTGGACAGTATGAGAGCATAGATAGCGACTTGCGCCAGGGGATGAATAATCATCCAGAGCCCCCCCAAGCGGCTTCGGGCAAAACGTGCAATGAACTCGTTTTTAATCGAGCTGATCACAAAGCTTCGGTACTCCCAAAGCCCTCTCAACATACCAAACATAATTACCCCTGGATCAAACGCTCAATCTCAGCGACGCGCTGAGCTACCAATTCTTCACTGCCTCGGCTTTCCACGTTCAAGCGCAGCAAAGGCTCGGTATTCGAACCCCGCAAGCTGAAACGCCAATCGGCGAATTCCACGCTGATGCCATCGGTACGATCGACGCTCGGATTCTGCGCCGTGTAGAACGCCAGGATCTTCTCGATGGAGCCCTTCACGTCGTCAACCTTGTAGTTGATTTCGCCACTACAAGGGAACGCTTCGATGCGCTCGTCGACCAACTGAGCCAGAGTCTTGCCGGTAACGCTCATGAGTTCGGCGACCAACAGCCACGGAATATTGCCGCTGTCGCAGTAGGCGAAGTCACGGAAATAATGGTGCGCACTCATTTCGCCGCCGTACACCGCATCTTCCGAACGCATGCGCTCCTTGATGAACGCGTGGCCGGTCTTGCTTTGGATGGCCACACCACCCGCCGCTTCGACTTGCTCGATGGTGTTCCAGGTCAGGCGCGGGTCGTGGATGATCTTGCTGCCTGGGTGCTTTTTCAGCAGCATCTCGGCCAGCAGGCCGACCAGGTAGTAACCCTCGATGAAGCGACCCTTGTTGTCGAAGAAGAAGCAGCGATCAAAGTCGCCATCCCAGGCAATACCCATGTCAGCGCCATGTTCCAGCAAGGCACTGCGGGTCAGTTCACGGTTTTCCGGCAACAGCGGGTTTGGAACACCGTTCGGAAAGTTGCCATCAGGCTCGCCGTTGATAACGATCAGTTCCAGAGGCAGCTTGGCCTTCAGCAGTTCGATGGTAGGACCGACGGCACCGTTGCCAGGATCGGCCAGAACCTTGAGGGGTTTCAACGAACCGACGTCGATGTAGGTAAGCAAGTGATCGATGTAGGCGGCCTTGTCGAACGCTTCGCGAACGTGCCCTGGCGTAGCGGCTTTTTCGGCGAAATCACCGGCTTCGACGCGAGCGCGAATGGCTTCCAGCCCCGTGTCGCCACTGATCGGCTTGGAGTGCTCGCGCACCAGCTTCATGCCGTTGTACCCCTTGGGGTTGTGGCTGGCGGTGATCATGATGCCGCCGTCGGCTTTCAAGTGACTGGTGGCGAAGTAGACTTCTTCGGTGCCACACAGCCCCAGGTCCAGCACGTCGGCGCCGGCTTCGGTCAGACCTTTAATCAGGGCGGCGGCGAGGCCGGGGCTTTCCAGGCGCATGTCGCGCCCTACTACATAGGCTTTGCCGTGCAGTTCGGATACCAGAGCGCGGCCAATGCGGTAGGCGATGTCGTCGTTTAGATCGGCAGGGACCTGGCCGCGGATGTCGTAGGCTTTGAAGCAACGGGTCTGGATGGGGGAATACATGGCAATCGCTCGCTCTATATGGCCGATGCTGCAGTCATTGCAACGCCGGTTGATTGGACGGTCGCTGGCGGACGGCCAGCGCTGTTCGGCCCCCGTGCATGCACTGCTGCACGCAAGGAGGCCGATGGCGGGAGATGTCGGTTATTGCTTGTCAACGCGGCCGTAGACGTCTTCGAAGCGGACGATATCGTCCTCTCCCAGATAGTCGCCGCTTTGCACCTCGATCAACACGAGGTCTATGACACCGGGATTCTGCAATCGGTGCCTGTGCCCAGCACGAATAAATGTCGATTCGTTGGTGTCGAGCATCAATTCCTGCTCATCGTTAACCACGACGGCCATGCCGCTCACCACAATCCAGTGCTCACTGCGGTGATGGTGCATTTGCAGGGACAGAGAAGCTTTTGGCTTGACCACGATACGCTTGATCTTGAAGCGCTCGCCCTCTTCCAGAGTGGTGTAGGTACCCCACGGACGATTGACCGTGCGATGCAGCTTGTGCAAATGGTGACCATTGGCCTTGAGCTGCCCGACGATGTGTTTGACGTCCTGGCAGTGATCCTTGTGGGTGATCATCAGCGCGTCGGGGGTGTCGATAACCAGCAGGTCTTCGACGCCGACCAAAGCGGTCAGGCGGTCTTCGCTGTGAACGAAGTTGTTGCGAGCGTTGTGGGACAGCACTTCGCCTTCGAAACGGTTGCCATCGTTATCCGGGGTGGTCAGCTCGCTGACGGCATTCCAGGAGCCGATGTCACTCCAGCCGATGTCGCACGGTACGGTGGCCACTTTCTCCGAGCGCTCCATCAAGGCGTAGTCGACGGAGATGTCTGGCACTTTGGCGAAGGCTTCCGGGTCCAGCGACAGGCAGCGATAGCCAGTGGCATGGGTGAAGCGCGAAGCTTCCTTGGCCGCAGCGGCGGCTTCCAGTACGTCGGGAGCATGCTTCTTCAGCTCCTCCAGTACCGTGCCTACCTGGAAGCAGAACATGCCCGAGTTCCAGAAGTAGTTACCGGCGGCAACATAGCCTTGGGCCGTTTGCAGGTCTGGCTTTTCAACGAAACGCGCAACCTTGAGGGTGCCTTCGTGGCCGGTGCTGCTGCCCGCTTCGATGTAACCGAAGCCAGTTTCCGGGTACTGCGGCTTGATGCCGAAGGTCACCAACCAGCCTTGGGCCGACAGCATCACTGCCTTGGCTACGGCAGTGGCAAATGCCGCTTCATTCTGGATCAGATGGTCGGCGGCCAGTACCAGCATGTGCGCGTCGGGGCCGTGGGTGTCGTTCAGTTGCAGAGCAGCGGTGGCAACGGCGGCGGCGGTGTTGCGGCCAAAGGGTTCTAGAATGAAGCCCTGGGCGTGGCCGGCTTTATTGACGACACGGTACTCATCTTCGGTCTTGAACAGCAGTTCACGGTTGGTGACGGTCAGAACTTCGGCCACGCCTTCCAGCTTGGAAGCGCGTAGAAAGGTTTTCTGAATCAGATTCTGACCATCTGGTAGCGTCATGAAAGGCTTCGGATGGGCCTCGCGGGAAACGGGCCACAAACGACTACCCACACCACCGGAAAGAATTACGGGAATCAGGTTCATGCTTTGTATGGATCCTTAAAGTTGCCAACGGGAATCGGCAATATGAAATCAATCTGAACAGTCACGATTACTGTCGCTGTGTATCGAATTCATGCGGCTCCCAGCGCCGCAGACGACATCTACAACCACCTTTCCCTGCGGCAGTTCTAACGGCTGACTTGAGGAACAGGGCAGTAGAATATCAGAGAATATCCGCGCAGGCGCTAACGAAGATAAGTCTCTGATCGGTGTCCGCGACGGCTTGAACAAGCTCGTATTTGAACCGGTTGGGGAGCTGCCTCAAAAGCCCTTCAGATCATTGGGTGGAGTACTTCAGGCGTCCGACGCCATAGGGGCCTCTCGTAACACGTCGGTAGACGCCTGATTCAACTTCTCCCTAAGCACCCGCTTCGCCCTCTCCTCCCCATGCACCAACCGCACTTCCCCCGGCCACTCCCCCATCCCCTTCACGAAATCCACCAACCCCTGCTGATCCGCATGCCCGGAATATCCACCCAGCGTCGCAATCCCTGCCCGCACGCTGTACATGTCGCCATCCAGATCGATCGCCACAAACTCGCTTGCACCTTCACACGCCTGGATCACGGCTCCCGGTGTGCCTTTGGCCTGGTAGCCAATGAACACGACGTTATGGCGTTTATCGCCAAGCATCTTCTTCAGGTAGTTGACGATTCGCCCGCTGCTGCACATCCCGTTGCCGGCGATCACGATGGCGGGACGGCCTGTGCTGGCCAGATAGTTGACGACGCGTTCGTGGTCGGCGTGGCTGTCGATGGTGATCAATTGACGGAATGCGAGCGGTTTACGCCCCGCCCGCAGGCGACCTTGGGCTTCATCGTTCCAGAAAGGCTTCATCCGGCGGTACGCCTGGGTGAAGCGGCTGGCCAGTGGTGAGTCCAGAATCACCGGGAGTTCTGGCCATTGCATGGGTGGTGGCGGTGGCAGGTCGCAGATCCACTGTTCTTCGTTGACGTCGTACTCGCATTGGCTGCTTTCCGGGGCCCGTATGGCGGGTGCGTGGAGCAAGGCCTTGCGGTGCAGGATGTCTTCGATTTCGAACAACAACTCTTGAGTGCGGCCGATGCTGAAGGCGGGAATTAGGACGGTGCCGTGGTCTTGCAGAGCCCGGTCGATGACGGCTTCAAGCCGGCTTTTACGGGTGCTGCGATCTTCGTGGAGGCGGTCGCCGTAGGTGCTTTCCAGTACCAGGATGTCGGCGCGCTCGGGGGATTGGGGCGGACGCAAGAGAGGGGTGTGGGGCGCGCCGAGGTCGCCGGAGAAGACGATGCGCTTGTTGACGCCGGTGGCTGGGTAATCGAGGTCGCATTCTACGTAGGCGGAGCCGAGGATGTGTCCGGCGCGTTGCAGGCGGACTCGGCATTTGAGTGAAGCGTCGTCGATCAGGGTGTGCCATTGGTTGTAGGGCACGGCGACGATGTGTTGCTGAACGAGGTTGATGTAGCGATCGACGGTTTTGCGGTCGCGGGTGAAGGTCAGGCGAAAGGCATCCTCCAGGACCAGAGGCAGGAGCTCAGCCGAGGGTTGGCTGCAGAGAATGGGACCTTTGAAGCCCGCGGCGAGCAGGTAGGGCAGTCGGCCGACGTGGTCGATGTGGACGTGGGTGATCACCAGTGCGCGAAGGGTGTCCAGGGCGAATTCGATAGTGGGTTCGCCTTTTTCATCGGCGCCCTGAAATAGGCCGCAGTCTATGAGCAGGCTGGCGGTGGGGGTCATTTCGAGTTGATGGCAGGAGCCAGTGACAGCGTCGGCGGCGCCGTGATGGATGATGTCGGGGTATGTCATTGGAGGTCCCTTCCGCTGGGTGAGTGGTGAGGGGGTATTAGGGCATGCGGTGGGAATGGTTCGTATTTGAGAATGGGGGTTTGGGGTGTAGGACGTTTCTGGGTTTGCCAGGGGCATAGGGGCTGGCTGGTGCGGCGTGTCAGGGATGTTGTATGGTGCGCGGCAAATTTGACAAGGAAGGTTCTTATGAAAGGTCTGGTTCTGGTGGCGTTGTTAGGGTTGCTGGCGGGATGTGGAACCATCAATACCGTGGCGCGGGACGATGTGGTTACCAGTGACTATTTGAAGGAAGTGCGTTCGTTTTGCGGGGCAGTGCCGCGGGTTTATAGCGGGGTGATGTTCGATTTCTGTGTGTTGCATGGGGAAGGACCCAAACCTGGCCGGAATGGTTATGGCGGCGGCAACGACCCATGGTGGTTGGTGATCGATATGGGGCTGTCGGGGGTGCTGGATACGCTGGTGCTGCCGTATACGATTTATCGGCAGCATATGGATGGGAGTATTGAGGTAGTGGGTGGGTAGATTTGTGGGGGATGGTTAAGTTGGCGGGGGATGGTCCCCTCACCCCAGCCCTCTCCCTGAGGGAGAGGGGGCCGATCTGGCTTTGGATCAGTGTACGGATACGGTGGCGGGGACGGTGGTGTTCAGGAACTTGGTGACGCCTTTGACCCAGAAGCGGCGGTGGCTGGCTTTGTCTGGGGCTACGGGGGTTTCGCCGGTCCAGCTGGTCTTGCTTTTGAGTTCGGTGCGGTACGCTTCCCACTCCATGGCTTCGGCAGCCTGGCGGGCGCGTTTTTCGTCTTCGAACCAGCCGAGGACGTAGACCTCGCCTTGATCGCGTCCGTGTTCAACCAGTAAGTAGATATTGTCCATCGGGGGTGCCCTGTCAGTTGCGGGTGGTCGCCCGGGTTTTGGAGGGCGTTGACAGGGTAACGGCAGGGTTGCGGGGAAGTTTAGGGTTGGCTGGATTGGGATTTTCGGGTGGGGCTTGGGGATTTGTGGTGGATGGCACCCTCTCCCCAGCCCTCCCGGATCGCCGTATCGCCATGAGGAAGCGGGGCTAGGGGCGAAGAACCGCGACTGTTCAATCAGCCTCGCAAGCGATCCAGGAGATCGTGACCTGCCCAGCTCAATGACGTCAGCACCTGCCCCTTCCCTTCCGCCAGCGCTTCGGCGCGAATCAAGCCTTCTTCGATCAGCAGATCCAGCGCATAAACCGCCTCGTCGACGCTGCCTGGAATCCGGATGTCCTCCTTGAGCACTTCTTGTAGGGCCTGGCCTTGAGGGATGCCGGCGTGGTCGGCGGTTTCGACCAGTTGCAGGTAGTGTTGGATGTATTTCCAGTTGCGTTTCAAGTCGCTCTCCCCTATCGGCCGGCTGCCGCGTGTCGTTGCGCTGTGACCACGGCGGACCGGCCAAGTTCTGCGCGGGCCTTAGGGGGTGAGGTGGCCGTCGAGGCAGGTGACGGCGGCGCCGGCGACTTTGATGGCGTTGTCGCTGATGCTCAGGCGCAGTTTACCGGCGCGGCCCAGGGCGGCGCCTTGGGAGACGAGCAGTTCGTGGCCCAGGGTAGCGGTTTGGCCAGTGGCGCGGATGAAGGCGGCGACGGCGCCGTTGCCACTGCCACAGACGGGGTCTTCGGCGGGGCCGCAGGTGGGCGCGAAGGCACGCACTTCGATGTGCTCGGCATTGCCGGCTGGGTAGGCACCAAAGATAACGATGCCGGTGGTGCGGGCGCGGTGGTCGTGGGCGGACATGCGTGAGAAGTCGGGCATGACGGAGAGCACGGTCTGCGCATCGCGCATCTGTGCGATCAACCAGCGTGGGCCGACGTCGATGACGCAAGGGGTGTGTTCGCGCAGCACGGGGGCGCCGAGGATGGCTTGCAGTTCGTCCAGCTCGGCATCGGTCACCGGAGTGATGCCAGGCTGGGGCAGTTCGAAGGCGATCCACTGGGCGCCGTTGGCTTGGCGGGTGACTTGCAGGTTGATCAGGCCGGCGGCGCACTCTTGGACCAACTGGCCGTTATTCGCCTGGATAAGGCCGGCTTCGAGCAGGGCGTGAGCGGTGCCGATGGTGGGATGCCCGGCGAAGGGCAATTCGTTGCTGGGGGTGAAGATGCGTACCCGGTAGTCCGCGCCAGGCTGCGTGGCGGGCAGCACGAAGGTGGTTTCCGAGAGGTTGGTCCAGTTGGCGATCTGTTGCATCTGTTCGGTGGTCAGGTCGCCGGCTTGCAGGATCACGGCCACCGGGTTGCCTTTGTAGCGCTGTTCGGTGAAGACGTCGACCTGCTTGAACGCTAGGGATTGCATGCTGCCTCCTGGTCTGGAATTCGAACGTAGAGCCTAGGGGTAGTTTGGCAGTTGTTACAGGTGCAGTTGGGGACGAGTTTCGCCTGTACAGTTTTGCTGGGTATGGCAAGCGGAAAAATATATCGAGAAATATCGCGCTGGGGCTTGATGCGGGGGGCGATGTGTTCGATATTGCAGTTATTCAACCCCCTTCCCTTTTTTAGTATTGCCCTTGGCGTCTTTTCCGGATGCTGGGCGGTAGCTTTGTGCGTGGGTGTTTTTTGGGGTTGGGGTGGGGTTTTGGGTGGCCTCTTTGCGGCTGTACGCCTGGAGTGGACTGGCGCAATTCATTGTAGGAGCGGCGTTGAGCCGCGAAGGCGTAGTTACAGGCGCCGGGGATTTTGTGCCAGCAGTAGCGGCCTCTTCGCGGCTTTACGCCGCTCCTACAGGGGGGGTGTGATCGGCGGTGGACTGGCGCATTCATTGTAGGAGCGGCGTTGAGCCGCGAAGGCGTAGTCGCAGGCGCCGGGGGTTTTGTGCCAGCAGTAGGGGCCTCTTCGCGGCTGTACGCCGCTCCT
>NZ_DFUE01000048.1:60004-83476 GCF_002379585.1 Pseudomonas sp. UBA4194
TGTACGCCGCTCCTACAGGGCTTGGTGAACTGAATTCAGCTATGGAGTGGTGGAGTCATGGATAAATCGAGCAAAATTCTCATTCCTGGCGGGGCGGGGCTGGTGGGGCAGAATCTGGTGGCCCACCTCAAGCGTCGCGGCTATACCAATCTGGTGGTGCTGGACAAGCATCGCAACAACCTCGCCGCGCTCAAGCGCATGCACCCTGAACTCACTATCGAATACGCAGACCTAGCCGAGCCGGGGGCCTGGCAAGTGTTGTTCGACGGTGCCGACGCGGTAGTGATGTTACAGGCGCAGATTGGCGATCCATCGATCGAGCCGTTCGTGCGCAACAACATCACCGCTACCGAACATATTCTGGCTTGTATCAAGCAGTACGCCATCCCCTATACCGTGCATATCAGTTCATCGGTGGTTGAGTCGGTGGCTGATGATTTCTATACGCAGACCAAAACCACTCAGGAACAGATCGTACTGGCCAGCGGCATCAACTGCGTGGTGTTGCGCCCTACCCTGATGTTCGGCTGGTTCGATCGCAAGCATCTGGGCTGGCTGTCGCGGTTCATGCAGAAAGTGCCGGTGTTTCCCGTGCCGGGGCATGGCCGTTATATGCGTCAGCCACTGTATGTGGGGGACTTCTGCAGCATTATCGTCAGTTGCCTGGAAACCGGGATCGCCGGCAAGGTGTTCAACGTGACGGGGCTGGAGAAGATCAACTACATCGACATCATCCGCCAGATCAAGAAAAGCGTGGGGGCCAATGCGCTGATCGTGAAGATCCCCTACAGCCTGTTCTATACGTTGCTCAAGACCTGGGCCGTGTTTGACAAGAATCCCCCTTTCACCCCTTCCCAGCTCAAGGCGCTGATTGCGCCGGATGAATTCGAGATCATCGATTGGCCGGCGATTTTCAATGTCACGCCGACGCCCTTCGATGCGGCCATCCATGAGACGTTCAACGATCCGACGTACAGCAAAGTCGTCATGGAGTTCTAACATGGGCAAGCGTATTGCGGTACTTGGCGCAGGGCCGATGGGTTTGGCTGTGGCTTATCAACTGGCTCGCGATGGGCATTGCCCGGTGATCTACGAGGCGGACGACCGCATCGGCGGCATGACTGCATCGTTTGATTTTTCCGGACAGAAGATTGAGCGCTATTACCACTTTCATTGCATTTCGGACCATGCGTTCCTGAAAGTGCTGGATGAACTCGGCATCGGCGCAAAGATGCGCTGGGTGAAAACGCGCATGGGCTATTGGTATTTGAACCAGGTGCAGGACTGGGGCAATCCGGTCGCGTTGTTGAAGTTCAAGGGGCTGAGCCTGACGGCGAAGGTGCGATACGGCGCTCACGCGTTCCTCTCGACCAAGCGCGATGACTGGAAGCCATTGGACGATGTCGAGGCAACCGGCTGGATCAAACGCTGGGTCGGCGATGAAGCCTATGAGGTGCTGTGGCGGCGCCTGTTCGAGTACAAGTTTCATCACTTCACCGGCAACTTGTCGGCGGCGTGGATCTGGAGTCGAATCCGCCGTATCGGGCGCTCCCGCTACGACCTGTTCAACGAAAAGCTCGGCTATCTGGAAGGCGGTTCGGAAACGCTGTTGCAGGCCATGCACGCGGACATTCTGAAAAATGGTGGGCAGATCCACCTGCGCACGCCGGTGCAGGAAGTGCTGATCGAGGATGGCAAGGCGGCAGGGTTGTTGGTCGAGGGTGAGCGACTGACGTTTGACCGGGTGATCAGCACTATTCCGATTCCCTACATTCCCAAGGTGATTCCTGGATTGCCGGCCAAGGCGCTGGAACAGTTCAAGGCCAAGAACAACATCGCCGTAGTGTGCGTGATCGTCAAGCTGCGCAAGGCGTTGACCCGCAATTTCTGGCTCAACACCAATGATCCGGAAATGGATATTCCGGGGATTGTGGAATACAGCAATCTGCATCCGTTGAAGGACCACATTGTGTACGTGCCGTTTTACATTCCTCAGGATGATCCGAAGTACAGGGACGATAACCAGGTGTTCATCGATAAGGTGAAGCGCTATTTCCGGAAGATCAATCCATCGTTGCAAGAGAGTGATTTCATCGATGCGATGGCGAGCCGGTATTACTACGCGCAGCCGATCTGTCAGCCGTCGTATATGGACAGTCTGCCGCCGGTGAATATCATCGAGGGGTTGTGGGTGGCCGATACCTCGTATTACTACCCGGAAGACCGGGGCATCTCCGAGAGTATCGACTTTGGCAGGCAGATGGCGAAGGATGCGGCGCGATGATGACCTTGTTTGCTTCGCGGGAGTTTCTGGTTTTCATTTTGACGGGCGGAACTGCGGCGCTGGTGAACGTGTGCTCGCGGTATGTCTATAACCTTTGGATGTCCTTTCCGAATGCGATCATTCTGGCGTATCTGACCGGGATGTGTACGGCGTATGCATTGGCGCGGATGTTTGTGTTTCGCCATTCCACGCAGTCGACCGGGCGCTCGATGGTGATGTTTTCGTTGGTGAATGTGGTGGCGGTGGTGCAGACGTATGTGATCAGTCTGTTTTTAGCGGAGTATTTCTTGCCGAAGATGGGTGTAGAGGTGTTCGTGCGGGAGATTGCCCATGGGATTGGTGTAGCGGTGCCGGTTTTTACCAGTTATGTGGGGCACAAGTATTATTCGTTTAGGTGAGGCTGCGGGGTGGGATTGGCTTTTGTGGTGGATGTGAGGGCCTCATCGCGGGCAGAGCCCGCTCCCACAGGGGATTGTGCTGTGGCAAAGAGCCTGCTCCCACAGGGGGGACCGTGCTGTGGCGAAGAGCCCGCTCCCAAAGGGGGACTATGCTGTGGCGAAGAACCCTCTCCCACTATAGGACTGTGCTGCGGCGAGGATCCCTGTGGGAGCGGGCTCTGCCCGCGATGAGGCCAGCGCAGTCGCTGAAAATCACAGCGAGATCGGCTTACGCCCCGCAAACGAGTGGGCCAGCGTTCCGCCATCCACCAACTCCAGCTCTCCACCCAACGGCACGCCATGGGCGATGCGCGAGGCGATGAGGCCTTTCTTCGCCAGTAGCTGAGCGATGTAGTGGGCGGTGGCTTCCCCTTCGACCGTGGGGTTGGTGGCCAGGATCACTTCGGTGAAGCTGCCCTGCTCTTCTATCCGCGCCATCAACTGCGGAATGCCAATCGCTTCAGGGCCCAGCCCATCCAGCGGCGACAGGTGCCCCTTGAGCACGAAGTAGCGCCCACGGTAGCCGGTCTGCTCGACGGCATATACATCCATCGGCCCTTCCACCACGCACAGCAGCGTGTCGTCGCGCCGGGGGTCGGCGCATTGCGGGCACAGCTCTTCTTCGGTGAGGGTACGGCACTGACGGCAATGGCCGACACCTTCCATGGCCTGGCTCAGCGCCTGGGCCAGACGGCTGCCGCCGCTGCGGTCACGCTCGAGCAGCTGCAGAGCCATGCGCTGGGCAGATTTCTGACCGACGCCTGGCAAGGTGCGCAGCGAGTCGATCAGTTGGCGAATCAGGGGGCTGAAGCTCATGGTAATACGGCCTGCGAAGACAACGAGACGCGGTTTATACCCGCGCCTCCCGGTGAGGTCAAATCCTTATGCCTCGGACACCTTGACCACCAACTTGCCGAAGTTATGGCCTTGCAACAGGCCGATAAACGCTTCGGGTGCCTGCTCCAGGCCTTCGACCACGTCCTCGCGGAACTTGATCTTGCCATCACGCACCCACGGCACCATGGCCGAGAAGAATTCCGAATGGCGGTCGCCGAAATCATCGAACACGATGAAGCCCTGCATGCGTACGCGTTTGGTCAGCAGCATGCGCGGCAGCAAGCCGAAACGGTCAGGGCCTTCCGGCAGCTCGGTCTGGTTGTAGGCAGCAATCAGACCACACACCGGGATCCGCGCCTTGGCGTTGAGCAACGGCATGACCGCGTCAAACACCTTGCCGCCAACGTTTTCGAAGTAGACATCGATGCCTTTGTCGCAGGCCTGGGCGAGGTCTTCGGCAAAGGTCTCGCTTTTGTGGTCGACGCAGGCGTCGAAGCCCAGCTCTTCCACCACGTAACGGCATTTATCCGGCCCACCCGCAATGCCCACCACTTTCAGCCCTTTGATCTTGCCGATCTGCCCCACCACCGAGCCGACGGCGCCGGATGCGGCGGCCACTACCAGGGTTTCACCTTCCTTGGGCTGCCCGATGTGAGTCAGGCCCATGAACGCGGTCATGCCGGGCATGCCCAGCACGCCTACTGCCATGGATGGGCTGGGGATACCGGCCGGCAGTGGCATGACATCGCTGCCATCGCTGATGCTGTGGGTCTGCCAGCCAGTGCTGCCGACCACCAAGTCGCCTTCACGGAATTTGGGGTTCTTGGATGTTTCTACGACGCTGACGGCGCCGCCGGTCATGACTTCGCCGATTTCGACTGGGGCGGCGTAGGACGGCGCGTCGCTCATGCGGCCGCGCATGTAGGGGTCCAGGGACAGGTAGAGGGTGCGCAGCAGGATTTGGCCGTCTTCAAGATCAGGCAGGGCCTCGCGTTCCAGGCGGAAGTTCTCGGGCGTGGGCGCGCCCTTGGGGCGGGAGGCGAGAACGAAGCGCTGGTTGAGGGTCATTTCTTGGGACATTGCGGCGGGCTCCTTGTGGAATGCTATAGGGGGAAGACAGCGGCTCGGGGATGGGCGTTCAGTTGGGGTGCTGTTGTGGGGGATGGTCCCCTCACCCCAGCCCTCTCCCTAGGGGAGAGGGAGCCGATCACCGCTAGTCGCAACACCGCGTACTGCCTTTTGCCCCCTCTCCCTGAGGGAGAGGGTTGGGGTGAGGGGACCATTCACCGCAAATAACCACCACAACCCGATACCACCCAAAAAAAATGCCAGGCAAACGCCTGGCATTTTCATTTCCAACCTGGACACCTTAGAACGGCATCTTGAACCCGGGCGGCAGTTGCATGCCGGAGGTCATGCCGGACATCTTGTCCTGGCTGTTCGCTTCGATCTTGCGTACGGCGTCGTTGACCGCGGCGGCGATCAGGTCTTCCAGCACGTCTTTGTCTTCCTGCATCAGGCTGTCGTCCAAGGAGACGCGCTTGACGTCGTGGCGACCGGTCATCACCACGCTGACCAGGCCAGCACCGGACTGGCCGGTCACTTCGGCTTTGGCCAGTTCTTCCTGCATCTGGGCCATTTTTTCCTGCATCTGCTGCGCCTGCTTCATCAGGCCGGCCATGCCACCTTTCATCATGGGGTTCACCTCAAGGGTCGATGGGTTGTGACCGCGCGGCGCCGGGGCGATTGCGCGGTGTCGGGTATTCAGCTTACTGAGTTGGGCTCGCCACGGCTTCGACAGGTTCAATAGTATCGTTACGAATGGTTGCGCCGAACTGTTGCAGCATTTGTTGGATGAACGGGTCGCCCTGGATCGACGCCTCGGCGTCTTTCTGCCGATTGGCCCGCTTGCGCGCAGCCGCCTGGGCCGGGGTTTCCTGTTCGGGCCGCACCAGCTCGATGGTCAGCGTGAGGGTGCGGTTGTGGTATTGGTTCAGGGCATCGTTCAAGCGCCGCTGTTGGGTGGCGTTGAACAAGGCACTGTGGGCCGGGTCCAGGTGCAGCAGCCAGGCGTCACCGTCCACGGCGATCAGCGTGCAGTTGGCGGCGATGCTGCCGGTCATGCCGGAAATAGGCAGTTTTGGAAACAGCTCAAGCCATTCGAGCGCCAGGCCGGTGGCGGGTTGGGACGCCGGAAGCACTTCGGGTTCAGGCTCCACCGGGGTGTCGTGGACTGTCTCGCTGGCCAGCTCGTCGAGGTAGCTGTAGGCGGCACCGTCCATTTCCGGAGCGTAGTAGTCCTCGTCCAGCGGCGGCTCGTCGTCGCGATCCATGCCAGCCGGGGCGTATTCGACAGGCTCGGCGTCCTGGGCGAAGGCGGCGGTTTCGGTTTCCGGCGCGTCGGGGACAGCACTGGCCGGGGTCGGCGCGGGCATCGGCGTTAGCGCGGGTTGCTCGGCCACGGTGTCCAGGATGGGCTCTGGGGCGATGGGCGCGGCAGGCGCGGGGTCGTTCCAGGGAAGGTCGATGACCTCTTCCGCAGGCGTTGATGCCAGGGCCGCGTCATCGGCCGCGGGGGTGGCCTGGGGTTCCGAGGGGGATTCTTCGCGCCCGTACGCTGCGCCTACAGGGTCCGCGGTGGGTTGGGGTACGGCGTCCGGCGCCAGGGTAGGCTCTGGCTTGGGTACCGCGGTGGGGCTGGACGCGGATGAATCCGCTGCTACGGCCACTGAGTTGGCGGAATCAACTGTGGCTTGGCTGATCCCCACTGGCTTTAGCGGTTGGCTGGGTCCTTCGCTGGTACCCGCCGGGCGGAACGCCAGCATGCGCAGCAAAACCATTTCGAAGCCGCTGCGCAGGTCCGGCGCCAGGGGCAGATCGCGACGACCGATCAGGCCCATCTGGTAATAGAACTGCACATCTTCAGCCGGCAGCGCCTGAGCCACTGCCAGTACGCGATCACGATCACCCTGCCCGTTGTCCACGGCCTCGGGCAGCGCCTGGGCCACCGCGACGCGGTGCAGCACATTGAGCATCTCGGCCAGCACGCCGTTCCAGTCCGGGCCCTGCTCGGCCAGATGCCGCACGGCTTCGAGCAGGCCCCGTGCATCGCCTTCGAGCAGTGCCTGAAGCACGCCATAGACCTGGCCGTGATCCAGCGTACCGAGCATGGCGCGCACGTCGGCGGCCAACACCTTGCCTTCACCGAAAGCGATGGCCTGGTCGGTGAGGCTCATGGCATCGCGCATCGAACCGTCGGCGGCGCGACCTAGCAACCACAGGGCGTCATCTTCGAATGGCACGTTCTCCACGCCCAGCACATGGCTGAGGTGTTCGACCACGCGCTCGGGCGTCATGTTCTTCAGGGAGAACTGCAGACACCGGGAAAGAATGGTCGCCGGCAGCTTTTGCGGATCGGTGGTCGCGAGGATGAATTTGACGTAGGGCGGCGGCTCTTCCAAAGTCTTGAGCAAGGCGTTGAACGAGTGACTGGAAAGCATGTGCACTTCGTCGATCAGGTAGACCTTGAAGCGGCCGCGGCTTGGAGCATATTGAACGTTGTCGAGCAGTTCGCGGGTGTCCTCGACCTTGGTGCGGCTGGCGGCGTCGATCTCGATCAGGTCAACGAAACGGCCTTCGTCGATTTCGCGGCACACCGAGCACTCGCCGCAAGGCGTGGAGGTGATGCCGGTCTCGCAATTCACGCATTTGGCAATGATGCGGGCAATGGTAGTCTTGCCCACACCACGGGTACCCGTGAAAAGGTAGGCATGGTGCAGGCGCTGGTTGTCCAGCGCGTTGATCAGAGCCTTGAGCACATGGGTCTGGCCAACCATTTCGCGGAACGAGCGCGGACGCCATTTACGTGCAAGAACCTGATAACTCATTGAAAACCGTCGCGACATGAAAGCGGAAGACCGCTAATCCTAGCGGAGCAGGGGCAAAATTGCATCCAGTGCCCTCACCTATTACAGCGCCATCGCAAAACAACTGGAGAGGCTTATGCGTCTAGCCCTGAGCGCGCTGGTGTTGCTGGCCTGCAATGCCCTGGCCGAAGAACCACCGATTCGCTTCGCTGTGGGCGAGGCCTGGAGCATGCCGCTGATAGACCTCAACGAAGGCGTGCCCTATCGAGGGATCATGTTCGACCTGCTCCATAGCCTGGCGACGCAGGTGGGCAGCCCGGCCGAGTATCAGGTGCTACCCCGGTTGCGCATGGCGGTGGCCATGGAGCGTGGCGATGTCGATGTGCGCTGCTACACCGCCCAATCCTGGCAACCGAACCTGTCCGGCGACTATATCTGGAGCCTGCCACTGATCGAGCAACGAGACTTCCTGGTGGCCAGGGCCGCCGACGGCGCGGCAGTGAACCCCGACGATCTGCAAGGCGAGTACATCGGCACCGTGCTTGGCTATGCCTACGACACGTTGGAACAGGGCTTTCGCGACGGTCGGTTGATCCGCGACGACGCCCGCAGCCAGGGCCTGGTGCTGGAAAAGCTCGCCATTGGCCGCTACCGGTACGCCGTGACCAACCAGCTCTCGCTGGCCTGGTTCAACCGGCACAGGCCCGCCACCGAGCGGCTCGAGCCGGTGGCATTGCTGCAGGTGCAGCAATTGGGCTGCTACGTGCGCAACGACCCTGCCCTGCCCGTCCAGCGCATCCTGCGAGTGCTGCTGCGTATGAAAATGTCGGGAGAGATCGATCGCATCCAGCAGCGCTACGACCTTGAAACGGCGCCCTGAAACTCGGGCTGATAAACCTTGTAACCACCGTTGGGCGGCCAACCTGTCTAGACCGTAGGTCAGCGGCACCGGGACAGCTATTTCTGTCCTACACTGCGGTTGAATCCCAGAACAATAATAGGGAAACCCCAATGATTGATAACGACTACAAGAAACAACATCAGAGCCTGCTGACCCATATCGAACAGGGAGATCTGACCTACAACCGCTTCAGGGAAACGCGGACGGTAAGGGCATTGGTACTGGCAGGATTCCTCACACGCGAAAAAGTGCAGAAGCCGGATGGGACGGTGGAAGCGAAGCTTGAATTGACCCAGGCTGGGCATCGATACCTGGCTGGCCTCTGGTACTGACAGCAATGCCACAGTTCGGGCGTTCGAGCGGGCGCCCGGATCGAAAGTCGCGCATTGAGCAATTGTAAACAGTCTTTGTATAGGAAGTCTGTGTGGAGATAGTGCGAGAGAGGTATTGCTTCTGGCTAGCGAACGCTAGATAGGTGGCAACCCCACCAGCCACACCCCGGCACACAATGTTCCCGCTGTGGCTGCTGCCTTCCGGCTCTGACCAGGTTCACGGGTAATCGTTGCGGGGGGACCGGTAGGGTCACCATAACGACACTCGCTAGGTAGCGAGCGGGGGCCATTGTACCGATCTTGAGCGAAGTTACAACCCGTTGTGAAGATAAAAATTTGAGGGGTGTCAGGGACTTGGGTGGTGGGGGTTGTGGGGTGTGGGTTGGCTTGGGTTTTTGTGGGGGATGGTCCCCTCACCCCAGCCCTCTCCCTGAGGGAGAGGGAGCTAAAAGCAGATCGCGTATAGCCGCAACACCACCGCACGGCTCACGATGACAGCCCCGCCCAGTATTGCTACGGTACTCACCCCTACCGAGCCTAAGCCCATCACGATGACCCTCACGCCCTACCCCCATCTAACGCCCACCCAGCGCGACGCCTTGTCCCAGCTGGAAATCCATCCGGCCCAGAAAGCGTTCTCCGGCGATATCGAGATGGCGCTCTATACCTTGCTCGGCTGCTCCAACGACGACATCCAGGGTTTTGCCTTGCTAGTGGATGATGTGCCGCGGGCGTTTCTGTTGCTCAAGCATGGCGAGTTCGTGCCTCACTGGGCCGAGGCCGGCGCGGCGACGTTGCATGCCTTGCAGGTGGATCGGCGCATGCAGGGGCGTGGTTTGGGGCGGGCATGTCTCGAGGGGTTGCCGGCAGCGGCGATGGCGGCCTGGCCGGATGTGCGCAGGTTGGAGTTGTCGGTGGATGCGGATAACGAGGCGGCGATCAGGCTGTATGCGGGGATGGGCTGGATGGACAGCGGCGAGGCGTATCGGGGGCGGATCGGGTTTGAACGTCGGATGGTGTACCTGATCACGCCACCCCTGTAGGAGCGGCGTGAAGCCGCGAAAGGGGTCGCCGCGGTTTTTCAGGGACACCGCGGGGCGGCTTTCGCGGCTGGGACGCCGCTCCTACAGGTGGGGGGGACTTATACTTGCAATACGTCGTCGGCGCGGCCGCCGGCTTCCTGAACGACCACGTGGATGAAGTGCAGCTTGGCGATGACGGCCGGAGGCAGTACGAACGGGTAGAAGTCCGGTTGACCCATGGAGCGGGACAGTTCATTGAGCATGCCGGCCAGCTCGATCCAGGCGTTGACGAACGAGAGGAAGGCCGGGCCGCTGGAGTGCTCGGGGTCGTAAAGCGTGTCCAGCGGAAACGGGGTGTAGTCGAAGTCCATTTCCTTGGCGCTCATGCCGAATCCCAGCGCGGTGTCCACGGCGTCCATCATGTGCAGGTAGTGAGCCCAGGTTTCTGCCCAGTCCTCCCACGGGTGCATGGTGGCATAGGCGCTGACGTGGCTCTGTTGCCAGTCCAGCGGTGCGCCCTGATCGTAGTGGCGCTGGAGGGCGTCGGCGTAGCTTTGGGTTTCGTCGCCGAACAGGCGCCGGCAATCTTCCTGCCAATGGGTGTTCGCGATCAGGCGATCCCAGTAGTAGTGGCCCACTTCGTGGCGGAAATGGCCGAGCAGCGTGCGATAGGGTTCGCGCATCTGCACCCGGACCTTCTCGCGGTGGGCATCGTCGGCTTCCTTGATGTCCAGCGTGACCAAGCCATTGGCATGGCCAGTGGTGGGTGCATTGCCTTGCAGATCGACACCGACGAAGTCGAAGGCCAGGCCTGTTTGTTCGTCTTCGAACTTGGACACCACAGGTAGCCCGAGATTGATGAGCTGCGCCACCAGGCGGCGTTTGGCGGTTTCCACCTTGCGCCAGTTTTCCGGGTTCTCGGGGACGGTGAGGTCAGGGATGGTGCGGTTCAGGTTACAGGCGATGCACAACGCACCAACACCGGAGGCAGCCGGAACCATCCAGTTGCACGCCGCTGGCGTGTCGAGGTTGGCGCAGCGGCGAAACAGACCGGCTTCAGGGTCGCTGTGCAGCTGCCAGGTGCCTACTTCCGGGCCGGCATCCAGCGCCGACAGCACATTGCGTTCCGGCCAGTAGCCCAGGGCTGACTGGCACGCCAGGCACTGGCTGTTGCGAAAGAAGATCGAC
Source organism: Pseudomonas sp. UBA4194 (assembly GCF_002379585.1). Taxonomy (GTDB): domain Bacteria; phylum Pseudomonadota; class Gammaproteobacteria; order Pseudomonadales; family Pseudomonadaceae; genus Aquipseudomonas. Next base: position 70,872 of record NZ_DFUE01000048.1, read on the forward strand.
TGCCCGCAGCTGCATTCCCAGACTTTGCTGTGACGGTTTTCGGGCTTGATGAAAGGGGCGGTTATTCTTGTAGTCAGTTGTTCAAAGAAACGATACATGGCGATCTCCCGTTGGCCTGCCATGACTAGAGCATGGCCGATTGAAAAAGGTTTCATTTGGGAGCTGTGTGGCTTTTTGGGGCGGTTTTTCTGGGGGACTGCAGGGGGGCTTTCGCGGCTGTACGCCGCTCCTACAGGGGGTTGCGTGTGTGTGTAGGGCGGCGATGTTGGGGGGGGGTTATGGCTCGATGTCGTGGGTTGCTAGGAAATCGACGAACTGGTCTTCGTCCAGCACCTTGACCCCTAGCTCGTTGGCCTTGGCCAGCTTGGAGCCGGCGCCGGGGCCGGCGACCACGCAGTGGGTCTTGGCGGACACGGAGCCTGCGACCTTGGCGCCCAGGCTTTCGAGCTTGTCTTTGGCGACATCGCGGCTCATGCGTTCCAGGGAGCCGGTCAGCACCCAGGTCTGGCCAGTCAGAGGCAGGCCTTGTACGACCTTTTTGGTGCTGGCCCAGTGCATGCCGAACGCTTGCAGCTGAGCTTCCACGGCCTTGGCCATTTCGGCATTGCGCGGATCGCGGAAATACTCGCGCACGGCGTCCGCTTGCTTGGCATTTAGCGCCTGGCGCAGGTCGATACCATCGGCCTCGATGATCTTTTCCAACGAGCCCAGCTTGGCTACCAGTTTCTCGGCGCCGGTGGGCCCGACCGAGCTGATGTCGAGCTTGGCGATAAGCCCGGCCAGAGTGGTACTGGCGGCGTATTCGGCGTGGACTTCGCCCTCCTCTTGCAACTCCAGACCGCGTTCCAGCAATTGCTTGATCACTTTCTGATTGTGCGGATCTTCGAAGAAGCTGTGGATCTCGAACGCCACCTCCAGGCCGACATCGGGCAGATACGTCAGTACCTGCGGCAATGCCTCGCTCACCCGCTGCAACGACCCCAGCGAACGAGCCAGCACCTTGGCCGTCTCCTCACCCACGTCCGGGATGCCCAGCGCGTAGATGAAGCGCGCCAGGCTCGGGCGCTTGCTGTCGTCGATGGCCTTGAGCAGGTTCTTGCTGGAGAGCTCGGCGAAGCCTTCCAGCTGCACCACACTGTCGAAGTCCAGGGTATAGAGGTCGGCAGGCGACGACACGAGGCCTTCGTCCACCAACTGCACGATGCTTTTTTCGCCCAACCCGTCGATGTCCATCGCCCGTCGCGAAACGAAGTGGATGATCGCCTGCTTGAGCTGCGCGCCGCATGCCAGACGGCCGACACAGCGGTAGACGGCGCCTTCGCTGACCGTCTGCTTGCCTTTGCTGCGCTTGATCAGTTGGGTGCGCTCGACGTGGGAGCCGCATACCGGACAGGTTTGCGGGATCTCCACGGCACGGGCATTGTCGGGCCGACGTTCGGTGACCACCTGCATCACCTGCGGGATAACGTCACCGGCGCGGCGGATGATCACGGTGTCGCCGATCATCAGACCCAGGCGAGCGACTTCGTCCATGTTGTGCAAGGTGGCGTTGGCGACGGTGACACCCGCCACTTTCACAGGTTTGAGGCGTGCCACCGGGGTAACCGCGCCGGTGCGGCCGACCTGGAATTCCACGTCCAGCAGCTCGGTGAGCTCTTCCATGGCCGGGAATTTGTGAGCGATGGCCCAGCGCGGTTCGCGGGCGCGGAAACCCAGCTCGCGCTGTGCGCCGATGCTGTTGACCTTGAACACCACGCCGTCGATTTCGTAGGGCAGCTGGGTGCGGCGCGCGCCGATATCGCGGTAATAATCCAGGCACTCTTCGATGTTCTTCGCCACTTTCAACTCGCGACTGATGGGCATGCCCCATTGCTTGAGCTGTTCGAGGTTGCCAGTGTGGGTGGTGGCGATATCGTGGGCTACCTGGCCGATGCCGTAGCAGCAGAATTCCAGCGGGCGGCTGGCGGTAATTTTCGAGTCCAGTTGACGCAGGCTGCCGGCGGCGGCGTTGCGCGGGTTGGCGAAGGTTTTGCCACCCACTTCCAGTTGGGTTTCGTTGAGACGCTCGAAGCCTGCCTTGGACATGTACACCTCGCCGCGCACTTCCAGGGTGGCCGGCCAGCCGCTGCCGTGCAGCTTGAGGGGAACGTTGCGGATGGTCCGCACGTTGACGCTGATGTCTTCACCGGTGGTGCCATCGCCACGGGTGGCGCCGCGCACGAGGGCGCCCTCCTGGTAGAGCAGGCTGACGGCAAGGCCGTCGAGCTTGGGTTCGCAGCTGTATTCCACCGCTGCACCGCTGCCGAACAGGTCGCCCACCGGCAGGTCGAGGCCTTCGGTGACGCGGCGGTCGAATTCGCGCAGGTCGGTTTCTTCGAAGGCGTTGCCCAGGCTGAGCATGGGGATCTCGTGGCGCACCTGACTGAAGGCAGTCAGCGCGGCGTTACCGACGCGTTGCGTGGGGGAGTCGGGGGTGACCAGGTGCGGATTCGCGGCTTCGAGGTCCTTGAGCTCGCGGAACAGTCGGTCGTATTCAGCGTCGGGGATGCTGGGCTCGTCGAGCACGTGGTAGCGGTAGTTGTGCTGGTCCAGCTCGGCGCGCAGTTCAAGGATTCGGGTAGCGGCGGTCATGTCGGGTTCTCGCTTGAAGCAAAAGAGCAGCCAAGGCTGCTCTCAGATTTATTCGATCGTAGCAGCGGCGTAAGCCGCGTCGGCCTTCGCCGCGGTGAATCAACAGCTCCGCGGTGAGGCTATCGCGGGCAGAGCCCGCTCCCACAGGGGAACGGGGGTGTGTCAGGTGCTCCGCGGTGGGGCTATCGCGGGTAGAACCCGCTCCCACAAGGGGGCGGGGTGTGTCAGGGGCTCCGCGGTGAGGCTATCGCGGGTAGAACCCGCTCCCACAGGGGGGGCGGGGTGTGTCAGGGGCTCCGCGGTGAGGCTATCGCGGGTAGAACCCGCTCCCACAGGGGGCGGGGTGTGTCAGGGGCTCCGCGGTGGGGCTATCGCGGGTAGAACCCGCTCCCACAGGGGTGCGGGGGTGTGTCAGGGGCTCCGCGGTGGGGCGATCGCGGGTAGAACCCGCTCCCACAGGGGGGTGTGGGGCCTGGGGCAGCGCTGGACCCTGTGGGAGCGGGCTCTGCCCGCGATGGGTGCGCTGCGGTTTCGAGGCTAGCGCTTGTGCGTGAGCGCGCGGCGTTCGAACTCCACGATGCGCTGACGGTAGTGCTCGATGGTCTGAGCGGTCAACACGCTGCGCTGGTCATCCTTGAGCTCACCGTCCAACTCGTGAGCCAGCTTGCGGGCTGCGGCGACCATCACGTCGAAGGCCTGCTTGGGATGACGCGGACCGGGCAAGCCCAGGAAGAAGCTCACCGCACGGGTGCTGAAGTGGTCTATATCGTCCAGATCGAACACACCGGGCTTCACTGCATTGGCCATGGAGAACAGCACTTCACCATTGCCCGCCATGCTTTCATGGCGATGGAAAATGTCCATCTCGCCAAAGCGCAAGCCGCTTTCCAGGATGTTCTGAAGCAGCGCCGGGCCCTTGAACCCGCTGTCGCTGCGCGAAATCACGCTGATCACCAGGACTTCCTCGACCGGCGCCAGGTCCTTGGTTTCGGCAGTGCTCACACCGCTGCTGGAGAACCCTTTGCCATCGTCCGGAAAATCGTCGTCCCGAGCACGCGCGGCCTTGAAGCTGGGCAGCGGCTTGCTCGGCTGCGCCTTGGGCTCGCGCGGCGGTTTGCTGATGCGCGCTTCCTGATGTTCCTTGATGTCGTCCGCTTCGACCGCCAGGTTCAGGTCGCCCTGATGCGGCTGGGGCTCACGCTTGCGCTTACTGCTGCCCTCGCGGGGCTCGGCGCTCATGGGCGGCAGGTCGGGCTCGTCCAGGTGGGGCTCTTTCTGATCGTCCAGTACACGGGGCGGGCCCAGCACTTCAGCGCCGCCGTCGTCGTCTGGCAGATTGGAAATATTGCGGTCAAGACGAAACTTCAGCTTGCCCTTGCCACCGCGCATGCGGCGCCAGCCATCGAAGAGAATACCGGCAATGACAATGATGCCGATGAGGATCAGCCACTCGCGCAGACCGATTTCCATGTAATCCTGTGCCTCTAATAAAAATGCTGAAAAATAAAGGGCTTGAACCCTCTTTAAGACGTGGCGCCAACTCTATGTTCTGACAGGCGTTTTCTCCACGCGTAGCAATATGTACATTAAGCTAGCACGACCCAAGACAACTTTACACCGTCTGTCGCTTGGAACCCCCTTTTCCGTAGCAGCGGCGTAAGCCGCGTCCAAGACTACGTGGTGTATCAGGTTCGGCGCGGCAGGGTCGGACGCGGCTTACGCCGCTGCTACATTAAGCGTCTACCATGGCCATGGCTTCTTCCACATCCACTGCCACCAGTCGCGAACAGCCGGGCTCATGCATGGTCACCCCCATCAATTGATCGGCCATTTCCATGGCAATCTTGTTGTGGGTGATGTAGATGAACTGCACCGTCTGCGACATCTCCTTGACCAACCGCGCATAGCGCCCGACGTTGGCGTCGTCCAGCGGCGCGTCCACTTCGTCGAGCATGCAGAACGGTGCCGGATTCAGTTTGAAGATGGCGAAAACCAGGGCCAGAGCGGTCAAGGCTTTCTCTCCACCGGAGAGCAAATGAATGGTGCTGTTCTTCTTGCCAGGCGGGCGCGCCATGATTGTTACCCCAGTATCGAGTAAATCTTCGCCCGTCAGTTCCAGATAAGCACTGCCACCACCAAAAACTTTTGGAAAAAGTGCCTGCAAACCGGCGTTTATTTGATCGAAGGTGTCTTTGAAACGGTTGCGGGTCTCCTTGTCGATCTTGCGAATGACGTTTTCCAGGGTATCCAGGGCTTCCACCAGATCGGCGTCCTGAGCATCCAGATAGCGTTTGCGCTCGGACTGCTGCTGGTACTCGTCGATGGCCGCCAGGTTGATCGCACCCAGGCGTTGGATCCGGGCGTCGATGCGCTGCAGTTCCTCTTCGGCTTCTTTCTCGTTGGCCAAGGCGTCGAGGGTGGCCAGCACGCCGTGCAGGTCGTAGCCATCTTCGTGAAGTTGGTCTTGCAGGGTCTTGCGACGCACGCTCAGGCCTTGCCACTCCAGACGATGCTGCTCCAGCTGCCCACGCAGCAACTGCGCCTGCTGCTCGGCCTGGGTCCGGCGCTTCTCGGCGTCGCGCAGTTCGCGGTCGGCGTCTTCCATGGCATTGCGCGCCTGGCGCATTTCTTCGTCCACGGCCATGCGCCGTTCCAGCAACTCTTCGAGCTTGAGCCGCAGCTCTTCCAGAGGTGCTTCGCCCTCCTCCAGACCCAAGGTCAGCTGCTCGCGTTTTTCATTCAGGCGCTCGGCTTGCAGTTCCAGGCGTTCGAGGGCCTGGCGCGTGGAGCCGTGCTGAGCCCGCAGCGAGCCCAAGCGCACCGCCAGCTGATGGGCCTGGTCCTTGTGCTGACGGGCGTCCTGACGCACCCGGTCGAGGCGTTCGCGCAGGCTGTCACGCTGAGCCATGAGCAACTCGCGCTGTTCGGTGTCCAGGGCCATGGCGTCCAGAGCGTCCTGCAGTTGCAGACGTGATTCGCCGACCTGTTCGTGTTCCAGCGCCCGCTGCTCGCCCAGCTCGGCCAGCTCCTCGTCGAGCCGACGGCGACGCAGGGTCAGCTGTTCGACCTTCGCCTTGCCAGCGGACAGCTGGGCCTTCACCTCACCCTGGCGACGGTTTTCGTCCTGGATGCGGCGGCGCAATTGCTCGCGCTGCTCTTCATCGAGACGTTGCCGTTCGCGCAATACCAGCAGCTGTTCTTCCAGGGCCGCGAGAGCGGCTTCGCGCGCTTGCAGTTGGGCCTGCAGTTCCACCAATTCCTGACCGCGCGCCAGCACCCCACTCTGGGCATCGCTGGCACGATTGACCCGCAGAAAATGCCGGCCCACCCAGTAGCCATCCTGGCTGACCAGGCTTTCATCCGGCGCCAGTTGGGTACGTTGGGCCAAGGCCGTATCCAGGTCGGCCACAGGACGCACCTTGGCCAGCCAGGGGCTGAGATCAACGCTGCTTTCGACCTTGTCCAGCAGGCTTCCCGTGGCCATTGCCGTGTCGGGCCCCAGGCTGAGCAACCGCAGATCGCCCTGCTCGAAGCCAGCCAGGTCCAGCCCACTGAGTTCGTCTACCAGCACCGCTTGCAGGTCGGCGCCCAGCACGGTTTCCACCGCAAGCTCCCAACCGGCTTGCACCTTGAGGCCCTCCGCCAGTCGCGGACGCTGGTCCAGGCCTTGGGCACGCAGCCACTGGGCGGTGCCGGTGCCGGGGTCCAGAGCCGCCTGCTGCAACGCTTCCAGGGAAGCCAGTCGACCGTTGAGTCGTTGCAGTTCACCCTGGGCCTGTTGCTGCGCCTGAGTGGCCTCTTGCAGTTGCTGGCGCACCTGCTCGAGACCCTCGACGTGCTGCTCTTCTTCTGCCGCCCACTCTTCAAGGACCAGCTCGCTGGTGGCCAGCTGTTCGGCCAGGTCCAGGATGGCGGCATCTTCCGGATCGGCAGCGAGCAATTCGCGCTCTTCGCCCAGGCGGCGCTGGCGTTCGGCCAGTCGCTCCATGGACAGCTCCAGTTGGGCGATGCGCGCCTGTTGCACCTCAGCCAGACGTCGCGGTTCGGCGGAATGGGTGTTGAACTGGTCCCACTGCTCCTGCCAGCCATGCATGGTGGCTTCGGCCTCTTCCAGAGACGCCGCGGATTCCTCGGCGGCGGCGCTGGTCATCTCCTGTTCGGGCTCGAGCATTTCCAGCTCTTCGCCCAGGGTCGCCAGCAAGGTGCGGTCGTGGCCGAGGTGCGATTCGGTTTCCAAACGTGCTCGCTCGGCTTCCCGGTAGTCGTCCTGCAACTGGCGCAGACGCTGCTGGCCGTGCTGGATGTTCTGCTCCACGCGACCTATGTCGCCGCCCACCGAATAGAAGCGCCCCTGCACCAGATTGAAGCGCTCGGACAGATCGTGGTGACCATCGCGCAAACGTTCGATGCTGGCGTCGGCATTGCGCTGTTCGGCCACGAGGGCCTCGAAGGCCACTTCCTGATCGCCGATCACTGCTTCGCGCTGGCCCACCTGCTCATTCAGGGCTTGCCAGCGCAGGGCCGACAGCTGCGCCTTGAGTTGACGTTCCTCGGCCTTGTACTGCTGATACTTCTCGGCCGCCTGGGCCTGGCGATGCAGGCGTTCGAGCTGGCGCTCCAGCTCTTCGCGCAGGTCGGTCAGGCGCGCCAGGTTTTCATGGGTACGGCGAATGCGGTTCTCGGTTTCCCGACGGCGTTCCTTGTATTTGGAAATGCCCGCCGCTTCCTCGATGAAGTTGCGCAGGTCCTCGGGCTTGGCTTCGATCAGCTTGGAGATCATGCCCTGTTCGATGATCGAGTAGCTGCGCGGGCCCAGCCCGGTGCCGAGGAAGATGTCGGTAATGTCGCGGCGGCGGCATTTGCTGCCGTTGAGGTAGTAGGTGTTCTGGCTGTCGCGGGTGACCTTGCGACGAATGGAGATTTCCGCGTAGGCCGCGTATTCGCCCACCAAGGTGCTGTCGGCGTTGTCGAACACCAGCTCGATGCTGGCCTGGCTGACCGGCTTGCGGCTGGTAGAGCCGTTGAAGATGACGTCGGTCATCGATTCGCCGCGCAGGTTCTTTGCCGAACTTTCGCCCATCACCCAACGCACCGCGTCGATGATATTGGATTTGCCACAACCGTTAGGGCCCACCACCGCTGCCATGTTGCTGGGGAAGTTGACCGTGGTGGGGTCGACGAACGACTTGAACCCGGCCAGCCGGATGCATTTCAGGCGCATGCTTAACGCGCCGCCAGCGCGGACAGCACCAGCGCACAGCTGCGCTGGCAATACTCGCCGAGCACGTCGCGAATGCGGGGCAGATCCCGTGCGGTGACCGCTGCCAGCAGGCGCTCGAACAGGTCCAGGTATTCACCCATCGACGCCTTGCGCTGCTCAAGAGCCAGATAGTAGGTGCGGTTCATGGCCGGTTGCAGGTTCTCGATGGTTTCTTGCAGGTAGGGATTGTTGGCGAACGGATAGGCCGCACGCATCACATTGAAGCTGTCGTCGACGAAGGCATTGATGTCCTGATGCTCGAAGCTGGCCTGCAGGCGCCGCTGGATGGCCAGGAAAGGCGCCAGGTCGCTCTCGCTCTGCCAGCGCTGGGCCACGGCGTTGCCGAGCAGGATGTACATCTCGCTCATGAGCGTGCAGAGGCTGCGCACCTTGTGCTCGCTGAGTTCGCTGACCTGTGCACCCCGGCGCGGCAGAATATCGACCAGGTGCCGGCGCTCGAGGATCAGCAGCGCTTCGCGAACCGAGCCACGGCTGACATTCAGCGCCTGGGTGACCTTCTGTTCCTGGATGCGCTCGGTCGGTTGCAGTTCGCCACTGATGATGCGGTCCGCCAGGTATTGGGCAATTTGCTCGGCGAGGCTGTCCGGCGCCTTGAACGTCATGGTTTTCCTTCGACACTCTGTGAACGGTACAAGCGGCGCAGTGTAGCGCAATTGGGGGGTGGGTTGTGGGGGTTGGCATGGTTGTCGCACGGAGCTTTCGTGCTTGCTCTCCCCTAGGGAAAGGGCTGGCGTGAGGGGACCATCCCCCACGAACCCCAATTTTCCTGACCGAAAAGTCAACAAATGATTGACCGCCAGGTCAGACCCGCATAGATTCAGCAAAAAGCGTAATAACAATATGCGTCGTGAGGCCTTCCCGTGATCCAGTTTCTTTTGAATCAGCAGTTACGCACAGAGCATGCGCTAGACCCGAACCTGACGGTGCTCGAGTACCTGCGCGAGCACCTGAGCAAACCCGGCACCAAAGAGGGCTGCGCCAGCGGCGACTGTGGCGCCTGTACCGTGGTGGTGGGTGAACTGCACGGCGAGGAGGGTCAGGAGCGTATCCGCTACCGCAGCCTCAATTCCTGCCTCACGTTCGTCTCCTCCCTGCATGGCAAGCAGCTGATCAGCGTCGAAGACCTCAAGCACCAGGGCCGACTGCACAGCGTGCAGCAGGCCATGGTCGACTGCCACGGTTCGCAGTGCGGCTTCTGTACCCCCGGCTTCGTCATGTCGCTGTTCGCCCTGCAGAAGAACAGCGACGCACCCGACCTGCATCAGGCCCAGGAGGCCTTGGCTGGCAACCTGTGTCGCTGCACCGGTTACCGGCCGATTCTGGCGGCCGCCGAACAGTCCTGCTGCGCCACCCGCCAGCCCGACCAGTTCGACAGCCTGGAGCCGCAGACCATCGCCCGCCTGAAAGCCATTGCGCCCACCGCCATCGGCGAGCTCAACAGTGGCGAGAAACGCTGCCTGGTGCCGCTCACCGTGGCCGATCTGGCCGACCTTTACAGTGCTCACCCCGAAGCCCGGCTGCTGGCCGGCGGCACCGACCTGGCCCTGGAAGTGACCCAGTTCCATCGTACCCTGCCGGTGATGATCTATGTCGGCAACGTGGCCGAGATGAAACGCATCGAAACTTTCGACGACCGTCTGGAAATCGGTGCCGCCACCTCGTTGACCGATTGCTACGCTGCGCTGGCAGCGGAATATCCCGACTTTGGCGCCCTGCTGCACCGCTTCGCCTCGTTGCAGATCCGCAATCAGGGCACCCTGGGCGGCAATATCGGCAACGCCTCGCCCATCGGCGACTCGCCACCGTTGCTCATCGCTCTGGGCGCCAAAATCGTGCTGCGCAAAGGCCAGACCACCCGCACCCTGCTGCTGCAGGACTATTTCATCGACTACCGCATCACTGCCCGGGAAGAGAGCGAGTTCATCGAGAAGATCATCGTGCCTCGGGCCGACCCCGCTCGAAGCTTCCGCGCCTACAAGGTGTCCAAGCGACTGGACGACGACATTTCTGCCGTGTGCGCCGCCTTCGACCTGCACATCGACAACGGTGTGATCAAGGATGCCCGCGCGGCCTTCGGTGGCATGGCCGCCATTCCCAAGCGCGCCAAGGCCTGCGAAGCGGCACTGGTGGGCCAGCCCTGGAACCACGCCACGCTGGAAGCCGCCTGTGCGGCCATGGCCGATGACTTCACGCCGCTGTCGGACTTCCGCGCCAGCAAGGAATACCGCCTGCTGAGCGCGCAGAACCTGCTGCGCAAGTACTTCATCGAACTGCAAACGCCGCACATCGAGACTCGGGTGACTGCTTATGTCTAACCATCACGCCAGCAAGACCCAGGCCGAGATGGCCGAACTGTTCGCTCAAGGCCTGACCAGCGGTGTAGGCCGCAGCGTCAAGCACGACAGCGCCGACAAGCACGTCAGCGGTGAGGCGGTGTACATCGACGACCGCCTGGAATTTCCTAATCAGCTGCACGTGTATGCGCGCATGTCCGACCGGGCCCACGCACGCATCCTGCGCATCGACACCTCGCCCTGCTACAACTTTCCCGGCGTACGCATCGCCATCACCCATGAGGACATTCCCGGCCTCAAGGACATTGGCCCCCTGCTGCCCGGCGACCCGCTGCTGGCCATCGACAAGGTCGAGTTCGTGGGCCAACCCGTGCTGGCCGTGGCCGCCTGGGACCTGGACACTGCGCGTCGCGCGGCCATGGCGGCAATCATCGAATACGAGGACCTCGAACCGGTGCTGGACGTGGTTCAGGCCCTGCGCAACAAGCATTTCGTGCTCGACAGCCATACCCATCAGCGCGGTGACTCGGTCACCGCGCTGGCCGGCGCACCGCACCGCATCCAGGGCACCTTGCACATCGGTGGCCAGGAGCATTTCTACCTGGAAACCCAGATCAGCTCGGTGATGCCCACCGAAGACAACGGCATGATCGTCTACTGCTCCACCCAGAACCCCACTGAGGTGCAGAAGCTGGTAGCCGAAGTGCTGGATGTGCCGATGCACAAGGTGGTGGTGGACATGCGCCGCATGGGCGGCGGCTTTGGTGGCAAGGAAACCCAGGCCGCCAGTCCCGCCTGCCTGTGCGCCGTAGTGGCGCGCCTGACCGGCCAGCCGACCAAGATGCGCCTGCCGCGGGTCGAAGACATGCTGATGACCGGCAAGCGTCACCCCTTCTATATCGAATACGACGTGGGCTTCGACGACACCGGGCGCCTGCACGGCATCAATCTGGAGCTGGCGGGCAACTGCGGCTGCTCGCCGGACCTGTCGGCCTCGATCGTCGACCGCGCCATGTTTCACTCGGACAACGCCTATTACCTGGGCGACGCCACGGTCAACGGCCATCGCTGCAAGACCAACACGGCGTCGAACACGGCGTACCGCGGTTTCGGCGGCCCTCAGGGGATGGTTGCCATCGAGGAGGTGATGGACAGTATCGCCCGCTACCTGGGCGCTGATCCGCTGGCGGTGCGCAAGGCCAACTACTACGGCAAGACCGAGCGCAACGTGACCCACTACTACCAGACGGTCGAGCACAACATGCTCGAGGAAATCACCGCCGACCTGGAGCAAAGCAGCCAATACCATGAGCGACGTGCAGAGATTCGCGCGTTCAACGCCAGCAGCCCGATCCTGAAGAAAGGCCTGGCGTTGACGCCGGTGAAGTTCGGCATCTCATTCACCGCCAGTTTTCTCAATCAGGCTGGCGCGCTGGTGCATATCTACACCGACGGTTCGATCCATTTGAACCACGGCGGCACCGAGATGGGCCAAGGTTTGAACGTGAAGGTGGCGCAAGTGGTGGCCGAGGTGTTCCAGGTGGACATCGAGCGCATCCAGATCACCGCCACCAATACCGAAAAAGTACCGAACACGTCGCCCACCGCGGCCTCCAGCGGCGCCGACCTGAACGGCAAGGCGGCCCAGAATGCGGCGGAAACCCTCAAGCAACGGCTGGTGGAATTTGCCGCTCGGCATTATCGGGTGACCGAGGAGGACGTGGAGTTTCGCAACGGCCATGTGCGGGTGCGCGACGACATCCTGAGTTTCGATACGCTGGTGCAGCAGGCCTATTTCGCTCAGGTGTCGCTGTCCAGCACCGGGTTCTACAAGACCCCGAAAATCTACTACGACCGCAGCCAGGCGCGCGGACGGCCGTTCTACTATTTCGCCTATGGCGCGGCGTGTTGCGAGGTGGTGATCGATACCCTGACGGGTGAGTACAAGATGCTGCGCACCGACATTCTTCACGACGTGGGCGCCTCGTTGAACCCGGCCATCGATGTCGGCCAGGTGGAAGGCGGTTTCGTGCAGGGCATGGGCTGGCTGACCACCGAGGAGCTGGTGTGGAATGCCAAGGGCAAGCTGGTCACCAATGGCCCGGCCGGGTACAAGATTCCGGCGGTGGCGGACATGCCGATCGATCTGCGGGTGAAGCTGGTGGAGAACCGCAAGAACCCGGAAGACACGGTGTTCCATTCCAAGGCCGTGGGTGAACCGCCGTTCATGCTGGGGATCGCGGCGTGGTGTGCGATCAAGGATGCAGTGGCGAGCCTGGCCGATTACCGGGTGCAACCCCAGGTGGATGCACCGGCGACGCCTGAGCGGGTGTTGTGGGGGTGCGAGCAGATGCGCCAGGCAGTCGCTTCGGCGCCGACCCCATCGCGGGCAGAGCCCG
>NZ_DFUE01000077.1 GCF_002379585.1 Pseudomonas sp. UBA4194
CATTGCTCCTACGACGAACACACCCAGCTGATTGATGCGATCGAAGCCCAGGACGCCGTGCTGGCGGTGAATTTGATGATGCATCACATGGATCACATCGACAGCAAGCTCAACCTGGACGAAGAGAGCGCCTCGGATGACCTGCACGCAGTGTTTTCGCATCTGTTGATGGGCAAGAAGGCGGTAAAGGGTTAAAGCAACCAAGCGATATAAGCCACACCCCCGAACGGCTCCCTCTCCCCCAGGGAGAGGGCTGGGGTGAGGGGACCATTCACCCCATAACTCCCGCCCCACCCCACCACTCAAGCAACATCCGGCAAAAATCTCCGAACCCCGCCCTCCTCGTACAGTCACACCTTCTAGACCCGCGCTCTGAACCCCAGCCGCCGGTCCCGTTGGAAGTGACACAACCCGACAGCCTGGGCCTTACACCCGGGACATGTCAGCGCTTCCACCCTCGTTTCCCATCGTCGCCAGCGACGGAGCCGTCGGAGCAGCCTTTTGATGAACAGCCTTTCCCAGCAAACACTGCCGGTCAGCCAGGCCCATGACCTATTGCAGCGCTACCGCGAGGTTCGTCAGCACAGTGCGCACCTGGCCAGCCCGCTGAGCCCCGAAGACCTGGGCGCGCAATCGATGCCCGATGCCAGCCCGGGAAAATGGCACCTGGCGCACACCAGCTGGTTCTTCGAGACCTTTCTGCTGGCCGAGCAAGTCGCGGACTATCGCCCGTTCGACCCGACTTTCTGCTACCTCTTCAACTCCTATTACGAAGCCGTCGGCCCGCGCCAGCCGCGCCCGCAGCGTGGCCTGATGACCCGCCCGGCGCTGGATCAAGTACTGGCCTACCGGGCCTATGTCGACCAGCACATGCAACAACTGCTCGCCCAGGACCTGGATGACGACACCCAGGCGCTCATTGAACTGGGTCTGTCCCATGAGCAGCAGCATCAGGAACTGCTGTTGATGGACATTCTGCACCTGTTCAGCCTGTCCGCCCTGAAGCCGGCCTACGATCCACAATGGCCGCGGGACAAGGGCGGCCGTCGCGGCAAGTTCGTGGACGTGGAAGGCGGCCTGGTGGACATCGGCCATGGCGGTGCCGGCTTTGCCTTCGATAACGAAGGGCCGCGTCACAAGGTTTACCTGGAACCGTTCCAGATCGCCGATCGCCTGGTCACCAACGGCCAGTGGCTGGAGTTCATCGAAGCCGGCGGCTATAGCCAGGCCAACCTGTGGCTGTCCGAGGGCTGGGCCATCGTCCAGGCCGAAGCCTGGCAGGCGCCGCTGTACTGGCAGCGTGGCCGCGATGGCGGCTGGCAGGAAATCAGTCTGCGCGGCCTGCACCCGGTCGACCCCAATGCCCCGGTCACCCACGTCAGTTATTACGAAGCCGCGGCCTTCGCCCAGTGGGCCGATGCACGCCTGCCCACCGAGGCGGAATGGGAAGTGGCCGCCTGCGCCGGTTGCCTGCAGCAGGTCGATGACGTCGCCTGGCAATGGACTCAGAGCGCCTACAGCGGCTACCCAGGCTTCAAGACCGCACCCAGCGCCGTGGGCGAATACAATGGCAAGTTCATGATCAACCAGATGGTGCTGCGCGGTGGGGCCAGCGTCACACCCATCGGCCACAGCCGCCACACCTACCGCAACTTCTTTGGTCCGGCCTGCCGCTGGATGTTCTCGGGCCTGCGCCTGGCGCGCGACGCCGGCCAGCCAGGGGCTACCGACAGCGACAACGGCGAATTCGCCCGTGATGTGATCGCGGGCCTTTCGGCGACCCCGAAGGCCCTGTCGCCCAAATATTTCTACGACAGCCAGGGTTCGAAGCTGTTCGAGGACATCTGCACCCTGCCCGAGTACTACCCCACCCGCGCCGAGACGGCCTTGCTCACCGAGGTCGCGCCGCAGCTCGCTGAGATCATCCCCGACGGTGCCGCGCTGGTGGAATTTGGCGCCGGCGCCTGCGACAAGGTGCGGCTGTTACTCGATGCCGTGCCGCAGATCGCCCTCTATGTGCCCATCGATATCTGCAGCAACGCCCTGGAGCGCGCCGCCAGCCAGCTGCGCGAGCGTTATCCAACGTTGCGCATCGCGCCGCAGGTGGACGATTTCACCCGTGCACTGCACCTGCCGGCCGCCGCCAAGGGCCATCCACGGGTCGGGTTCTTCCCGGGCTCCACGCTCGGCAATTTTACCCGCCCTCAAGCCGTGGAATTCCTGCGCTCGGCGCACGGCCTGCTGGGCCGCGATGGCTGCTTCATCATCGGCGTAGACATGGTCAAGTCGATCGACACGCTGGAGGCGGCTTATGACGACGCCTCCGGGGTTACCGCCCAGTTCAACAAGAATCTGCTGACCCGCATGAATCGCGAGCTCGGCGCGGACTTCGACGAAACCGCCTTTGACCATTTGGCGGTGTGGAATCCGCAGTTCGAGCGCATCGAAATGCACCTGGTCAGCCGTCGCGAGCAGACCGTGGAAGTGGCCGGACGGACCTTCGGCTTCCAGGCCGGCGAGCGCCTGCACACCGAGAATTCGCACAAGTTCACCGTGGAGTCCTTTACCGAACTCGCGGCGCTGGCCGGCTGGCGCGTCAGCCATCAATGGATCAGCGAGGCGCCACAGGTCGGGTTGTTCTGCCTGCGCTAGCGCTTCCCGAGGTGCACCATGAGCAAGGCCCTGGACGAGTACAACAGCAAGCGCAATTTTGACGCCACGCCGGAACCCTCCGGCGCCAAGGCGCGGGGCAAGCGGGCAAAAAAACCCGCCGGTGGCCTGCAGTTCTGTATCCAGAAACACGATGCCAGCCACTTGCACTATGACTTTCGCCTCGAGCTCGATGGCACCATGAAAAGCTGGGCGGTGCCCAAGGGGCCTTCACTGGACCCCAAGGCACGGCGCCTGGCGATTCATGTGGAAGATCACCCACTCGATTACGCAAGCTTCGAGGGCAACATTCCCGACGGCCACTACGGCGCCGGTGATGTAATCGTGTGGGATCGTGGCGTCTGGGTGCCCGAGGGCGATCCACAACAGGCGTACGCCAAGGGCAAGCTCAAGTTTGCCCTGCAGGGCGAGAAGCTGGGCGGCAGTTGGAACTTGGTCAAGACCCATCTGCAAGGCAAGAAGGAGCAGTGGTTCCTGATCAAATCCAAGGACGACGCCGCCAGGCCACAGGGCGAGTACGACATTCTCGAAGATCAGCCCGACAGCGTGCTCAGCGAACGCACCCTGCTGCCGCGCAAGAAGGCCGCCAAGGGCACTCCCAAGCCCGTGGAAAAAGCACCGGCGAAACGCCGCCGGACCAGTAAGACCACGCAACTCGAAGGGGCCAAGCCGGCCAAGCTGCCCGCCAGCCTCAAGCCGGAACTGGCCACTTTGGTGGAGTCAGCGCCCGAGGGTGAATGGCGCTACGAGATCAAGTTCGACGGCTATCGGCTGATGGCCCGAGTCGAGGGCGACACGGTCCAGTTGTTCACCCGCAACGGCCACGACTGGACCGCCAAGATGCCGCGCCAAGCCAAGGCATTGGCTGCGCTGGGCCTTGAGTCGGGCTGGCTGGACGGCGAGGTGATCGTCGCCAACGAACACGGCGTGCCGGATTTCCAGGCGCTGCAGAATGCCTTCGAAGCCGAGCGCAGTGGCGAGATGGTGTATTACCTGTTCGACGTGCCCTTTCTCAACGGCATGGACCTGCGCGAAGTGCCCCTGGAACAGCGCCGGGCAGCCCTGGCCCAGTTGCTCAAGAGCAACAAGGATGAGGGCCTGCGTTACTCCGATGATTTTGCCGAAGCGGCCGATTCGCTGCTCGACAGCGCCTGTCAGATGAACATGGAAGGCCTGATCGGCAAACGGCTGGGCAGCACTTATGTGTCCCGGCGCAGCGGCGACTGGATCAAGCTCAAGTGCAAGCACCGGCAGGAATTCGTCGTGGTCGGCTACACCGAGCCCAAAGGCAGCCGCAGTGCCTTTGGCGCATTGTTGCTGGGCCTGCACGATGCCGACAGCGGCGAGTTGCGCTACGCGGGCAAGGTCGGTACAGGCTTCAACGACGCCACCCTGCGCACCTTGCTCAAACAGCTGCAACCCCTGGAAACCGCCAACAGTGCTGTGAGCAACCCGCCCAAGGGCGCAGACGCTCGTGGGGTGCACTGGCTCGAACCGAAACTGCTGGCGGAAGTGGCTTACGCGGAAATGACCCGCGATGGCTCCGTTCGCCATTCCGTCTTCCATGGCTTGCGCGCCGACAAACCGGCCAAGGCGATTACCGAGGAGAAACCTGTGCGCAAGACCGCCGCAGCCAAAAAAGCCGCGCCCAAGGCCAATGCCGACGATCTGGTGGGCCAGGTGCGCATTACCCACCCCGAGCGGGTCATCGACGCGGCGAGCGGCACCACCAAGATGCAGCTGGCCGAATACTACGGTCGGGTGTCGCCATGGCTGCTGCCGCACCTCAAGCAACGTCCGGTCGCACTGGTGCGTGCCCCGGAGGGGATCACCGGGGAGCTGTTTTTCCAGAAAAATGCGGGGCATCTGGCCATTCCGCACATCGTCACTTTCGACAAGAGCGAGGCCGGACAGGCGGCCATGGTGATCGATGACGGCCAGGCATTGCTCGGCGCGGTACAGATGGGCACGGTGGAACTGCACACCTGGAACGCCACCGCCAAGGACTTCGAACACCCCGACCGTTTCGTGCTGGACCTGGACCCAGACCCGGCACTGCCGTGGAAAAGCATGGTAGAGGCGACGCAGCTGACGTTGACGCTGCTCGATGAGCTGGGCCTGAAGTCGTTCCTCAAGACCAGTGGCGGCAAGGGCATGCACATCGTGGTGCCACTCAATCGCAAGCTGGGCTGGGATGAGGTCAAGGATTTCAGTCATGCGATCGTCGATCACATGGCCAAGCTGATGCCGGATCGCTTCTCGGCGGTGTCGGGGCCGAAGAATCGGGTGGGCAAGATTTTCATCGACTACCTGCGCAATGGCCTGGGCGCGACCACGGCCTGTGCCTATGCCGTGAGAGCACGGGAAGGTTTGCCGGTATCAGTACCGGTGTTTCGTGAGGAAGTGGCGCAGATCAAGGGCGCCGATCAGTGGAATATCGGCAATGTGCACGAGCGGTTGGCTGAGTTGGATGATGACCCCTGGGCGGATATTTTCAAGGTCAGGCAGGGGATTACGGTGGCGATGCGCAAGAAATTGGGGTTGAGGTAGGGGGCTAGGGTTTTGGGGTTCTAGGGGTTCTGGGCAGGATTGGGATTTGTGGGGGATGGTCCCCTCACCCCAGCCCTCTCCCTTAGGGAGAGGGAGCTAAAGGCAGTACGCGGTGTGCTTTTGGCTCCCTCTCCCTCAGGGAGAGGGCTGGGGTGAGGGGACCATCCCCCACAAATCCAAAACCCTACCCCCATAAAAAAGCCCGCAGTGTGGGGCGGGCAAAGGCATCACAGGTTCAGCCGACCTACCTTTAACTCCCGCGGTAAGTCGAATAGCTGTACGGCGAAATCAGCAGAGGTACATGGTAGTGCTCCTGCGCGGCATCGATCCCGAAGCGCAACACCACCACGTCCAGAAACGCCTGATCGGGCAGGGTCAGACCCCGGCTGCGGTAATAGTCCCCGGCAGCGAACTGCAACTGGTACACCCCCGTCTCGTATTCCTCACCCTGCAACAGCGGCGCGTCGCAGCGTCCGTCGCTATTGGTCACCGCGCTGGCGACCAGCTCCAGTTGCTCACCCTGCACGCGATACAGCTGCACCGAAATGGCACTGCCAGGGCAGCCGTGGGCGGCATCCAGTACATGCGTAGTCAAACGTCCCATTGCGCGCGATCGCCTCATAGCTGATGTGAAATTGAAGGGTCGCGCACCAGATTCGAGCAGGTCGCGCGGCCTTGATGGAATTATTAAGACACTTCGCGGCAGAATTGTACACAATTTTATTGCAGGGTTAGCTTCGTCATTCAATCACAACTCCAAAGCCCCGAAATCCACATGATGCTTGCCACGCCGAGGTTGAACCGTTGCTAATTGACCGGGCAGGCAGGTTTTTTGCAGGGGTTCAGCAGGTATTCCTCGCCACGAATATTCCGCCAGCGACGCCCCACAGCCCGTCAAAAAATTTCCCGAAAATCGGGCTTACAAAATGTCGCAAAAGTTGTATACAATCGATCCATCGTCGTGGCGCACCCCTCTCGGTGAGCGTCACGCCAACCCCATCACGCACAAAAGGAAGACTGCGGTGAGTGCTGACTACCCACGTGATCTGATCGGCTATGGCCCTACCCCTCCTCACCCGCACTGGCCTGGGAACGCCCGCATCGCCCTGTCCTTCGTGCTCAATTACGAAGAAGGCGGCGAGCGCAATATCCTGCATGGCGACAAGGAATCCGAGGCCTTTCTGTCCGAGATGGTGGCGGCCCAGCCGTTGCAGGGCGAGCGCAACATGAGCATGGAGTCGCTGTACGAATACGGCAGCCGTGCCGGTGTATGGCGCATTCTGAAGCTGTTCAAGGATGCCGACATTCCGCTGACCATCTTCGCCGTCGCCATGGCTGCCCAGCGCCACCCGGACGTGATCCGCGCCATGGTCGCTGCCGGCCATGAGATCTGCAGCCACGGCTATCGCTGGATCGACTATCAGTACATGGATGAAGCCCAGGAGCGCGAGCACATGCTCGAAGCGATCCGCATCCTCACCGAAATCACCGGCCAGCGTCCGCTGGGTTGGTACACCGGGCGTACCGGGCCCAATACCCGCCGGTTGGTGATGGAGGAAGGTGGCTTTCTCTATGACTGCGACACCTACGACGACGACCTGCCCTATTGGGAACCGCATACGCCCACCGGCAAGCCGCATCTGGTGATCCCCTATACCCTGGACACCAACGACATGCGCTTCACCCAGGTGCAGGGTTTCAACAAGGGCGATGACTTTTTCGAGTACCTCAAGGACGCCTTCGACGTGCTCTATGCCGAAGGCGCCGAGGCGCCAAAAATGCTCTCGATCGGGCTGCATTGCCGCCTCATCGGCCGCCCTGGCCGGCTGGCCTCGCTCAAGCGTTTCATCGAGTACGCCAAGGGCCATGAGCAGGTCTGGTTCACCCGTCGCGTCGACATCGCCCGTCATTGGCAGCAAACCCACCCGTACAAGGTTGAGCAAGCACTATGAGCCCGTTCCAATCCCTCAAGCCGTCGAGCCTGAGCCGCGATGAGTTTGTCGCCGCCTTTGCCGACATCTATGAACATTCGCCATGGGTCGCCGAAAAAGCCTACGACCTGGGCCAGGGCGACGAGCTGGACCACGTCGAGACCCTGCACCAGCGTATGAGCGATATCCTGCTGAGCGCCGATCACACTCGCCAACTGGCCCTGGTCAACGCTCACCCGGACCTCGCGGGCAAGGCCGCCGTGCAGGGTCAACTGACCGCGGCCAGCACGGCAGAACAGGCCGGTGCCGGCATCAACCAGTGCACCCCCGAAGAGTTCCAGCGCTTCACCGAGCTCAACGATGCCTACAAAGCCAAATTCAAGTTTCCTTTCATCATGGCGGTGAAGGGCAGTAATCGGCACCAGATCCTGGCGGCGTTCGAAACACGTATCCACCATTCGGCGGACACCGAGTTCCAATGCGCCCTGACCGAAATCAACAAGATCGCCCTATTCCGCCTGCAAACCGTAGCAGCGGCATAAGCCGCGTCCGCAGATACCGCGGCTGTTCCGTTGCTACCTATTGAATGCTGACGCGGCCGACGCCGCTGCTACAGGAGAATGAACACATGAAAGCGTACGCTGCTCCCTTTGAGAAGTTCGTCAACCTGGCCGACGCCCGCCTGGGCACTCAGGCGGTTTCGGTGACCGACGATTGGTTCGCCGACGTCAACCGGCTGTTCCAACCTACGCCTGCGGTGTGGAAGGAAGGCGTGTTCGACGACAACGGCAAATGGATGGATGGCTGGGAATCGCGGCGCAAGCGCTTCGAAGGCTATGACAGCGCGGTGATCCGCCTGGGCGTGCCGGGCTCGATCAAAGGCGTGGACATCGACACCTCGTTCTTTACCGGCAACTACCCGCCTTCGGCCTCGCTGGAAGCCTGCTTCGTGGCCAGCGGCGACCCGACCGAGACCACTCAATGGGTCGAAGTGCTCAGCGCCGTGGAATTGCAGGGCAACAGCCACCACTACCACGCCATCAGCAATGACACGGCCTTCAGCCACCTGCGCTTCAACATCTATCCGGACGGCGGCGTAGCTCGCCTGCGGGTATACGGGGTGCCGTTCCGCGATTGGTCGGCGGTGGGCGACAACGAACAGGTCGACCTGGCTGCGGCCCTCAACGGGGGTCGCGCGCTGGCGTGCTCCGACGAGCACTTCGGCCGCATGAGCAACATCCTCAACCCCGGCCGTGGCGTGAACATGGGCGACGGCTGGGAAACCGCCCGCCGCCGCACGCCGGGCAACGATTGGGTGATCGTCGCCCTGGGCCACCCCGGCGTGGTCGAGCAGGTGATCGTCGACACCCTGCACTTCAAGGGCAACTACCCCGACAGCTGCTCGATCCAGGGTGCCTTCGTCAAGGGCGGCACCGACAGTCAGATCGAAACCCAGAGCCTGTTCTGGCGCGAGCTGTTACCCAGCCAGAAACTGGAAATGCACCAGGAGCACAGTTTCCAGGAGCAGATCAAGGCGCTGGGGCCCATCACCCACATCCGCCTGAACGTGTTCCCCGACGGTGGCGTGAGCCGGCTGCGGGTATTGGGCAAGGCGGCCAGATAGGGTGCGGCCATCGCGGCCGGAACCCGCTCCCCAGGGACGGCGGCGTTGCCCGCCCCTGCAGGAGCGGCGTCCAGCCGCGAAGGCGCCCCTTCAGGCAGCAAACATCCACCTGACTCACCACACAACAGAAGACCCACCATGCGCACACTGATGATCGAACCCCTGAGCAAAGAAGCCTTCGCCCCCTTCGGTGACGTGATCGAAACCGACGGCAGCGATCACTTCATGATCAACAACGGTTCGACCATGCGCTTTCATCGGCTGGCCGAGGTGGAAACCGCCACGCCAGACGACAAGGCGATCATCAGCATCTTCCGCGCCGAGGCGCTGGACATGCCATTGACTGTGCGCATGCTCGAGCGCCATCCGCTCGGCAGCCAGGCTTTCATTCCGCTGCTGGGCAACCCTTTTCTGATCGTGGTCGCGCCACTTGGCGATGCACCTGTATCAGGCCTCGTCCGCGCCTTTGTCAGCAATGGCAGGCAGGGCGTCAATTACCATCGCGGCGTTTGGCACCACCCGGTGCTGACGATCGAAAAGCGGGATGACTTCCTGGTGGTTGATCGCAGTGGCAGTGGCAATAACTGCGACGAGCATTTTTTCGATGAGGACGAGCGACTGGTCCTCGACCCCCACCAATAAGAAAAGCGTTGGCCGCCGCCCAAGGTGGTCGACTAGAGGTAAAGATCGTGGAAGCACATCTGATCGAATGGCTGAATCTGGGCGTGCGCTGGATTCATATGATCGTCGGGATTGCCTGGATTGGCGCATCCTTCTATTTCGTCTGGCTGGAGAACAACCTCAATCGGGCCAACCCCCGCGATGGCTTGAGTGGCGACCTGTGGGCCATTCACGGCGGCGGGATCTATCACTTGGAAAAATACAAGCTGGCTCCTCCGACCATGCCGGACAACCTGCATTGGTTCAAATGGGAAGCCTACTGGACCTGGATGTCGGGCGTCGTGCTGCTGTGCGTGGTGTTCTATTCCAATCCAACCCTGTACCTGTTGGCGCCAGGCAGCGGCCTGAGCGGTCCGCAAGGCGTGGCCATCGGGATCGGTTCTCTGATCGCCGGCTGGTTCATCTATGACTTTCTCTGCGATTCACCTCTGGGCAAGCGTCCCGGCCTGTTGGGCCTGGTGCTGTTCGTGCTGGTGATCGCCGCGTGCTTCGGTTTCACTCAGGTGTTCAGCGGTCGGGGTGCTTACCTGCATACCGGTGCTGTGATCGGTACCATCATGGTGGGCAACGTGTTCCGCATCATCATGCCGGCGCAGCGCGCGCTGGTGGCGGCTATCGCCGAAAACCGCACACCCGACCCTGCCCTGCCGGCCAAGGGTCTGCTGCGCTCGCGGCACAACAACTACTTCACCCTGCCGGTGCTGTTCATCATGATCAGCAACCACTTCCCCAGCACCTATGGCAGCCAGTACAACTGGCTGATCCTGGCCGGGATTGCGGTGGTGGCGGTGTTGGTGCGGCATTACTTCAACACGCGACACACGGGGGGGAATTTCGCCTGGGCGCTGCCCGCTGGTGCCTTGGGCATGATCTGCCTGGCCTATGTGACTGGTCCTACGCCCATCAACCGGGGGCCGGATGTGGCTCAGGTGCAATATCAGCCGTTGCCGGCTACCGCGGTGGGTGGCAAGACCGCGGCCGAACGCGCCGCCGAGCCGGTCAAGCCGGCGCCTGAGGCGGCTCCCGCCGTGGCCGCTGGGGCGGATTTCGAGAAGGTCCATGTGGTGATCCAGGAGCGCTGCTCGGTGTGTCATTCCGCCAAACCCACCAGCCCGTTGTTCAGCACGGCACCGGCCGGGGTGATGTTCGATACCGCCGAGCAGATCCAGAGTCAGGCGGCGCGAATCCAGGCCCAGGCGGTGGCGAGCCAGATCATGCCGCTGGGCAATATCACCCAGATGACCCAGGAGGAGCGCGACATGATCGGCAAATGGATTGCCCAGGGAGCGCCGACTCACTAACCGCGGTCTGGCCGATGCACCGCGGTGAGGCTATCGCGGGCAGAGACCCGCTCCCACAGGGGACCGCAATCCGGCAGAGACCCGCTCCCACATGGGACCGCGATCCGGCAGATACACCGCATTCCCCTTGTGGGAGCGGGCTCTGCCCGCGATGGCAGCGGCGCGGTCTGGCTGAAACACCGCGGTGTGGCTATCGCGGGCGGAGACCCGCTCCCACAGGGGGCACTGCAAGACTGATGCATCGCTGTAGCGCTACACACACGCAAAATAACAACAAGATCCGAGGTGTTGCATGTCCGAGTCCAACCCTGCACGCATTCCACCCGCCCCACCCCGCCAGGCCCTGCCCGCGCTGCAACTGGTATTGGTCGGCCTGCAACACGTCTTGCTGATGTACGGCGGCGCCATTGCGGTGCCGCTGATCATCGGCCAGGCCGCCGGCCTCTCCCGCGAAGAGATCGCCTTCCTGATCAATGCCGACCTGCTGGTAGCCGGCGTGGCCACCATTGTCCAGTCGCTGGGCATCGGCGCGCTGGGCATCCGCATGCCGGTGATGATGGGGGCCAGTTTCGCCGCCGTGGGCAGCATGGTGGCAATGGCTGGCATGGACGGCGTGGGCTTGCCGGGGATTTTCGGCGCGACCATTGCGGCCGGTTTCTTCGGCATGCTGATCGCACCGTTCATGTCCAAGGTCGTGCGTTTTTTTCCGCCTCTGGTCACCGGCACGGTGATCACCTCCATCGGCCTGTCGCTGTTCCCCGTAGCGGTGAACTGGGCCGGAGGTGGCAACGCCGCTGGCCAATTCGGCTCGCCGGTGTACCTGGTGGTGGCCGGACTGGTGCTGGCCACCATCCTGCTGGTGAACCGCTTCATGCGCGGCTTCTGGGTCAATGTCTCGGTGCTGATCGGCATGGGCCTGGGCTACGTACTGGCCGGATGCATCGGCATGGTCGATCTCAGTGGCATGGCCGCCGCACCCTGGCTGCAGGTGGTCACGCCGCTTCATTTCGGTATGCCGACGTTCAGCCTGGCCCCGGTCCTGTCGATGTGCCTGGTGGTGGTGATCATTTTCGTCGAGTCCACCGGGATGTTCCTGGCGCTGGGCAAGATCACCGACCGCGACGTCACCCCGGGCATGCTGCGCCGCGGTCTGTTCTGCGATGCCGCGGCCTCGTTCGTGGCGGGTTTTCTTAACACCTTCACCCACTCTTCTTTTGCGCAGAACATTGGGCTGGTGCAGATGACGGGCGTGCGTTGCCGCTATGTAACGGTGGTGGCCGGTGGATTCCTGATCGCCTTGAGCCTGGTGCCCAAGGCGGCGTTTCTGGTGGCCTCGATCCCGCCGGCGGTGCTGGGCGGCGCGGCCATTGCGATGTTTGGCATGGTGGCGGCAACCGGAATCAAGATCCTTCAGGAAGCCGACATCGGCGACCGGCGCAATCAGCTGCTGGTGGCGGTGAGCATCGGCATGGGTCTGATTCCGGTGGTAAGGCCGGAATTCTTCGCCCATCTGCCCGCCTGGATGGGGCCGATCACCCACAGCGGTATTGCCATGGCCACGTTGAGCGCGGTGCTGTTGAACCTGCTGTTCAATGTGCTCGGCGGCGCCGGACGCGAGGCCATGACCAAGGCAGCACATGGTTGATGCAGGGACTTCCCGTGGAATCCCGCTTCTGTGGGAGCGGGTTCTACCCGCGATGGATGCACCGCGGTCAGTCTGATACACCGCGTCGCTTGCATCGCGGGCAGAGCCCGCTCCCACAGGATCGGAATTGGGGTAGTGCAGATCACAACCATGGAGCACTGCCATGCACTACCGCTCCCACTTGGCGCACTCTCACACTACAATGCGCGCCCTGACTGATCAGTCAGACAATAAAAAGCCTCACTTATAACGCTGTTCACTCTTTATTTGTCCGCTCGGACAGGTTTTTTATCGCGTGCGAGAAAGCTGGCGCAGCTCTTGCTAAAGCCTTTGCGCGCCATTGATAAAGCTGACCGATTGGACAGCAACAAGAGACGCCATCACAGAGCGTCAATCAACTTACTGAACGAAGATCGAACCTGGGAGCACATGAATGAAACGTACTTTCTCGAGCCTGACGCTGGCCGGCAGCCTACTCGTTGCAGGGCAAGCCATGGCCGACGGTGATTGGCTGCAGTGGCAGAGCAACAGCCTCACCTATTTGGTGGGCAAAGACTTCGCGGTCAACCCCGAACACCAGCAGACCTTTACCTTCGAACATGCGGACTCGTGGAAGTACGGCGACAACTTCCTGTTCGTCGACAAGATTTTCTATAACGGCAAAGCCGATGCCACCAGTGGCAACAACACCTATTACGGCGAGTTCAGCCCGCGCCTGTCGATGAGCAAGATCTTCGGCCAGAAGTTCGAGTTCGGCCCGATCAAGGATGTGCTCCTGGCCATGACCTACGAGTTTGGTGAAGGCGATAACGAGTCGTACCTGATCGGCCCGGGTTTCGACCTGGACGTGCCCGGCTTCGATTACTTCCAGTTGAATTTCTACAACCGTCAGACTGACGGCAGCCGTGCCGGCGATAACGTCTGGCAGATCACGCCGGTGTGGTCTTACACGATCCCGGTGGGCAACTCCGACATTCTCATCGATGGTTTCGCCGATTGGGTGGTGGGCAACGATTCGAACAAGAACGGCAGCTACCACGCCAACCTGCACTTCAACCCGCAGATCAAGTACGACCTGGGCAAGGCGCTGAATTACAGCGCGCGTCAGGTGTATGTAGGTTTTGAATATGACTACTGGGAGAACAAGTACGGGATCAAAGATACCCGCTTCTTCGACACCAATCAGAACACCGCCAGTTTGTTGTTGAAAGTGTTCTTCTAAACGTGGCAGCGGCGTGAGCCGCGTCCGAGCGCGGTGTTTCGGACGCGGGCATTGAACCTGGGGAAGTGGACGCGGCTTACGCCGCTGCTACGGCGCGTTGGAGGCGGGTCAGGCCTTCGTCGATTTCGGCAAGGCCTGGAGCGGCGAAGGACAGGCGGATGCTGCTGGGGTCAGGGTGTTCGCCGTAGAACGCCGCGCCGGGCACGAACAGTACGTTCTGTGCGATGGCCTTGGGCAACAACGCCTTGGCATCCAGCCCATTGCGGCAGCGTCCCCAGATGAACATGCCACCGGCCGGTGCACTGACTTCAAGGTATTCGGCCATGGGCCGCAAACCGGCCAGCATGCGTTCACATTTCTCCTTGTACCCGGCAGCGAGACTCGGCAAAGCCCGCTCCAGGGCACCGTTGGCCAGGTAATTGGCGGCAATGCGCTGGGTCCAGGGCGAGGTGCATAAATCCACCGTCTGCTTGGCCACCAGGCAGCGCTGACGGATCGCCGCAGGCGCCACCATCCAGCCCACTCGCAGACCAGGGGCCAACACCTTGGACAGGCTGGACAAATGAATCACCCTGCCCTGCGCACCGTCGACCTGCTCGCTAAGGGCCAGCAGTGAGGGGACATCCTGGCCGGCAAAGCGCAGCGCGCCATAGGGGTCGTCCTCGATGATCAGGAAATCGTGCTGCACCGCCAGGCGCAGCAACGCCAGGCGACGGTCCAACGGCAAGCAGGCGCCGGTGGGGTTGGCGAAGGTGGGCACGCAATACAGCAAGGCAATCGACCCCGATGGGCGCCCCGCCAACTGCTCGGCCAAGGCCTGTGTGTCCAAGCCTTCGGCATCGGTGGCAGCGCTGAGCACCTGGGCACCCGCCAGGCGCAGGGCCTGCAGGGCGGCAGGATAGGTAGGCCGTTCTACCAACACCTGGGCACCCGGCGCCAGCAGCACTTTGAGGAGCAAATCGAAACCTTGCTGGGAACCCGTGGTGACGATCAGGTCGTCCACATGCACCGCTGCCCCGCGACGCGCCATCAACGCTGCCAGCTGCTCGCGCAACGCCGGCAAGCCCTCGGTGGCGCCGTATTGCAGGCAGTCCAGCGGGGTCTGGCCGATCGCCTCGGCAGCGGCTTGCTGAAGCCCTTGCTGGTCGAAGAACGCCGCCGCCGGGTAACCGCCGGCGAACGAGATCATGCCGGGCTGCGCCAGGTACTTGAACAGCTCGCGGATGGCCGAGCCTGTGGGGTTTTCGAAGGCGGGCGTGAAGCGGTAATCCAGGGGCATGGGCGTGCTCTGTGGCGGGTTTCATCGGAGTATCGCGGCGGGGGGTGGGGGCGACAAACGATGATATTTCCAGATGTCATGCCTTGGGGGATTGGTAGGGGTCGGGATTTGCGGTGAATGGTCCCCCCGACATACCACCAATGCATCGCCATACGGAACGCAGACCACTATCATGACTCTGATAATCATGGCACCGCGCCACTGGACTGGACAGACTCCGGTAAATCTGGGGAAATGCGCGCCTCTATAATGCTGGTTCCCTACTACTTGCCCATGCCCAACGCCGAATGAATACCACCCCCCGCTGGATCATCTGCGAGCACTGCGACTCGATGTTCGAGTCGGTCCCGCTGGCACGCGGGCAGAAATCCCAATGCACGCGTTGCGGCGCGGTGCTCGAGCGCGCCCAGCGTATGAGTATCCAGGCGCTGTTCGCCCTGGCGCTGACCGCAGCCATGCTGTTCATCCTGGCCAATGCCTTCCCGGTCATCAGCATCAGCATGGAAGGCCTGAGCAACCAGGCCACCCTGTGGGCCTCGGTCGAGGCCCTGGCCCAGGGCCGGATCACGCCCATGGCTGCGGTCACCGGACTGACCATCATTCTCGCGCCGCTGCTGCAGATCACCCTGCTCTGCTGGCTGCTCGGCTTTGCCACCGCCGGGCGTGCGGCACCTGGGTTCAAGGCCTGCATGCGGGCGCTGGAGCATCTGCGCCCCTGGAGCATGCTGGAAGTGTGTCTGCTGGGTATCCTGGTGGCCATCGTCAAGCTCGCCGGCATGCTCGATGTGCACCCCGGCGTCGGCCTGTGGGCTCTGGCCATGCTCACCGTGCTGCTGATTCTGATTTCCGGCAAGGACATCCGCCGCCTCTGGGATGACCTGGAGGGCCAGATCAAATGACCACGCCGGCCTATGCCCGTGATCTGGACCTGATGCTGTGCCACACCTGTGGCCAGATCTGCCAAAGCCATGAACACCATTGCCCCCGCTGCGATGCCAAGGTGCATGCGCGCAAGCCCAACAGCATTGCCCGCACCTGGGCGCTGCTGCTGGCCGGGCTGATCTTCTATATACCGGCTAACCTGTTGCCCGTAATGCGCACCAACATGTTCGGCAACGCCAGCGACAACACCATCATGAGCGGTGTGATCGAGTTCTGGCACGGCGGCTCATGGGACATCGCCGCGCTGATCTTCTTTGCCAGCGTGGTGGTGCCGTGCATGAAATTCCTGATCCTGGCCATGCTGCTGGTGACCTGCCAGCGCAAGAGCCGCTGGGCCATGCGCGAGCGGGCTCGGCTTTACCGCTTCATCGAGTTGATCGGCTACTGGTCGATGCTCGATGTGCTGGTGGTGGCGCTGGTGGCCTCGCTGGTGCAGTTCCGTTCCCTGAGCTCCATCGATCCGTTGATGGGCATCGTGTTTTTTGGTCTGGTGGTGGTGCTTACCATGTTCGCTGCCATGAGTTTCGATCCCCGGCTTATCTGGGATGTAGAGGTTGAAGATGTCTGATCGTCCAGGTTCCAACGCGGTGCCCCCGAGTGCTCGGCCCGAGGTCAAGACGCGCCGCTTCAGTGTGTCGCTGGTGTGGATCGTGCCCTTTGTCGCCGCCCTGATAGGGCTCACGATGCTGATCAACAACGGCCTCAATGCCGGGCCCAAGATCGAGATCAGCTTCCAGACCGCAATGGGCCTGGAAGCCAACAAGACCCAGGTCAAGTACAAGAACGTGGTTATCGGCCAGGTAACAGCCATCGCCTTGAGCGACGACCGCAGCCACGTGGTGGCCACGGTCGAGCTGAACAAATCTGCCGAAGGGTTCACGGCCGAAGACTCGGTATTCTGGGTAGTGCGCCCGCGCATCGGCGCCAATGGCATTTCCGGGGTCGACACCCTGCTGTCCGGCGCCTTCATCGGTGCCGACGCAGGTAGCGCCGAGCCACGCAAGCGCGAATTCGTCGGCCTGGAGACACCGCCGCCGATCACCTATGGCGAACAAGGCAAGCGCTTTACCCTGCACACCGACGATCTGGGTTCGCTGGATATCGGCTCCCCGGTCTACTACCGCCGCATCGAAGTCGGCCAGGTGGTGTCTTTCCAGCTGGCCGAGGACGGCAAAGGCGTGGACGTGGAAATTTTCGTGCATGCGCCCAATGACAAGTACGTCACCACCGACACCCGCTTCTGGAACGCCAGCGGTGTGGACCTGACCGTGGGCGCCAACGGCCTGAAGGTCAACACCGAATCGCTGTCGACCATCCTGGCCGGCGGCGTAGCCTTCGTTGAACCCAAGTACAGCCCCAACGCTACCCCGGCGACCGAACGAGCCAAGTTCAACCTGTTCGAGGATCAGGAAACCGCGCTCGCGCCACCCGATGGCGAGCCGCGCTACATCAGCATGAGCTTCAACCAGGCACTGCGCGGATTGGCGGTGGGTGCGCCGGTGGAGTTCCTGGGTGTGAATATCGGCCGAGTGGTTTCGGTCAACCTGGACTATGACCCCAAGACCCAGAGCTTCCCCAGCGTGGTCGGCGCGGTGATCTATCCGGACCGCCTGGGCAAGGCTCACGAAAAGCTGCTGGCACGAATGGGTGGCGAAGACGATGAGCGCACGGCGCGATTGATGGCTGCGTTCGTCAAACAGGGCCTGCGTGCCCAGGCCAGGAGCGCCAACTTGCTCACCGGTCAGCTGTACATTTCCATGAGCTTCGTGCCGAACGCGCCACCGGTCACCTTCGATGTTGCCGCACGGCCGCTGCGGGTACCGACCATGCCGGGCAGCCTGGACAAGGTCCAGGAGCAGTTGCAGGGCGTGGTGGACAAGGTCAGCAAGTTGCCCCTGGAAGAAATCGCCAACAACCTCAATGGCAGCCTGAGCGAAATGCAGAAGACCCTGCATCAGGTCAACAACGAGGTGCTGCCACAGATGCGCGGCACCTTGCAGCAGACGCAGAAAACCTTGAGCACGGCCAATTCGAGCTTTTCCGAAGACTCGCCAGAACGGCAGCAGTTGGGTCAGGCAATGGACGAAATTCAGCGCACCGCCCGCTCGGTTCGGGTGCTGACCGACTTCCTCAGCCGCAATCCGGAAGCGCTCATCCGCGGCCGCACCAAACAGGGCGAGCCGGATGCCTACAAGGCGCCGGGCAATACCTCACGTGAAATCGAACCGGAAGTTCAACCATGATCAAACGCACCCTGATGTTGGCCGTGAGCCTGGGCCTGAGTGCCTGCAGCTCGCCGGTCACCCACTATTACACCTTGCAGGACACGGCGCCGTCGGCGCCAGCGCAGTCGGTGAACGCACCGTTCCAGTTCGAGATGCTGGCGGTGCGCATGCCAGTGCAGGTGGACCAGCCACAATTGGTGGTGCGCCAGGATCGCGGCAATCTGGCGATTCTGGAGAATGATCGCTGGAGTGCGCCGCTGGCCGATGAATTCCACGATGCGCTGACCGACCGCCTCGAGCGCCAATTGGGCACCCGCGATCTGGCAGGCTTGCCAAAGGATACGCAGCGCCCGGTTCTGTCCGTGCAGACAGACGTCCGGCGCTTCGACTCGCTGCCGGGGCAATATGCCTTGGTGGATGTGGTGTGGAGCCTGGGCTTGCGCACCGCAGGACAGCCTCGCCAGACGCTGACCTGCGCCAGTCAGATTCGTGAGGCGTCGGGGCCGGATTTGAGCAGTCTGGTAGTGGCCCACCAGCGAGTGATCGACACACTGGCGAAACAGATCGCCGCGACCGCTCGCAACTGGGCTCGGGGGACGGGCGGCTGCCCTAGCTGACGCTGCGCGGCACTGTGGCCAGGGCTTTCTCGACGCCGTCGAGCAACTGGCCCATTGTCCAGGGTTTGCGAATGAAGCTGACCGGAATTTCCACGCCGGAACTTTCCGGGGTTTCATGCCCGGACATGATCATGATGGGAATCTCCGGCCAGGTCTTGGCCGCGAAATTGGCCAGCCCTGCGCCGTTCATGCTGCCTGGCATGAGGATGTCGGTCAGCAGCAGACCCACTTCGTTGGAGCGTTGCTTGAGAAAAACCAGCGCGTGATCCGCGGACTCCACACCCTCAGTCTTCCAGCCTTCCTCGACCAGCAGTTCACAGACGAACTCGCGAATCAGCGCTTCGTCCTCCACGACCAGAACCAGGTTCGCTCCCTTGGAAGCGCCGTTGATGTGCGGCGAGTCGGTCATTGCCAAATCCTTGTGTCTACTTGAATTGATTGGGGAAAATGGCCGTAATTCGGCTGCTTCCACACTCATGTTAGGAGAGCGGAAAACGCAGCGAATTCCTTTTGTCGAGGCTGGGCCGACGAGCGGTAACGCGCGGCCTGATCCGGCCTGCCAGAGCGGCGCCTGACGGGCCCGGCCCCATTGCCAATAGAGGCTTCACCCATGTGGGAGCGGGCTCTACCTGCGATGAGGCCGCAACAGCCCGCCCCTCCGTCAATGACTTCCCGGATTGGCCCGTAACCACGCCACCTGCTTCTGCATATCCGGCCACGCCGCTTTATCTGCAGCAAAGCGGGTGCGCAGGTACGCCACCAGATCCGCCACCTGGCGATCCGAAAGGCTGTTCTTGAACGCCGGCATGTAGCCCAGTTCATTCATTGCCGGGTTCTCGATGCCATGCAGGATCACCTTGATCAGGTTATCGGGCCTATCGCTGTGCACATTGGTGTTGGCGGCCATCGAAGGGCTTACGCCAAACAGCAATGGCCCGCCTTCCGCGGCGCTGTGACACCCCTGGCAGGCGCCTTCGAATACCCGCTTGCCCGACGCCACCGTCACAGGGGATACCGGCGCTGCCTGGGCTTTTGCCGGTGCAGCGGCCGCTGTCGGCTCGGCATTCAGCGAGCTCAGGTAATGGGCAATGGCCCTGACGTCACTGTGGGGCAAAGTGGCCAACTCACTCACCACTGGCCCCATGGGCCCGGCAGCCACGCCATGCTCGCTGGAAAAACCCGTGGTCATGTACTGGAACAGCTGATCTTCCGTCCACGGCGTGGGCGCCTTGGACAGCCCGGTCAACGGCGGCGCCTCCCACCCATCGACCATGGCCCCGGCAAGGAACCCATTGCCGCCCTTCTCCGCCCCCAGCGCATTACGCGGTGAATGGCAGGCCGCACAATGGCCCAGGCCGTTGACCAGATAATTGCCGCGGTTCCACTGCTCGCTCTGGCTCGGGTCGTTCTGGTACTCGCCCTGTTTGAGAAACAGCGCGTTCCAGCCGGCCATCAGCGGCCGCACATTGAACGGAAAACGCATCTCGTTGGCCGGCGCAGTCTGCGCAACGGGTTGCTGAGACATCAGGTAGGCGTACAGCGCCTGCATGTCCGCTTCCTGGATAGTGCGAAAGGCGGTGTAGGGAAACGCCGGGTACAGGTGCTTGCCGTCGCGGCTGATGCCTTGGCGCATGGCACGGTCGAACGCGGCGAACGACCAGTTGCCGATGCCGGTATCTACATCCGGGGTGATGTTGGTGGAGTACAGCTTGCCGAACGGCGTGTCCATCGCCAGCCCGCCCGCGTTGGTGACGCCTCCCGGCACGGTATGGCACACGGCACAATCCCCGGCCGCCGCCAGCTGCCGCCCGCGCTCCAGGGTAGCCGCCGTCCAGGTGCCGGGGCCGGGTGGCGTGACCGGGGCAATTTCGGCGCGCCAGGGCATGGCGGTCAAGCCAACCCCCAGTGCGGCTCCGAACAAGCCCCCCAACCACCAGCGTTTTTTCTCAGGCTTGGGGGCCGGGGCATACGGCGGGCCGAGCGGGTCGCGGGGTTCATTGCCGCCATTGAGTGCCTGACGGACGCGCTCGGCGGTGATCGGCAGCTCACGAAAGCGTATGCCGGTGGCATCGAACAAGGCGTTGGCGATGGCTGCCGCGCTGGGCACCGAAGCCGACTCACCTGCGCCCAGGGGCTGCTCGTTCTGACGCGGCATCATCATCACGTCTACCGCCGGCACTTCGGGGAAGGTCAGGATTGGGTAACCGCCCCATTCCTTGCTGGCGATGCGCGACTCTTCGAAAGTCACCTGCTCTTTGAGCACGCGACTGGTGGACTGCATGACGTTGCCGTGAATCTGATGCTGCACGCCGGCCGGGTTGACCATCATGCCGGCATCGTGACCCACCACCACGCGGGTGACGGCGACCTCACCGGTGACTTTGTCCACCGCCACATCGGCGACCCAGGCTGCCCAGGCGGCGCCGAAGCCCGGGAACTTGCTGTGAATGTAACGGGCGTAGGCAAACCCACGGCCGCGCAATACGCCCTCTTCGCTGGGGGTCTGACCGGGCTCGGTACGAGGCGTCCAGGCGGCACGCTCGGCGGTGGCCCGCACCAGTTCGGCGGCACGCTCGTCGGGCAGATAGCGCAGACGGTACTCCACCGGATCGACGCCTGCGGCGAACGCCAGCTCGTCGATGTACGACTCGTGGGCGAACACGTTGGGCAGCGCCGACACGCCACGCAGCCAGGACGCGCGGACAATGGGCGCCATGTCGTTGATGGTCACCCGCAGTTCGGGGTAGTTGTAGTGCGGCACCGCCGTGCGGTCGCCCATCTCGTACATCACGGCCACCGGCTCGACTCGACCGGTCAACAGCAGGGCCAAGGTCGGCGCACCGTTGGACGGGTAGCTGGTGCGAAAGTCATAGACACTGGGGTTGCCCGCCGCGTCGAGACCGCCATCCACTTCCATCAGCTGCGCGGTGCCCTTGGGCTCCCAGGCATGCTCCTGCTCGCGGGTCAGCTGCACCCGCACCGGCTTGCCCACCGCACGGGACAGCAACACCGCGTCGGCACAGACGTCGTCGGCGCAGTTACGCCCGTAGCAGCCGGCGGCTTCCATGCGCACGATCTCGATGAGCGCCTCGGGGTACTCCAGCAGCCAGGCCAGATCGGCACGCAGGGCGTGGGGATTCTGCGTGCCCGACCAGATGCAGATGCCGTCCCCGCGCACGTCGGCGACGGCGCAGGAGGGGCCGATCGAAGCGTGCAGCTGGTACGGCCACAGGTAGCTGCGGGTGAAGCGTTGATCGACTTTGGCCAGGGCCTCATCGACGCCACCGGTATCGTGTACCACCCGGGCGATGTGGGGGTTGTCGCGGATCGCCTGTTCCACGTCGTTGAGTTGGGGCAGCTTGTGGTTCCAGGGTTTCCAGCGCACTTGCAGTTCGTTGGCGGCCTTGATGGCCTGCTCTTCTCGCTCGGCGACGATGCCGATGAAGTCACCGATGACCACCACTCGGACGATCCCCGGAATATGGGCGATGGAGCTTTCGTCGACACCGATCAGGCTGGTGCCGACGAAGTCGCCGGTATCGAAGCCGTCATAGGGCGGGCGTACCACGCGACCATGGAGCATGTCCGGGACGCGCATGTCATGAACGAAAGTCTGCTCACCGGTGGCCTTGCCGGGAATGTCGACGCGCGCTGAGCTTTGCCCGACGATTTTATAGTCGGCCACGGCCTTGAGCGGCGCATCGCCGCTGATGGTCAATTCGATGTGCTGGTCTTCGATCACTTCGGCGAAGGTCAACTGACGGCCGTCCGCGCAGCTTAGACAGCCACGTGTAATGGTGAGGGTCGAAGCGTCCACGGCCAGGCGCTGCGCCGCCGCTTGAAGCAACCAGCGGCGAGCTTCGGCAGCGGCGTTGCGCAAGGGGATGGCGGAGATCTGCAGGGTGGCGCTGGCGATGGTCGCACCCTGATTCGGCGCCCGTTCGGTGTCGCCGAGCACCATGGTCAACTGGTCCATGCCCAGGTCGAGCTCTTCGGCGACGACTTGCGCCAATGAGGTGCGGATACCGGTGCCCAGGTCCACGTGGCCGTTGAACGCGTAGGCCTTGCCATCCGCGCACAGGGCGATGAACAGGCCCAGTTCCTTGGGTTTGAAGATGGGCGCCTTGCCCTTGGGCACCAGCCCGGGCGGTGGCTGGATCTGGTCCACCACCAGCAACACGCCGTTGCGCGCCAGCAGTTCGGCCTGGGTGGGGACGATAGCGGTGCTGTCATTCATGGTCATGGCTCTCACGGCAAAGCTGGGCGGCCAGGTGCACCGCCTTGAGTATTTCCAGATGGGTGCCGCAACGGCACAGATTGGCCGACAGCGCGCTGCGGATCTGTTCGTCGCTGGGGTTGGGGTTGCGGTCAAGCAGGGCCTTGGCGGTCATGATCATGCCGTTGAGGCAATAGCCGCACTGCGCTGCCTGCTCGCGAATGAACGCTTGCTGCACCGGGTGTGGCGTGGCGCGGCTGCCCAGGCCTTCCAGCGTGGTGATGGTGCGGCCCTGAGCGCCTTTCCAGGGCATGACGCAGGAGCGCGTGGCGCGTCCATCGACGATCACCGTGCAGGCACCACACTCGCCCAGGCCGCAGCCGTACTTGGGGCCATTGAGCTCGAGATCGTTGCGCAGGACCAGCAGCAAAGGTGTGTCGGCCATGGCCGAGCGGGTGACCGGCTGGCCATTGATGGTGCATGAGACGTCGATTGATCGACAGGCGTCTGGAGCCTTGGACATCGGCTTGCTCGCTCAATGTGTGTAGTAAGTCCTACACGAAAAGGCAAGAACGATGCCAACAGGTACGGTGATGGGGTTTGGGGGGGGATCGGCGGTGAATGGTCCCCTCACCCCAGCCCTCTCCCTGGGGGAGAGGGAGCCGTAAGCGGGGCCTTACGCGGTGTGCTTTTTGCTCCATCTCCTCAGGGAGAGGGGGACGTAGGCGGGGGCCTTACGCGGTGTGCTCTTTGCTCCCTCTCCCTCAGGGAGAGGGCTGGGGTGAGGGGACCATTCACCACAACACCCATGCCGATCCCCAATCGCCCCCCTACTCCTGCGGCTCTTCGATCATCTTGCGCAGCAGGTACACCATTGCTACCCGCTCTGCCGGATTCAGGTTGGTCAGCGTCAGCTCACTGATTTCCTGCGCCCGCGGCACGGTTTGATCGACTGCTGCGCGGCCCGCCTCGGAGAGGTGCACGATCACCTTGCGTTTGTCCTGTGCGTCGTGCCCCAGGCTGATCAGCTCCCGCGCCTTCAGCCGCTCGACGATGCCCCGAATGGTCGCCTGGTCCACGGCCGTCACCGCCACCAGCTCGGTCAACGAGCTTGGCCCGTTGTCACGCACGGCGCACAGGGTGATGAACTGCACCGCCGTAAGCTGTGAGTCACCGACGTTCTGCTGGAAAATCGCCATGTGCCGCTGATAGGCCTTGCGCAGCAGGTGACCGACCTGCTCGGAAAACGTGTAGGCATGTTCTGGGCTATGGCTGGAACTCATGGGCGCGAAATGTCCGTTCATACAAAAAGATCCCTAGCCTGTCGCACCGGCCCAAGCCGGGTCAACACCCACGTTCCACCGGCGTAAGCCGGGTCCCGGACGCCGCGGTATATCGGGTACACCATGGGGCCGGGACGCGGCTTACGCCGCTGCTACTTTATGCTTTGGATTCGGTGGGGGCGACGACGTCACCGGCCAGTACTACGGCCTGATCGTCCAGGTAGATATCGCAATGGCGCAAGGGGATATCCAGGTGGCAGGGCGTCTTGCGCTTGCCGCCTACTTCGGTGTTCGGGCCGGTGGAAAACAGGAAGTTGCCGTAGAACGCCCGGGCGTCCATGCACATGCCATCGTTCTTGTCGTGCAGGCCCATCGCGGTCCACTGCGCCCGTCGCTGCAGGCCCCAGCCGATATGGGAAATGCCGTACACCTCGGGGTCCTTGAAATACTTCAGGTAGTCGCGCAGGTACTCGGCCTCGAAGCCACCGTGGATGCCGGTGATGAAACCCTTCTCGATCTCCAGGGTGATCTGCTCACGGCAGTAGGTCTTGAACGGCAGGACGATATCGCCCACGTCCAGCACCAGCGTGCCTTCGGCGGTCTCTTCGTTGGGCCAGGAGAACAGGAAACCACTCGGCCAGTGGTCCCAGCGACCGGGCTCATCGGCAAAACCATACTCGGTCACGGCCGGATACTGGCCCAGCTGGGCACGAAAATCGCTGCCGGCCTTGGAGCGCACGCTGATCGAGCGCGCCGCCTTGAGCATTTTTTCCGCAGCCAGCACGCGCACCTTGTCGGCTTCGGTAGGCAGCATGCGCGCCAACACTTCCGGGGGCTCGACGGCGAGCAGAATGCGCGTGCCGGTCTTGAGTATCTGCTCCTGCTCGGGCGAGTGCAGCAGCATCATGGTGTCGATCACCAGGTCCGCCGCCTCCAACGCCCGCTGCGCCGCCAGATTGCCGGTCAGCGCAGTGTCGCCACAGTAGGCGGTCATGTCGTTGCCCATGGCCACCGGCGCGTTGAACGACGGCAATTCCACGGCGTAGACCTTGGCCTTGAGGCGCTGCGCGGCATCCATCGCAGCGCGTACGGTGCGGGGGTTGGAGTAGTGGCTCTTGAGTACGGCGACGCTCTGGGTTTCATCGACCTTGGACAGGGTCAATACGTGCTCGAACATTTGGGTCAATTCACTATCGCTGACCGGCATTGCTGCTCTCCTTCAACCGTGGGCTGGTAAATGCACCATAGGCAGGCACATGGGCGGAACGTTGCGCGAATATGGAGCGTATACTCTATTTATTCGCAGTATGGGGATTTGTGCAAGCGTGTCGCAAGTTTCACGCCAGAATTGGGGGTTGTCTGGGGGATAGGGGGTGAATGGTCCCCTCACCCCAGCCCTCTCCCTGAGGGAGAGGGGGCTGTACGCGGGTGTTGCGGATACGCCGATCTGCTTCTAGCTCCCTCTCCCCTAGGGAGAGGGCTGGGGTGAGGGGACCATTCACCACCCAACCCAAGCAAACGAAAAAAGCGTAAACACTCTAACCCCCCGAACTCACCATATTCCCCACACTCATGATCTGCGGCTCTGCCACATACCCAATCTGCCGCGCAAACGCCTCGACGAACTGCCCGCGCAGCCGCTGGATTTCCTGCGAGCTGTAGTTGACCAGCCCGCGCGCCAGCTCCGCGCCGTCTGCGCCACGGCAGATCACCATGTCACCGCGCTGGAAGATTCCTTCCACCCGCAGGATCATCAACGCGCTGATGCCTTCGCCGAAGCGGTTGGCGGACGCCGGTCCGGCGATGATCTCCAGCGCGCCGCGCGAGGGCAGATGTCCGGCGAGCCAGCGGGCGCGCGCCGCTACGGGGGTGCAATCGCACAGCAGCAAGGTGCCCACATGCTCGCCTTCGGCAAGCCGCTGCAGGACATCCGCCGAACGCCCGCCAGCGATGACCGTATGGGCACCTGAGCGCGCCGCCAGCCGCGCCGAACGCAGCCAGGAACGGACGTCGAAGGAAAAATGCTCGGTCATGTCGTGGGCGAAGCGATCCAGTGCCGGGTCGGCCGCGGACACTTCGGGCATAGGCGCCTGCGGTTCGCCCTGGCGGACTTCGCAGAGCCCGTCCAGGCTGGTGAGCATCACGTACAGATCCGCCTCCACCAGATTGACCACCAGCGAACCAAGGGTATCGGTATCCCCGGCGCGGATGCCGTGGCTGGCCACGGTACCGTTCTCGCTCACCACGGGAATCACCCCCTGCTCGAGCAGCACGCCCAAGGTGCTGCGCGCGTTGAGGTAATGCTTGCGATGAGACAGGTCATCGTGGGTCAACAACACCTGGGCGGCCTGACAGCCCTGGCCCGCCAGACCTCCGGCCCAGGCGTTGATCAGTGCGATCTGGCCGATGGCTGCCAGCGCCTGAGTCTCGTGCAGGGCGTTGCCGAACGAGGTATTCATCGAGGGCTCACCACATGCCTGCACTGCGCCGGCGGACACCACCACCACTTCGATGCCTCGCGCCCGCAGTTGTGCCAGCTGTTGCGCCAACTGCCCCACGGCCTGCAGATCCAGACCGGTTGGCGAGGCGATCAATCGGCTATCGACGTGAATGACCCAACGTTTTGCGGCGGTAATATCCGTGCGCATGGCTTATCCCTTTATTGATGCGGTGTGGCTTTCGCGACTTTTACGGCGCTCCTACGGGAGGAACACTGCCCGCCTGTTGTAGGAGCGGCGTGCAGCCGCGAAGGGCGCACCGCGGTGTGTCTGGTAGTGCGCGGTGTGGCTTTCGCGACTTTTACGTCGCTCCTACAGGGGGGGGAACGCTGCCCGCCTGTTGTAGGAGCGGCGTACAGCCGCGAAAGGCGCACCGCGGTGTGTCTGGTAGTGCGCGGTGTGGCTTTCGCGACTTTTACGTCGCTCCTACAGGGGGGGAACGCTGCCTGCCTGTAGGAGCGGCGTACAGCCGCGAAAGGCGCACCGCGGTGGTCAGTCGATCCTATTGAGCCGGTGTAACGGTTACGCCGCTGTTGATCTGCGCCAGGATGACCGCGGACTCAAGGTCCGTGGCGCTGGACGCGTGGATCCGATACAGCACCTGCCCGGCCAACACCGTGGCGCCCTCGCTCACCTGCAGGTCGATACCGGCGGACTTGTCCAGCGGCGCACCGGCGCGCCGGGCGATTTCGGCGATTCGCCAGCCATCGAGCTGGCTGACCACCCCATCCGCCGGCGCCATCACCGGACAGGTCAAAGCCCCTGGCAACACCGGCGTTCTGCGCCCCTGGGCATCGATGATGCGCTCGAAGGCGGTCAACGCCGCGCCGCTGTCCAGCAATTGCTCGGCCCGCGCACGACCGGCCTCGACGCTGCCAATGGCGGGGTCCCAGGCCAGTATCTGTCCGGCAAAGAAGATCGCCTTCTCGCGCAGATCAGCTGGCGCTTCGCTGGCCCCACCGAGCACCCAGCGCACATCGCGCACCTCCAATGCCGGCCCGATACCGCGGCCAATCGGCCGCGACCCGTCTGTCGCGAACGCGACCACGGTCAGCCCGAGGCTACCCCCCACCTGCTCGAACAGGTCACCCAACTCCCGCGCCTGAGCGTGAGTCTTGAGCTTGGTTCGAGGCCCGTAAGGAATATCGACAATCACATGGGTAGAACCCGCGGTGAGCTTCTTCGACAGAATCGAGGCCACCGACCAGCGATTGGAATCGATCCCCAGCGGCCGGGTGATGGTGTTCATCACATCGTCCACCACGGAATGGTTCAAGCGCCCGTTCCAGGCAATGCACGCGCCCGCCTCGGCCACGCAGCGCTGCACATCGGCGGCGGTCAGGTCGACGCGGGCCACCGCCTCCATGGCATCGGCAGTGCCTGCGGCGGAGGTGATCGCCCGCGAAGACGTCTTGGGCATGGCCAACCCATGGGCGGCGATGATCGGCACCACGATCAGGGTGATCCGGCTGCCGGGCACCCCGCCCATGGAGTGTTTGTCGACCACGATCGGCTGTTGCCAGCGCATGGCAGGAGTGAAGCGCGTACGCACCCGAGCCAGCGCCACCACCTCGGCGTCGGACAGACTGCGCGTGGCGCTGACCAGGAAGGCACTGATTTCGCCCTCCGAATAACGCCCCTCGATGATGTCACGCAGCAACATCTCGTACTGCGCTTCGTCCAGCTCGTTGCCCTGCACCTTATGCACCAGGGCCTGCCGACTGGCCGGCGATGGCGTGCGCCGCAGCGCCACTTCGGTGCCTTCGGGCAAGCCCCAGGCCGCGAACGCCTCCTCGCTCAGCCCCAGTTCGCCAGCGCCGAGCAACGCCGAAACGTCCAGGCCATGGACCTGCACGCTCAGCGACTGCCCTTCGGCCAACAGATCGACCTTGGCCGAGCCCAGGTAATCCCCTGCCACCAGCACCGAACCCTGCACTGGCAGATAAGCGATACGCTCGGTGCCCACCGAAATCGGTACCCGCCGCAGGCGCAAGCGCTGCGCCGCGGTTTCCAGCGCGCGAATGAAATTGCCGATGCCCAAGGCCAGTTCACCGTCGTTGCTCACCCGCAGCGTCTCGATGTCCACCGGCAACGGGTCAACCTGGCGCAGTACGCGCGCCCTGGCCTGCTCGGCACTCTCCCGACCACGGGCCAGGATGCGCGCCGCCAGCACCTCGACCGAAGCGGTCACCTCGACCACCACCAGGCGTGGCACCAGCGCCGACAAGGCCCTGATCATCTTGCGCGAACCATTGGCGATGACATTGCAGCCATCGGCCAGCACCTGGAGCAGGTCCGCTGGCAGTCCATAAGACAAGCCGTGGGCCTGCCAGGTGACCAGGAACTCGCCCGCCGCAGCGCTGGCATTGAATTGGGCCTCGGTGACACCGTTGTGGTCTTCGCCAGGCGCGCCCGTGGGCCGCGTGATGGTGCGGCGAGCGAACACATAGCGACCGGTGTCGCCGAGGTGGGCGCGGGCGCCTTCGATCAGCGAGTCTTTCCCGGCCCCGCTGGGGCCGACGACAAAGAAGAAGATGCCCTGCGCCATATCGGTTACTCCGCCTCGTCCAGGCCGATGTCGACACACACGGCTGCCTGGTTGAGCTTGCTGGTAGAAATGTAGTCCACGCCGGTCTTGGAGATCGCGCCAATGGTGGACAGGTTGATGCCCCCGGACGCTTCCAGCTTGGTGCGACCGGCGACCATTTTCACCGCTTCGCTCATGTCTTCGACACTCATGTTGTCGAGCATGATCACATCGACGTTGGCATCCAGCGCCTCGGCCACCTGCTCCAGGCTGTCGCACTCCACTTCCAGCTTGGTCAGCACCGGCAGTTGGCGACGCGCGCGCTGCACGGCCTGGGTGATACCGCCGCACACGGCAATGTGGTTGTCCTTGATCATCACACCGTTGTCCAGGCCCAGGCGATGGTTCAGGCCGCCACCGCAGGTCACGGCATGCTTCTCGAGCATGCGCAGGCCAGGGGTGGTCTTGCGGGTGTCGATCAGGCGGGCCTTGCTGCCGGCGACGGCGGCCACGTACTTGGCGGTCTCGTTGGCGATGCCGGACATGCGCTGGACGATGTTGAGCGCGGTACGCTCGGCGGTCAACACGCTGCGCGCATTGCCGCGAACGTCGATCAGCACCGCGCCGGCTTCGACTTTCTGGCCGTCCTTGACCCGCACGATCACTTCCAGGGTCGGATCGTAGCGCTTGAACACCCGCGCGGCGATGTCGATACCCGAAACGATCAAGGTTTCCCGGGCATTCATGTAGAAGGCGCCGGTTTCTTCGGGCTCGATCATGACCTGAGCGGTGAGGTCGCAATAACCGATGTCTTCGGTCAGCCACAGGTCAATCAGGCGATCGGTCTGGAATACGTCGTACATCTTGATTACCTCGTTACAGAGAAAACGATGTGGGGTTAAGGGTGCTTCAGGGATCAGCGATTCAACGGTGCTGCAGCTTGCGATCGAGCATCAGCATCAGGCTGTTGCAGGTCACGGCAATCAGGGTCAGCAGCAAGGCCACCGCCATGATCGTGGAAATATCGCCCAGGCCCATGGCGTTCACCGCCAGGTAACCCAGGCCGCGCTGGGAAGCGAACATCTCGCCGATCAGCACGCCCAGCAGCGTCAGGGCGAAGCCCAGGCGCACGCCGGCCACCACTTCCGGCAGGATCGCCGGCAGCAGCACGTGAAACAGTTTCTGCGCCGGGGTCATGCGCAAGGTACCGGCAGTGCGCAGGTACACCGGGCGCATCTGGCGAATGGCATTCATGGTGAACAGCAGAATCGGGATCAAGCCGTGCATCACCCCGAACGCCACCTTGGACGACAGCCCCAGGCCGAAGCACAGCAGCACCAGGGGATACAGGGTGACCTTGGGAATGGCATACAGGTTGAGCAGGATCGGCTCGGCTACCGCGCCGGCCAGCCGGCTGACACCCAGCAGCACCCCCAGGATGATGCCGCCCACCAGCGCCAGCGCCATGGCATAGGCAAAGGCCTTGGCGGTGGCGCCCAGGTTCAGCCACAGCTCGGCGGTGCCAAGCATCTTCACCAGGTGGCCAATGGTTTGCCCGGGCGACGTCAGGGCGCCGGCACCGATGATCCAGTGCAGCACTTGCCAGCCGGCCAGCAGCGCCAGGAGCAGCAAGGTGGTGGGAATGAATTTCTGCATGGCAATCACCGTTGCCGACGCGCTTGCAGGCGCCGGTCGAAGAAGTTGAGCACCGAATTGATCACGGTCACGCTGATCAACACCAACAGCATCAAGGCGTACATGTTGTCGCTCTCGAAGTTGTTGTAGGCGAAGGCAATGGCATATCCGATGCCCGAGCCGGACAGAATGAACTCCGACGCAATCACGCCGATGAAGGCATAGGCCACCGCCAGTTTTACACCTCCGAACAGGTAGGGCAGCGCCGCCGGCAACATCACCAACCACGCACTCTGCCAGCGGCTCATGCGCATCACCGCAGCGCTTTTGCGCAACACGCCGGGAATTCGATCCAGACCGGTCAGGGTGGCGGTGATCATGGCGACGATGCCCAGCAACACGGCGATGGCGATGATCGAGCCGTGGCCTACGCCGAAGATCACGATGAACACCGGATAGAAGATGAACGTAGGCACCGCGTAATAGCTGGCCAGCAACGGCTCCAGCGCTT
Organism: Pseudomonas sp. UBA4194; assembly: GCF_002379585.1. Taxonomy (GTDB): domain Bacteria; phylum Pseudomonadota; class Gammaproteobacteria; order Pseudomonadales; family Pseudomonadaceae; genus Aquipseudomonas. The sequence continues at coordinate 31,358 of NZ_DFUE01000077.1, forward strand.
CACGCAGACGCGGCAGCGAATGGATCGCCAGGCCGATGAGAAACCCGGCAACCACGGCGATGCATGCCGACGCGATGATGTTGGTGAAGCTGAACACAATGTCCTGATTGAACTGGCCACTGGCGGCCAGGCTCAGCAGATGAACGAACATCTGTGACGGCGGGATCATCACGCTGTGGCCGATCACCTGACTCTGGCAAAGCGCTTCCACCAGCAAGATGAAGCCAATGACGAAACCCGCTCTTAGTACACTTTCAAGATTCACATCCAAGCCCTCGGGAAATGGGTAGGTACGGATCAGTGCTGGCCGCCCATCACCTTCATCGTTTCCACCCGCAATTTTTCCCACAGCCTGGCGTTGATTTCGCCGAAGCGCGGGGTGGATACCACGCGGCTGTCGCGATCGCGCTCCCAACCCGTCTCGACCATGTCGATGAATAGGCCCGGGCGTGAGGACATCACCCCGACGCGGTCGGACAGCATGGCCGCCTCGTCCAGGGCGTGAGTGATCAGCAGCACCGTGGCCGAGGTTTCCCGCCACAGGCGCAGCAGCTCGTCGCCCATCAGCAGACGGGTCTGCTGGTCCAGCGCACCGAAGGGTTCGTCGAGCAGGATCAGGCGCGGCTGCATCACCAATGTGCGAGCGATGCACACCCGTTGACGCATACCGCCAGACAGCTGAGCGGGATAGGCTGCCGCGAAATCCTTGAGGCCCATGAAACCCAGCGCATAATCGACCCGGCGCTGCACTTCCGGGCCATCGACACCGCTACGGCGCAGGCCAAAGGCGATGTTGTCGCGGACATTGAGCCAGGGGAACGAGGCATCTTCCTGAAACACCACACCGACGCCGTCGGGCACGCCACTGATGACCTTGCCTTCGAACATCACCTGCCCGGAGCTGGGCTTGGCCAGCCCTGACAGCACGTCCATCAACGTCGACTTGCCGCAACCCGAAGGCCCGACCACGGAGAAGAATTCACCTTTGTTCAGGGTCAGGTCGATCGGGCCCAGCGCCTGGAACATCTCTTTGCTACCGGCCTTCTTGAAGGAGCGCGTGACCTTGTTCAAGGTTACGTGGGCGGTGCGAGTGGTGGATGAAGGTCGCACGTCGTTGACGGCGGTGGCGTCTTTCAAGGCAAACGTCATATCTACTCCTCCAGGTCGGCTGGTAATCGTGCGAGCCCAAGGTTCGCGCCGCTGATCATTTATGATGCATACGCTGTATGTGTGAGTATTTGCAAAACGAGGGCCAAGTCGCTGTTCAAGCCACTATGAATCCAAAGCGTATTTATATTGCATTGATAGATAAGCGTTTTTTTAATCAGAAAACGTTGCTCTCCGAATTTGCTCAACAGCGTTATGAGCACACCAATTAAAAATGTACACGTTATACCTGTGCGCACTGATCTCCCCGCGCCACGGCGGAGCCAAACGTGGGACATGCGCACCATAGCGAGGCGCAAAACCGGGCGGAAGCGCTGCAACAACCATTGCTCTAATTTAACGCACACACTCTTTATAGGCGCATTCGAGAGAGCACCCGACAGAGCATTCAACATCACCGACTTATCCGGGTCACCTGGGTTATATACAAGTTAATCAATGACTTGATAGGTGCATCACGATACCTAGGCATACCTTTCAAGTTATGGCCCCGCTTTTGCAATAGGCATTATTAACAGCGTACCGATAATAATAACGACCTAACACTCATCCCTGCCCTTGCCATTACGAACGCATCCCGACCATACCCAGGAGTTTCGAGAATGATTGCAAAGCAAGCCCTCATGCTGTCGACCCGGAAATTCGCCCTTGCCGCCATCGCCGCACTGACAGTGGCGACACAGGCCGCACACGCCGACGAAATTTCAGTCACGCAGTGGGGCACCAGCCTCTACGGTCTTCCCTATGCGGTGGCCATGGACAAGGGCCTGTTCAAGCAGGCCGGCATCGACATCACCGGCATCCTCGGCTCGGGCGGTGGTGGCACCACGGTTCGCAACATTCTGGCCAGCGATACGCCTTATGGCGAAGTGGCGGTAGCAGCCGCCCTCGCCGCCCAGCGCCAGGGACTGGATCTGGTGATCGTCAACACCGGCACCCGCTCGGTGGCGGAGTCTTCGGTAGTGACGGTCAAAGGCTCGCCGATCAAAGACATCGAGCAACTGGAAGGCAAGAAGGTGGCGATCACCTCGCCCAAGGGCGTGTCCGAAATGCTCTTGCTCATGTCGCTCAAAACCAGCGGCGTGGATGCTGCCAAGGTTAGCCGGGTGGCCTCGGGGGGCTACGTCAATGGCCTGACCCTGCTCGATCAGAAGGCGGTAGATGCCGCCGTGCTGATCGAACCGCTGTCGATTCTGCGCAAGGATCAATATGACGTGTTGTACAAGTCCGGTGACGTGCTGCCGCCCATGACCACTTCGGTAGGTATCACCACCCGCGAATTCGCCAAGGCCCACCCGGACAAACTGCGCGCCATCATCGAAGGGCGTCGAATGGGGGTAAAAGCGATCTATGACAACCCGGCCGAGGCGGCGACGATCCTGGCCAACAGCTTCAAGCTGGAACCGGCGGTGGCCAAGGAAGCAGTCGACAACATGATCGCGCCGCACATGTGGAGCGAAGGCAATTTCGATCTGGTGGAATTGGAGCGCATGGCCGACGGCTTGCGCCTTAATGGCGAGCTCAAGGGCACCGTGGATTGGGTCAGTGTCATCGACAAGAGCTACCTGCCGACACAATTGCAGCAGTAGGGTAAACGACCGTGGGCCGGCACACCGGCCCCTTCCCCTCCTCTGTAGGAGCGGCGTAAAGCCGCGAAGACGCCCGCCCAGCCACCCAACAACCCCATCCCAGCCCCACCGCACCATCTCCACGCACCCAGCCTCAAAAAGGTGCGCATATAGCGTACTCGCTACTTATCACCCCAACCCAACTAAAAGCCTCACCCCACGAACGCCCCCATACAAGCGCCGATAACAAATTTTTAATCGTTATACATCAGTTATTTAGCGTACATCGAGGGCCCATTCACCCCACCCCTCTCAAAATCAGGAATAAATAGTGCATACGCTATGACTACGCATTACCCCACCTGACACCCAAGAGGATTACCAATGGCAAACGCAAAGAAAATCGCCATCGTCGGCGCCGGCCTGGGTGGCGCTGCCGCCGCGACCTTGCTGCAGCAGGCCGGCTTTGACGTCGACGTCTACGAACAGGCTCCGGCGTTCTCGCGCCTGGGCGCGGGCATCCACATGGGCCCCAATGTCATGAAGATCTTCCGCCGCATGGGCATCGAGAAACAGCTCGAGCTCATGGGCTCGCACCCCGATTTCTGGTTCAGCCGCGACGCCAGTGGTGAGTACCTGTCACGTATCAAGCTGGGCGACTTCGCGCGCAAGGAATACGACGCCGCCTACATCACCGTACACCGCGGCGACCTGCACGCCCTGCAGATGTCGACCCTCAAGCCCGGCAGCGTGCATTTCAACAAGCAGTTGATGCAGGTCGAAGACACCGGCAGCGATGTCGTGCTGAGCTTCGCCGATGGCACCCAGGCGCGCGCCGACATCGTGGTCGGCGCCGACGGTATCAATTCGCAGATTCGCGAGCATCTGCTGGGTGCCGAAGCACCGACCTACAGCGGCTGGGTGGGGCACCGCGCACTGATTCCGGGCGAAAAGCTCAAAGCCTTCGATTTCGACTTCGAAGCCTGCGTGAAGTGGTGGTCCGAAGATCGTCACCTGATGGTCTACTACACCACCGGCAAGCGTGATGAATACTACTTCGTCAGCGGCGTGCCCCAGGCCGAATGGGAAGGCGGCAACGCCAGCTTCATCGATAGCAGCAAAGACGCCATGTACGACGCCTTCAAAGGCTACCACCCCACTGTCCAGGCGCTGATCGCCAGCTCCGAATCCATCACCAAATGGCCGCTGCTCAACCGCAAGCCACTGCCGGTGTGGAGCAAGGGCCGCATGGTGCTGTTGGGCGATGCCTGCCACCCGATGAAGCCGCACATGGCCCAGGGCGCGGCCATGGCCATCGAAGACGGCGCGATGCTTGCACGCTGCCTGCAGGAAACCGGCGTCGATGACTTCGCCACAGCCTTCGACCTCTACGAAGCCAACCGCAAGGAGCGCGCCTCACGCGTTCAGGCGGTGTCCAACGCCAACACCTGGCTGCGCACCCAGGAAGATCCGGCCTGGGTGTTCGGCTACGACCTGTACGGCCACGAACTGAAAACGGAGAGCGCGGCATGAGTACGTTTCTTTACGGCGGCAATGTGCACGCCAACGGTATCCGCCAGCACTATCTGCGTTATGGCGGCAAAGGCACACCGCTGCTGCTGATTCCGGGCATCACCAGCCCGGCCATTACCTGGGGCTTCGTTGCCGAACGCCTGGCGGGACAGTTCGATGTCTACGTATTGGATGCCCGCGGGCGTGGCCTGTCGTCCACCGGACCGGATCTGGACTACGGCACCGATGCCTGCGCCGACGACATCGTGGCCTTCGCCGCCGCCCTGAACCTGACCGAGTACCATCTGCTCGGCCATTCCATGGGCGCTCGCTTCATCATGCGCGCCGCCACCCGCCACCCCCACGCCGGTATCAAGCGCCTGGTACTGGTGGACCCGCCGGTGTCCGGCCCCGGCCGCCGCGAATACCCCGGCAAGATGCCCTGGTACGTGGACTCGATTCGCCAGTCGCTGCACGGCATGAACGCCGAAGACATGCTTGCCTTCTGCCCTACCTGGACCGAAGAACAGCGCGCCTTGCGCGCCGAATGGCTGCACACCTGTTACGAACCGGCGATTCTCAAGGCCTATGAAGACTTTCATGAGCTGGACATCCATCAGGACTTCGCCAAACTGCCGGCCCCGGCGCTATTGATGGTGGCCGGCAAGGGCGGCGTGATCCAGGCCGAAGACGAAGCCGAGATCAAGGGCCTGCAGCCCTTGATTCGCCTGGCACGGGTCGAGAACGCGGGCCACATGATCCCGTGGGACGACTTCGATGGTTTTTTCGTTGCCTTGGGCGACTTTCTGCAACAGCCTGGAGCACTCTGAATGAACAAGGTTTATCGCATCGGCCAGATCGTGCCGAGCTCCAACACCACGATGGAAACCGAAATTCCCGCGATGCTGACCGCCCGCCAGCTGATTCGCCCGGAGCGCTTCACCTTCCACTCGGCGCGCATGCGCATGAAGCACGTGAAGAAGGAAGAACTGGCGGCGATGGACGCCCAGTCCGACCGCTGCGCGCTGGAGCTGTCCGACGCGCGCGTCGACGTGCTGGGTTACGCTTGCCTGGTGGCGATCATGGCCATGGGTCGCGGCTATCACCGCGAATCGCAACAGCGCCTGGGCCAGGCCGTACGTGACAACGACTCCGATGCCCAGGTCATTACCAGCGCCGGTGCCCTGGTCGACGGTTTGAAGGTGCTGGGGGCCAAGCGTATTGCCCTGGTCGCGCCGTACATGAAGCCGCTGACCGAACTGGTCGTCGACTACATCGAGCATGAAGGCATCGAGGTCAAGGTCTGGCATGCGCTGGAGATCCCTGACAACCTTGCCGTGGCCCGCCACGACCCCGCCAACCTGCCCGGCATCGTGGCCGACCTGGACCTGGAAGGCGTGGACGTGATCGTGCTCTCGGCCTGCGTGCAGATGCCGTCGCTGGGGGCCGTGGCCAAGGTCGAGGCACAAACCGGCAAGCCGGTACTGACCGCAGCCATCGCCACCACCTACGCCATGCTCAAGGCCCTGAAGCTTGAAGCCATCGTACCGGGTGCCGGCGCGCTGCTGTCCGGCGCTTACTGAGGAGTTCCCGATGACGACCGCTCAAGACAACTACCAGGGTGTATGGGGCAACCGCATTGGCTTCGGCCAGCGCCCTGCCCTGTTGATGATCGACTTCATGCAGGGCTATACCACCGAAGGCGCACCATTGTTCGCGCCCGGCGTGGTCAGCGCGGTGCGTGAAAGCGTCCAGTTGCTGGCAGCAGCGCGGCAGGCCGGCATCCCGGTGATCCACACCAATATCCGTTACCACCCCGGGCACTTCGCCGACGGCGGTATGTGGGTCAGGAAAGCACCGGTGATGAAAGACATGGTCGAAGGCAATCCGCTGGCCGCGTTCTGCGGTGAGGTGTTGCCGCTGGCCGAAGAAGTGGTGCTGAGCAAGCAGTACGCCAGTTCGTTCTTCGGTACCAGCCTGGCGCCGATGTTGCAGTCGTTGGGGGTGGATACCATCATCCTGGCGGGCTGCTCCACCAGCGGTTGCATCCGCGCCACCGCAGTGGATGGTGTGCAGCATGGTTTCCGGACCATCGTGGTACGCGAGTGCGTCGGGGATCGGCACGAAGCGCCGCATGAAGCGAATCTGTTCGATATCGACAGCAAGTATGGGGATGTGGTGTTGAAGGCAGAGGCGCTCGGGTATCTGCACGATCTGTAGTGGATGTACCGGGCTCTTCGCGGCTGCACGCCGATCCTGCAAGGTGTGGTTATCCCTTGTTGAAGCGACGTGAAGCCGCGAAGAGGTCCTCCCTGACATAACAAAAGAAACCACCCTTAGCCTGTATTCCTGAACTGCCCCCCCATTGAATCAATTTTGTGCCGCCCTGCACCTGCGGCAGAAACAGGAGATGCACCATGTCACTGAGCAACGCCGAAACGGTCGGCCTGCCCCAGGCCGCCACCGCCGATACCTATCGCAAGATCGTCTGGCGTCTGATTCCGTTCTTGTGCTTCTGTTACCTGGCGTCCTACCTGGACCGCATCAACGTTGGCTTCGCCAAACTGCAGATGCTCGACACCCTGCACATGAGTGAAACCGCCTATGGCCTGGGCGCCGGGTTGTTCTTCGTCGGCTATATCCTGTTCGAAGTACCTAGCAACCTGGTGCTGGAAAAGGTCGGCGCGCGCCTGTGGATCGCGCGAATCATGATCAGTTGGGGCTTGCTGTCCGGGCTGACCATGTTCGTCACCACCGAGTGGCAGTTCTACACCTTGCGCTTTCTGCTCGGTGCTGCCGAAGCCGGCTTTTTGCCGGGCGTTCTGTATTACCTGAGCCAATGGTTTCCGTCGTATCGCCGCAGCCGCATCATCGCCCTGTTCATGATCGGCCTGCCGCTGTCGAGCCTGCTGGGCAGCCCTATTTCAGGCTGGATCATGGGCAACTTCGACGGTGTGCAGGGGCTGCATAACTGGCAGTGGCTGTTCCTGCTGGAGGCGATTCCCACGGTGATTCTGGGCTTTCTGTGCTTTGTCATATTGCCCAACGGCATCCGTCAGGCCAAATGGCTCAGCGACGGCGAGAAAGCCGAACTGGAGGCGGTGCTGGCCAAGGACAACAGTGAGAACAAGGGCGGCCATTCGTTCCGCGATGGCTTCTTCAACCTCAAGGTGTGGATGCTTGGCGGCATCGATTTCTCGATTCTGCTCAGTGCTTACGCCATGGGCTTCTGGCTGCCGACGTTCATCAAGAACGCCGGGGTGTCGAACCCCAGCGACATCGGTCTGCTGGTGGCCATTCCGAGCCTGGCCGGGTTGATCGGCATGCTGGCCATCGGTGCCAGTTCCGACAAGCACCGCGAGCGCCGCTGGCACATCATCGTTCCGTTCATCATCGGCGCGGCGGCGATGTTCTTCAGCACCTTCTTCACCCAGAACGTAGCGATCACCGTGCTGCTGTTCTCGGTGGCATCGCTGACCATCATCGGCGCGGTGCCAGTGTTCTTCAGCCTGCCAGCCACGTTCCTCAAAGGCACCGCCGCCGCCACCGGCTTTGCCCTGGCCTGCTCGGTGGCCAACATCGCCGGGCTGGTGAGCAACTCGCTGATGGGTGCCGTAATGGACAAATTCCACAGCCCGCAGATCGCCATGTGGATCTTCGCCGGGTGCCTGCTGCTAAGCTCGCTGCTGGTAGTCGCCCTACCCGCCAAAACCGTAAACCGCTAACCCGTAGCAGCAGCGTAAGCCGCGTCGGGCCGTTACACCGTACACCTGACGGCGCCTCGCCCCCCGCGAACCCCGTAGCAGCGGCGTAAGCCGCGTCCGGTCGTCATACCGTACACCTGACACACCGCGGTGCCTCGGGCCTCGCGAATGTAGCAGCGGCGTGAGCCGCGTCCGGCCATTACACCATACGCCTGCCATACCGCGGTGCCTCGGGACGCGGCTTACGCCGCTGCTACAGTTGTGGGGGGGGCCGCGTCGGGGGGGGTTAGACGGTACACGCCGCATCCGGCTCAAGCCAGGGCATCCAGGGTCTGCGGATGGCCCAGCAGGAACCCTTGTGCCATCGCGGTGCCCAGGCGCTTCAACTGGGCGAGCTCCTGCTCGGTCTCCACTCCCTCGGCGACGATCACGCTACCGGTCTCGCGGCCAAAGGCGATCAATGCCGAGGCCATGGCTCGGCGCTGCAGGTCGCGGTCGATGCCACGGGTCAGGCTCATGTCGAGTTTGATCATGTCCGGGCGCAATTGCAGGATGTGCCGAAGGCTGGCATAGCCGGCGCCGGCATCGTCGATAGCCACCCGCACACCCTGGGCACGCAAGGGTTGTAGCGCCACCTCGAGCAGATGGTAATCCTGCACCACCGCGTGTTCGGTCAGCTCCAGCACCAGCCGGTGCGCCGGCTGATCGGCCAGGGCAGCCAGCAGCCTACCGCTTAGCACCAGTTGCGGCGAGCAGTTGAGACTGAGGTAGGTATGCCCCGGAAAGTGCGCCAGCGCCGCCAGCGCTTCGGCGATGGCCAGGCATTCCAGCTCTTCGCCCAAACCCACATCCGCCGCCTCCTGAAACCAGACATCGGGCGCGCGCTGCGGCTGGCTGGCAAACCGCGACAGACATTCCCAGCCGGCCACCTGCATGCTCGCCAGGTCGAAGATGGGCTGATAGACAATCAGCGGCTGGCGGGCATCCATGGCCGCGCGCACCCTCGTGGCCTTCTCGTCGTAATTGCGCGCGCGGCCCAGATCCGCCTCGATGCGCTCGGCGATCAGTTCGCCGAATACCTTCATCACTTGCAGGTCACGCTCGGTAAGACCAGGCATGGGGCAGTGACTGAAGCAGCAGAAGGTGCCGTAAAGACGCCCATCGCTCAGATGCACCGGCACGCTCATGTGCGAGCCGATGGGGAGGGTATGGGTCTCGGCAATGGCCAATGCCGCTGGAAAATCAGCGGTGTCCGGTATCACTCCGGGTAGCAGGCCGTCGACCACGCTGCGGCAATAGCCGGCACTCATCGCCAGTACGTCGCCCGGACTCAGGGGCGCCTGGCCACGGGCGTCGACGTGGGTGAACACACGATCGGTGTCGCGAAAATGCGAGACGAAGGCGACATCCATGCCCAGGTGCGTGCGCATCGCGCGCAGTACCCGGTCGATGCAGCCCGCTTCGGTAGCGTTCAACGGCCTCAAGGCAACCAGATCCATCAGGTTATCGGCTGTCATGCTCCCTTTAGCCTCCTAGTGCGATAGTGCCATCAGTGTAGATGCACCTCCCCCCTTCGCTTCAAGTAAAAATCGACGAATTGCGCGGTTGAGCGCCGAACATAAGCCAGACTCAAGTATCCGATGGCCGCGCCGATGCAATGGTCATCACCACCCCCAGCTCAGGGAAGCGCCGCCATGTTCAATAACAAACTCAAACAGGAACTCGCCGAGCTTCGCGAGAAGGTCTCGTCGATGGAACAGGTGCGCGCCAGCCTCGACGAGGAAATGCTGGGGGTGTTCCTCGATCCGCAGGGCCGGATCACTTCGGTGAATGCCAACTTCGAACGGGAGATGGGCTATCGTCCAGGCGCCCTGACCGGGCATCCCATCAATGAGCTGGTGCCCCAGCACGTCAAGGGTCTGGAGTTGTACGCGCTGTTCAAGGGTGCGCTGCAGCGCGGCGAGCACTACAGCGGCGTGATCCGCCTGATGCGTGGCGATGGCAGCGAGGCATGGCTGCGCTCGATCCTGCAGCCGATCAAGAACAGCGTCGGCGAGGTCACCCAGTTCTCGATCTACGCCAGCGACCTGACCCGCACCATCGAGTCGTCGCGCGAAGATGAGAGCCTGATCAAGGCGCTGCTGCGGTCCACGGCGGTGATCGAGTTCAATCTGGAAGGCGAAGTGATCACCGCCAATGATCGCTTCCTCGACGCCATGGGCTACACCCTGGAACAAATTAAGGGCAAGCATCACCGCCTGTTCTGCGAGCAGGCCGAATCCAGCTCGGCGCAATACCGGGCGTTCTGGGACAAGCTGCGCAGTGGCGAATTCGTCGCCGACCGCTTCAAGCGCATTGACCGTCATGGCCGCGTAGTCTGGCTGGAAGCTTCGTACAATCCGGTGATCGATGCCCACGACAAGCTGTACAAGGTGGTCAAGTTCGCCACCGTGATCACCGACCAGGTCGATCAGGACGTGGCCGTGTCGCAGGCTGCCAACGTCGCCTTCAGCACCTCGCAGCAAACCGATGCCTGCGCCCAGCGCGGCGCCACGGTGGTCAAAGACACTGTGACCGTGATGCGTGAACTGGCCCAGTGCATGCAGCAGGCGGCCGACGGCATCGGTGCGCTGGATCAGCAGTCACAGATGATCGGCAGCATCATCAAGACCATCAGCAGCATTGCCGAGCAGACCAACCTGCTGGCCCTCAACGCGGCGATCGAGGCGGCCCGCGCCGGTGAGCAGGGCCGTGGCTTTGCGGTGGTGGCCGACGAAGTGCGGCAACTGGCCTCGCGCACCAGCAAGGCCACCGAGGAAATCACCGGAGTGGTGCAGCAGAATCAGAAGCTGGCGGGCCAGGCGGTGGCCTTGATGGAAACCGGAAGAAAGCAGGCCGATCAGGGGCTGGCGCTGGCCAATGAAGCCGGCGAAGTGATCGTGGAAATTCAGGACGGCGCGCAGCGGGTGGTGGATGTGGTCGGGCAGTTTGCCAATCGGTTGGGGCATTGATTTTCGGGTGATGGGCTGGGTTCTTCGGTAAGTGGAGCATTCACCGCTAAACTCCCTACCCTACACAACCCGCCCTCCAACCCAAGGACGCTCTTGCGCAATGCTTGCCATCTTCAACGTCGCCTTTCCCGTGTTCGGCCTGATTTTGATCGGCTTCGTCTGTCGGCGGCGCAACATCCTGGGGCCGAATGCTTCCACCGAACTCAACCGTTTCGTGATCTATCTGGGGCTGCCCTCACTGCTGTTCGAAGCTATGGCGCGACTGGGGTCGGTGGAGGCGTTGAACCTGGGCTACATCCTGTCGTTCGCCCTGGGCATGGCGGTGGTGTTCCTCTTGACCTTGTGGTTACGCCTGCGCCATGACGCGCATTTCATCGATGCCACGGTCGACGCATTGGGGGCCGCCTATCCCAATGCGGGCTTCCTCGGTATTCCGCTGTGTCTGCTGACGTTCGGCCAGCAGGCGATTGCGCCAGGCGTCATTGGGGTATTGATGACTGCGTGCGTACTTTTCGCGATCGCCATCATCATGATCGAAACCTCCCGCCAGACAGAAAAGCACCTGGGCCGGACCTTGGCCAAGGTTGGCGGTTCGCTGCTGCGCAATCCGATCATGGTGGCGCCGGTGCTGGGCAGCCTGGTGGCCTGGAGTGGCGTGGCGCTGCCAACCGGGGTGCAGCAACTGTTCAATTTTCTGGGCGGCGCCGCCGGGCCTTGCGCACTGGTCTCGATCGGCCTGTTCCTGGCCGCTACCGAGTCGCGCAGGGCCGATAATCACACGCTGTGGATGCTGGTGGCCATGAAGCTGCTGTTGCAGCCGGCACTTACAGCGGTGCTGGCGTTCTGGGTGTTCGACATGCCGCCGATGTGGGCGTGGTCGGCACTGCTGTTGAGCGCATTGCCCATCGGCAATGGCCCGTTCATGCTGGCCGCGCTGTTCGGTAGGGAGGCTGACACCATGTCACGCGCGATTCTGGTGTCGACCTTGTTGTCGCTGGTGACGGTGTCGTTGATTCTGGCGTGGATTCCGGCGATGTGATGGGGTGACCTCGAGGGCCTCATCGCGGGCAGAGCCCGCTCCCACAGGGACCGCGTGAACACCAAAGAGCCCTGATGCCAGAGCTACTGCCCACAGGGGCCGTGTGAACACCACAGAACCCTGATGCCAGAGCTACTGCCCACAGGGGCCGTGTGAACACCACAGAACCCTGATGCCAGAGCTACTGCCCACAGGGACCGCGTGAACACCAAAGAGCCCTGATGCCAGAGCTACTGCCCACAGGGACCGTGTGAACACCAAAGAGCCCTGATGCCAGAGCTACTGCCCACAGGGACCGTGTGAACACCAAAGAGCCCTGATGCCAGAGCTACTGCCCACAGGGGCCGTGTGAACACCACAGAACCCTGTGGGAGCGGGCTCTGCCCGCGATGGGGCCCTCCAGGCCGCCGTCAATCCCGCATGTAGCCCCCATCCACATCCATGATTTCCCCGGTCACGAACGCGGCCGCATCCGAGGCCAGGAAACACACCGCCGCGGCGATGTCCCGCGGTGTTCCGGCGCGGCCCAGGGGCATGTCGGCCAGTACCCGGGCGCGCGCGTCGGGTGCCAGCACGCTGGTCATTTCGGTGTCGGTCAGGGCCGGGGCGACGGCATTGGCGGTGATATTGAAGGGCCCGCCTTCGCGAGCCAAGCCCTTGGTCAGCGCTATCACACCGCCCTTGGCCGCGGCGTAGCAGCTGTTGCCCAGCAACCCACCGCCGCGTTTGCCCGCCACCGAGGCGATATTGATGATCCGCCCAGCGCGCCGATCCATCATCGCCGGCAGCACTGCCTTGGCGCAGTAGAAGACACTGGTCAGGTCGATGGCCATGACACGGTTCCACTCAGCGGCACTGACTTCCAGCAAAGGCCCGGTGGAGACGATGCCGGCGTTGTTGACCAGGATGTCGACGTCCCCCCACTGCATTCGAACCGCCGCCACCATGGCCAGCACTTGCTGCTCATCGGAGACGTCGACAGCCAGGCCCAGAGCCTCTATGCCCTGCCCGCCCAATTGGGCAGCAGCACGTTGCGCGGCAGTGAGGTCGAGATCGGCGACCACCACGCGTGCACCGCATTGGCCGAGGGCTTGGGCGATGGCAAAACCGATGCCGCGGGCGGCACCCGTGACCAAGGCGATACGGCCGGTGATGGCGAGGGAGACAGGGGTATTCATTGTTGTTATTCCCTTGGGTGTGATTGTGGGTGGGCCATCAAGCCAACGAATACCCACCCTGCGCCAATTGATCCTTGAGCGGCGCAATCCCCAAGCGCCGCAGCACCCGATACAGCGAAGGCCTGCAGATACCCAGCGCCCGGGCTGCAGCGGACATGTTCCAGCGGCACTCGTTGAGCACGCCGAGCACATCGTCGCGCTCACTCGCCGGCGCGGCCGCGGGGGCCGCGCGCAAGATGGGCGTGACAGTGGCTGTCTTGACCACCGCCGGCGCCGAGGTCTGGGCCAGGAATTCGGCCGGTAGATCCGCCAGCTGGATACGCGCGCCTTCCATCACCGCGCAGGCATAGCGGATGACCGCGCGGAGCTGACGCAGATTGCCCGGCCAGCTGTGGTTGAGCAGCAGCGGCCAGACGCTGGGGGCCAGCACCTGCTGCGGATCGCACCCCGGCAGCTCGCTGGCCAGCATGCCGCGCACCAGCTCGGCGATGTCGGTGCGTTCGCGCAACGGCGGCAGGCGCACCACACCGGTGGCGATGCGGTAGAACAGGTCCTCGCGAAAGGCGCCGTTTTCCACCATCTGCTCCAGGTTCTGATGGGTGGCGCAGATCAAGGCAAAATCCACCGGCACGCTGCGCTCGGCGCCCAACGGGGTGATCTCGCGCTCGGCAATGACTCGCAGCAGACGGGTCTGCTGTTCGTAGGGCATATCGCCGATTTCATCCAGAAACAAGGTGCCGCCATCGGCTTGTACCACCTTGCCCTTCTTGCCGCACGGCAGCGCGCCGGAGAACGCACCGCGCGAATAGCCGAACAGCTCGCTTTCCACCAGGCTTTCCGGAATCGATGCGCAATTGAGCGCCACGCACTGAGCGGAACGTCGCTGGCCGTGCGCGTGCAGGGCGCGCGCCAGGACCTCCTTGCCGGTGCCTGTCTCGCCCTGGATCAGCACGGCAATGCCACGCTCCATCAAACGCAGGGCACGGCCAAAGGCCTGGCGTACCTGCGGGTCGCTGTCGTGGGCGATATCACATTCGGGGCGGTCGTTGAACCGAGCGGGGGCAAGCGAAACGTGTTCACGTACGGAGGGCATCAGCGTCACCTTTTATTGTTCTATAGCTTGTGACTATGTCGACTCACCGCGCTTGTGACGCGACGGTCGAAGTGGCGTTGCAGATTCACAATAGTCCAGGCGAACTTATATTTTCCAATCCATAATCAAGCATCCATTGATACCTTTGCGAGCATCATGATCGAGCTAAGGCATTTACAGTATTTCCGCGCACTGGCTGAAACCCTGCACTTTGGGAGGGCGGCGGCAAGGCTGCATATCTCGCAGCCGCCGCTGTCGCGGCAGATCGCGCTGCTGGAAGATGAATTGGGGGTCAAGCTGTTCGACCGGTCGCGTCGGCGGGTGGAACTGACGGATGCCGGGCAGCGCTTCTATCTGGATACCGGCACCGTATTCGCGGCGTTCGAACAGGCCAAGCGCAATGCCCTGGCCGCTGCACGCGGTGCGGCGGGCGAGTTATCGGTGGGCTTCATGATGTCCACGGCCTACAGCGTGACTCCGGCGATCACCCGCCGGTACGCGGCGCTGTATCCTCAAGTGAACCTGAAACTGACCGAGACCTTGCCACTGGATCTGGCTCAGGACATCAGCAGTGGCAGCAAGGACGTGGCGATCATGTACCGCCCGCAGGATTGCACGGGGCTGGAGACGGTGACCATCTACCGCGAGGAGATGACGGTGGTGCTGCCGCCCGGGCATCGATTGCTGGAACAGGCGCTGATCGAGCCTCAGGATCTGGCTGGGGAAACCTTCATCATCGTGCCGCGGCGCATCGCCCCGGCGCTGCACGACATGATCGTCAATTACTGCCTGCAGCACGGCGTCACGCCCAACGTGGGGCTGGAAATCAATATGCAGCAGACCATCGTCAACCTGGTGGGTGAAGGGCTGGGCATCGCCATCGTGCCCCGCTCGATGCGCAACATGCGCCTGGCCACCACCACCTTCCGGCCGTTGCGCAACGCCCCGGTGATCGAGGTGGTGGCCGTGTGGAAAGCGGATAACCACAACCCTTGCATCGCTACCTTCATCGAAAGCGCGGAAGTGGCAGGGGCGCAGGCGTTACGCGAGCTTTGAGGGGTGCCAGTGCCGGCCCCATCGCGGGTAGAACCCGCTCCCACAGGGGGTGGGGGTGTCGGGGGGCTTGGGTGTACGATTGCTGGGGTGAAATGCGGTCTCGTGTGGGAGCGGGTTCTACCCGCGATGGGGCCGGCACTGACACACCCCAGGAACCTCAGATCTCCAGAATCCCCGAGGCCATGAACCCACCGTCCACCGGGATCACATGCCCGCTGATGTACGAGGCATCGTCGGACGCCAGAAACGCCACCGCGCCTGCCATCTCCGCCGGCGTGCCATAGCGGCGCAATGGCACCGCCCGGGCATAGGAATCGCGGGTGGCGCTGGAATGCAGGCGCTGGGTCAGCGGCGTATCCACCGGCCCTGGGGCAATGCCATTGACAGTGATGCCGTACTCGGCCAGTTCGATCGCCATCTGCCGGGTCAAGCCGATCACCGCAGCCTTCGACGTACCATACGCGGTACGCCCCATGCTCGCGCGCATGCCACTGATCGACGCCACGTTGATGATCCGCCCCCAGCCATTGGCCCGCATCAAGCGAGCCGCATGCTGGCCACAGAGCAACGTGCCGGTCACGTTGATGTTCAGCACCCGCTGCCAGTCCGCCAGATCACAGTCCAGAAACGCCTGGGTTCTGGCAATACCCGCATTGTTCACCAACACATCGCAGCGCTCGAGGCTGGCGAATGCCGCAGCGATCGACTGCTCGTCGCCGATGTCAATGACCAGCGCCTGGGCTTCGATACCTTGGGCGCGCAAGCCGGCAACCCCCTCGTCGGCAGCCGTGGCGTTGATGTCGGCGACCACCACCCGATGCCCATCCTGGCCCAGGCGCTCGGCAATCGCGGCGCCGATGCCCATTGCCGCCCCTGTGACCAGCGCCACCCGACCCACCGCACCTTGGCCGGATACCGCGGTAGAACGTGAAACCTTAATGACTGCTTGGCTCATGACCAGGCCTCTCTTATAGGAAACCGATGGAAATCCAGGGGAAACAGGCAACGATCACCAATGCCACCACCAACGCCCCCAGGTAGCCCCAGACGCGGCGAATGACATGGTCGGACGAAGTCTTGCTGATGGCGCAGGCGGCATAGAAACCTACGCCCAAGGGTGGCGCGAACAGGCCGATACCCATGGCCAGAATCACCACCATGGCGTAGTGCACCGGGTGGATGCCGAGCATCTCGGCCAAGGGGAACATCAGCGGCCCGAACAGCACGATGGCCGGTATCCCCTCCAGCACACTGCCCAGCACTAGGAAGGTCACGATGGTGACGATCATGAAGCCGATGGCGCCGCCAGGGATCTCGCTGATCAGGTCCACCAGGTTGGCCGAGAAGCCTGATTGCGTCAGCGCCCAGGCCATGGCCGAGGCCATGCCGATGATCAACAGAATGGCGCCGGACAACGCTGCCGCCTCGATCATCATCGGGTACACCTTGCGAAACTCGATATGGCGCATGAACAGGTGCATCACCAGGCCCACCAGCACCACATAGGCCACGCCAATGGTCGAAACCTCAGTGGCCGTGGCCGCGCCTTCCAGTACGGCCACGCGAATCAGCAAAGGCAACGCCAGGGCCGGCAACGCGACCATGAAGGTCTTGGCCACCACCGACAGCGGAGCGCGCTTGATGTCCGGGATCGCTTCCTTGCGTGAACGCCACCAGCAGACGATGGCGATCACCACGGTTGCCACCACCGCCGGCATCAAGCCACCAATGAACAGTGCAGTGATCGACACGCTGCAGACCGCGCCGATGGTGATCAGCACCAGGCTGGGGGGAATGGTTTCGGTCATGGCCCCGGTAGCGGCCAACAGAGCCGCCAGCTCCTCAGGCTTGGAGCCGCGCTTTTTCATTTCGGGAAACAGCGCCGGCGCCACTGCTGCCATGTCGGCGACTTTCGAGCCGGAGATTCCCGACACCAGAAACATCGCCCCCAACAGCACGTATTGCAGACCGCCACGAACGTGGCCCAACAGCGACCCCATGAAATCGATCAAGGTCCGCGCCATGCCCGACAGTTGCAGCACCACGCCGAGCAGCACGAACAGCGGCACAGCCAGCAGCACCATGTGCGACATGCCCTCATCCATTCGCCCGACCACGATGGACAGGGGGGCATGGGTGGCCAGCGCCAGGTAGGCCATAGTGGCGGTACCGAAGGCAAAAGCGATGGGAATGCCGCCGAAGACACAGGCTCCCAGCAGCACCAGGAAGAACACCACCAGGTTGTAGTTGCCGATCTCGGCCAGCAGCGGTTGCGCCAGCCACAACGCGCCGGCCACCACGGCCACCACCGCCACCCCGGCCAGGAACTGGCGCAAGGTGGAATAGCGCGCCATGCGCGCCACTGCCGCCAGCAACATCAGCACCGCGCCGGTGGGCAAGGCGGCAGCGCGCACGCCATCGGGAATGCCCAGGGCTGGGGTGGTAATCGCCATCTGTTCGTGGGAATGGATCATGGCCGGGGAGATGATCATGGCCACGAACAGCACCACGATCAGCGCAGACAGGGTTTCACTGAACCCCCGCCAGGCCAGCGGCAACTTGTTCACCAGCGCCGACATGCGCATGTGTTCGCCGCGATCCAACGCCAGGACGGCGCCGAACATCGCCAGCCAGATGAACAGCGAGGACGCCAGTTCGTCGGTCCACACCAACGGGTTGTGCATCACGTAACGGGAGAACACCCCGGCGAGCAGCACGCCTGTCTCGATCAACATCAAGGCGACCGCAAGCGCCTCCACCACACGCATTGTGCAACGGTTGAGGCAGGTAAGCGCCCGGGCCGGCAGGCGCATTGCAGCAGTGGAGGCCGGCAGCGCCGGGGCGCTCATCATGCCAATTTCCCCGAATACTTCTCCAGGATCGCCCAGGCCGAATCACCGAAGGTCTTGTGCCAGTCGCCGTAGTAGTTGGCGCTGCGCAGTTTCTCGCGGAACGGATCGGGCGCCGCGTCCACCAGCTCCAGACCCTTCTCCTTGAGGGTGTCGCGGATGCTGCCCTGCAGGGCCGCGAGGTCAGCGCGCTGGCCGACGATGGCGGCATCGATGTGCTTGCGCACCACGGCCTGCACGTCTGCCGGCAGGCGGGCAAAGGACTTGCTGTTGCCCAGCATCCAGAAGCCATCCCATACATGGTTGGTCAGCGAGCAGTATTTCTGCACCTCGTAGAGCTTGGCCGAGGACACCAGGGTCAGGGGATTTTCCTGACCCTCGACGATGCGCGTCTGCAGGGCCGAGTACACCTCGGCGAAGTTGATGCTGGTGGGCGCCGCGTCGAAGGCCTTGAAGATCGACATGATGATCGGGCTGGGTGGCACCCGCAGCTTCATGCCGACCAGGTCTTCAGGCTTGGCCACCGGGCGGGTACTGGTGGTGGTGACGCGGAAGCCGTTGTCCCAGATCTTGTCGAAGGCGAACAGGGTTTCGGTCTTGGCGATCTCGCCGCGCACATGGGCGCCGAGGTCACCGTCCATGGCGCTCCAGACCTGGTCGTAGTCCTTGAAGGCAAACCCGACGGCGCTGATCTGCACCGACGGTACCAGGGTGCCGAGAATCACCGGCGACAGGGCGAACAGATCGACCGCGCCGGAACGCACCTGGGCCAGGGTATCGGTGTCGCTGCCCAACTGGCTGCTGGGGAACACCTGAATCTGTACCGCGCCGTTGGTTTCTTCCTTGATGGCCTTGGCCATCTCCCGCGCCCGCACGTTCATCGGATGGATCATGGGCAGGTTGTTGGCAAACTTCAGTTTGAAATCGGCTGCCTGGCTCCTGGGGCTGTACAAGCCGATGCCGGTGGCAGCGAGCGCCGCCGAGGCAAGGGTGGCCGTCTTGATGAAACTGCGGCGCGAGAAATCGCTCATGTAGCTCTCCTGACCTTATTGTTGTTATTCGCCTGTCTCGGCGATGGGATAGCGGTGCACTGTCGATGGATAAAGCAAATCGGGTGCCACCCCTATCCGGTCCTCGGCAAATAGCCATTGCCAACCAGTGGAAAGCGCTCAAGTGGCTGATTCTCGGACACTAAATCGAACTTGTTTGAATGGTTCAGACGCTGGCGTGGAGGGCTCATCGCTCGCGCCCCTGTTACAGGTGTCTCCCAAAAAGTGTCGCCCTACCCCGTCCAGGGCGACACCTGTCGAACAGTGCTACCGCCGCCACGTAACAGTGAGGCCACGGCCCAGAGGGTTCGCTCGAGGGTTTTGGGCGTTGGCACCGCTCTTGCTACCGACCCTTGCAAACAACATCAAACGAGGAAACACCTCATGGCATCGCCTGTCATTACCGGTTGGTATCACTCCCCTTTCGGCAAGTTCGACCAGCTCGATCCGGAACAGATGATGGCCGATGCCGCCCTCGGCGCCTTGCAGCACGCCGACATCGCCCCCGAACAGATCGATTCGGTACACGTAGGCCATTTCAACGCCGGTTTCCTCTACCAGGATTTTCCGTCGGCGCTTCTGGCCAACCATATTCCGGCCCTGCGCTTCACCCCCTCGGTGCGTGTCGAAAACGCCTGCTCGACAGGCTCTGCCGCCATCCATTCGGCGCTGCAAGCGGTGCTCAGCGGCCAGTCCAGGCATGCCCTGGTGGTGGGCTTCGAGAAAATGAACACACTGCCCACCGCGCAGGTGGGTAAGATTCTGCTCAAGTGCTGCTACGCCAAGGAAGAAGCCGACATCGAGGGCGGATTCGCCGGGGTTTTCGGCACCATTGCACAGACCTATTTCGACCGCTATGGCGACCAGTCCGACGCACTGGCCATGATCGCCGCGAAGAACCACGCCAACGGCACCCTGAACCCCTACGCGCACATGCGTCGCGACTTCGGCTATGACTTCTGCCGGCAGCCGTCGGAGAAGAATCCCTTCGTCGCCGGCCCGCTCAAACGCACGGATTGCTCGCTGATCACCGACGGCTCGGCGGCACTGGTGATCAGCCGGGACGACCTGGTGGGCGGTCGTGCTCATGCCGTGCGCTTTCGCGCGGCGGTGCAGGTCAACGACTACCTGCCACTGTCACGCCGTGACCCTACCGTGTTCGAAGGCGCGGCCCGTGCCTGGCAGCAAGCGCTGGGCCAGGCCGAACTAGGCCTGGATGACCTGTCGCTGGTGGAAACCCACGACTGCTTCACCATTGCCGAACTGCTCGAATACGAGGCCATGGGCCTGGCAGAACGCGGCCAGGGCGCAAGGGTCATCCACGAGGGCATCAGCCGCAAGGACGGCCGCTTGCCGATCAACCCGTCAGGGGGGCTCAAGTCCAAGGGCCACCCGATCGGGGCCACAGGCGTGTCGATGCACGTCATGGCGGCGATGCAGCTCAGCGGTCAGGCCGGCGAAATGCAGCTGGCCAAGGCCGACCGCGCTGGGGTGTTCAACATGGGTGGCGCGGCGGTGACCAACTACGTGAGCATTCTGGAGCGCGCGCAATGATCGGCATCGACAACGTGATGAACCTGGGTGAGATGCTCAACCAGATCGCGCGCCGCTACCCGGAGGCGCCGGGCTTCATTCGCGGTGACCGGGTGCACAGCTGGCAGGAGATCTCCCGGCGGGTGGACAGCGTGGCGTCGGCGCTGCGTGCCCGAGGGCTGGTCAAAGGCGACCGCCTGCTGGTGCATTCGCGCAACAACCTGGAGCTGTTCGAGAGCGCCTGGGTGGCCTTTCGTCTGGGCGTGGTGTGGGTACCGACCAACGTGCGCATCACCCCGCCGGAAGCCGCCTACCTGGGCAGCTCCAGCGGTGCAGTGGCGATGCTGTATGACCAGGGTCTGGCCCACTACGTGGACGCCGTGCGCGAGGCGTCGCCGGCCTTGCAACAGGTGATTGCGATTGGCGAGCCGCGCGAGGGCGAGCTGGGTTACGGGCAACTGCTGGACGAAGGCGCTGCGCACTACAAGGCTTTCAAGCCTGCCGAAGTGACCTATCACGACCCGCTGTGGTTCTTCTACACCTCCGGCACCACCGGCCACCCCAAGGCCGGCGTACTCAGCCACGGGCAGATGGCATTCGTGATCAACAACCACATTGCCGACCTGATGCCCGGCCTGAGCCAGCATTCGCGCTCGCTGGTACTGGCGCCGCTGTCCCACGGCGCCGGTATCCATGCCCTGGTCAACGTCGCCCGCGGCGCCGCGTGCGTGCTGCCTGCCGGTGACAAGCTCGATTGCGACGAAGCCTGGCGGCTAGTGGCCGAGCATCGGGTCGACAATCTGTTCACCGTGCCCACCATCGTCAAGATGCTCACCGAGGACCCGGCCGTCGATCGTCACGATCACAGCAGCCTGCGCCACGTGATCTACGCCGGCGCGCCCATGTACCGCGCCGACCAATGCCACGCCTTGCGCAAGCTGGGCAAGGTGCTGGTGCAGTATTACGGCCTGGGCGAGGTGACCGGCAACATCACCGTATTGCCCGCCGATTGCCACGACGCCGAGGAATCGTTCGCCAAGGTTGGCAGTTGCGGCTATCCGCGCACCGGCATGCAGGTGGCCATCCTCGACGACGCCGGCAACGAGCTGGACACCGGCGTCGACGGTGAAATCTGCGTGCGGGGCCCGGCCGTATTCAGCGGTTATTACAACAACCCCCAGGCCAACGCCAGTTGCTTCAAGTTCGGCTGGTTTCACACCGGCGACCTGGGCCATGTCGATGAACAGGGCTACCTGTTCATCACCGGGCGCGCGTCGGACATGTACATTTCCGGCGGTTCCAACGTCTACCCGCGGGAGGTCGAGGAAGCGCTGCTCACCCATCCTGCGGTCAACGAAGTGGCCGTGCTGGGCCTGCCCGACGAGAAATGGGGGGAATGTGGCTGCGCGGTGATCGTTACCACGGCAGAAGTCAGCGACGAGCAGTTGCTGGCCCATCTGGAACCGCGCATCGCTCGCTACAAATGGCCCAAGCGCTTCGTGCGCTGGAGCGAGATGCCCAAGTCGGGGTACGGCAAGATCGTCAAGAAACAGATCCGCACACTGCTCCAAGAGCGCGAGGAGTTAGCCTGATGATTCCACATTTCGAACAGCGCGACGGCGTCCGCGTTTTCATTCATGGCGGCGTACCCCAGGCGCCACGTCGGCTGGACCTGGAAGTGGCCAATGGCGAGGAACTGCGCATTGTCCTGCCGCTGGCCAGCAACGTCAGCGAGGGGTTGCTGACGGCGCTCAAGGGGCGGCGCTATGGCAGTGCCGTGGGCCGCATCCTGTGCGGTGGTGCGGCGCACTTGAGCTATCACCGCATGGTGGTGACCGAGAATGCCGAGCGACCTTACGACTACGGTGCCCCCGTGGTACTGGACGGCTACATCACCTTCATCAGCGGCGCCATCACGGTGGGCAAGGACGCTCAGGGTGAGCCCCTGTTGCACTGCCACGCCGGCTTCCTGGACCGCGATGGGCGCCAGCACGGCGGCCATCTGGTCCTGAACAAACTGGTGGTGGGCAGCGAGAACCTGGTGATCCGCCTGTGCCTGTTCGACCAGGTCGCCTACCAGGCGCAGCCCGACGGTGAAACCCACTTCAATCTGCTCCACCCGGTACATCAGGAGGCTTCATGAGCGACGCGGCAGTGATCGAACCCAGTGTGCAGGATTCAGTGGTGCAGAGCGGCCGGCTGGGCCGCCTGGTGATTGCCCGGCTCAAACCCAACGAGGACATCATCGAGAGCGCCGAAGCGTTGTGCAGCAGCTATGGCATTCATCTGGCGGTGATTCGTGGCGGGCTCGGCAGCTTGATCGATGCGCAGCTCAACTACCTGGGGCGCCATGGCATGAAGACCATCGATGTGCCGGGGCCAGGGGTGGAGATTCTAAGCATCAGTGGCGAGATCGCCACCGGGCAGAGTCGATTGCAGGCGGTGGTGGCGGACGCCGATGGCAATATATTCGCCGGGCGGCTGGAGCGAGGGAGGAATTTGTCGTTCATCACGGTGGAGATGACGTTGCAGGAGTGGTTGCCGGATTGAGGGTGGGGTGTGGCTGGGAGCTGAGATTTGTGGTGGATGGTCCCCTCACCCCAGCCCTCTCCCTGGGGGAGAGGGAGCTAAAAGCAGATGGTGCGAATTCGGGTGATCGGCGCCCTTACCCTCGCAACGAAATCTCTTTCCACCCTCGCCGCTTCGCTTCTTCCTGCAACCGCGGATCAGGGTCCACCACCACCGGGTTGGCCACCTGCTCCAGCAGCGGCAAATCATTCATCGAGTCGCTGTAGAAGTAGCTGTCCTGCA
>NZ_DFUE01000027.1:0-4590 GCF_002379585.1 Pseudomonas sp. UBA4194
AATGCGGCATGTCTTACTGACTCCTGATACGGGTTCGCGCCTGTGACGGCTGCATTTTAAACGACTGCACCGATCAACCGCGGCACCACTGCGCGGGGTCGGTCGGCTTGCCTTGCTGGCGTATTGCAAAATACAGCGCGGGCGTACTCTGTCCGCCGCTGGTGCCCACGGTGGCGATGGCATCGCCGGCCTTGACCACGTCACCGGCAGACTTGAGCAGCGTCTGGTTGTGCCCATAAAGGCTCAAGTAACCGTTGCCATGGTCGAGAATGACCAGAAGTCCGGCACCGCGCAACCAGTCCGCAAACACCACGCGGCCGCCGTGCACGGCGTGTACCTGACTGCCCTGCTGGGCGCTGATCATCACCCCGTCCCATTTGGTACGGGCATCGTCGCCCCGGGTTTCGCCATAACGCGCCAACAGTCGACCATCGACAGGCCAAGGAAGTTTTCCTCGAGCTGAAGCAAAGGGGCCGCCGAAGCTCTCGCCGGTGCTGGAAACCATCGGGCCGGACGGTGCGCGTGCGGGTCTGCGGGGTTCTTCGTCATCACTGGGCCGGGCTGCGGCGGCCGCTTCGCGCTCGCGCCGCTGTTGCTCTTCGCGGGCGGCAATGAGGGCTTTCTGCCGGGCTTCCTCGGCTTCGCGCGCCTGGCGGGCCAGGGTTTCCTCGATGGTCTTGAGTACCTTGGCCAGGTCCGCCTGGTCCTGCTGGCGCGCGGCCAGCTTCTGGTCGCCCTGCTTGTACTGGTCGTTGAGCTTGGCCAGGGCCACCTGACGCTCCTTGCGGACCTTGTCCAGGTCTTCACGCTGGCTGTCCAGGTTGCCTTGCTGCACCAGCAACTGGGCCTGCTGCAGGTTGATGTCCTTTTCCACCCCGGCCAGTTGGCGCAGGGTCTCGTTGAAGTTCTTCAACTGCTGCAAGCGGGCTTGGCTGAGGTAGTCGTAATAGGTCAGGGTACGGGCGAATTTTTCCGGGTTCTGCTGGTTGAGCAGCAGCTTGAGGTATTCCTGGCGCCCACTCTGGTAAGCGGCGCGGGCCTGGATGGCGATCAGGCGTTGTTGTTCGACGCGAGCGGCCTGGAGCTTGTTTTTCTCGCCATCGAGGCGCTCCAGCTCGCTTTCAGTCTTTTTTAGTTCTTTTTGCAGGGCCTCCACCTGCTTTTCCAGCTTGCCCATCTCGGTTTCGGTGGTGCGCAGGTCTTTCTGCACACCGGATTTCTCTTCCTGGAGCTTGCCCAGGGTTTTTTGCAGCTCGGCGATGTCTTTTCGCGTGGCGTCTATCTGCTGCTGGGTTTGCGCGCGCTCGTCGGCGAAGGCCGGGCCGAGCAGGCATGTCAGGGTCAGTAGTATCAGGGCGCGGAGCATGGGGCGGGCAAGTACCAGGGTTGGGGACGGGGCTAGTATGCCCGCCTGGGGTGGCAAAAAAAATGGCTCGGAGTTGGGGAGCGGTGGTGGAAGGTCCCCTCACCCCAGCCCTCCCGGATCGCCGTATCGCCCCGAGGGAGAGGGGTGAGGGGACCATTCACCACTGATCCCCCGCGATCACGCCTCGACCAGAATCGAAGTCCCGGTCATCTCCGCAGGCTTGTCCAGCCCCATCAGCCACAGCATGGTTGGCGCGACATCGGCCAGTACGCCACCGTCGCGCACTTTCACAGCGCGCTTGCCGACATAGATGAACGGTACCGGCTCGGTGGTGTGGGCGGTATGTGCCTGCCCTGTGGACTCGTCTTCCATCTGTTCGCAGTTGCCATGGTCGGCGGTGATCAGCGCTTCGCCGCCGACCTTCTCCAGCGCGGCGGCAATGCGGCCGACGCAGGTGTCCAGGCATTCCACGGCCTTGATCGCCGCTTCCATGATGCCGCTATGGCCGACCATGTCGCCGTTGGCGTAGTTGACCACGATCACGTCGTAACGCTGGTGCTCGATCGCATCGACGATCTTGTCGGTGACTTCCGGCGCGCTCATTTCGGGCTGCAAGTCATAGGTGGCCACCTTGGGCGAAGGAATCAGGATGCGCTCTTCGCCGGGAAATTCCTCTTCGCGGCCGCCCGAGAAGAAGAACGTCACGTGGGCGTATTTCTCGGTTTCGGCGATGCGCAGCTGGGTCTTGCCATTCTTGGCCAGGTATTCGCCCAGTACGTTGTTCAGGCTGGTGGCAGCAAATGCCGCAGGGGCCGGAATCTTCGCCGAGTACTGGGTAAGGCCTACGTAGCCGGCGAGCTTGGGCTGGCGTTTGCGCGGGAAGTCGCTGAAGCCGTCTTCGACGAACACCCGGCTCAGTTCGCGGGCGCGGTCGGCGCGAAAGTTCATGAAGATCATGGCGTCGCCATCTTCCACCCGCACGGGCTCGCCAACCGTGGTGGCCTTGACGAACTCATCGCTTTCGCCACGCGCGTAGGCAGCCTCCAGCCCTTGCAGGGCGGTGGCGGCATGATACTCGGACTCGGCGTCGACGATCAGATTGTAGGCGGCGGCGACACGGTCCCAGCGATTGTCACGGTCCATGGCGAAATAGCGGCCGATCAGGCTGGCGGTGCGGCCACGGCCCAGGCGGGCGAAGGTGGCGTCCATCAGCTCCAGCGAGGACTGCGCGCTTTTGGGCGGAGTGTCGCGGCCATCGAGGAAGGCGTGCAGGTAAATCTTCTCGGCGCCACGTTTGGCGGCCAGTTCTGCCATGGCCACCAGGTGATCCTGGTGGCTGTGCACGCCGCCATCGGACAGCAGGCCCATGAAGTGCACGGCCTTGCCTGCAGCCACGGCCTTGTCGACGGCAGCGCAGAGGGTGGGGTTTTCGAAAAACTCACCGTCGCGAATGGCTTTGGTCACCCGCGTGAAGTCCTGATACACCACGCGCCCGGCGCCCAGGTTCATGTGGCCCACTTCCGAGTTGCCCATCTGTCCGTCGGGCAGCCCGACATCCATGCCTGACCCCGAGATCAAACCGTTGGGCTGCTTGGCCATGAGGCCGTCGAGCACCGGCTTGTTGGCCGAATAGACAGCGTTGTATTCGTGGCTTTCGCTGTGACCGAAACCATCGAGGATGATCAGGACCAGAGGTTTGGGCGTGGTTGTCATGGATCCCACTCGCTATTGTCAGGAAGAGAATTCAGGAAAAGTCGGCATTTTAGGGCATTGCGCGCCTGCGTGACGAATCTTGCGGGTTTATTTCGGCAAGGCTCATGAACAATAACGACAGACAGCCCAAAGCGCTGTACGGTTCCGTCCGGCGGGCTTTGGCCGGACTGGGGGGCTGTGTATACTGGCCGACATTTTAACGCCCTGGAACCCGCTGATGGTTGCTCACCTGATTGAATTCGCCACAAATCACTATCTGCTCGTGACCGCGTTCGTGGTCTTGCTGGTCATGCTGATCATGATGGAAGTCAGCAAGGGCGCGAAGAGCCTGAGCCCCCGTGAACTGACCGCGCTGGTCAACAGCGAACAGGGCGTGGTGGTGGATATCCGCAACAAGAAGGAATTCGCCGCCGGTCATATCGTTGGCGCGCTGAACATTCCCCAGGACAAACTGGCCAGCCGTGTCGGCGAGCTGGAAAAGTACAAGGGCAAGACCTTGATCGTGGTAGATGCCATCGGCCAGCACGCCGGTAGCGCCTGCGGCGAACTGACCAAGGCCGGCCACACCGCCGCCAAGCTGTCCGGTGGTGTCTCGAGCTGGCGTGCCGACAACCTGCCCGTGGTGAAGTGATATGAAACCTGTCGTCGTCTATTCCAGTGACTACTGCCCTTACTGCTCGCGCGCCAAGTACCTGCTGGAAAGCAAGAAAGTGGCGTTCCAGGAAATCAAGGTCGACGGCAAGCCGGATCTGCGCCGCGAAATGAGCGCCAAGGCGGGCCGCACTTCGGTGCCGCAGATCTGGATCGGCGACACCCATGTGGGCGGCTGTGATGACCTTTTCGCCCTGGAGCGCGCGGGCAAGCTCGATGCGCTGCTGCAGGCGTGATGCCACACCCCTGACGAACAACCTCTGAAGATCACAAGGATCTGCGATGACTGACCAAGCGAACAATGGCGCTGCCGCCGAAAACGAACCGCAGTTCTCGCTGCAGCGCATCTATGTGCGTGACCTGTCGTTCGAAGCACCGAAAAGCCCGGCGATCTTCCGCCAGCAATGGGAACCGAGCGTTGCCCTGGACCTGAACACCCGTCAGAAAGGTCTGGAAGGCGACTTCCACGAAGTCGTGCTGACCCTGTCGGTTACCGTCAAGAACGGTGAAGAAGTGGCGTTCATCGCCGAAGTGCAACAGGCCGGTATCTTCCTGATCAAGGGCCTGGACGAAGGTTCGATGAGCCACACCCTGGGTGCGTTCTGCCCCAACATCCTGTTCCCGTACGCCCGCGAGACCCTGGACAGCCTGGTGACCCGCGGTTCGTTCCCGGCCCTGATGCTGGCGCCGGTGAACTTCGATGCCCTGTACGCGCAAGAGCTGCAGCGCATGCAGGAATCTGGCGAGACCCCTTCGCTGCAGTAAGCGGATGCGGTTTTGCGGGATATGAAAAAGCGCCTTTCGGGGCGCTTTTTTTTGTGTGGGGCTTTAGGGCCTCTTCGCGGCTGTACGCCGCTCCT
>NZ_DFUE01000027.1:4685-18255 GCF_002379585.1 Pseudomonas sp. UBA4194
GCCGCTCCTACAGGGGGGTGGTGGTGTCTGTGTAGGAGCGGCGTAAAGCCGCGAAGAGGCCCTCAAGCCTCACACCAACCCAGATCCCCCATGCACCGCAGCCCCCTGTGGGAGCGGGCTCTGCCCGCGAAGGGGCCTTGGGTGTTCACGCAAATCCCAACTGCCGCCAGCCCTCGTACACCGCCACCGCCACGGTGTTGGACAGGTTCAGGCTGCGGCAGCCTTCGCGCATCGGCAACCGCAGCTTGTGCTCACCGTCCAGCGCGTCCAGCACCTCGGCCGGCAGGCCACGGCTTTCCGGCCCGAACAGGAATGCATCGCCGTGCTGGAAGCTGGCATCATGGAACGGCCGCGAACCCTTGGTGGTGAACGCGAACAACCGGGGTTGCCCCAGGCTTTCCAGGCAACTGGCCAGGTCGGCATGGCGCTTGAGGGTGGCGTATTCGTGGTAGTCGAGCCCGGCGCGGCGCAGGCGCTTGTCGTCAAGCTCGAAACCGATCGGCTCGATCAGGTGCAGGTGGCAGCCGCTGTTGGCGCACAGCCTGATAATGTTGCCGGTATTCGGCGGAATCTCTGGTTGAAAAAGGATCACGTGAAACATGCGCGGCACCCAACTGAAGGACGGGCAGCATTCTACTCCTGATCCGAGCGAGCGTTCGCAACTGTGGCCACGAGTTTTAGGCTCCATGGCGATCTTCGGCCTGTTGATCGGCCTGATGATCGGCCGCCTGGCCAACCCGGAGCCTGCGCATCTGGAGAACATCGAAGTACTGCCCGGCGCCATCGTGCTCTGGTTCAACGACGAGCCCAGGCTGCACAACGAGGAGGTGCAAGGCACGGTGGCGATGCTGTTCGACGCTACCGGCGCGCCCGCCAATGGCCGCCTGCTGGTGGACGGCAAGCCCGTGACCTGGCGCATTCAACGCAGTGACGAAGGGCTGGTGCTGACGGTGGTGGCGGCCCGGGCGTTGCGGGCGGAGTCGGTGGGGGTGCAACGGGATGGGCGCTGGAGGCTGGTGGTCAGCCTCGCGCAGGAATAAAAGAGGGAAACCCCGGCCTGCCTGTACCAAGGCCCCCTAAGAGGGGTGAGTTGCTGGCTGTGAGGCCAGGTCGCTCGGTGTAAATAAGGGGAGTCTCGGCCTGCCTGTACCAAGGTCCCCAAAACGGTATTGCGGTGTTCCAGCCGTGAGGCTGAAGTCGCGGTGTAAAGAAGGGGATTCCCGGCCTGCCTGTACCAAGGTCCCCAAAACAGTGCTGCGGTATTCCAGCCCTTGGGCTGAAGTCGCGGTGTAAAGAAGGGGATTCCCGGCCTGCCTGTACCAAGGTCCCCAAAACAGTTCTGCGGTGTTCCAGCCCTTGGGCTGGAGTCGCGGTGTAAAGAGGGAATCCCCGGCCTGCCTGTACCAAGGTTCCCGAAACTGGGTAATGATTAGTACATTGCAGAGCGCGTGCCAGTTTTGTTTCAGGAGCTTTCAAAAAAGCTCTTTTCATCTCTATGTCCCCGCAAGCCTTTGATTTAACTTGGTTTAATTAATCGTTCAATGGCTGTATTCACTGGCGGGAAGGGAGGCTCTCAATAACGGCGGGCAGAAATGCCGGTTTGCCTGCGCATCGTGCAGGTGCATCGCGCAACCCCAGTGCACAACAAAGGTGTAGCAGCGGCGTAAGCCGCGTCTCTTACCGCCGCACACGTCGCACGCGGGTGTGCACCGCGGTCGCCCCCCCACCGTGGTAGGCGATCTATTGGGTGAGGGTCGGACGCGGCTTACGCCGCTGCTACATTGGTCTCGGGGGGGGGGGGGGGCTTAGGCGTCGTCGGTTTCGTCGTCGTCGGCGCCGTCGACCTTCATGCCCAGTTCCTTGATCTTGCGCGTCAAGGTATTGCGTCCCCAGCCCAGCAGCACGGCTGCGTCACGACGCCGGCCCGCAGTGTGCTTGAGCGCCGTTTCGATCATGATGCGCTCGAAGCTCGGCACCGCGCTGTCGAGCAGGCTCGACTGACCACGCGCCAGGGCCTGATCGGCCCATTGACGCAGGGCCTGCTCCCAGTTGGTCACCGGTGCCGCGTCCTGCGGCAGGCTCAGCAGTTCCGGTGGCAGGTCGCTGATATGCACTTCGCGACCCGACGCCATTACCGTGATCCAGCGGCAGGTGTTCTCAAGCTGGCGAACGTTGCCTGGCCATGGCAGGTTCTTCAGGTATTCCTCGGTCTCGCTTTTCAGCAGCTTGGGCTCGACAGCCAGCTCCTGGGCCGCGCGGCTGAGAAAGTGCTTGGCCAGGGTCGGAATGTCTTCGCGGCGATCCGACAGGCGCGGAATGTGGATACGGATCACATTCAGGCGGTGAAACAAGTCTTCGCGGAACTTGCCGGCGTGCACCAGGGTTTCCAGGTTCTGGTGGGTCGCCGCGATGATGCGCACGTCGACCTTGACCGGCACATGGCCGCCTACCCGGTAGAACTCGCCATCGGCCAAGACGCGCAGCAGCCGGGTCTGAGTATCGGCCGGCATGTCGCCGATTTCATCGAGAAACAGGGTGCCGCCGTCGGCTTGCTCGAAGCGGCCGCGGCGCAGGTTGGCCGCGCCGGTGAACGCGCCTTTCTCGTGACCGAACAGCTCGGACTCCATCAGGTCCTTGGGGATCGCCGCCATGTTCAGCGCAATGAACGGCGAAGCCGCCCGCGGGCTGTGACGGTGCAGGGCGTGGGCCACCAGTTCCTTGCCGGTACCGGATTCACCATTGATCAACACCGTGATGTTGGAATGGCTGAGCCGCCCGATGGCGCGGAAGACCTCCTGCATGGCCGGTGCTTCGCCGATGATTTCCGGCGTGCGGGTCAGCGCTGGTACTTCAGCCAGGCCTTGCTGTTCCTGGGCGTGCTGGTTGGCGCGCTTGACCAGTGACACCGCCTCGTCCACATCGAACGGCTTGGGCAGGTACTCGAACGCGCCTCCCTGATAGGACGCAACGGCGCTGTCCAGGTCGGAATGGGCGGTCATGATGATCACCGGCAGGCGCGGGTGCTGCTCGCGAATGCGCGCCAGCAGGTCCAGGCCGCTGGCCCCCGGCATGCGGATGTCGGAGATGATCACGTCGGGCTGCTGACGAGCCAGGCGACTCATGACTCCATCGGCACTGTCGAAGCTTTGGGTGGTCATGCCCTCTTGTTGCAAGGCTTTTTCCAGTACCCAGCGGATGGAACGGTCGTCATCGACGATCCAGACAGTTTCACTACGGCTCATGACGAAGCGGCTCCTTGTTCCAGCGGCAGGAAGATCGAGAAAGTGGTGTGGCCAGGATGGCTTTCGCACTCGATCAGGCCTTGGTGCTGACTGATGATGTTCTGGGTAATGGCCAGGCCCAGGCCGGTGCCGTCGGGACGACCGCTGACCATGGGATAGAAGATGGTTTCCTGCAGTTCGGCCGGGATGCCGGGGCCGTTATCGGTGATCTCGATCTTGCTGACCAGACGATGGCGGGTGTGGCCAATGGTGAACTGGCGCATGGCCCGGGTGCGCAGGCTGATGCGGCCCAGGCGCAGTTCGTTCTGCGCGCTGATGGCCTGCATGGCGTTGCGTACGATGTTTAGTACAGCCTGGATCATCTGCTCGCGGTCGATCAGCACGTCCGGAATGCTGGGGTCATAGTCACGCACCAGCGTGATGCAGCCCTGGCTTTCGGCTTCGACCAGGTTGGCGACGCGCTCCAGCACCTCGTGGATGTTGGTCATGGCCAGCGACGGCAGCTTGTTGGAGCCCAGCATGCGGTCGACCAGATTACGCAGCCGGTCGGACTCCTCGATGATGACGTTGGTGTAGTCCTTGAGGCTTTCCTCGGGCAGCTCGCGGGCCAGCAACTGTGCTGCACCGCGAATACCCCCCAGGGGGTTCTTGATTTCGTGGGCCAGGCCACGCACCAGCATCTTGGTGGTTTCCTGTTTCGACAGCTGAGCCTCTTCCTTGGTGATGCGCAGCAGGCGATCGCGTGGATGAACCTCCAGCAGCAGCAGCGTTTCACCTTTGCTCAGGATGGGCGTCACGGCGTAGTCGACCGTGAGGGTCTGGCCGGTGAGTGCGGTCAGCATGGCTTCGCGCTTGGTGAACGGGTGAGCCTGTTCCACCGCCTGGCGCAGCGAGTTCAGCGCTTCGGTGGATTCGGTGAACAGCTCGCTGATGAACTGGCCATGGCTGCGTTGCCCACTGATGGCCAGCAACATCTCGGCTGCGGGATTCATGTACTCGAGGCGCAGGTCGGCGTTGAGCAGAATGGTGGCAGTGGTGAGGTTGTCGAGTAACAGTCGGTGCAGTGCATCGCTGATGGTCATTGGGGCTGGTGACCTCTTTTGGCACAAGGCGCCCGCGGCAAGGCCCGGGGTCGCGCGCGAATTAATCCGCTGATGGCCTGAAAATGCAAAAACTAAACCAAGGCTCCGAAAAGAAGCGCCGATTCTGAAAATAAGCGCTTTGACTGCCCACATCCTGACTCTAGCCGGCTTCAGCGACGCTTGCGCGAACCAAAATGGGATGACGCGATGTGGTTAGCACAATAAATCGCACCGTTCTGGTGCTCAAGTGTTGCAAGGTGTAAAGCCGATGACGAATCAGTCGTCATCCTCGGGCTTGTCCTTGAGCGGGCATTCGGGGCGCACACCGTACTCGGCGCGCTTGCAGGGGTGAACGCGGCGTTTCTGGATCAGGGAAATACGCTGCAGGTGCACCGGTTGCGCCGGCGTTCGCTCGATAACGTAGTCGTCGTAATCGATGATTTCGGCGGCCAGGGTATGGGTGCCGCGGTCGACGTTCTTCAGCGCGAACACCGGGCTGCGGCCAGGCTCCTGAGCGACGTTGCCGTCTAGCAGCAAGCGATAGCGGTGGCCCTCCTGCAAAGCCGGCTCGCTGGTGACGGTCACGATCAGTTCGCCGTTCTCTTCGCGCACGGCAGTGTCCGGCAGCGGCAGCAGAATGCGCAGCATCTGGTAGCGCACGGCGGGGGGACGTTTCACCGCAGGTATCGTGACGCTGCGTTGAGGCGCGGCGGGCGCCGGGTTGACGCTGGGGGCGGCGGGCATCTGCAGACGCTGTGCGCCCTTGTGCGGCTGGTCGGTATAGACCCGATTGCCGTTGGCGTCCACGTAGGTGTACACAGCGGCCTGGGTGCTGCCGGCCAGCAAGGCGAGGAGCATCAACAAGGTGCGCATCACGGCAGGTGCACCCGCTGGACAGTGAAGGTCACCGTCTCGCTCTGCTGCAGCACTGCCTGCTGGCTGTCCAGTACCTCGACCGCCAGGCTGTGTTCGCCACGGTCGACATTGACCAGCTGCAGGCGTGGCACGTTGGCCGGCTGCCCGTAGGGCTGGCCGTCCAGCACCAGGCGCAGCGTGTCGCCGGGCCGCAGGCGTGGTTGAATCGCCACGCCGACATCGAAGGTGCCGTTGTTGGCGCGCAGGGCTTCTTCGGTGGGCAGGCCGGTGAGTGCCAGTGTCTGGTAGGTGGTCTGGGGCACCTGCACGGTGGTTGCCGGCAGGGTGGTGGGTGCGGGCTTGCGCACACTCTCGACGCTGTTCAGCGGCGGCAACTCGATGCTCTGGCTGGGGCGGCCGTCTGGCGGTTGGTTGCTGTAGGCGGTGTTGCCGTTGGCGTCGGTGTACTTATAGATCTGTGCGGCGGCGGGCAGGGTGACCAGCAACAGCAGGCAGATAAGGGCTGAGCGCATGAAGACTTCTCTGTGTGGCGCTTTCATCGGGCCAGCATAGAGCAATGGGCGGTTGGGTGCATTGTTTAGGATGGTTGGCAGGGGGTGGGATAGGGGGTGAATGGTCCCCTCACCCCAGCCCTCTCCCTGAGGGAGAGGGAGCTAAAGGCACACCGCGTACTGCCCCCTCTCCCCCAAATCAACCCCAAAAAAAAAGACCACCCGAGGGTGGCCTTCTTTTCAAATCACCGAATCAGACGCTGTAGTACAGGTCGTATTCCAGTGGGTGTACGAAGGTACGTACCTTGATTTCTTCTTCGCTTTTCAGGTGAATGAAAGCATCGATGAAGTCGTCGCTGAATACGCCGCCCTTGGTCAGGAACGCACGACCCTTGTCCAGCTCTTCCAGGGCTTCTTTCAGGCTGCCGCAAACTTGTGGGATCTCTTTCGCCTCTTCAGGCGGCAGGTCGTACAGGTTCTTGTCGGCTGCATCGCCAGGGTGGATCTTGTTCTGGATGCCGTCCAGGCCAGCCATCAGCAGCGCAGCGAAAGCCAGGTACGGGTTGGCAGCCGGGTCCGGGAAGCGTGCTTCGATACGACGGCCTTTAGGGCTGTTGACGTAAGGAATACGGATGGAGGCGGAACGGTTGCGAGCCGAGTAGGCCAGCATTACCGGAGCTTCGAAACCTGGGACCAGACGCTTGTAGGAGTTGGTCGACGGGTTGGTGAAGCCGTTCAGTGCCTTACCGTGCTTGATGATGCCGCCGATGAAGAACAGGGCGGTGTCGGACAGGCCGGCATAGCCTTCGCCAGCGAAGGTGTTCTTGCCATCCTTGGAGATGGACATGTGCACGTGCATACCCGAACCGTTGTCACCGTACAGTGGCTTAGGCATGAAGGTAGCGGTGCGGCCGTAGGCGTCGGCCACATTGTGAACGACGTACTTGAGGGTCTGAACTTCGTCAGCCTTCTTCACCAGCGTGTTGAACTTCACACCGATTTCGTTCTGGCCAGCGGTGGCCACTTCGTGGTGGTGAACTTCGACGACCTGGCCCATCTCTTCCAGTGCGTTGCACATAGCAGTACGGATTTCGTGGTCGTGGTCGACCGGTGGCACTGGGAAGTAGCCGCCCTTGACGCCTGGACGGTGGCCTTTGTTGCCGCCGTCCACGTCCTGGTCGGTCATCCAGGAAGCTTGTTCCGAGAAGATCTTGAACATGGAGCCGGAGATGTCCGACTTGAACTTCACTTCGTCGAAGATGAAGAATTCAGGCTCTGGACCGACGAATACGGTGTCGCCGATACCGGTCGACTTCAGGTATTCCTCGGCGCGGTGAGCGATGGCGCGTGGGTCGCGATCGTAACCTTGCATGGTCGAAGGTTCGATGATGTCGCAGACCAGGATCAGGGTAGGCTCTTCGGTGAACGGGTCCAGAACGGCGGTTTCGTCGTCCGGCAGCAGGATCATGTCGCTCGCTTCGATGCCTTTCCAGCCTTCGATGGAGGAACCGTCGAACATCTTGCCGACTTCAAAGAAGTCGTCGTCCAGAGCATCGCGCGCTGGCATGGTGACGTGCTGCTGCTTGCCTTTTGTGTCAGTGAAGCGCAGATCAATCCACTTGACGTCATGATCTTTGATGAGTTGAACCGACTTCGACATGTTGTCCTCCGGGGTGGATTAGGGCCGGTAATGGTAGGGCCCTTAAATTTGGGTGATGCCGGGCGCGATAGTCGGCCAAGGCAACCTGCCTCACAAGGGAGCAATTTGCATGCCAGTGCCCCGAGATGGGCAATCCCCCAACCCACACCCCCTGTAGCAGCGGCGTAAGCCGCGTCCACCCCCGACCCCATAAG
The DNA here is from genome assembly GCF_002379585.1 of Pseudomonas sp. UBA4194. Classification (GTDB taxonomy): domain Bacteria; phylum Pseudomonadota; class Gammaproteobacteria; order Pseudomonadales; family Pseudomonadaceae; genus Aquipseudomonas. The sequence continues at coordinate 12,231 of NZ_DFUE01000027.1, forward strand.
GAAAACCCCCACGCAGCCATAAACAGAACGCCGCTCACCCCCACGCCAACGGCGCCCACCATTGGTGCGCCAAATTTCCGCAACGCTCCAAATCAGTGCACAAAAGCCGTTCGTACGATAACTGGTCAAAGCTTGAGCAATTTCCGCTATAATCCGCGCCCCTCTTTTCCGGCTGGCATTTCGCGCGCTGTTTTCATGAAACTTATCGTAAAAGTCTTTCCAGAAATCACCATCAAGAGCCCGCCGGTGCGCAAGCGGTTCATCCGCCAGCTCGCCAAGAACATCCGCATGGTGCTCCGCGACCTGGACCCCAAGCTGGTGGTCAATGGCGTGTGGGACAATCTTGAGGTGCAGACCCAGCTCGCAGACCCGAAGGTCCTGCGGGAGATGACCGAGCGCCTGAGCTGCACGCCCGGCATCGCGCATTTCCTGCAAGTGGACGAATACCCGCTGGGCGATATGGACGACATCGTGGCCAAGTGCAAGGCGCACTTCGGCCCGCTGCTGCCTGGAAAGATCTTTTCGGTGCGCACCAAGCGCGCCGGCAAACACAGCTTCACCTCGATGGACGTCGACCGCGTGGTCGGCAGCCAGCTGCGTCAGCAGTGCGGCGCCGCCGGTATCGATTTGAAGAAGCCCGACGTGGTGGTGCGCCTGGAAATTCGCGACCAGCGCCTGTTCGTCATTCATGGCAAACACGACGGCATGGGCGGCTATCCGCTCGGCGCGCTGGAGCAGACCCTGGTATTGATGTCCGGTGGTTTCGATTCCACCGTGGCCGCCTACCAGATGATGCGCCGTGGGCTGATGACTCACTTCTGCTTCTTCAACCTGGGTGGCCGTGCCCACGAACTGGGCGTGATGGAAGTGGCCCATTTCCTCTGGAAGAAGTACGGCAGCTCCCAGCGCGTGCTGTTCATCAGCGTGCCGTTCGAAGAAGTGCTGGGGGAAATCCTCGGCAAGGTCGACAACAGTCATATGGGCGTGATCCTCAAGCGCATGATGCTGCGCGCCGCCACTCGTCTGGCCGACGACCTGAAGATTCCGGCGTTGGTGACCGGCGAGGCCATCTCGCAAGTGTCCAGCCAGACCTTGCCGAACCTGTCCGCCATCGATTCGGCCACCGAGAAACTGGTGCTGCGTCCGCTGCTGGCCAGCCACAAGCAGGACATCATCGACCAGGCCGTTGAAATTGGGACTGCCGATTTTGCCAAACACATGCCAGAATATTGCGGCGTGATATCGGTCAACCCGACCACCAACGCCAAATTGCCGCGTGTCGTCCATGAAGAGAAATCGTTCGACATGGCCGTGCTGGAGCGAGCGTTGGAGCGCGCCAAGCTGGTGTCTATCGATGAAGTGATCGACCAGCTGGGCCAGGACATCGAGGTCGAGGAGGTCAGCGAAGCGCTGGCCGGCCAGGTGATCATCGACATCCGCCACCCCGATGCACAGGAAGACGAGCCGCTCGAGCTCGACGGCATCGAGGTCAAGGCAATGCCTTTTTATGCCCTGAACAATCGCTTCAAGGAGCTGGATTTCACGCGCCAGTACTTGCTGTATTGCGACAAGGGCGTCATGAGCCGACTGCATGCTCACCATCTGTTGAGTGAGGGACATGCCAATGTGCGCGTTTATCGTCCGACATAGAGTTCCGGGGTTGAATGGCGGGAGCATCCGCCATCGCCCTCCCGATTTGCAGGCGGCGCAGGAACAACGGCGCCCCTGACCGAATTCGCTGTTTATTAATATTCGCCACGTAACATGCGCGGCAACCGAATCCTCTGATCGAGATACACAAGTGATCGAAAATCTACGCAACATCGCCATCATTGCTCACGTTGACCATGGTAAAACCACCCTGGTAGACAAACTCCTGCGTCAATCCGGCACCCTGGAGCGCAACGAGCTCAACGACGAGCGCGTGATGGACTCCAACGACCAGGAAAAAGAGCGCGGCATTACCATTCTGGCCAAGAACACCGCCATCAACTGGAACGGCTACCACATCAACATCGTGGACACCCCGGGCCACGCCGACTTCGGTGGTGAAGTAGAGCGCGTGATGTCGATGGTCGACTCCGTACTGCTGCTGGTCGATGCTCAAGACGGCCCTATGCCGCAAACTCGCTTCGTGACCAAGAAGGCTTTCGAAGCCGGCCTGCGTCCGATCGTCTGCATCAACAAGGTCGACCGTCCAGGCGCGCGTCCTGATTGGGTTCTGGACCAGATCTTCGACCTGTTCGACAACCTCGGTGCCACCGAAGAACAGCTGGACTTCAAAGTCGTCTACGCCTCGGCCCTGAACGGTATTGCCGGTCTGGACCACACCGACATGGCCGAAGACATGACCCCGCTGTACCAGTCGATCGTCGACAACGTTCCAGCACCGGCTGTCGACCGCGAAGGTCCGTTCCAGATGCAGATCTCGGCTCTGGACTACAACAGCTTCCTGGGCGTCATCGGTGTAGGCCGTATCGCCCGTGGTTCGGTCAAGCCGAACACCCCGGTCGTGGCCATCGGTGCCGACGGCAAGAAGCGCAACGGCCGTATCCTCAAGCTGATGGGTCACCACGGTCTGCACCGTGTAGACGTCGAAGAAGCCGCTGCTGGCGACATCGTCTGCATCAGCGGTATGGACTCGCTGTTCATCTCCGACACCCTGTGCCACCCGGACACCGTCGAGGCGATGAAGCCGCTGACCGTCGACGAGCCGACCGTTTCCATGACCTTCCAGGTCAACGACTCGCCGTTCTGCGGTAAAGAAGGCAAGTTCGTCACCAGCCGTAACATCAAGGACCGTCTGGACAAAGAGCTGCTCTACAACGTTGCCCTGCGCGTTGAAGAAGGCGACTCGGCCGACAAGTTCAAGGTCTCCGGCCGTGGTGAGCTGCACCTCTCGGTACTGATCGAAACCATGCGTCGCGAAGGCTTCGAAATGGGCGTCGGTCGTCCGGAAGTGATCATCCGTCAGGTGGACGGCGAGAAGCAGGAACCGTTCGAAAACGTCACCATCGACACCCCTGAAGAATCCCAGGGCAAGGTCATGGAAGAGATGGGTCTGCGTAAGGGCGACCTGACCAACATGGTGCCGGATGGCAAGGGCCGTGTGCGTCTGGAGTACAACATCCCTGCTCGTGGTCTGATCGGTTTCCGTAACCAGTTCCTGACCCTGACCAACGGTGCTGGCATCCTGACCTCGATCTTCGACCGCTACGCGCCGATGAAGTCCGGCCACATGTCCGGCCGTCAGAACGGCGTACTGGTTTCGGTCGAAACCGGCAAGGCACTGACCTACTCCCTGGAAACCCTGCAGGCGCGCGGCAAGCTGTTCGTCGAGCACGGTCAGGAGATCTACAACGGTCAGATCGTTGGCTTGAACAGCCGCGACACCGACATGGGCGTCAACCCAACCAAAGGCAAGAAGCTGGACAACATGCGTGCCTCGGGTAAAGACGAGACCATCGCTCTGGTTCCGCCAGTTCGCTTCACCTTGGAACAGGCCCTGGAATTCATCCAGGACGACGAGCTGTGCGAAGTCACGCCGAAGTCGATCCGTCTGCGCAAGAAGATCCTGGACGAAGGCGAGCGTACCCGCGCTGCCAAGAAAGCCAAGAACTGATTCGTAGTTCCGGTTGACCGAAAAGCCCCCGCCGCGCAAGCGTCCGGGGGCTTTTTCATGAGGGTGTTCTGGCTTGGCTGGCCAGAACAGCCAGACGCCGCAGCTTCCTTGTGGCAGTGGGTGCTACCCGCGACGGCGTCCGCCCGCCGCAGCCCATGCATTCCATCGCCCGATCCTCCAGTTTTCCTGGCCAAGGCCGATAGCGCAGGCAATATCGATTCCCTCCGAAGGGGGCCCCTGTGAGCCTGTTACCCACCAAGATCATGTCCCGCTTCAGCCTGGGCATCGCCTTCATCCTGTTGATCACCGCCGCTGCGATCTACGCGGTCATGGTGCTCAGCGGCGAGCCCAAGCTGATTCATTCCAATACCCTGAGCGCCGAGCAGTCGGCCACCGCCATCGCCCGGCAATTATCGATCAAGCTCGGTGAAATCGAAGGTCGCGTCTCGGCCCTGGCCAGTCTCGGCGCAACGCTGCCGGCCGATGTAGAGCAGGTCAAGGCCAGCCTGGCGCCGATCATCGACTCCCAGGGTGACGCCGCGATTGCCGGGGGCGGCTTGTGGCCCGAGCCCAATGCTTTCAGCGCCGGTGTCGAGCGGCGCAGTTTCTACTGGGCGCGGACCGGCCAAGGCAGCCTGGGCTATTCCGAGGAGTACAACGGCAGCGGCGTGGACGCCTATCAAGCGGCCGATTGGTATGTGCAGGGCAAAGGTTCGACGCCGGGCCATTGCGCCTGGTCCGATGCCTACCAAGATCCGGTCAGCAAGATTCTGATGACCACCTGCACCATTCCCTACAGCCGTGACGGCCGTTTCGCTGGCGTCGCGACCATCGACCTGACGCTGACGGGGTTGGCGGACTTTCTCAAGTCCAACGGCCAGGTCACCGGTGGCTACGCCTTTGCCATCGATCCCTCGGGCAAGGTGCTGTACTTCCCGGCTCAAGGCGGCAAGGCCGCGCCGGCCGACGAAGCGGGGCTGGTTGCGGCCTATCCCTGGTTCAAAGGCGTGAGCGACTGGCGCGCCAGCCGCAGCAGTGCGGCGCAGACGTTTCATGTGGAGCGCGACGAGCAACTGGGCGGCGCTGGCTACATCAGCCTGACCCGGGTCCCGGCCACCGGTTGGGTAGTGGGGCTGGCGACGCCGCAGGCGCATATGACCGGCATTGCCAGCAAGCTTACCGTCGACATCCTGACCACCTTGCTGCCGATTCTGGCGCTGGTGTTCGGCCTGGCCTGGCTGGCCGGTCGTGCGTTGTTCAAGCAGATCAACGAAACCACCGACCAGATCAACAAGCTGGGCGACGAGGGCGGCGGTGCGCGTTCGGAGCTGGACGTGGCGCGCCCCGACGAGATCGGTCTGTTGCGCCAGGCGGTCAATCGCTACGCCGGTAACCTGCGTAGCCTGCTGCGGGCGATTGCCGACGAGTCGGTGCGCCTGCAGTCGCAGTCAGACCATGTGGCGCGGTTGTCGGTGGTCATGGCCGAGCGTGCCGAGATCCAGCGCCAGGACAATACGTTGCTGGCCACGGCCATCACCGAGATGTCCTCCAGTGCCCAGGAGGTGGCCTCCAACACCACCGACTGTTCCGATACCGCGCAGGTGTCGTTGTCCACCGCGCGCAAGAGTCAGGTGCATCTGGAGCAGAACAGCCAGACCATCGACTCTCTGACCGGTGACATCGCCAGCGCCGCCCAGGCCATTACCAGCCTTGGCCAGGACATCGAAGGCGTCAGCGGCGTGCTCGATGTGATCAAGGCCATCTCGGCCCAGACCAACCTGCTGGCCTTGAACGCCGCCATCGAGGCGGCCCGTGCCGGTGAGCAGGGCCGTGGTTTTGCCGTGGTTGCCGATGAAGTACGCACCCTGGCAGGGCGCACGCAGACCTCGGCCGACGAGATCCAGCAGATGATCGGCGAGTTGCGCCAGGCCTCGGTGCGCGCAGTGGATACCATGGTGGCCGGCGAGGACCGCACGCGCACGGTGGTGCAACAGGCGGATGCGCTGAGCGCGTCGCTGGGCAGTACGGTGGTGGGCTTCGACGATATCGTGCAGCGCACCCAGCAGATCGCCGTGGCGGCCCAGGAGCAGAGCCATGTCACCCAGGAGATCAACGAGCTGGCGGTGCGGATTCACGCGGCAAGCGAGGAGGGCGCTCGGGATGCGTCGAGCTTGAGTGAGTTGAGCCAGGGGATGCAGGAGTTGTCGGGGCGGTTGGCGGGGTTGAGTCGGCAGGTTTGAGGACGGCGGTGAATGGTCCCCTCACCCCAGCCCTCTCCCTGAGGGAGAGGGGGCTAAAAGCAGTACGCGGTGTTGCGAGTGGCGGTGATCGGCCCCTCTCCCTGAGGGAGAGGGAGCTAAAAGCAGTACGCGGTGTTGCGAGTGGCGGTGATCGGCTCCCTCT
>NZ_DFUE01000027.1:18347-22711 GCF_002379585.1 Pseudomonas sp. UBA4194
GCCTTGGGCTTGTAAGCACAGTACCCCGGTCGCGGCCCGATCTTGGGATGGTTGCGGCAGGTATCCGGCCGCAGCTCGTAGATCGTGCAGAGCCGACTCTTCTTGTCCAGGTACAGGCAGTCGTTGTTGCTCATCCGGGTCAGAGTGAAAATCCCGGACTTCTGATTGAAGCGCTCGACGATACCGTCCTTCTGCAAACGCTTGGCGATGTTCTTCGGTGGGTCGCCCTTTTCGAATTCATCCACCACGCCGATGCGGATCAAGTCCTTGATCTTCACTTCCACCGGCAATGTGCAGCAGGTCGACATGCAGGCGCCGCACATGGGCGCGGAATACTTCTGCCAGGTGTCGAGGCGGTCCACTTCGGCAGCGGCGATCAGGGAGGTTTTCATCGTAGTGTCATCAGGGAGGCTGGATCAGGGCGCGCGATCATACCGGCATTGGTGAAAAAGTGAACAGCCTTCTGGCTGATCGCCCGATAAAAACCCGATAAAGCCACAAAGTCGCGAACCTGAGGTGTCACCTTGTGTCGAAGCGTCTAGGCTCAGGTAATCCATCTAAAACCGTCAACTTCCCCGAGGACGCATTGCATGTCTCAGGAACCGCTTGTTCGTGACGCTGAGGTGGCCGATTTCCGCGCCGCTGTACTCGCCAAACTCACATACGCGGTGGGTAAGGACCCCGACCACGCGTTCGACCACGACTGGTTCGAGGCGATCGCGTTGGCTGCACGCGACCACATGGTCGAGCACTGGATGGACCACACCCGGCAGATCTACCGCAAAGGCCAGAAACGGGTGTATTACCTCTCCCTCGAATTTCTTATCGGCCGCCTGCTCTACGACAGTCTGAGCAACCTGGGCCTGTTGGACATCGCTCGCGAAGCACTCACCGACCTGGGTGTGGACCTGGAGCGCATTCGTCTGCTGGAGCCCGATGCGGCGCTGGGCAACGGTGGCCTGGGTCGCCTGGCGGCCTGCTTCATGGAGAGCATGTCGACGCTGGGCGTTGCGGCGCACGGCTACGGCATCCGCTATGAGCATGGGCTGTTCCGCCAGGCCATCGTCGATGGTTGGCAGCAGGAACAGACCGAGAACTGGCTGGATTTCGGCAACCCCTGGGAGTTCGAGCGCCCCGAGGTGATCTACCCGATCAGCTTCGGTGGTCACGTCGAAACCATCACCGACGGTGAAGGCCAGCAGAAGCAGGTCTGGTGGCCTAGCGAAACCGTGCGTGCGGTGGCCTACGACACCCCGGTGGTGGGCTGGCGCGGTTCCAGCGTCAACACCCTGCGCCTGTGGCGTGCGCGCGCCCTGGAGGAGTTGCACCTGGAACGCTTCAACGCCGGCGACCACCTGGGGGCCGTGGCCGAAGTGGCGCGTGCGGAGAGCATCTCCCGCGTGCTCTATCCTGCAGACAGCACCGAGGCCGGCCAGGAGCTGCGCCTGCGTCAGGAATACTTCTTCGTGTCGGCCTCGTTGCAGGACCTGCTGCGTCGCCATCTCAACGGCAACGACACGCTGCTCAACCTGTCCGACAAGGCCGCGATCCAGCTCAACGATACGCACCCCTCCATCGCCGTCGCCGAGCTGATGCGTCTGCTGGTCGACCAGCATGGCGTGGCCTGGGACACGGCCTGGGAAATCACCGTCAACACCCTGGCCTATACCAACCATACCCTGCTGCCCGAAGCCCTTGAAACCTGGCCCGTGGGGTTGATGGAGCGCATGCTGCCGCGGCACATGCAGATCATCTACCTGATCAACGCCTATCACATCGATGCGCTGCGTGCCAAAGGCCAGCATGACGTCGACGTGCTGCGCGTCGTGTCCCTGATCGAGGAAGACAACGGTCGGCGCGTGCGCATGGGTAACCTGGCTTTCCTGGGGTCGCACAGTGTCAACGGCGTGTCCGGCCTGCATACCCAGCTGATGCGCAGCACGGTGTTCGCCGAGCTGCACAAGCTGTATCCGGACCGCATCAACAACAAGACCAACGGCATCACCTTCCGCCGCTGGCTGTACCAGTCCAACCGGGAGCTCACGGCCATGATGGTCGAGGCCTTGGGGCCCGAGTTGCTCGATGATCCGGAGAAGCTGCTCAAGGGTCTGGAGCCGTTTGCCGAGAAGGCCGATTTCCGCAAGGCGTTTGCCGCGCAGCGTTTGAACAGCAAGAAAGCCCTGGCGCGCATCATCCACGAACGCATCGGTGTCACGGTCAACCCCGAGGCGCTGTTCGACGTGCAGGTCAAACGGATCCACGAATACAAGCGCCAGTTGCTCAACCTGCTGCACACCGTGGCGCTGTACCAGGCGATTCGCGCCGAGCCGGAGATCAACTGGGTGCCCAGGGTGAAAATCTTCGCCGGCAAGGCGGCGGCCAGTTATCACTCGGCCAAGCTGATCATCAAGCTGGCCAACGACATCGCCCGGGTGGTCAACAACGACCCGACCGTGCGCGGCTTGCTCAAGGTGGTGTTCCTGCCCAACTACAACGTCAGCCTGGCCGAAAGCATCATTCCGGCGGCAGACCTGTCGGAGCAGATTTCCACCGCAGGCTACGAAGCGTCGGGCACCAGCAACATGAAGTTCGGCCTCAACGGCGCGTTGACCATCGGCACGCTGGACGGCGCCAACGTGGAAATGCGTGACTATCTGGGCGAAGAAAACATGTTCATTTTCGGCATGACGGCCGCTCAGGTGGAGGAACGTCAACATGCCGGTGGGTTCAGCGCCCATGGCGACATCGCCGCTTCGCACCGCCTGAACGACGTGCTGCAGGCCATTCGCGGCGGGGTGTTCTCGCCCGATGATCCGTCACGGTATGTCGGTCTGGTGGATTCCTTGGCCAACTACGACCGCTTCCTGCTGTGCGCGGATTTCGACGCGTACTGGGACGCCCAGCGCAAGGTCGAGGAGACCTGGTTGAACCCTGACAAGTGGTGGCGCATGTCGGTGCTCAACAGCGCCCGCATGGGCTGGTTCTCGTCGGACCGGACCATTCGCGAGTATGCGGAGCAGATCTGGGGGGCGCTGGAATAGGTCCTGGGGTGTGCTCGGCGAGCTCATCGGCGGGCATATTCGCTTCATCGCGGGCAGAGCCTGTTCCCACAGGCATCTGCGTTGCAGAAGAAGATCCTGCGATATTATCTTCCCCCGAATGGCGTCGGTTCCGGCAACGCAGATGCCCGGGAACGCCGAGCGGCGAACTATCACCCCTGGATAACGGTCTGATCGCTGCAACGCCGTGGCTAACGCTCGCTAGGTTCAACTGTACCCGTGTAAACTGCGCGGGTTTTCCCAACCTCTCTCTACTCCGGAGTCGTCCATGTCCCGCGTTACCCTGAGTCGCTATTTGATTGAGCAGACCCGTAGCAACAACACTCCGGCCGATCTGCGCTTCCTGATCGAAGTGGTGGCGCGCGCATGCAAAGAGATCAGCCATGCCGTTTCCAAGGGCGCCCTGGGTGGCGTGCTGGGCAGCATGGGTACTGAAAACGTGCAGGGCGAAGTGCAGAAGAAGCTCGACGTACTGTCCAACGACATCCTGCTGGAAGCCAACGAGTGGGGCGGTCACCTGGCCGGCATGGCGTCCGAGGAAATGGACAACGCCTACCAGATCCCGGGCCAGTACCCCAAAGGTGCCTACCTGCTGGTATTCGACCCCCTGGACGGCTCCTCGAACATCGACGTCAACGTGTCGGTGGGTACCATTTTCTCGGTACTGCGCTGCCCAACCGAGCACCTAAGCCAGAACGACAGCCTCAAGGAGCAGGCTTTCCTGCAGCCGGGTACCCAGCAGGTTGCTGCCGGCTATGCCATCTACGGCCCACAGACCATGCTGATTCTGACGCTGGGCAACGGCGTCAAGGGCTTCACTCTGGACCGTGAGATGGGCAGCTTCGTGCTGACGCACGAGAATATCCAGATTCCGGAAACCACCGCCGAGTTCGCCATCAACATGTCCAATAAGCGTCACTGGGAAGCCCCGGTGACCAAGTATGTGGATGAGTTGCTGGCCGGTGAGGAAGGCCCGCTGAAGAAGAACTACAACATGCGCTGGATCGCCTCCATGGTGGCCGACGTGCACCGTATCCTGACCCGCGGTGGCCTGTTCATGTACCCGCGCGACGGCCGCGAGCCAGAGAAGCCTGGCAAGCTGCGCCTGATGTATGAAGCCAACCCGATGTCGTTCCTGGTGGAACAGGCCGGTGGTGCTTCGACCGATGGCCGTCAGCGCATTCTGGATATCAAGCCTGAAGGTCTGCACCAGCGTGTGGCGGTGTTCCTGGGTTCCAAGCAGGAAGTGGAGCGGGTGACTGGGTATCACAACGAGTGATGCTTGGGGGGATCGGCGGTGAATGG
>NZ_DFUE01000027.1:22810-40371 GCF_002379585.1 Pseudomonas sp. UBA4194
GGGGCTAGAAGCAGATCGCGGACGGCGGGGGGAGCGGGGACTGGAAACCGATCGCCGCTCGCCGCCACACCACCGTACGGCTCCCTCTCCCTCAGGGAGAGGGCTGGGGTGAGGGGACCCTCCACCACCGATCCCCCTCCCTAGCCCCGTTCAGGAGTAACCCCCCATGTCCCCACGCAAGCTGGCCCTGATCTGCGTCTCTATCCTGTTCCTCGGCGCCTGCGCAAGCTCGCCCGACCCTTCCATGGCACCGCGCACCGTTGACTCGGTCGATCTGCACAAATACCAGGGCACCTGGTACGAAGTCGCCCGCCTGCCCATGTTCTTCCAGCGCAACTGTGCGCAATCCGAAGCCCATTACACCCTCAAGCCGGACGGCAACGTCGGCGTATTGAATCGCTGCCGCACCGCCCAGGGCGAATGGCAGGAGGCCTCCGGCACGGCGTCGCCGCAGGTGGCGGGCAAGACCGACAAGCTGTGGGTCGAGTTCGATAACTGGTTTTCCCGGATCGCGCCGGGCGTCACCAAGGGTGACTATTGGGTGCTCGATATCGGCGATGGCTACCAGACCGCGCTGGTCGGCAACCCCAATCGCAAGTACCTGTGGTTGCTGGCGCGTACACCCACGGTATCGCGCGCGGTGCGTGAGCAGATGCTGGCCAAGGCGCAGCAACAGGGTTACGACACCACGCGGTTGATCTGGCGTGTGGCGGATGCCGATCTGGGGCAATGATTCAGCATCGGGGTGCCAGTAGCGGTACACTAGCGCCCTAGCCCCATCCGTCCGGACCCATGTTTGTATATACATATACAGACGTTTGCCTGCCCGTTAAACTCCGGCAAGCTATGGCCATCGAATCGACCAAGGAACTCCCGTGCCGACTCCGCCTGTTGTCTCTGCGCTGGCTGCCCAGATGGGCGAAAGTCCGGCCCCCCTGTACGCCCGTGTGAAACAGATGATCGCGCTGCAGATCCTCAACGGCACCTGGCCGCCGCATTTTCGCGTGCCTTCCGAGAGCGAGCTGGTCAATCAGCTGGGTTTCAGCCGCATGACCATCAACCGGGCCTTGCGTGAGCTGACCGCCGAAGGTCTGCTGGTGCGCATGCAGGGAGTGGGCACCTTCGTGGCCGAGCCGCGCAGCCAGTCGGCGTTGTTCGAAGTGCACAACATTGCCGACGAGATCTCCGCTCGCGGTCATCGCCACAGCAGCCAACTGGTGCTGCTCGAGGAAGAAGCCGCTGGCACCGAGCGCGCCCAGACCTTGAACATGCGCGAAGGCCAGCGGGTGTTCCACTCGATCATCGTGCACTACGAGAACGACCTCCCCGTGCAGATCGAAGACCGCTACGTCAATGCGCAGATTGCGCCCGACTATCTGCAGCAGGATTTCGTCGACGAAACCCCCTACGCCTACCTCACTCGCGTCGCCCCCCTGACCGCCGGCGAGCACGTGGTCGAGGCGATTCTGGCCCATCCCCACGAGTGCGAGCTGCTGCAGATCGATCACAGCGAACCCTGCCTGCTGATCCTGCGCCGAACCTGGTCGGGCAAGACGCCGGTGACCGCTGCCAGGCTGATTCACCCCGGTGCCCGCCATCGTCTCGAAGGCCGTTTCAGCAAGTAGTGCCACGCTCGACGCAGAACAATGCCCGAACCTGCGGTCAGACCTAATGATCGTGGATTCCCATTGCCTGTCAGGAGCTGGACTTGATGAGAAAAACCCCTCTGTTATTGGCCTCGGCCGTGTCCCTGGGCTTGCTGGCCGGCGCCGGTAGCAGTCAGGCTGCGGCCTGGTGCGAGTCCGGCAAGCCGGTGAAATTCGCCGGCCTCAACTGGGAGAGCGGCATGCTGCTCACCGACCTGCTGCAATTCGTGCTCAAGCACGGCTACGGCTGCACCACCGACAGCCTGCCGGGTAACTCCATCACCATGGAAAGCGCGCTGGGCAGCAACGATATCCAGGTGTTCGCCGAAGAATGGGTAGGGCGCAGCGAAGTCTGGAACAAGGCTGAGCAGGCGGGCAAGGTCGTGGGTGTAGGCGCACCGGTCGTGGGTGCCGTGGAAGGCTGGTACGTGCCGCGCTATGTGATCGAGGGCGATGCCTCGCGCAAGCTGGCAGCCAAGGCGCCGGACCTCAAGGCCATTGCCGACCTGGGCCGTTACGCCCAAGTGTTCAAGGACCAGGAAGAGCCCGACAAAGGTCGCTTCTACAATTGCCCCGCCGGTTGGACCTGCGAGCTGGAGAACAGCCAGATGCTCAAGAGCTACGGGCTCGAGAGCAGCTATACCAATTTCCGCCCGGGGACCGGACCGGCGCTGGATGCGGCGGTGCTGTCGAGCTACAAGCGCGGCGAGCCGATTCTGTTCTACTACTGGTCGCCTACGCCGCTGCTGGGGCAGATTGATGTAGTCAAACTGGACGAGAAGCCAGGTGTGGACAAGACCATCAGCATCAAGGTGGGGTTGTCGAAAACCTTCCATGACGGTGCGCCGGAGTTGCTCAGTGTGTTCGAGAAGGTCAACCTGCCGATCGATCTGCTCAACCAGAACCTGGCCCGCATGAGCAAGGAACGCATCGAGTCGCCTAAGCTGGCACAGTTGTTCTTGAAGGAGCATCCGCAGGTGTGGAAACAATGGGTGAGCGAAGAGGCTGCGCACAAGATCGAGGCGGCGCTGTAGGCCGTGGGGGTGTCAGGGGTGGTTGCAGTGTCTGCACTGGCCCCATCGCGGGTAGAACCCGCTCCCACAGGGGGGTTGCGCGTGGCGATGCATCTCTGTGGGGGCCCCAGCTCCCACTGGAATCTGCGCCAGGCGATGCACCCCTGTGGGAGCGGGCTCTGCCCGCGATGGGGCCAGTGCAGGCACCCCAGCTCCCACTGGAATCTGCGCCAGGCGATGCACCCCTGTGGGAGCGGGCTCTGCCCGCGATGAGGCCAGTGCAGACACCCCATCTCCCACTGGAATCTGCGCCTGGCGATGCCCCCCTGTGGGAGCGGGCTCTGCCCGCGATGGGGCCAGTGCAGACACCCCAGCTCCCACTGGAATCTGCGCCTGGCGATGCACCCTCGTGGGAGCGGGTTCTACCCGCGATGAGGCCCGCCCAGACACCCCAGCCCTCTCAACAAGTTCCCTGATACAGAGACCGCCCCATGTTTCCAGAAAGCTTCACCTTTTCCATCGCCAACTGGATCAACGACTGGGTTGATGCACTGGTCACCAATTATGGCGATGTGTTCCGCCATATCTCCGACACCCTGCTGTGGGCCATCGTCAACCTTGAAAGCCTGCTGCGCATGACCCCGTGGTGGCTGATGCTGATCATCGTCGGTGGAATCGCCTGGCATGCGTCGCGCAAGGTGGTGACGACGCTGGTCATCGTTGGCTTGCTGTTCCTGGTAGGCGCTGTCGGCCTGTGGGAGAAGTTGATGCAGACCCTGGCCCTGATGCTGGTAGCCACGCTGATCTCGGTCGCCATCGGGATTCCACTGGGCATCCTGTCGGCACGCAGCAAACGCCTGCGTACGGTGCTGATGCCCCTGCTCGACATCATGCAGACCATGCCCAGCTTCGTGTACCTGATCCCCGTGCTGATGCTGTTTGGCCTGGGCAAGGTCCCGGCCATTTTCGCCACCGTGATCTACGCCGCACCGCCGCTCATCCGCCTCACCGACCTGGGTATCCGTCAGGTCGATCGCGAAGTGATGGAAGCGGTCAACGCCTTTGGCGCCAGCCGTTGGCAACAGTTGTTCGGTGTGCAGCTGCCACTGGCATTGCCGAGCATCATGGCCGGGGTCAACCAGACCACCATGATGGCCCTGTCCATGGTGGTGATCGCTTCGATGATCGGCGCCCGCGGCCTGGGCGAAGACGTGCTGGTGGGCATCCAGACGCTCAACGTGGGTCGCGGCCTGGAGGCCGGCCTGGCCATCGTGATTCTGGCGGTGGTCATCGACCGTATTACCCAGGCCTATGGCCGCCCACGTCACGAGGTCGGCCGATGAACCAGCCCAAGATCGAAGTGCGCAACGTCTACAAGGTTTTCGGCAGCCGCGAACGCGAGGCGCTGGCGTTGAGTCGCCAGGGACACAGCAAGGATCAGGTCCTGGCCAGCACCGGTTGTGTGGTCGGCGTGGATGATCTGTCGCTGTCCATCGCCGCCGGCGAAGTGTTCGTGATCATGGGCCTTTCAGGTTCGGGCAAGTCGACGCTGGTGCGCCACTTCAACCGCTTGATCGATCCGTCCAGCGGTCAGGTGCTGGTCGATGGCCAAGACGTTCTGGGCTACGACCGCCAGGCCCTGCGCGAATTTCGCCGGCACAAGATCAGCATGGTGTTCCAGAGTTTTGGCCTGTTGCCCCACAAGACCGTGCTGCACAACGTAGGCTACGGCCTGAAAGTGCGGGGCGAGAGCAAGGCGCAGTGTCAGGAGCGGGCGCAGCATTGGATCAAGGTGGTGGGCCTGGCAGGCTATGAACAGTCTTATCCCCATCAGCTGTCCGGCGGCATGCGCCAGCGGGTAGGCCTGGCGCGGGCTTTGGCGGCCGATACCGAGATCATTCTGATGGACGAAGCCTTCAGCGCCCTGGACCCATTGATCCGTGCGGAAATGCAGGACCAGCTGAAGGCGCTGCAGGCCAGCCTGCACAAGACCATCGTGTTCATCACCCACGACCTGGACGAGGCGCTGCGTCTTGGCGATCGTATCGCCATTCTCAAGGATGGCCGGTTGATCCAGGTGGGCACCCCCAGTGAGATTCTCCACAGCCCGGCGGATGAATACGTCAATCGCTTTGTGCAGCGGCGCGGGGTGGTGGAGGTTTAGCCGGGGTATGTGGTGTGGGTGAGGGCCTTATCGCGGGTAGAACCCGCTCCCACAGGGGTGAGGGTGAAATTGCAAGGGCACCGAATCCCCCTTGTGGGAGCGGGTTCTACCCGCGATGAGGCCCTACCAGACACCGCCAAACCCAGGCACCTGGCCCCCCCACCATCATCATCCGCGACTTTTCTTGTAGGAAATGTCCGAAAGACACCCCCTTCAGACATTTCCGATTGTTCAAGCGAAAGCCCCTCAATAGCGTGTTGGCATTTCTCCAAGCACAAAGGAATGCCACCATGCCCGTGACCAAGCACTACCTCAGCCACGAAGCGATCCACAAGGCATTGCGCGTGGCCGACCTGACCGAAGCCTGCGACCCGGTGCACGCCGTGCGCCTGATGGTCAAGGACCTGCTGGCGGGCCTGGTACGGTTGGGGTGGCCGCTGGCGCAGGTACAGAAACAGCCCCGCATCGTTCCCGCCCACGAGTGTCATGAGTTGCTCGGCTACGACGTCCATGCCGCTGCGGCCATGCATGCACAGACCTGCTGGATCGACGATCATCTGATACTGCGCACGCAAACCACCAGCGCGATCATCGCTGGCCTGCAGGCCGCTGCCAGCCGCCGCCTGGCGGGAGAAGCCGTGGTTGTGGCCGCCCCAGGCATTACCTTTCGCCGCGACGTGCGCGACCGCTGGCACTGCGCCGAGCCCCATCAGATGGACATCTGGGTGCTGGGCGACCCCGACCTCTCCAATCGCCGCGATCTATTGCGCTTGGTCGGCGATGTGCTGGGCATTGCCGTGCCGGGTCGAGCCTGGGTGCACGTCGACAGCGTTCACCCCTACACCGAAGGAGGTATCCAAGCCTGTTTGCTGAATCGGCAGAAGCCGGTCGCGGTTCTGCAAGCCGGCTGCATCGCCCGGACCTTGCTGCAGCGCCTGGACATCGACCCGGCGGTGCACGGCGGTCTGGCCCTGAGCGTAGGTCTGGACCGGCTGGTGATGCTGCGCAAGGGCGTGCCCGACATCCGCCTGTTGCGCGACGCGCATCCGCGGGTGCAGGCACAGATGGCGCATCTCAAGCCGTGGCAGCCGATCTCCCGGCAGGTGCCCATCAGCCGTGATCTGTCGATGGCGGTCGAGCCGGGCTTGAACCCCGAAACCCTCACCGAGCAGATCCTGCAGATCGCCGACTACCGCGCCAACTGGATCGAAGAGCTGAGTGTGAAAGGCCGCTGGCCGTTCGACGAGCTGCCCAGCCCGATCATCGAACGCCTGGGGATCGTTCGCGGTCAGGAAAATCTGGTGCTGCGGGTGGTGTTGCGCGATCACGCCCAGACCCTCACCGCGCCCCAGGCCGAAGGGCTCTATGGTGACATTCAAGCGGCCCTGCATCGGGGCGCGCCGGGGGGCAGCTATCGGATCGGCGAACGGCTCTGAAACCTTATGATAGAGAGGGGCATGCTTCCCGAGGCCATTCAGGTTTATGATGCCCGACGGGAGAATCAATCCACCCTTACGGAGCGCGTGATGCAGACTTTGTACCCGCAGATCAAACCCTATGCCAGGCATGATCTGGCCGTGGAACAGCCGCATGTGCTGTACGTCGATGAAAGCGGCTCCCCCGAGGGCCTGCCGGTGCTGTTCATTCACGGCGGTCCCGGTTCGGGCTGCGATGCCCAGAGCCGCTGCTACTTCGACCCCAACCTGTATCGCATCGTCACCTTCGACCAGCGCGGCTGCGGTCGCTCCACGCCCCACGCCAGCCTGGAAAACAACACGATCTGGCACCTGATCGAAGATATGGAGCGCATCCGCAAACACCTGGGTATCGATAAATGGGTGCTGTTCGGTGGCTCCTGGGGTTCCACACTCGCCCTGGCCTATGCCCAGACCCACCCCGAGCGCGTGCATGGCCTGATCCTGCGCGGCGTGTTCCTGTGCCGTCCGCAGGAAATCGAGTGGTTCTATCAAAGTGGCGCCAGCCGCATGTTCCCCGACTACTGGCAGGACTACATCGCGCCGATCCCCAGCGAGGAGCGCGGCGATCTGCTGCAGGCCTTTCACAGGCGCTTGACCGGCAACGACCAGATTGCCCAGATGCACGCGGCCAAGGCCTGGTCGACCTGGGAAGGGCGCACTGCGACCCTGCGCCCCAACCCGCTGGTGGTCGACCGCTTCTCCGAGCCACAGCGTGCGCTGTCGATTGCTCGTATCGAGTGCCACTACTTCGTCAACAATGCCTTTCTCGAGCCGGATCAATTGATCCGCGACGTGCCGCGCATCGCCCATCTGCCCGCAGTGATCGTGCACGGGCGCTACGACGTGATCTGCCCGCTGGACAATGCCTGGGCGCTGCACCAGGCCTGGCCGAACAGTGAGCTGCAGGTGATTCGCGACGCCGGCCATGCGGCTTCCGAGCCGGGCATCACCGATGCCCTGGTGCGCGCCGCCGACCAGATGGCCAGGCGTTTGCTCGACCTGCCTCTGGAGGAGGCGTGAAGGGACTGCTGCAAAGGGTCAGCCAGGCACAGGTGCAGGTCGAGGGTGAAACCGTGGGTGCCATCGACCAGGGCCTGCTGGTGCTGGTGGCAGTAGAGCCGCACGACACCCCGGCCAGCGCCGACAAGCTGCTGCACAAATTGCTCAACTACAGGGTGTTCAGCGACGAGCAAGGCAAGATGAACCTGTCGCTCAAGGACATCGGCGGCGGCCTGTTGCTGGTGTCCCAGTTCACCCTCGCCGCCGACACTCGAAGCGGCATGCGCCCGGGCTTTTCCACCGCCGCCCCGCCAGCACTTGCCGCCGACCTGTTCCACTACCTGGTAGCCGCGGCGAAACAGGCTCACGGGCGGGTGGAAACAGGGCGGTTCGGTGCCGATATGCAAGTGAATCTGACCAACGATGGGCCTGTAACTTTCATGTTACAAATTTAGTGGCCCTCTAATGGCAGGTTTGCGACAAATTACCGTCCTTTGTAGGATAAATACTTCGTTTACCCTGATGCGTTGTAACGCGGCGTGCTAGATAATCGCGCGCCAAGGGCGCCGCGTTTCGGCGCTCATTTTGTCCAGCTTGAGACTTGTGCCGTTCCGCTTGGGGAATCATTACGCCCTTTTGGAGTCGGAACAATGCTCGCCAACCCGGCACATGACAGCTGGCCGTTGGTTTTTCGATCTGTTTTCGGCGAGGGTTGCTCGTGATTGTTAGTCCTTTAAATGCTTCACCAACACCCCGCACTCGGTTGCGCAAGGCATTGCTGACCGGTTCGGCGCTGCTGTGCCTGTTCAGCGCTGGTCAGCTCTGGGCATTCAGCCTGGATGACGTCGCCAATCGGGCCAAGGAGCTCGCCGGGCAAAAATTCGACGCCCCGAAAAGCAACCTGCCGAAAGAATTTCGCGACATGAAGTTCGCGGATTACCAGAAAATCCGCTTCCGCAATGAAAAGGCCGAATGGGCCGAAGCCAAGACCCCGTTCAAGCTTTCTTTCTATCACCAGGGCATGCACTTCGATACCCCGGTACGCATCAACGAAGTCACCGCCACCGCTGTCAACGAGATCAAGTACGATCCGGCGCGGTTCGATTTCGGCGATCTGCAGTTCGATCCCAAGGCCACCGAGCAACTGGGCTACGCGGGCTTCCGCGTGCTGTTCCCGATCAACAAGGCCGACAAGCAAGACGAAATCATGACCATGCTGGGCGCGAGCTACTTCCGCGTCATCGGCAAGAATCAGGTATACGGTCTGTCCGCCCGCGGTCTGGCGCTGGACACCGCGTTGCCGTCCGGCGAGGAATTCCCGCGTTTTCGCGAGTTCTGGATCGAGCGTCCGAACGAAGGCGACAAGCAGCTGGTGATCTTTGCCCTCCTGGACTCACCGCGCTCCACCGGTGCCTATAAACTGATCCTGCGTCCAGGCAAGGACACCACCGTCGACGTCGAGTCGCGGGTGTTCCTGCGTGACCATGTCAGCCGCCTGGGTATCGCGCCGCTGACCAGCATGTTCCTGTTCGGCTCCAACCAGCCATCGCGCGTGCAGAACTACCGTCACGAACTGCATGACTCCACGGGTCTGTCGATCCATGCCGGCAACGGCGAGTGGCTGTGGCGCCCGCTGAACAACCCGAAACACCTGGCCGTGAGCAGCTTCACCGTCGAGAACCCGCGTGGCTTCGGTTTGCTGCAACGGGGTCGCGAGTTCGGCCGCTACGAAGACCTGGACGACCGCTACGACAAGCGTCCGAGCGCCTGGATCGAACCCAAGGGCGATTGGGGCAAAGGCACCGTCGACCTGGTGGAAATCCCCACCGCCGATGAAACCAACGACAACATCGTAGCCTTCTGGAACCCGGAGAAGATCCCGGAGCCGGGTCAGCCGCTGGAGCACAACTACCGTCTGCACTGGACCCTGGACGAAGACGAGTTCCACTCGCCGGATATCGGCTGGGTCAAGCAGACCCTGCGTTCGACCGGTGACGTCAAGCAGTCCAACCTGATCCGTCAGCCTGACGGCAGCGTGGCATTCCTGCTCGACTACGAAGGTCCGGTACTGGCCGCGTTGCCTGAAGACGCCGCCGTGCGCAGTCAGGTCAGCGTCGACGACAACGCCGATCTGGTGGAAAACAACGTCCGCTATAATCCCGAGACCAAAGGCTGGCGCCTGACCCTGCGGGTCAAGGTCAAGGATCCGAACAAGGCTGTGGAGATGCGCGCCGCGCTGGTCAAGGACCTGCCCGTCGAGCCTGCCGCACCTGTCGAGCCTGCCAAGGAAGAAAAGGCCCCGGTCAAGCATGACAAGGCTCACGCCAAGGCCGAGAAGGTTGCCGAAACCGCTCCGGCACCGGCTGAAGCTGCTCCGGCCGCACCTACCGAACCGGTCAAGACCGAACAAGTCCTGACTGAAACCTGGAGCTACCAGTTGCCCGCCGATGACTAATTCTCCAGCTCGACCAGAATCGCTCAGCGAGTATCTGGCACACCTGCCCCTCAGTGCCGAGCAGCGCGCGGAACTCGCCAGCTGCACGTCCTTCGCGCAATTGCACGAGCGCCTCTCGGGGCGCCCGGCGCACGACTCCGTGCTGGGCGCGCAGAATTCCGTCGAGCAGCGTCTGCGCCTCGACAGTGCCGCCGAGTTCGAAGAAGCCGAGATGCTGGCGGTGGATGCCAGCGGCCGGATCAAGCTCAAGACAACGCCGCCGATCAACCGTACCAAGGTGGTTCCCGAGCCTTGGCGCACCAACGTGATCGTGCGGGTGTGGCGCAAGCTCACCGGCAAGGCCAGCCGACCGGAGCCGACCAGTGACAAGCGAGAGCTGCCCCATGCGCGCTGGCGCTGGGTGGGCTCGATGCGCCGCTACATCCTGCTGGTGCTGATGTTGGGTCAGACCATCGTCGCTGGCTGGTACATGAAAGGCATCATGCCGTACCAGGGTTGGGGCATGGTCGATCTCGACGAGGTGGTGCGTCAGCCACTGATGCAGACCGCCACCCAGGTGTTGCCGTATTTCCTGCAGACCAGCATCCTGATTCTGTTCGGCATTCTGTTCTGCTGGGTGTCGGCAGGTTTCTGGACCGCCCTGATGGGCTTTCTGGAACTGTTGACCGGTCGCGACAAGTACCGTATTTCCGGCGCCAGCGCCGGCAATGAGCCGATCGAGGCGGGCGCACGCACCGCCTTGGTGATGCCCATCTGCAACGAGGATGTGCCACGCGTCTTCGCTGGCCTGCGCGCGACTTTCGAGTCGGTGAAGGCCACGGGCGATCTGGATCGCTTCGACTTCTTCGTGCTCAGCGACACCAATGACCCCGACATCGCCGTGGCCGAGCAACAGGCTTGGCTGGAAGTCTGTCGCGAAGCCGGTGGCTTCGGGCATATCTTCTATCGCCGCCGTCGCCGTCGGGTCAAGCGCAAGAGTGGCAACCTCGACGACTTCTGCCGTCGCTGGGGTGCCGACTACCGTTACATGGTGGTATTGGACGCCGATAGCGTCATGAGTGGTGAATGCCTGACCAGCCTGGTGCGCTTGATGGAAGCAACCCCGGATGCCGGCATCATCCAGACGGCGCCGAAAGCGTCGGGCATGGACACCCTGTATGCACGCATGCAGCAGTTCGCCACCCGCGTGTACGGCCCGCTGTTTACCGCTGGCCTGCACTTCTGGCAGTTGGGGGAATCCCACTACTGGGGGCACAACGCGATCATTCGCATGAAGCCGTTCATCGAGCACTGCGCCCTGGCGCCGTTGCCAGGAAAGGGTGCGTTCGCCGGTGCCATCCTGTCTCACGACTTCGTCGAAGCGGCCTTGATGCGTCGCGCGGGTTGGGGGGTGTGGATTGCCTATGACCTGCCGGGCAGTTATGAAGAGTTGCCGCCCAACCTTCTCGACGAGCTCAAGCGAGACCGTCGCTGGTGCCACGGCAACCTGATGAACTTCCGCCTGTTCCTGGTCAAGGGCATGCACCCGGTGCACCGCGCCGTGTTCCTGACGGGCGTGATGTCGTACCTGTCAGCACCCTTGTGGTTCTTCTTCCTGGTGTTGTCCACAGCCTTGCTGGCAGTGAACACGCTGATGGAGCCCACCTACTTCCTGGCGCCTCGGCAGCTTTACCCGCTGTGGCCGCAGTGGCATCCGGACAAGGCGGTGGCGTTGTTCTCCACCACCATCGTGTTGCTGTTCCTGCCCAAGCTGCTGAGTATCATCCTGATCTGGGCCAAGGGCGCGAAGGAATACGGTGGTCGTTTCAAGGTCACCTTGTCGATGCTGCTGGAGATGCTGTTCTCCATGCTCCTGGCGCCGGTGCGCATGCTGTTCCATACCCGTTTCGTGCTGGCCGCGTTCCTGGGCTGGGCAGCGACCTGGAACTCGCCGCAGCGCGATGACGACTCCACGCCTTGGCTGGAAGCGGTCAAGCGCCACGGCTCGCAGACGGTGCTGGGTGCGGCGTGGGCCGCTCTGGTCATCTGGTTGAACCCCAGCTTCCTGTGGTGGCTGACGCCTATCGTCGGGTCGTTGATGCTGTCGATCCCGGTGTCGGTGATCTCCAGCCGTACCAACCTGGGTCTGCAGGCACGCGACGAGAAGTTGTTCCTGATTCCTGAGGAGTACGATACGCCTCAGGAGCTGCTGTCCACTGACCAGTACACTCACGAGAACCGCTGGCACGCCCTCAAGGACGGTTTCGTCCGGGCTGTGGTCGATCCGCGTCAGAATGCCCTGGCCTACGGCCTGGCAACCGCGCGGCACGCCAAAGCGGCGCCCATCGAAAGCATGCGCGCGGAGTGGGTGAACAAGGCACTGGAAGGCGGACCGGCGAAGCTGGACAACAACACCCGCATGTCATTGCTCAGCGACCCTGTGGCGATGTCGCGTCTGCACGATCATGTGTGGGCTGACCAGAACCCTGCCTGGCTGGGCGCCTGGCGCGAGTCCAAGCAGTCGGATCCGCACTCGCCGCTGTTGCCTCTGCACCCTGAGGCGCCGGTGGCGGCGGTCGGGTTGCAGAACGCTTAGGCAGGCCCGGCCTCATCGCGGGTAGAACCCGCTCCCACAGGAGCTGCGGCCCGCCCGCAAGCTCCTCCACAGGACCTGCGGTTGTCACGCGGTCTCTTGTGGGAGCGGGCTCTGCCCGCGATGGGGCCGGCGAGGTCTTGTGCCATGCACCGCAACGGTGCCACTGGGCACTAATTTCTCCATCGAACTTTGTCCGAACTCCCGTTTAGGTTAGGATCGCACCCCGAAATGGTGCGTCCAGGCCTGGTCGTGCCCGATGTTGGCTAGGGGATTGGTAATGAAGAAGTATCTATCGATGCTGCTGCTCGGCGTCATGGCCGCGGTGGCTATGAGCTCCGCCCAGGCGGGCGCCATCGATGAGGCGGTCAAGCGCGGCACTTTGCGGGTGGGCATGGACCCTACCTACATGCCGTTCGAAATGACCAACAAGCGCGGCGACATCATCGGCTTCGAAGTCGATCTGCTCAAGGCCATGGCCAAGTCCATGGGCGTCAAGCTGGAGCTGGTGTCCACCAGCCTGGACGGCATCATTCCCGCATTGCTCACCGACAAGTTCGACATGATCGGCAGCGGCCTCACCCTGACCCAGGAACGCAACCTGCGCATCAACTTCAGCGATCCGTTCATCGTGGTAGGCCAGACCCTGCTGATCCGCAAGGAACTGGCCGACAAGGTCAAGACCTACAAGGACCTGAACAGCGCCGACTACCGCATCACCTCCAAGGTGGGCACCACGGGTGAGTTCGTGGCCAAGAAGCTGATTGCCAAGGCCCAGTACCATGGCTATGACAATGAGCCCGAAGCGGTGCTGGATGTGGTCAACGGCAAGGCCGATGCCTTCATCTACGACTCGCCCTACAACGTGGTGGCAGTGGACAAGGTCGGCAACGGCAAACTGGTCTATCTGGACGAGCCTTTCACCTATGAGCCGTTGGCGTTCGGGTTGAAGAAAGGCGACTACGACAGCCTGAACTTCATCAACAACTTCCTGCGCCAGGCGCGTGAAGATGGCAGTTACGAGCGGATCCACAACAAGTGGTTCAAGAGTAAGAACTGGCTCAAAGAGATGGAATAACGCCCCTTCGGCGGCGTTGACCCCCAACGCGCAGGCCGGTCCTGCGCGTTCGTCTTTATTCGGATTGTCCCTGTGATCAAACACAAGAAAGCCCAATGGCCTTGGCATGCGCTCACCGCGCTGGTGCTGGTCGGCCTGGCCTGCAGCCTGTATTTCGCCACCTCGCGCATTGCCTATGAATGGCACTGGAACCGCGTGCCGCAGTACTTCGTGTTCCAGGCGCAAGAGCCGCAGCGGGCCGAAGGTTACGGTACGGTGCAGTCGATCGCGGTGGCGGGCGACACGGCGCGGGTCACGCTGCTCGATGAGGATGGCGCCACGCAGGTGCTGCAAGTGGACAGTAACAGCGTGCTGCTGGAGGAGGGCGACGATGTCTCCGAAGGCGATCTGGTAGGCGTAACCCGCCATTGGGCTGCAGGGCCGATTGCCTGGGGCCTGTGGACCACCTTGTGGCTGTCGGTGGTGTCGGGTCTGTTCGGGCTGCTGATTGGCCTGGCGGCGGGCCTGGCACGGATCTCCGCCAACCCCACGCTGCGCCATCTGTCCACGGTCTATGTGGAGTTGGTACGTGGCACGCCGTTGCTGGTGCAGATTTTCATTTTCTATTTCTTCATCGGCACGGTGCTCAACCTGTCCCGCGAGTTCGCCGGGGTCGCGGCGCTGGCGCTGTTTACCGGCGCCTATGTGGCCGAGATCGTGCGCTCGGGCGTGCAATCCATCGCTCGCGGCCAGGGCGAAGCGGCTCGGTCACTGGGTTTGAATGCTGGGCAGTCGATGCGCCACGTCATCCTGCCCCAGGCGTTCAAACGGGTGCTGCCGCCGCTGGCCGGGCAGTTCATCAGCCTGGTCAAGGACACCTCGCTGGTGTCGGTCATCGCCATCACCGAATTGACCAAGAGCGGCCGCGAAGCGATCACCACATCGTTCTCCACCTTTGAAATATGGTTCTGCGTGGCGGGCCTGTACCTGCTGATCAACCTGCCGCTGTCGCACTTCGCCAGTCGGCTTGAACGGAGGCTTGCGCAAAGTGATTGAAGTTCGTGACCTGCTCAAGGTGTTCGACACCCGCGGCCATGTGGTGCGTGCGGTAGACCAGGTGAGTACCCAGGTGGCCAAGGGCGAAGTGCTGGTGGTGCTGGGGCCTTCGGGCTCCGGCAAGTCGACCTTCCTGCGCTGCCTCAATGGCCTGGAAGATTTCGACGAAGGTTCGGTGAGCATCGATGGGTTGCAATTGGCCGATCCAAAGACCGACATCAATGCCTATCGCCGTGAAGTCGGCATGGTGTTTCAGCATTTCAACCTGTTCCCGCACATGACCGTGTTGGAAAACCTCTGCCTGGCGCAGAAGGTAGTGCGCAAGCGCGGCAAGGCGGAGCGCGAGGCCAAGGCCAGGGCGCTGCTGGAGAAGGTTGGCATCGGCGAGAAGGCCAACGAGTTCCCGTCGCGGCTCTCCGGGGGGCAGCAGCAACGTGTGGCCATTGCCCGCGCGCTGGCGATGGACCCCAAGGTGATGCTGTTCGATGAACCAACCTCGGCGCTGGACCCGGAGATGGTCGGTGAGGTGCTGGACGTGATGAAGACCCTGGCCCTGGAAGGCATGACCATGGTCTGCGTGACCCACGAGATGGGCTTTGCCCGGGAAGTGGCGGACCGGGTGTTGTTCTTCGACCACGGCCGACTGTTGGAAGATGCGCCGCCTGCCGAGTTCTTCAGTGCTCCGAAAGAGCCGCGGGCGCAGGCGTTCCTGCGGCAGGTGTTATAGCCAGGGATATGCAGCGACAGTGCCGCCCCCATCGCGGGTAGAACCCGCTCCCACAGGAATCCCCCCCCTCCCGTAGGAGCGGCGTACAGCCGCGAAGGCGCCCGCCCAGCATCACAGCAGGCAACGCCGACCCCCTGTAGGAGCGGCGTACAGCCGCGAAGCCGTCCGCCCAGCATCACAGCAGGCAACGCCGATCTCCTGTAGGAGCGGCGTGCAGCCGCGAAGGCGTCCGCCCACCCGCTACACCGCCTACACCCTGAACTTCCCGACCAACCCCTGCAGATGCCCGCCCAACCGGGCCAGCTCTACGCTTGAGGCCGCCGTTTCTTCGCTGGCCGCTGCGGTCTGTTCCGACACATCACGCACGTTCGATACGCTGCGGTTGATCTCCTCAGCCACCGCCCCCTGTTGCTCGGCGGCCGATGCAATCTGCTGGTTCATCGCCTGAATCGTCGACACCGTGCGGGTGATGCCTGCCAGCGATTCACCTGCCTGACGGGTCAGCAACACCGTGCTGTCAGTCATCTGGCGGCTGCTGTCCATGGCGCTGGCGACCTGGTGGGTGCCGCTTTGCAGCGAAGCGATCAACCCTTCGATCTCCTCGGTCGATTGCTGGGTGCGCTGGGCCAGGCTGCGCACCTCGTCGGCCACCACGGCGAAGCCCCGGCCTGCCTCGCCGGCCCGGGCGGCCTCGATAGCAGCGTTCAACGCCAGCAGGTTGGTCTGCTGCGCAACCGACTTGATGACGTCCAGCACCCCACCAATCTTGTCGCTTTCCTGCTTGAGCAAGGCCATGGCGTCGGTGGAGTGCACCACCTCGGCAGCCAGTCGTTCGATCTGGGCCACCGCCTG
This sequence comes from Pseudomonas sp. UBA4194, assembly GCF_002379585.1. GTDB lineage: Bacteria > Pseudomonadota > Gammaproteobacteria > Pseudomonadales > Pseudomonadaceae > Aquipseudomonas. Next base: position 38,830 of record NZ_DFUE01000027.1, read on the forward strand.
ATTGACCATGCGATCACCTTCGCGAGCCTGCTGATCGGCCGCCACTGCCGCCTCGGAAGCTTCCTCGGCGTTGCGCGCGACTTCCTGCACCGTCGCAGCCATTTCGTTCATCGCAGTGGCCACCTGATCGGTCTCGACCTTCTGCGCGTTGACCCCGGCGCTGGTCTGTTCAGTGACCGCAGACAGCTCTTCGGCGGCGCTGGCTAGTTGCGTGACGCCGTCGCCGATCCCGGCGATCAGTTCGCGCAGGCTCAAGGTCATGCGCTGCAAGGCTTGCTGGACCTGACCCAGCTCATCGCGGCGGGTGACCTGCACGGTTTGCGTGAGGTCGCCGGTGGCGACCCGTTCGACGTCCTGCAAGGTCTGGCGCAAGGGCACCACGATCTGCCGAGTGATGATCCAGGCGGCGGTCAGGCCCAGCAGCAAGGCCAGTACCGCGGCGACCGCCAGCAAGGTCTTGGCGTGCTGGGCGTCGGCGTTGCGCTTGGCGGTCTGCGAATCGCCCAGCTTGTCGCTCAACGCCAACAGCACGCTGCCTTGGGTCGCCATGCGTTCGATGGCCTGAGTGCTTGCCACCTGCGCATCACTGAACTGCGCCACCGCGGCGCGGTACGCCTGCATGGCGGGTGCGGCAGGTTGCAGGGGGGCAGCGTACTGGCTGGGCAGCTTGTCCGGCAGCGCGGCGATGGACGCCAGCGCCTGGTCGATGGCATCCAGGGCCGGCTGGCGGGCTTCGGCCTTGGCGCTGTAGGTATAACCGCGCACCTGGAAGCGCGCCTGTTGCAGCTTTTTGCTGGTGTCGACCGCCGCGCTGTAGGCGGTGGTGTCGCCTGATTGCAGCAGGTTCAGCTCCACTTCGCTGACCACTGCCACGGCCCGATCGGCCGTGGCCCCCAACTGGGTGCGGGCAGCCTCCCGGCTTTGCAGGGCCTGCAACGAGGCGGCGAATTCCTTGCGATAGGTTTGCACGGCCGCACTTTGCTGTTCCAGCAATTGCAGATCGCCGGGCACGACCATCATGTGGTTAGCGGCATCGAGCCCTACGTCCAGATCGTCCAGGGCCTTGGTCACCAGATCGCTGCCGCTGTTACCTTTCTGCAGTTCGAAATTCTGTCGGGCGATGCGCAGGTCGCGCATCTTGTCGTCCAGCTCGGCGATGGCGACGATCTTGTCCGCGCGCTCGATCAGTCGGCTCAAGCCGAGCCAGCCGGTGACGGCGATCAAGAGTGTCAGCAAGAGCACCAAGCCGAAACCGATCCCGAGTTTCAGATTGACGCTGAGATTGCCCAGGTAACGGGCAAAGGCATTGAACATGGTGCAGCTCCCTGGATGAACAACGGGCGTGGGGGTTGTTGTTCCAAGGGCATCGGCTTGATGGGGGAAAACTGAATGGTGGCTTGGGGGGTGTTTTTTGTGGGCGGGGAGCGGTGGTGAATGGTCCCCTCACCCCAGCCCTCTCCCTGAGGGAGAGGGGGCTAAAAGCGGATCGCGGTGGATCGGCTGGCGGTGATCGGCTCCCTGTCCCTGAGGGAGAGGGGGCTA
>NZ_DFUE01000027.1:40491-48395 GCF_002379585.1 Pseudomonas sp. UBA4194
GTGATCGGCTCCCTCTCCCCCAGGGAGAGGGCTGGGGTGAGGGGACCATTCACCCCCCATCCTCAACCAATCAAAACAACCGCGCCAACAACACCGCCACCGCCGTCTCTACCCGCAAAATCCGCTCCCCCAACTGCACCGGCTGTAACCCGGCCTTGCCCAGCAGATCCACCTCATAGGGAATCCACCCACCCTCCGGCCCGATCGCCAGGGTCACGGCCTCATCCAGATGACGCGGGCAGGGCGGATAAGCGCCCGGATGTCCGACCAGCCCCAACGTGCCCTGCGCCATGCCCGGCAAGCGATCCTCGACAAACGGCTTGAAGCGCTTTTCGATGATCACCTCCGGCAGCACCGTGTCGCGAGCCTGCTCAAGGCCCAGGATCAGTTGCTCACGAATGGCCGCAGGCTCCAGAAAGGGGGTTTGCCAGAAGCTCTTCTCGACCCGGTAGCTGTTGACCAGCACGACCTTGCCGACGCCCATCGTAGCGAGGGTCTGAAACACCCGGCGCAGCATTTTCGGGCGGGGCAGGGCCAGTATCAGGGTCAGCGGCAGCTTGGCTGGCGGCGGCTGGTCGAGGGTCACGCTCAGCTCGGCTTCATGGCCCTCCAGGCGAACCACCTCGGCATGCCCCATCAGGCCATCGATAAGGCCGACCCGCAGGCTGTCGCCCACCTCGACCTTGTGCACGTCCTGCATATGGGTAAAGCGGCGATCACGCAGCACCACGCGGCCAGCCGCTACGAAATCGGCTTGCTCGAGCAACAGCAGGTTCATGCCTGTGTCGCTGGCGGCTTGGCGTCGGTGTCGTCGGCGTCTTCACGATCGCCGCGCTTGCGGATCAGCCCGCCAAACAGAATGCCGATTTCGAACAGCAGCCACATGGGCACCGCCAGCAGCGTCTGCGAGAAGATGTCGGGTGGGGTCAGGATCATCCCCACCACGAAGCAGCCGATGATCACGTAGGGACGAATCTTGCGCAGATACTGCACGTTCACCACGCCAATCCATACCAGCAGCACCACCGCCACGGGGATTTCGAAGGCCACCCCGAAGGCGAAGAACAAGGTCATCACGAAATCGAGGTAGCTGGCGATGTCGGTGGCCATGGTCACGCCCGCCGGAGTGGCACTGGCGAAGAACTTGAACACCAGCGGGAACACCAGGAAATAGGCGAAGGCCATGCCGGCATAGAACAGAAAGATGCTGGACACCAGCAGCGGCACGGCCACGCGCTTTTCATGCTTGTACAGGCCGGGAGCGATGAAGCCCCAGACCTGGTGCAGGATGATCGGGATGGCCAGGAACAGCGACACCATCATGGTCAGCTTGAAGGGCGTCAGAAATGGCGAGGCCACGTCGGTGGCGATCATCGTCGCGCCAGCGGGCAGGTACTCGCGCAGGGGCGCCGACACCAGGGTGTAGATCTGCTGGGCAAACGAGAACAGGCCGGCGAAGACCAGGAAGATCACGGCCACGCAACGCAACAGGCGCGTGCGCAGCTCGGTAAGGTGCGAGACCAGCGGCATCGGCTGATCGTTTTCCGGAATTTCGCTCATGGTGCTCGCGACGGCTGTGTCGGTTCATTGGAGGCGATGCTCACCGGCGCAGGAGCAGCGCTGCTGGCATCGCGGTCGAGCACCGGCTGGGTGCTGGCGGCAGGCTCGGTGGCGGGCACTGCGATGGGCGTCACCTGGGCGCTGGCGGCATCGCGGTCCAGCACGGGCTGGGCCTGGGCGCCCGGAGCGATAGGGTCGGCCAGCGGCTCGGCGGGTTTTGCCGGGGCCGGTTGCTGCGGATTGAGGATCTTGCGGGCCTCTTCCTCCAGCGACAGGATGTGTTCGTTGTGCAACTGGCGGCGAATCTCGTCGGCGCCGATTTCCCGCTCGATCTCGGTCTTGATCGAGTTGAAGCTGCGCTTCAGCCGACCGACCCACAGCCCGGCGGTACGCGCGGCACCTGGCAGGCGCTCGGGCCCCAGCACCAACAGGGCCACCAGGCCCACGAGCATGAGTTCACTGAAGCTGATACCGAACATTGATCAGTCTTTCCTGATGGGCTCTTCGACTTTCTGATGCTGGCCGTCGATGGTGTGCGGCGGGTTCACCGGCTGGGGATTCAATGGCGAGCTGGCCTGAGGGTGAACAGGCTGGGCAGGTTGCTCGGCGCCCGGCTTGTCGTCGTCGTTCATGGCCTTGCGAAAGCCCTTGATCGACTCACCGACATCGGTGCCCAGGTTCTTCAGTTTCTTGGTACCGAACACCAGGACCACAACGATCAGGATGACGATCCAGTGTTTCCAATCAAACAGACCCATGATGCTACTCCTCAGAAAATGCGGTTTCAGGCAGTGGGCTGGCGGGCGGCTTTCTCATCGTGCCCGGACAGACCGAAGCGTCGGTCCAGTTCATCCAGTACGGCCTGCGGATGTTGGCCAAGTTGCGCGAGCATCACCAGGCTATGAAACCACAAGTCGGCGGTTTCATAGATGACATCGCTGCAATCGCCACTGACGGCGGCGTCCTTGGCGGCGATGATGGTTTCCACCGATTCCTCGCCGAGTTTCTCCAGAATCTTGTTCAGGCCCTTGGCATAGAGGCTGGCGACATAGGAGCTGTCCGCACTGGCGCCCTTGCGCTCCTCAAGCACCGCGGCCACGCGGCTCAGGGTGTCACTCATGGCTGTGTCCTGCGTGGTAGATGGCGTGAGGGTCCTTGAGCACCGGGTCGACCACGGTCCATTGACCATTTTCGAATACCCGGTAGAAGCAGCTCTGACGGCCAGTGTGACAGGCGATGTCGCCGATCTGCTCGACGCTGAGCACGATGACGTCGGCGTCGCAGTCCAGCCGCATTTCATGCAGCTTCTGCACATGGCCCGATTCCTCGCCCTTGCGCCACAGCTTGCCGCGTGAACGAGACCAGTAGATGGCGCGGTTTTCGGCGGCAGTCAGGGCCAGCGATTCGCGGTTCATCCAGGCCATCATCAGGATACGCCCGGTCTGGTGATCCTGGGCGATTGCGGGCACCAGGCCGTCGCTGTCCCATTTGATCTCATCAAGCCAGTCTTTCATTTACCACTCCGACTACGTAGGGGGCTAGTGTGCCAGCCGACAGCCGCACTGGCTATCGGCGCACGACCAGAAACAAGCCCGAGGCGAGCATCAGCCACGCCGGCCATGCCTGCACGCTGTCCAGGGCAATGCCAGACACTGCAGTAAGCGTGCCGCCCACCAGCAGCGCGCCGCCCACCAGCCGCAAGGCCCAGCCGTCGCGGGCTCTGTGCCAGGGCGGTGGTGGGTCCTTGCGGTGCGGCTGAGACATCCGTTCGAGCAGATCACGGGTCATGTTGGCCAGGTGCGGCAACTGTTCGACCTGCGATTGAACATTATGAAACAAAGATTTGGGGCTGACCCGCTCGCGCATCCAGCGTTCCAGGAACGGCTGGGCGGTGCTCCACAGGTCCAGGTCCGGATACAGCTGACGGCCCAGCCCCTCGATGTTGAGCAGAGTTTTCTGCAGCAGTACCAGCTGCGGCTGCACTTCCATGTTGAAGCGGCGCGCGGTCTGGAACAGGCGCATCAGCACCTGGCCGAACGAGATGTCCTTGAGCGGCTTCTCGAAGATCGGCTCGCACACGGTGCGAATCGCGGCTTCGAATTCGTTGAGCTTGGTTTCGGCCGGCACCCAGCCCGAATCGATGTGCAGCTGGGCTACGCGTCGGTAATCGCGCTTGAAGAAGGCGAACAGGTTGCGCGCCAGGTAGTCCTGATCCTCGGGGGTCAGGCTGCCGACGATGCCGCAGTCGATGGCGATGTACTTCGGGCTCCACGGCGCCACGGTGCTGACGAAGATGTTGCCCGGGTGCATGTCGGCATGGAAGAAGCTGTCGCGAAATACCTGGGTGAAGAAGATCTCCACACCGCGTTCGGCCAGCAACTTCATGTCGGTGCGCTGGTCGGCCAGGGTGGCCATGTCGGTAACCTGCACGCCGTAGATGCGCTCCATGACCAGCACCTTGGGTCGGCACCAGTCCCAGTACACCTGGGGCACGTAGAGCAGGTCGGAATCTTCGAAGTTGCGTCGCAGCTGGCTGGAGTTGGCCGCTTCGCGCAGCAGGTCGAGCTCGTCGTAGATGGTCCGCTCGTAGTCGGCCACCACGTCCACCGGGTGCAGCAGGCGGGCGTCGGCCGACAGCCGCTCGGCCTGCCGGGCCAGCAGGAACAGCCACGCCAGGTCCTGGCCGATGATCGGTTTGAGGCCGGGGCGGATGACCTTGACCACCACTTCCTCACCGCTCTTGAGCTTGGCCGCATGCACCTGGGCCACCGACGCGGAGGCCAGTGGTTCGACGTCGAAGCGACTGAACACGTCGCTGATCTTGGCGCCCAGCTGCTGCTCGATCAGGGCCATGGCCTTTTGCGGGTCAAACGGCGGCACACGGTCCTGGAGCAGCATCAGCTCATCGGCGATGTCCTCGGGCAGCAAGTCGCGGCGGGTCGAAAGAATCTGCCCGAACTTGATGAAGATCGGGCCCAGATCCTGCAGCGCCAAGCGCAGACGTGCTCCGCGGTTGAGTTCCTGGCGGCTGCGCGGCAGCCAGCGCCAGGGCATGGCGAAGCGGGTGATCTTCAGCCACCACGGCAAGGGCAGGGCGAACATCAGGTCATCGAGGCGGTAGCGGATCACGACGCGCTGGATGCGCAACAGACGGCGGATGGCAAGCAGCTTCATGCGTTATCGCTGGAATTGTGGGATCGGACGAGGCGCTCAATACGCGCCTCGAGGCGTTCGACATCGATTTTCAAGTCGTCTATCTCATGAAAGCGCGCCTGCGCTTCCTGCTCGCCCACCAGGGTGCGCGCTTCTTCGGCCAGGTACTCGCCCAGGTTCTGGCTGGCGCTGGCCAGCCTTTGGCGAGTCCAGCCGACGCGACTGCGCAGGTGACCGGACAGCATCTGGGTGGCCACCGGCCCGAGCCAGCGTGAGACTTCGTATTCCCAATCAAGTTCGAGGTCCTGCAGCACCTTGACCAGATCGAGCAACACGGCGCTGTTGCCGTCGAGTTCGACCTGCGGGCTGTGCAGCACGGCAGTCTTGTCCTTGCTCAGGGCCAGCTGTACCAGGCTGCTGGCCGGAGCCCGCAGCGTGCAGTCGGCCTCGGCGGCCCAGTGTCCGGCCAGCATCAGGCCAGTGGCACTGGGCAGAATGAACAGGGCAAAGCGCGGGTTGCGGCAGTCCACGGCAATCACCTTGCCGTGCAGGTGCGCCAGCCGCGGCAGCGCAGTGCCGTCCAGGCGCAGCACACGGTTGAGGCCGTGCTCGACGCTGGCAATCAGGCCGGCGACCAGCATCAGGGCTTGATTCCCCGGTGCAGGGCGACGATGCCGCTGGTCATGTTGTGATAGGTGACGCGGTCGAAGCCGGCCTGCACCATCATCGCCTTGAGGGTTTCCTGGTCAGGGTGCATGCGGATCGATTCGGCCAGGTAGCGGTAGCTTTCCGAATCGTTGGTGATCAGCTTTCCGGCCAGCGGCATGAAAGCGAAGGAGTAGGCGTCGTAGACCTTGGACATGAGCTTGTTGGTAGGCTTGGAGAATTCCAGCACCAACAGCCGGCCACCGGGCTTGAGCACGCGCAGCATGGACGCGATGGCGGCTTCCTTGTGGGTGACGTTGCGCAGGCCGAAAGCGATGGTCACGCAGTCGAAATGGTTGTCGGGAAACGGCAGCTTCTCGGCGTCGGCCTGGACGAACTCGATGTTGCCGGCCACGCCTTTGTCCAGCAGGCGGTCGCGACCGACCTTGAGCATCGAGGCGTTGATGTCGGCCAGCACGACCTGGCCCGTGGGGCCCACCAGCTCGGAGAACTTGCGCGCCAGGTCGCCGGTGCCGCCGGCGATGTCCAGCACCCGGTTGCCCACGCGCACGCCGGACAGCTCGATAGTGAAGCGTTTCCACAGGCGGTGCATGCCGCCGGAGAGGACGTCGTTCATCAGGTCGTACTTGGCGGCTACCGAGTGGAACACTTCGGCTACCTTCTCGGCCTTCTGGCTTTCCGGTACGTGCTTGTAGCCGAAATGAGTGGTGGGTTCGGCATCGCCGCCTTTGCGCTGATCGTTCATATCGCTGTCACCAGGAAAAATTACCGCCCATTCTAAGCCTCACCGAGGCGCTTTGTCTTGGCGCGATGGACGGCAATGGCACTGGGATCGACATAACCGGGGTAACATAGGCACCAGTCGAACATTTTACTCGGGAGTCCTCGATGACCCAGATCAGCGTTGAGCGCAAACATAACCTGGGACGTGAAGCGGCCCGGCAGAAAGCCGAAGTGGTGGTGGACAAGCTGGTGGAGCGCTATGACGTGCAGGCCACCTGGCAGGGCGATACCGTGGCGGTCAAGCGCAGCGGCGCCCAGGGCACGGTAAAGATCGATGACGACGCGATTCGCATCGACCTGAAGCTGGGCATGATGCTGTCGATGATGAGCGGGACGATTCAGAGCGAGATCGAGAAGGCGTTGGACAAGGCGCTGGCGGCGTAGGCTGGATTGAGGTGGCCGGCTGGGTGACCGTGGTGATCGGTCCCCTGCGCCCTTTAGGGTGCCCTTTCTAATTTTCCCCTCTACTGTGCATCTCAGTCCCCGCCGTTCGTGGGCCCTTCCCCGATATTTCGAGGTGCACCATGGCTGCTACCCCCCGCAACAAAGTCGTGATCAAGAAAAAAGTCGAAGCCCAGACCGATGAGGTGCGTTCCTATGCGCGCAAGATCTGGCTGGCTGGACTGGGCGCCTATGCCAAGGTCGGCAAGGAAGGCGTGAGCTATATCCAGGAACTGATCAAGACCGGCGAGCAGACCGAACGACAAGGCAAGCAGCTGACCGACAAGGAAGTGGTCGCGGCGAACGCTCAGATCGATTCGGCGAAAACCGAACTGACCGTGGTCAAAGGCAAGGTCGAGACACAACTCGACAAGATCGAGACCGCGTTCGACGGCCGGGTGGCCAGTGCCCTCAATCGCATCGGCATCCCCTCGCGGCATGACCTGCAGACCCTGTCTGCTAAGCTCGATCAGCTGACGGCACTGGTTGAACGTGTCGCGCGTAAACAATAAGGAGAGTGGGATGGCTGGCAAGAAGAAAGACGCAAAAGAAGGCAGCTCCTGGACCGGCGGGATCGAGAAGTACTCGCGCCAGATCTGGCTCGCCGGTTTGGGCGCGTACTCGAAAATCAGCAACGACGGCAGCAAGTTGTTCGAGACGCTGGTGAAGGACGGCGAGAAGGCCGAGAAGCAGGTCAAGGACGAGGTGGATGATCAGGTCGATAGCGTCAAGGCCTCTGCCAACACGGCGAAGTCGCGAGTGGGGGATGTTAAGGATCGCGCCCTGGGCAAGTGGGGCGAACTGGAGGAGGCGTTCGACAAGCGTTTGAACAGCGCCATCTCGCGGCTGGGCGTGCCGAGCCGCAATGAGGTCAGGGAACTGCACAGCAAGGTCGATGCCCTGACCCGGCAGATCGAGAAGCTGACGGGGGCTTCGGCAAGTTCGGTGGCGAGCAAGCCGGCAGCGGTGAGGACCAGGCCAGCGGCCAACGGGGCGGCGGGTAAACCCGCGACCAAGCCCAGGGCGGCGGCCAAGCCGGCGGCGGCAAAAGCGGCTTCGGCAGCCAAGCCTGCGGTGAAGTCGGTGGTGGCCAAACCCGCGGCCGCAGCCAAGACGGCAGCCAAGACCGTGACCAAGGCACCGGCGGCGAAGAAGCCTGCTGCGCCGCGTAAACCGGCGGTGAAGAAGGCGGCTTCGTCAGCCAGTGCTGCTCCAACCCCTGCATCGGCTCCGGCAGCCGGCGCGACAACACCTGCGGCGCCTGCCAGCGAGTCCTGAGTCGCCTGGTCCCCTCACCCCAA
>NZ_DFUE01000027.1:48471-70497 GCF_002379585.1 Pseudomonas sp. UBA4194
AGAGGGGGCTAAAAGCAGATCACCGCTATCCGCCATCTCCTCGTACGGCTCCCTCTCCCCCAGGGAGAGGGCTGGGGTGAGGGGACCAGACGCCGCCGATCCACCACTGCAACTCATTTCTTGAGGAAGAGATGCCCGTACGCAGGCGTGGCGGCCTGCCGCGATCCTGCTCCCTCTCCCTCAGGGAGAGGGCTGGGGTGAGGGGACCAGACGCCGCCGATCCACCACCGCAACCCATTTCCTGAGGAAGAGACGCCCGTACGCAGGCGTGACGGCCTGCCGCGATCCTGCTCCCTCTCCCTCAGGGAGAGGGCTGGGGTGAGGGGGCCAGACGCCGCCGATCCATCACCCCTCCAGATACCGCACAGCCAACCCCTGCACCGCCTCCCGGGCCTCTTCCTGCAAGTGCGGCGCCACCAGCAGCATCACTTGATACACCACCACCCCCACCTGCGCCTCGCGCCCCAGTATCCGCTGGTAATCCAGGGAAAACAGCAACGTCAGCACGATCTGCTCCACCAGTTGCCCCAACGCCTGCGTGCCGCTGACCAATTGCCCCTGACCCTTGAGGCTGGCCAGCAACGCCGCCAATGCCCGCTTGATCGCATTGAGCAGACTGCGCACGCCGCGTGCCAGCTTGGGCAGCCGGCCGGCCAGGTTCGACAGGTCCTGAAACAGGAACCGGTACTGGGCCATACGCTCGACGATCAGATGCAGAAACAGCCAGTAATCCTCCGCCGCCAGCAGCACATCCTCAGGCGGGTCCAACAACGGCGTCAATTCGTCTTCGAAGCGCTCGAACAGCCCGAGTATCAACGGCTCTTTGCCATGAAAGTGGTAATAGAGATTGCCCGGACTGATGCCCATTTCATTGGCGATCTCAAGGGTCGAGACGTTCGGCTCGCCGCGGCGGTTGAACAACTGCAAGGCGCATTCAAGGATTCGATCGCGAGTCTTCATGCGGTCCGGATTCCCTCGACCATCACCTCAGCGGGCCTGCACATAGGTGCCGGGGGCGGGGTTCAGCGTTGGGTAGGCAGCGTTGCCCAGTGCCATGGACGTCTGCCGCTGCGCACCCGAGTGCGCCTGAATCCAGCCCAACCACTGCGGCCACCAACTGCCCTCGGTGTGCTTGGCATCGTAATACCAGGCCCGCGGGTCGCTGCTCAGTCGGGCGTTCTCGATGAAGTTCGCCTTGGGGTTGCCAGGCGGGTTGAGGATGCTTTGCACATGGCCGCTGTTGGACAGCACGAAGCGCTTGTCACCGCCCAGCAGCAGCGTGGAGCGGTACACCGCGTCCCAGGGCGTGATGTGGTCATTGATGCCGGCCACGCTGAAACTGTCTACCGTGACCTTGCTCAGGTCGATGGCGCTGCCGCACACCTGCAGCCCGCCGGGACGGGTCAGCGGGTTGTGCTTGAAGAAGTCCAGCAAATCGCCGTGCAGAGCCGCCGGTAGCCGCGTGGAATCGTTGTTCCAGTAGAGAATATCGAAGGCCGCGGGCGTCTTGCCCAGCAGGTAGTTGTTGATCCAGTAGTTCCAGATCAAGTCGTTGGGCCGCATCCAGGCAAAGACCTTGGCCATGTCGCGGCCATCGAGTACGCCGTTCTGATAAGAGCGGCGTTTGGCGGCTTCCAGCGCTTGTTCGTCCAGAAACAGCGTTGCCGGGCTGTCGATTTCGCTGTCCAGCAAGCTTACCAGGTAGGTCGCGCTGGCCACGCGGCGTATCTGCCGCCTGGCCGCCAGATGGCCCTGCAGGGCGGCGATGGTCAGGCCGCCGGCGCAGGCACCGAGCAGGTTCACCTCCCGTGCGCCAGTAATGGCTCGGCAGACGTTCAGCGCTTCCTCAAGTGCTGCCACATAGCTGGACAGCCCCCAGTCCCGGTGCCGCGCATCCGGGTTGCGCCAGCTCACCATGAACGTCTGCAGGCCGTTCTTCAGGGCGTACTGAACGAAGCTGTTGGCCGGGCTCAGGTCGAAGATATAGAACTTGTTGATCTGTGGCGGCACGATCAGCAACGGTTTGGCGTACTGCTTTTCGCTCATGGGCTTGTACTGGATCAGCTCCAGCACTTCGTTGCGAAACACTACCGCACCGGGGGTCACCGCCAGGGTCTTGCCCACCTCGAAGGCATCGCGACCCACCTGGCGCGGCAGGCCGTCGTTATGGCGCAGGTCGTCGTAGAGGTGGTTCAGGCCTTTGACCAGACTCATACCGCCGGAGTTGAACAACTCCTTGAGCGCCAGCGGGTTGAGCAGCGAGTTGGTCGGCGACACGGCATCGTTGAGCAGGGCGAAGACGAACTGCGCCCGGGCACGGTCATCCGCCGGCAGGCCGCTGTCGTCGATCCAGGTCTTGACCTGCTTTTGCCAGGCCAGATACGCCTGCAAGCTGCGTTTGTAGAAGGGGTTGAGGCGCCATGTCGGGTCGTTGAAGCGCTGATCGCGGGGATTGACCTGATGCAGGGTGTCGCCCAGCAGCACGCGGCCCAGTTGGCCGCTCAGGGCCAGGGTGTGACGCAGTGTGTGCACCGGATGCTTGAGGCTGTGTCGCGCGACCGTGCGCAGCGTGGAGACCAGATCGCGGCCACGCAGCCCGGTGATGGCGCTCTGTGCGTTGATGTAGGTGGCGGTCGCCGGCACCGCCGCTTTCTCGAGTTTGTCTTTCATGTGGGCAACACTCCATCGTCAATCCAGGACTACAGATGCAAGGCGAGCCTTGCGTTGCTGCACAGCGCGGCGATCCGGCCACGGGGCGCATGTCGAGCGACAGCCACTGCGAACGCGCTAATGCCCGCCGCCCACGATCGGGGGTTGAGGATGCATTACCGCGCGTTGGCGCTCTTGCTCGAGAAATTTCATGATGATCGGCGCCACGGCTTCGGCGCGAGTGATCAGGAACAGGTGGCCGTCATCGATGATGTGCAATTGCGCGTTGGGGATGCGCCAGGCCAACAGGCGCATGTTGACCAGCGGGATCAGCGGGTCATCGTCACCGGCCAATACCAGGGTCGGCTGGTTGATCTTGTGCAGCCAGTGGATGCTGGTCCAGCCCAGCCCGGCGAACAGTTGCCAGTAATAGCCCAGCTTGCCGGAGGAACGCACCTGGCTGGCGTGGGACCTGGCCAGGTCGGGATTGCGGCGAAAGGCGCCTCCGTAGATTTGCGGAGCGATGCGCACCACGTAGGAGGGCTGGATATAACGCCGCGGGCTGGCCATCAACCACAGCACGCGAGGTTTGCCGGGGACCATGAAGGCGCCTGCCGCCGTGGCCGCCAGTACCAGTTTCTTGCAACGCTCGGGGTAGTCGTAGGCGAACTGCTGGGCCAGCGCGCCGCCCCATGACACGCCGATGGCGTTGACCTGGCCGTAGTCCAGGTAATCGAGCATGCGCGCTGCCAGCCTGGCCAGGCCTGGAAACCGATAGGGCCGATTGGGCGTGGAGGAACCACCGACCCCCGGCACGTCGAAGGTGATCACTTCCAGGTCCGGGTCCAGGGCCGCGACGAAAGGGAACACCAGTTCCAGGTTGGCACCGATGCCGTTGAACACCAGCAGGGGGGTCAGATGAGGCTTGCCCGGTCGCACGGCGGTACGGATGGCTTGGCCATCGAGGTCCAGGGTGCGAAAAATGTACGGCTGTGGCATGCGCAGATTCCCTGCGTGGTTGGCTTGGGTCTCACCGTTCATGCACGTAAGTTCCGGGTGCCGCTTCGCCGGCCGGGTAGAGCTTGCTGCCCGGGCCCGTGGGGGACTTCCTAAGCTTGCCCGAACGCTCGCCCAGCCATCCGGCCCAATGCAGCCACCACGAATCAGTGTGCTTGTTGGCGTTTTCCTGCCAGTCGCTGGCCTTGTCCGGCAGTTGGGCATTGGTCATGTAGCGCGCCTTGGGGTTGCCGGGCGGGTTGAGGATGCTTTGGATATGGCCGCTGTTGGACAGTACGAAGTCCACCTTGCCGCCGAACAGCTGGGCCGATTTGTAGCACGAGTTCCACGGCGTGATGTGATCGTTGGTGCCGGCCAGGCAGAACACGTCGCACTGCACCTGCTTGAGGTCGATGGCGGTGCCACACACCTCCAGCGCGCCGGGACGCACCAGCGGGTTGTTCTTGAACATCTCGATGAGGTCGCCGTGAAACGCAGCGGGCAGACGCGTGGTGTCGTTGTTCCAGAACAGAATGTCGAACACCGGCGGCTCGTTGCCCAGCAGGTAGTTGTTGACCCAGTAGTTCCAGATCAGGTCATTGGGGCGCATCCAGGCGAACACCTTCGCCAGGTCCTTGCCCTCCAGCACACCGGCTTGATAGGAGTGGCGCTTGGCGGCCTCCAGGGTCTGTTCGTCGACGAACAGCGCCACCTGGGTGTCCAGTGTGGTATCCAGCACGCTCACCATCAGGGTCAGGGCGTTGACCTTGCTTTCGCCCAGCGCGGCGTAGTGGCCCAGCAGCGCGGCGCAGGTGATGCCCCCGGAGCAGGCGCCAAGCATGTTGACGTCCTGGCTGCCGCTGATGGCGCATACCACGTCCACCGCTTCCTTGAGCGCGTCGATGTAGGTGCTCAGCCCCCATTCGCGCTGGGCCTTGGTCGGGTTGCGCCAACTGATGATGAAGGTCTGCACGTGGCTGCGCAGGCAGAAGCGCGCCAGGCTTTTGTCGGGACTAAGGTCGAATACGTAGAACTTGTTGATCTGTGGCGGTACCACCAGCAGCGGTCGCTCGAAGCTCTGTTCGGTGGTGGCGCGGTACTGGATCAGCTCCAGCACATCGTTGCGAAACACCACCGCGCCCTCGGTGGTGCCCAGGTTCTTGCCGACTTCGAAGGCATCCATGTTGACCTGGCTGGGCATGCCGCCGTTGTTGACGATGTCCTTGGCCAGGTGTGACAGACCATCGAGCAGGCTCTTGCCGCCGGTTTCGAAAAAGCGTTTCACCGCCGCCGGGTTGGCCATGCTGTTGGTGGGCGCCATGGCCTCGGTCATCAGGTTGATGACGAACTGACCGCGGCTGATGTCCTGGGGTGACAGGTCGCTGCTGCCGACCCACTCGTGCAGCTCCTTGCGCCAGGCCAGATAGGTCTGCAGGTAGCGTCGGTACAGGGGGTTCTGGCTCCACGCCGGATCGGCGAAGCGGCGGTCGTCGGCGGTGGGGGTCAGGGCGGACCTGCCCAGCAGCACGTTCTTCAGTTCCAGGCCGAAATGGGCGACGTGCTTGGCACTGTGCAGCGGCTGGCGCACGGCCTGGCGCAGAATCATGCGCGCCGAGCCGAGCAGGTCCTTGCGTCGCAGGCCGATGATCGGGTGGAGATTCAGCGTGTTGTCCGAAGCTTGCAGCTTCAGGTCTTCAGCATTCTTGTTGCTCATCCACGACGCTCCGATGTCCTGAGATGAATACCGGGGCGAATCCTCCCGGTACTTCAATTCTCGGGTGACCATAGACAGGTGACCGACCCTGTCTGGATGCAGGGTTCCTGCCACTTTCCATTGGTTACCGGAGTTTGCACCAAACCGCAAGCGAGCCACTTTCTGGCCACTGCGCCCGGTGCTGAAGCAAATTGAGCTGGGAAATGGACTGTGGAAAAACCGGCGCCCGCGCTAGAGCATCAGCTTGACCACGGACTCGGCCGGGTCGCGTGATTTGCCGGCCGCTTGCAGCTCGGCGAGATAGTCGGCCCAGAGTTGTTCCTGGCGGATCGACAGCTGATAGAGGTAGTCCCAGGTGAACAGACCGCTGTCGTGGCCGTCATCGAAGGTCAATTTCAGTGCGTATTGCCCGGCAGGTTCTATTTTGGTGAGCCCGACGTTCAGTTTGCCGAATTGCAGGATCGGCTTGCCATGGCCCTGCACCTCGGCGGAAGGGGAATGTACCCGCAGGAGCTCGGCGGGCAAATGGTAGACCTCGCCCGGCCCGTAGGTGAGGGTCAGGGTTTTCGAGGCCTTATGCAGATTGATGGCGGTGGGGAGTCGGGTCATGGTCATTCTCGATGGCGCCGTAGCCCTGTGTAGGCGCGGCGTACAGCCGCGAATGTCGCGACGCGGCAGGTCTGGCATACCGCGGTGGCTCCTTCGCGGCTATGACGCCGCCCCTGCAGGGCGATGTATAGCCGCGACGGTAGCCCGCAGTATTACAGAATATACCGCGACAGATCTTCGTTCTGCGCCAGTTCACCCAGGTGGCTGTTGACGTACTCGGCGTCGATCTGGATCGGTGCTTCGGCGTGGGCTGCGGCCATGTCGCCGGCGCTGAACGAGACCTCCTCGAGCAGGCGCTCGAGCAAGGTGTGCAGACGACGGGCCCCGATGTTCTCGGTTTTCTCGTTGACCTGCCAGGCGATCT
Source organism: Pseudomonas sp. UBA4194 (assembly GCF_002379585.1). Classification (GTDB taxonomy): domain Bacteria; phylum Pseudomonadota; class Gammaproteobacteria; order Pseudomonadales; family Pseudomonadaceae; genus Aquipseudomonas. Next base: position 54,804 of record NZ_DFUE01000027.1, read on the forward strand.
CGGCCAGGCGCTTGATGCCCTCGGGCACGAACTCGATGTTCAGGCCTTCGGTCTTGAGCAGCTCGCGATACTGTTCGGTCAGCGAAGCATGGGGCTCGCTGAGGATACGCTCGAAGTCCTGTGGGCTCAGTGCCTTGAGTTCGACGCGGATCGGCAGACGGCCTTGCAGCTCCGGCACCAGATCGCTTGGCTTGCTCAAGTGGAACGCGCCCGAGGCAATGAACAGGATGTGGTCGGTCTTGACCATGCCCAGCTTGGTGTTCACGGTGCAGCCTTCGATCAACGGCAGCAGGTCGCGCTGCACGCCTTCGCGAGACACATCGGCGCCGCCGACGTTGCCGCGCTTGGCTACCTTGTCGATCTCGTCGATGAACACGATGCCATGCTGCTCGACCGCTTCCAGGGCCTTGGCCTTGAGCTCTTCCTCGTTGACCAGGCGCCCGGCCTCTTCGTCGCGGACCATCTTCAGGGCGTCCTTGACCTTGAGCTTGCGGCTCTTCTTCTTGCCCTTGCCCATGTTGGCGAACAGGTTCTGCAACTGGCTGGTCATCTCTTCCATGCCCGGAGGCGCGGAAATGTCGACGCCGCCCGCTTGCTCGGCCACTTCGATCTCGATTTCCTTGTCGTCCAGCTGGCCTTCACGCAGACGCTTGCGGAACAGCTGGCGGGTGTTGGAATCGCTGGCCACCGGCTCTTCATTGAAGCCGGCACGGGCAGCCGGCAGCAGGGCGTCGAGAATGCGATCTTCGGCGGCGTCTTCGGCGCGATGGCGCACCTTGATCATCTCCTGCTCGCGCAGCAGTTTGATGGCCGCATCAGCCAGGTCACGAATGATCGACTCGACGTCACGACCCACATAGCCCACCTCGGTGAACTTGGTCGCTTCGACCTTGATGAACGGTGCATTGGCCAGCTTGGCCAGGCGGCGCGCGATCTCGGTCTTGCCGACGCCGGTGGGGCCGATCATCAGGATGTTTTTGGGGGTCACTTCGACGCGCAGCTCTTCAGGCAGCTGCATGCGCCGCCAGCGGTTGCGCAGGGCGATGGCAACAGCGCGTTTGGCATCGTCCTGGCCGATGATATGGCGATTGAGTTCGTGGACGATTTCGCGGGGGGTCATGGACATGGTGTGTTCCGGACTCGTGAGGTTCAGTCGATGCGGCGGGAGCGGTTCGCGGCTCTGAAAAGCGCCGCGGGCGATCCTGCTTGCGCCGTACTGATCACTCGGCGATGTCCTGCTCCTCGATGGTCATGTTGTGGTTGGTGAACACGCAGATGTCGCCAGCGATGCCCAAGGCAGTTTCAACGATCTCGCGAGCGCCCAGCTCGGTTTTCTTCAGCAGCGCGCTGGCTGCGGCCTGGGCGTAGGCGCCGCCGGAGCCCATGGCGATCAGACCGTCTTCGGGTTCGACCACGTCACCGTTGCCGGTGATGATCAGCGAGGCGTCCTTGTTGGCCACGGCAAGCATGGCTTCCAGACGGCTGAGGGAGCGGTCGGTACGCCATTCCTTGGCCAGCTCGACGGCGGCACGAACCAGATGGCCCTGGTGTTTTTCCAGCTGGCCTTCGAAACGTTCGAACAGCGTGAAAGCGTCGGCGGTAGCACCGGCGAAGCCGGCGATGACCTGGCCGTGGTACAGGCGACGGACCTTTTTGGCGTTGCCTTTCATCACGGTATTACCGAGGGAAACCTGGCCGTCGCCGCCCATGACGACTTTGCCGTGACGGCGGACTGAAACGATGGTGGTCAAGGGGAGAGTCTCCACGCAGCGGGGCGAAAATGCCCTGATGGAAACGAATATGGGGGTGGGTGGGGGGATTTCAACCTTTGCAGGTTTTGGGTGGGTGGGGGGTGGGGTTTGTCGAGGGATCTTTGTTGGAGGGTCCCCTCACCGCCGACCTACTGCCGAGTCTGCCGCTGCTGCAACAAAAGGTTACTAAACCCGCTGCCAGCCAGCTGCTTCTGCGCCACCGTCAGCTGCTCGCGGTTGCTGAACGGCCCGACCAGTACCCGGTACCAGGTATCTTCCTTCACCGTGCCCGACTCCACATTCACCGACTGCCCCAGCAGGATGATCTGCGCGCGAACACGGTCGGCGTCCGCCTGCTTGCGGAACGAGCCGGCCTGCAGATAGAACGTGGTGGTGGCCGCGGGCTTGATTACCGGAGGCGCGGGGGGTGGTGTGGCGCCGCTGAGCGCTGCCTGGGCGCGGGCGGTGTCGATTTTCGCTGCCTCGGCCGGGGTTACCGGGGCTTGTGCCGGAATCGGTGGGGTCTTCTCGGGCACCGCTTCAGGCGGCACGATCACTTCCGACTCGGGCAGCAGGGTGTAGAAGTCGTACTTGGGCTTGACCGGCGCCTGAGGGCTGGGAGGCGTCTTGTTGGCCTCGGCGATCTTTTCCGCTTTCTGCTGTTCGGCCTTGACCCGCTTGACGTCGCCATTGCCCGGCTCGAGTTTCATCAGGAACACGATGAACGCGCCCACGCTCAGGCCGATGGCCAGCCACAGCCATCCGGGAATGGGCTTTTTCGAGGGGGCTGAATTGCGGCTGGCGCCACGCTTGGGTGCAGGTTTTTTCTTGGCAGCCAACTTACATACGCTCCAGAGTTTCCAGGCCCAACAGAGCCAATCCTTGCTTGAGGGTGCGACCGGTCAGCGCCGCCAGGCGCAGGCGGCTTTGTTGCTGAGCGGGGTTTTCGGCCGCCAGAATCGGGCAGTTCTCGTAGAAGCTGGAGAACAGCCCGGCGACATCGTACAGGTAAGTGCAGAGCACGTGTGGGGTGCCTTTTTCGGCCACGTTGTTCAGCACCTCGCCGAACTGGGCCAGCTTGGCGGCCAGCGCCTGCTCGTGCTCGGCTTCGAGCACGATCTGCCCTTCGACGTCTTCGAAGGCCTTGCCCAGCTTGCGGAACACACCGGCGACGCGGGTGTACGCATAGAGCAGATAGGGGGCAGTGTTGCCTTCGAAGTTGAGCATCTGGTCGAAGTTGAAGCTGTAGTCGCTGGTGCGGTGCTTGGACAGGTCGGCGTATTTCACCGCGCCGATGCCCACGGCCCGGGCGATCACCCGTAGTTCGTCTTCGGCGGTGGTCGGGTTCTTTTCCTTGACCAGGGCGTAGGCGCGCTCCTCGGCTTCGTCGAGCAGGTCGACCAGCTTCACGGTGCCGCCATCACGGGTCTTGAATGGCCGGCCGTCGGCGCCGTTCATGGTGCCGAAGCCCATGTGCTCGGGCTGCATGCCGTTGCTGATGAAGCCGGCGCGGCGAGCGACTTCGAACACTTGCTGGAAGTGCAGGGCCTGGCGCTGGTCGACGAAGTACAAGGCACGGTCGGCCTTGAGCACGTTGCTGCGGTAGCGCAAGGCGGCCAGGTCGGTGGTGGCGTACAGGTAGCCGCCGCCGGCCTTCTGCACGATCACGGGCAACGGAGTGCCTTCGGCGGTCTTGAATTCTTCGAGGAACACGCACTGGGCGCCGTTGCTCTCTACCAGCAGGCCTTTGGCCTTGAGGTCGGCGACCACATTGGCGAGGTCATCGTTGTAGGCGCTCTCACCCATCACGTCGGCGGGTGTCAGCTTGACGTTGAGGCGTTCGTAAGTGCTCTGGCAGTGCGACAGGGAAATCTCGTTGAAGCGTTTCCACAGCGCCAGGCATTCTGGATCGCCGGCCTGCAGTTTGACCACCAGGGCACGGGCGCGCGTGGCGAATTCTTCGGACTCGTCGAAACGCTGCTTGGCCGCGCGGTAGAAGTTTTCCAGGTCCGACAGTTCGTCGCTGGTCGCCGGCTTTTCCTGCAGATAGGCCAGGAGCATGCCGAACTGGGTGCCCCAGTCGCCCACATGGTTCTGGCGAATGACCGTGTCGCCCAGGAATCCCAGCACGTTGGCCACGCCGTCGCCGATGATGGTGGACCGCAAGTGGCCAACGTGCATTTCCTTGGCCAGGTTAGGCGCCGACAGGTCGACCACCACGCGCTGCGCCGGGCCGGCCTTGCGTACGCCGATATGGGCATCGGCCAGGGCGGCGTCCAGACGCGTCGCTAGGGCGGCGCTGTTCTGGAAGAAATTGAGGAAACCTGGCCCGGCGATTTCCACCTTGCTGAGCTGGTCGTCGGCGGGGAGGGCGGCGATGATCTTCTCGGCCAGGTCGCGCGGTTTCATGCCGGCCGGTTTCGCCAGCATCATGGCGATGTTGCTGGCGAAGTCGCCGTTTTTCTTGTCCCGGGCGTTTTCGACCTGGATCGCCGGCGTCAGGCCTTCTGGCAGCACACCTTGGGCGACGAGGTGGGTCAGGGCTTGTTGGATGAGCTGGCGAATGGTGTCTTTCATGGGATTCTCGGTCGACCGCAGGTACGGCGGCGCTGAATGCGCGGGTGGAAAAACGGGGTATTATCCGGTTGTTGGCGGGGGTTGCCAACCTTTGGGTGTGTGCAGGGTGCGGCAGTTGTCGAGTTATGCGGTGGAGGGTCCCCTCACCCCAGCCCTCTCCCTGGGGGAGAGGGAGCCGATCGCTGCCAGTCGATACACCGCGATCCGCTTCTAGCTCCCTCTCCCTCAGGGAGAGGGCTGGGGTGAGGGGACCATTCACCATCCATCCCCCCGATCAATACAAATCCACTGGGTCCACATCCAGCGACCAGCGCACCTGGCGTCCACTGGGCATCTGCTCCAGCTGCAGCATCCACGCATTCAGCAGCCGATGCAGCGGCGCGCGCATCGCCGCCTGCACCAGCAATTGCGCCCGGTACCGCCCGGCGCGTCGCTCCATGGGGGCCGGCACCGGTCCCAGCAGTTCCACACCCCCCAGTGCAAGTTGCGCCACCAGCCCTTCCGCCGCTGCGCAGGCTTCATCCAGAAAGGCCTCGGCCTGCCCTGGTTTGTGCGCTTCGGCGCGCAGCAGCGCCAGGTGGGCGAACGGTGGCAGGCCAGCGCTGCGTCGCTCGGCCAGGGCCTGCTCGGCAAAGGCGAAATAGCCTTGCTCGGTCAGTTGCACCAGCAAAGGGTGGTCCGCCAGGTGGGTCTGGATGATGACCTTGCCCGGCTCTTCGGCGCGGCCTGCGCGGCCGGCTACCTGCACGATCAATTGCGCCATCCGTTCGCTGGCCCGGAAATCCCCGGAAAACAGGCCGCCATCGGCATCCAGAATCGACACCAGGGTCACCCGCGGAAAGTGGTGACCCTTGGCGAGCATCTGGGTGCCGACCAGGATGCACGGCTGGCCCTTCTGGATGGTCGCGAACAGCTGATTCATGGCGTCCTTGCGCGAGGTGCTGTCGCGGTCCACCCGCAGCACCGGAAAGTCGGGGAACAGGATGCCCAGCCGCTCTTCGGCCCGTTCGGTGCCGGCGCCCACCGGGCGCAAGTCCACGGTGCCGCACTTGGGGCACTGACGCGGCACCCGTTCGACATGCCCGCAGTGATGGCAGCGCAGTTCGCCCGAACGCTGGTGCACAGTGGTGCGCGCGTCGCAGCGCGGGCATTCGGACAGCCAGCCGCAGTCGTGGCACAGCAGGGTCGGCGCGAAGCCGCGGCGGTTGAGAAACACCAGCACCTGTTGCCCATTGGCCAGGGTCTGGCCGATGGCTTGTTGCATGGGCCCGCTGATGCCGCTCTCCAGTGGCCGACTCTTCACGTCCAGGCGCAGGAACTTGGGTTGTTGCGCGCCGCCGGCGCGGTGTTCCATGCGCAGCAGGCCATAGCGCCCGGTGTAGGCGTTGTGCAGGCTTTCCAGGGACGGTGTGGCCGAGCCGAGCACGATGGGAATGTCTTCCTGGTGGGCGCGCACCAGGGCCAGGTCGCGAGCGTGGTAGCGCAGGCCTTCCTGCTGTTTATAGGAACCGTCGTGTTCTTCGTCGATGATGATCAGCCCAGGGTTCTTCATGGGCGTGAACAATGCCGAGCGCGTGCCGATGATGATGTCCGCCTCGCCATCGCGGGCCGCGAGCCAGGCGTCCAATCGCTCGCGGTCGTTGACCGCCGAGTGCAGCAGGGCGATCCGGGCGTTGAAGCGCTGCTCGAAACGGGCCAGGGTCTGCGGGCCCAGGTTGATCTCTGGAATCAGGATCAGCGCCTGTTTGCCGGCCTCCAGCGTCTCGCGGATCAGTTGCAGGTAGACCTCGGTCTTGCCGCTGCCGGTTACACCCGCCAGCAGGAAGGCATGGAAGCCGCCGAAGCTGGCGCGCACCGCTTCGAAGGCGGCCCGCTGCTCTTCGTTCAGAGGCAGTTCAGGCTGCGCCAGCCAGTGCTCGTGACGTGCCCCGGGGCCGTGGCGGCGGACTTCGACGGTCACCAGGTTCTTGGCCAGCAGCAGGTCCAGGCTGTCCTTGCTCAGCTGCAGCTTGCTCAGCAGTTGGTGCGCCACGCCGTGGGGATGCTGGGCCAAGGTCTTCAAGGCGTCACGCTGCTTCGGCGCGCGGGCGATGCGCGGGTCGTCCAGGCGCGCATCCGCTGCGGCATGCCAGAAACGCTCCTGACGCGCTTCGGCCGGTTCGCCCTGGCGCAACAGCACCGGCAAGGCCCAGCTCAAGGTATCGCCCAAGCCGTGCTGATAATACTGCGACGTCCACAGGCACAGCTTGAACAGTGCTGGCGGCAGCGGGCTGACGGGATCGAGCAGGGCGATGGCCGGTCGCAGCTTGTCGGCCGGTACGTCGCTCTGGTCGGCGACCTCCACCAGCACGCCGATCATTTCGCGGCGCCCGAAGGGCACTCGCAGGCGCATGCCGGGGGTGAACGCGGTGCGCTTGAGATGGGCGGGCGCCGCGTAGTCGAACAGGCGTCGCAGCGGCGAGGGCAGGGCGAGGCGCAGGATGACGTCGGGCACGCGTGGGTACTCTGCTGGCTGGGTACGTAGCCCCGCAGGAGCGACGTCAGGGCCGCGAAGGGTCGCGCCGCAGTGTGTCAGGCATACGGCGGTGCGGCTTTCGCGGCCATGACGCTGCTCCTGCGGGGAGGGAGTCGTCTTCAAGAGCGCGCAGCCTAGCAGACGACAGCCGGTGCGAGCGACATCTTGCTTGTTTATATGACTCTGTTAATATACGCGGCCTAATTACGTGCGGTATTCGACAATAGTGTCGGGTGGCGGCACGCAGCCTGAGGAAGAAACCATGAAAGCTGATATCCATCCAGTATACGAAGCCATCGATGCTACCTGCAGCTGCGGTAACGTCATCAAGACTCGTTCGACTCTGGCCAAGCCACTGAGCCTCGACGTCTGCTCCGAATGCCACCCGTTCTACACCGGCAAGCAGAAGACCCTGGACGTTGGCGGTCGTGTTGACCGTTTCAAGCAGCGTTTCGGCGGTTTCGGCGCCAAGAAAGCTTGATTGGTTTGTCCCTGCTGTTGAAGAAGGCGCCCCTCGTGGGCGCCTTTTTTGTGGGCGCCTGTTGGTTCGGCCAGGCCCAGGCATTCTGCCCGGCGCCCACTGGCCTGAGCAGTGTGCAGGTGCGTCAGGTGGTGGACGGCGACACCCTGAGGTTGCTCGACGGGCGCAGCGTACGCCTGATTGGTATCAACGCGCCCGAGATCGGTCGCAAGGGCCGTGGCGACGAGTCGTTTGCGGTGGCGGCGCGGCGACGGTTGCAGGCCCTGGTCGACGACAGCGACGGCATGGTCAGCCTGCAACCGGGCCGCGAGGCCAAGGATCGCTATGACCGCACCCTTGCACATCTATATGGACGCAACGGCACCAGCTTCGAGGCGCAACTGCTGGCCGAGGGCCTGGCGTTCCAGGTGGCCATCGCGCCCAACACTGACCTGGCCGCCTGTCAGCATGAGGCTGAACAGTCCGCCCGTGCCGCTGGCCTTGGAGTGTGGCGCCATTCGCCTGCCGTCAGTGCAGCCCAGGTGGGCGACGCCGGGTTTGCCTTGATGACCGGTCGCGTCAGCAAGCTGGAACGCAACCGTGGCGGTGTCTGGGTCGAGCTGGATGATTCGGTGGTGCTGCACTTTGCGCCAAAGGTGCTGGGAAGCTTCAGCGATGAGTGGTTCGAGCGCCTGCACGGGCGTCAGCTCGAGGCGCGGGGTTGGGTGATAGATCGCAGTCGGCGCGGTAACGTTTCAGCCGGCCAGTTGCGATGGATGGTGCCGGTCACCGACCCGACGATGGTGCAGATTCTGCCCTGATTTCTGTATACATTTTCAAACTTTTTTGTGACCACTGGAGCCCTTGCGGGCCGCGGCTTTTGGCCCAAAGTCGTAGGTTAGGGCCCTTGACATAAGTGACTGGCCAGTCTTGTCGGGACTTTGCATCTTGCGTATCCTCGCGGGTCACGTCAGACCCACAGAAAAAGCGGAACGCCAACATGTCAGATTTGAAAACTGCCGCTCTCGAGTACCATGCCCATCCGCGCCCAGGCAAGCTGAGCGTCGAACTCACCAAGCCCACCGCCACTGCCCGCGATCTGTCGCTGGCGTACAGCCCGGGCGTAGCCGAACCTGTTCGCGAAATCGGTCGCGATCCGGAGCTGGCCTACAAGTACACCGGCAAGGGTAACCTGGTAGCGGTAATCTCCGACGGTACTGCCATCCTCGGCCTGGGCAACCTCGGCCCACTGGCCTCCAAGCCAGTCATGGAAGGCAAGGGCGTTCTGTTCAAGCGTTTCGCCGGTATCGACGTCTTCGACATCGAAGTGGACTCCGAAAGCCCGCAGGCTTTCATCGACACCGTCAAGCGCATCTCCATCACCTTCGGTGGCGTCAACCTGGAAGATATCAAGGCACCTGAGTGCTTCGAGATCGAGCGCGCGCTGATCGAACAGTGCGACATCCCGGTGTTCCACGATGACCAGCACGGCACCGCGATCGTAACGGCCGCCGGCATGATCAATGCCCTGGAAATCGCCGGCAAGACCCTGGAAGAAGCGAAGATCGTCTGCCTGGGCGCCGGTGCTGCCGCCATCTCCTGCATGAAATTGCTGGTGAGCATGGGTGCGCGCATCGAGAACATCTTCATGATCGACCGTACTGGCGTGATCCACGCTGGCCGTGACGACCTGAACCAGTACAAGGCCGTATTTGCCCACGCCACCGAGAAGCGCACCCTGGCTGACGCTCTGGAAGGCGCCGACGTGTTCGTCGGTCTGTCCGGTCCGAACCTGCTGAGCGCCGAAGGCCTGAAGACCATGGCGGCCAACCCGATCGTGTTCGCCTGCTCCAACCCGGACCCGGAAATTTCGCCGGAACTGGCGCACGCTACCCGTGACGACGTGATCATGGCCACCGGACGTTCGGACTATCCGAACCAGGTCAACAACGTACTGGGCTTCCCGTTCATCTTCCGCGGCGCTCTAGACGTTCGCGCCAAGCGCATCAACGAAGAGATGAAGATCGCCGCTGCCAACGCCTTGCGCGAACTGGCCAAGCTGCCGGTGCCTCAGGAAGTGTGCGACGCCTACGGCGGTATCTCGCTGGAGTTTGGTCGTGAGTACATCATCCCCAAGCCAATGGACCCACGTCTGATCACCCTGATCTCCGACGCTGTGGCCAAGGCTGCGATCGAGACCGGTGTGGCGACGCTGCCGTATCCGAAGCACTACCCGCTCAAGAGCGTGGATGATGTGTTCAACGGCTGAGCCGTGAGCGCAGCATGAAAAAAAAGCCCGCATTGAATGCGGGCTTTTTTGTGGGCGGGGGATGAGTGGTGAAGGGGCCCCTCACTCCAGCCCTCTCCCTGAGGGAGAGGGCGCTAACAGCGGATCGCGGTGCTTCCCCCGGCCTATCAGAACAAGTCGATCGGCGCCGATTCATCCGCTGGCAACGGGCTGCCCGGTGCGCTGCCACCGCCGAACTCGCTGTTGGTCGGCGGCGTATCCTCGCTCTTGAACAGCTCGAAATAAGCACCGGGCGTTCCCGGCGTCGCCGCGCGGCCGCTGACCGGGTCGACCCGCAGGCTGAGGATGCCCTCGGGCTCGGCCTGTACATGGGGCGGCTTGTCTTTCAACGCTGCACCCATGTAGCTCATCCAGATCGGCAGCGCCACGGTGCCGCCGAACTCATGCCGGCCCAGGGTTTCCGGCTGGTCGAAGCCGGTCCACACAGTGGTCATGTAGTCGGCGTTGTAGCCGGAGAACCAGGCGTCCTTGGAGTCGTTGGTAGTGCCGGTCTTGCCCGCCAGATCGGTACGGCCCAGGGCCATGGCGCGACGCCCGGTGCCTTTCTTGATCACGTCTTCGAGCATGCTGGTCAGGATGAAGCTGGTACGGCCGTCGATGATGCGTTCGGCAATGACTGGAGCGGGCGGCGTCGCCAGGGTGGCTGCGCCGTCCACGCCGATGGGCGCCGACACCGGGGCTGCACTGGCCGTGGCAGGCGCCGGTTGCGGCGTGGCAGCAGCGATGTCGTCGGCAGGCACCGTTGCCGGGTTGGCAACGAACAGCGTGTCGCCGCTGCGGCTGACGATGCGCTCGATCAGGTACGGCGTCACTTTGTAGCCGCCGTTGGCAAACACGCTCCAGCCGGTGGCGATTTCCATCGGCGTGAGTGTCGCCGTGCCCAAGGCCAGCGACAGATTGCGCGGCAGGTCCTGCTTGTCGAAGCCGAACTTGCTGATGTAGTCGATGGTGCGGTCTACGCCCATGCTCTGCAGCACGCGAATCGACACCAGGTTGCGCGACTTGTAGAGCGCTTCGCGCAAGCGAATCGGCCCGAGGAAGGTGTTGGTGTCGTTCTTCGGTCGCCACACTTTGTCCAGGTACTCGTCGACGAACACGATGGGCGCGTCGTTGACCAGGCTGGCCGGGGTGTAGCCGCTATCGAGGGCTGCGCTGTAGATGAACGGCTTGAAACTTGAACCAGGCTGACGCTTGGCCTGCACCGCGCGGTTGTAGTTGCTCTGCTCGAATGAGAAGCCGCCCACCAGGGCGCGGATTGCACCACTGCGAGGGTCAAGGGACACCAGCGCGCTCTGGGCGGTGGGGACCTGACTGAACTTCAGGGTGCCATCGGTTTGACGCTGCACGCGCACCATGTCGCCAATCTGTGCCACATCGGCAGGCTGGGTGGGCATGCGCCCGACGCTGTTGGTGTTCATGAACGGGCGGGCCCATCTCATGCTGTCCCAGGCCACCGTTTCTTCCTTGTTGTCGCGGGTCAGCACGGTAATGCCGGATTTCTCCACTTGCGTGACGATGGCAGGTTCCAGGCCGTTCATCGGTCGCTGGCGCGTCAGTTCCTGCGCCCAGGCTTCCTTGGTCTTGCCCGGCAGGCGTGATTCCGGACCACGGTAGCCATGACGCTGGTCGTAGCTGATCAGGCCGGCGGTAATCGCGCGGTTGGCGTCTTCCTGGCGGTCACTGGGCACCGTGGTGGTGACGTTGAAGCCTTGTGTATACGCGTCGCTGCCATAGCGCCCGACCATTTCGGCACGGGCCATCTCGGCGATCCACGGCGCGTTCACTTCAGGGGTCGGCACGTGATAGCTGGCGTTGAGCGGTTCGCCGATGGCGGCCTTGTAGCTGGCTTCGTCGATCTTGCCCAGGCGGAACATGCGGCCCAGAATCCAGTCGCGGCGCTCCTTGCTGCGCACCGGGTTGGCCAGCGGATTGAAGCGCGAGGGCGCCTTGGGCAGGCCGGCGATCATCGCCATCTGCGCCAGACTTACGTCGCGGATCGATTTGCCGTAGTAGACCTGCGCTGCGGCCTCGATGCCGTAGGCGCGGTTACCCAGGTAGATCTTGTTGACGTAGAGCTCGAGAATCTCGTCTTTGGTAAGTTGGCGCTCGATTTGCAAGGCAAGCAGGATCTCGGTGATTTTCCGCGAAAAACTGCGCTCGGACGTCAAGAAATAGTTCTTGGCCACCTGCATGGTGATGGTGCTACCGCCCGTCTGAATATGTCCGCTGCGCACCAGCTGCGAGGCGGCGCGCATCAGGCTGCTGGGATCGACGCCGTAATGGTTTTCGAAATTGTCGTCTTCGGCGGACAGGAGCGCCTGAATGAAATGCGGCGGGATTTCGGCAAACTTGATGGGGGAACGGCGCATTTCGCCAAATTCCGCGATCAGCTTGCCGTCACTGCTGAATACGCGCAGGGGGATTTGCAGCTCTACGCTCTTGAGCGCGTCGACAGACGGCAGGCTCGGGCTAAGATACAGAAATGCCCCGCTCAGGACGAGCAACAGCCCGCAGACGACAGCGAGGAAAGACCACCAGAAAAACTTCAGCAGGCGTATCAAGGCTTTTGGATTTCCAGATAAAAGAATGGGTTAAGCGCAACAAGCGGTAACGCAGTGGCAACGCAGGAAAAAGCGCTGGGCATTATAAGCATTTTTCGCTCCTGAGCGTTATTTGCGCTTCTGTCAAGACTGCTATTAAATGCTCCGTACTATAAAGGGTCCGTAAGTCACGGATAGTAATAGGGAATCGGTTGTGCTTGGACTCTTCAGCAAGAAAGCGCATTCGCTATTGGGTATCGACATCAGTTCGACCTCGGTCAAGCTCCTCGAGCTGAGCCGCACGGGCAACCGTTTTCGGGTCGAGTCGTATGCCGTCGAACCGCTGCCGGCCAACGCGGTGGTGGAGAAGAACATTGCCGAGCTCGAGGGTGTGGGCCATGCCTTGAGCCGCGTATTGGCCAAGGCGCGCACCGGTACCAAGGCCGTGGCCGTGGCGGTCGCCGGTTCCGCGGTGATCACCAAGACCATCGAGATGGACGCCGGGCTGTCCGACGAAGAGCTGGAAACCCAGCTCAAGGTCGAGGCCGACCAGTACATTCCCTATCCGCTGGAAGAAGTCGCCATCGATTTCGAAGTGCAGGGCATTTCCCCGCGCAACGCAGAGCGCGTCGAAGTGCTGCTGGCGGCATGCCGCAAGGAAAACGTCGAGGTCCGCGAGGCCGCGCTCGGTCTGGCCGGGCTGACGGCCAAGGTGGTGGACGTGGAGGCGTACGCGCTGGAACGCGCCTTCACCCTGTTGACGCCACAGCTGGCCGGCGGCAGCGAGGCACTGACGGTCGCCGTGGTCGACATCGGTGCAACCATGACCACGCTCAGCGTGCTGCACAACGGTCGCATCATCTATACCCGCGAACAGCTGTTCGGCGGCCGCCAGCTGACCGAAGAGATCCAGCGCCGCTATGGCCTGTCCAACGAGGAGGCGGGCCTGGCCAAGAAGCAGGGTGGCCTGCCCGACGACTATGTCGCCGAAGTGCTGCAGCCGTTCAAGGATGCCGTGGTGCAGCAGGTCTCCCGTTCGCTGCAATTCTTTTTCGCCGCCGGCCAATTCAACGACGTCGACTACATCATGCTCGCCGGCGGCACGGCCTCCATTTCCGGGCTCGACCATTTGATCCAGCAGCGTCTGGGCACGCCCACCCTGGTGGCCAACCCGTTCGCTGACATGGCACTGAGCAGCAAGGTCAATGCCGGCGCGCTGGCCAGTGATGCGCCGGCCTTGATGATCGCCTGCGGCCTGGCGTTGAGGAGCTTCGACTAGATGGCAAGGATCAACCTGCTGCCGTGGCGCGAGCAGCTGCGCGAAGAGCGCAAGAAACAGTTTCTGATGGCCATGGCCGGGGTGCTCGTGGGCGCTATCGCGATCATCCTTCTGGCCGACCAGTTCATCGGCAACGCCATCGACACCCAGATGGCCCGCAACGCCCATGTGCAGGCCGAGATCGTCAAGCTCGATCAGCGCATCAAGTCCATCAGCGAGTTGAAGGCGCGGCGCAAGCAATTGCTCGAACGCATGAAGACCATTCAGGATCTGCAGGGCAATCGTCCCATCATTGGCCGCATCTTCGACCAGATGGCCCGTACCTTGCCGGACGGCGTGTACTTTACCGACGTGAAAATGACCGACAAGAGCATTGCCATCAGTGGCGCCGCGCAAACCAACAATCGGGTCTCGGACCTGCTGCGCAACCTCGATGCCTCGCCATGGCTCGAAGCGCCGGTGCTGGGTGAGGTCAAGGCGAATACCAGCGGCGACATGGATGGCGCCAACACCTTCCAGCTGACCGTTCGCCAGACCGCGCCGGTGGAAGAGGGGAGCGACAGCAAATGAACGTTTCCCAGTGGATGGAAAACCTGCGCAAGGTCGAGCTCAGCGAGCTGAACCTGAACAACATCGGTTCCTGGCCGGGTGCGGTGAAGGTCATTGCCGGGGTGCTGCTGTTGGCCCTGATTCTGGGGCTGGGCTACAACTTCCATATCTCCGATCTCGAAGCCGAGCTGCAATCCCAGGCCGACCAGGAAGTCACCTTGAAGGAGCAGTTCTCCACCAAGGCCTTCCAGGCGGCGAACCTGGAGACCTACACCGAGCAGATGAAGGAGATGGAAACCTCCTTCGGCGCCATGCTACGCCAGTTGCCCAGCGACACCGAAGTGCCGGGCCTGCTCGAAGACATCACCCGCACCGGGTTGGGCTCGGGGCTTGAATTCGAGGAAATCAAGCTGCTGCCGGAAGTCACCCAGCAGTTCTACATCGAGCTGCCGATACAGATTACAGTGACCGGCACCTACCACGATCTGGCGACGTTCGTCAGTGGCGTGGCCAGCCTGCCGCGAATCGTCACGCTGCACGACTTCGAGGTCAAGGCCGCGGACGCCAAGGGCAGCAATACCCAGCTGCGCATGAATATTCTGGCCAAGACCTACCGCTACAATGATCAGGGCCTGCCAGGCGCCACGGCGGCGCCCGGCCAGGCTGCAGCGCAGCCGCAGGGGCAGGCGAAATGAAGGCAGTTTTCGGTGCAGGCCTGATGATGTGCATGCTGATGCTGGCAGGGTGCGGCAGCGGTGATTTTTCCGATCTGGACGCGTTCATGGCCGAAGTCAAGGCGCGGCCAAAGGGCAAGATCGAGCCGATACCGCGCTTTGCGCCGTACCAGGCGTTCAACTATGAAGCGGCGGCCTTGCGCAGTCCGTTTCAACCGCCGATCAAGGTCGAGCAGGTCAACCGGCCCAAGGGCTCGAAGCTGATCAAGCCGGATGAAACGCGGGTCAAGCAGTTCCTCGAAGGCTTCAACATCGAAGAGTTCGAGATGGTGGGCACATTGGGCAACGAGGCGGGGCGCTTTGCCCTGATGCGTGGGGCCGGTGGTGTGCATCGCATGAAAGTCGGCGATTATCTGGGGCGCAATGACGGACGGATCATTTCCATCACCGATGCCCAGGTCGACGTCGTTGAGCTGGTTCCCGACGGGGAAGGTGGTTGGTTGGAGCGGCCTCGCACCATCCCGCTGAAAGAGCGCTCGTAATGGGCTTGGGTCAAAGCATGCTTGGTGGAACTCGACAATGAACAGGATTCTCTCAGCCTTCGGCATTTCGCTATGGATAGCGTTGCTCTCGCCGACTGCCATCGCGGCAAACTTGAAGACACTCGATGTCGCGGCGCTGCCGGGTGATCGAGTGGAACTCAAGCTGTCCTTCGACGGACCGGTCACGGCCCCGCGCGGGTACACCACCGAGCAGCCGGCGCGCATCGCCCTGGACTTGCCCGGCGTGACCAATCAGCTGGGCTCGCGCAGCCGTGACCTGGGCGTGGGCAACGCCCGCAGCGTGGTGGTGGTCGAGGCGACCGATCGCACGCGGGTCATCGTCAACCTGACCAAGCTGGCCCCCTACAGCACGCGCGTGCAGGGTAACGACCTGTTCGTGCTGGTGGGCGAGGGTGCCGCTTCGCTGCAGGGCACCACCGCCACGCCGGCCGCCGCCCCCGCGCGCCCTGTGGCCAGCGCCCAGCCTGCGGCGCCACGC
>NZ_DFUE01000044.1:0-16958 GCF_002379585.1 Pseudomonas sp. UBA4194
CGGCGGCGCTACAGATATACGCGATCTGCTTTTAGCCCCCTCTCCCCCAGGGAGAGGGAGCAGTACGGCGGCGCTACAGATATACGTGATCTGCTTTTAGCTCCCTCTCCCTCAGGGAGAGGGCTGGGGTGAGGGGACCATCCACCACAAAACCCCCGGACACCCAGCCCACCCCACCCTCAACTCAAGCTCTCATCGATCACCAACACCACCTTCCCGGAAATCTGATTCCCCGCCAGCTCATCGAAAGCCGCCTCGGCATCGCTGATCGGAAACGTCCGAGCCAGTTGTGACTTCAACCGCCCTTCGGCAAACAGCGGCCACACATGCTGCCCCAGATCGCTGAGCAGATCCGCCTTGAACTGATCGTTGCGACTGCGCAGCGTCGAGCCCAGCAGATGCACGCGCTTGCCCAGCACCTGGGCCAGGTCCAGTTGGGCCTCACGCCCGCCCATCAGGCCGATCAGCACCCAACGACCGTCCAGGGCGATGACCTTGAGGTTGGTCTCGCTGTAATTGGCGCCCACCGGATCGAGGATCACATCGAACGGACCGAAGTCCTTCAACCCGTCCAGGCCGTCGCCGCGCACTACCCCGCCCTGGGCACCCAGCGCCTCGCAATAGGCCAGGCGTTCGGCCGAGCCGACGCTTACCCAGGTGGGATTGCCAAACGCCTTGCACAGCTGGATGGCGGCCGAACCGATGCCGCTGGCACCGGCGTGCAGCAACACCTTCTCGCCCGGCTGCAGGTCTGCCAATTGGAACAGGTTCAGCCAGACGGTCGCGTACACTTCGACGATGCCCGCTGCTTCGTGCAGGCTCAAGCCTTCCGGCACCGGCAACACGTGACGACCGTCCACCACCACCTCTTCGGCCATCCCGCCGCCGGCGAGCAAGGTACAGACGCGGTCACCCACTTGCCACGAAGAGCCTGCGCCCACCTCGCTGATCACCCCGGCGCATTCCAGGCCGAGGATATCGCTGGCACCGGGCGGCGGCGGGTAGAGCCCGGCGCGTTGCAGGAGGTCGGCGCGATTGAGACCCGCTGCGGCGACCTTAATCTTCACTTGACCTACGTCACAGTTCGGGCACGGTTGCTCAAGCCACTCCACATGTCCTTCAACGCCTTGCAATGCCTTCACGGTGCCTCCATAGTTGAGTCATGACTGAGCCCGGCGCCTTGGCACCGGGCTTTTCGCATTATGTCCGGCTTCAACGGAACCGGCGAATTCAAAGACGGCCTAATATGCGTTATCAATTGCCCCAACGGCGAATCAGCATGAAGCATTTCATTCCTAGCAGTGCCCTGGCGCTGTGCATCGGCCTCGGCACCCTGTCGATGTCTGCCAGCAGTTTCGCCGCCAACAGCTGGGACAAACTTCAGCCGGATCGCGATGAAGTAGTGGCCAGCCTCAACGTCGTTGAGTTGCTCAAGCGCCACCACTACAGCAAACCGCCGTTGAACGATGCCCGCTCGGTCATCATCTATGACAGCTACATCAAGCTGCTTGATCCATCGCGCAGTTATTTCACCGCCGCAGACATCGCCGAATTCGACAAGTGGAAGACGCAGTTCGACGACTTCCTCAAGAGCGGCAACCTGGACCCGGGCTTTGTCATGTACAAACGCTACCTGGACCGAGTCAAGGCACGTCTGGATTTCGCCCTGGCCGAATTGGACAAGGGCGTCGACAAAATCGACTTCACCGCCAAGGAAACCTTGCTGGTCGACCGCAAGGACGCTCCGTGGCTGAAGAACAGTGCCGAACTGGACGACCTGTGGCGCAAGCGCGTCAAGGACGAGGTGCTGCGCCAGAAGATCGCTGGCAAAGACTCCAAGCAGATCCAGGAAACCCTGACCAAGCGCTACAAGAACCAGCTCGCGCGCCTCGATCAGACCCGCGCCGAAGATATCTTCCAGGCTTACATCAATACCTTCGCCCAGTCCTACGATCCCCACACCAATTACCTGTCGCCGGACAACGCGGAAAACTTCGATATCAACATGAGCCTCTCGCTCGAAGGTATCGGTGCCGTGCTGCAGAGCGACAACGACCAGGTCAAGATCGTGCGCCTGGTGCCGGCCGGCCCTGCGGACAAGACCAAGCAGGTCGCGCCTGCCGACAAGATCATCGGTGTCGCCCAGGGTGACAAGGAAATGGTCGACGTGGTCGGCTGGCGCCTGGACGAAGTGGTCAAGCTGATCCGCGGGCCCAAGGGTTCCACCGTGCGCCTGGAAGTGATCCCGCACACCAACGCGCCGAACGATCAGACCAGCAAGATCGTGTCCATCACCCGCGAGGCGGTCAAACTCGAGGAGCAGGCGGCGAAGAAGTCGATCCTCAACCTCAAGGAAAATGGTCGCGACTACAAGCTGGGCGTGATCGAGATCCCCGCGTTCTATCTGGACTTCAAGGCGTTCCGCGCCGGCGACCCGGACTACAAGTCCACCACCCGTGACGTGAAGAAACTGCTCACCGAACTGCAGAAAGAGAAAGTCGACGGCGTGGTCATCGACCTGCGCAACAACGGCGGCGGCTCACTGCAGGAAGCCACCGAGCTGACCAGCCTGTTCATCGAGAAAGGCCCGACAGTATTGGTGCGCAACGCCGACGGTCGCGTCGATGTGCTCGAAGACGAAAACCCAGGGGCGTTCTACAAAGGTCCGATGGCGTTGCTGGTCAACCGCCTGTCGGCGTCGGCTTCGGAGATTTTCGCCGGTGCCATGCAGGACTACCACCGGGCGCTGATCATCGGCGGCCAGACCTTCGGCAAAGGCACGGTGCAAACCATCCAGCCGCTGAACCATGGCGAGCTGAAACTGACCCTGGCCAAGTTCTATCGCGTGTCCGGGCAGAGCACCCAGCACCAGGGCGTGCTGCCGGATATCGGCTACCCATCGATCATCGACACCAAGGAAATCGGCGAAAGCGCCCTTCCCGAAGCGATGCCGTGGGACACCATCCGCCCGGCCATCAAGCCGGCCAGCGATCCGTTCAAGCCGTACCTGGCGCAACTGACCGCCGACCACGATGCGCGCACCGTGAAGGATCCCGAGTTCATCTACATCCGTGACCGCCTGGCCCTGGCCGAGCAACTGATGAAAGAGAAGACCGTGAGCCTCAACGAAGCCGACCGGCGTGCCCAGCACACCGACATCGAGGCCAAGCAACTGGCGCTGGAAAACACCCGGCGCAAGGCCAAGGGCGAAGAGCCGCTCAAGGAACTGAAGAAAGAGGATGAGGAGGCGCTGGGCGCCGATCCGGAGAAGACCAAGCCGGAGGACGACGCCTACCTGGCCGAGACCGGACGCATCCTGCTCGACTACCTGAAGCTGAACACGTCGGTGGCGAAACATTGATGAGGTGATGGCACTTTAGTCATCAAATAGTCATCAAGCTGTCGTGAAATAGGGGCCCGCTGTGAGAACAGCGGGCCTTTTTTTGTGTGTGGTTTGGGTAGTGAGGGGGCCTGCCCACGCATCACTCAAATCAACCCCTGCACCCAAGGTAGCGACCCGATGACCATCACCGAACAGCTCAGCGCACTGGGCATGATTCTCGCCCAAGGAAGTCTGCACAGCCTGTTCCAGCCCATCGTCTCGCTGTCGCAGCGGCAGATCCTCGGTTAGGAAGCGCTCAGTCGCGGCCCGTCGAACAGCCCCTTGCACTCGCCCATCAACCTGTTCGCCGTGGCCCGTCAGGCCGGCCAGCTCAATGAGCTGGAATTCGCCTGCCGCGAGACCGCCTGCCGGCGCTTCAGCGAGCAGCGCCTGGTCGGCAAGCTGTTCCTCAACGTTTCGCCCGAATCCCTGCTCGAGCCACTGCACCAAAACGGCCGTACCCTGCAACTGCTGCAACGCTTCGGTATCGCGCCCAGCCAGGTGGTCATAGAGCTGACCGAACAGACACCCACCGATGACTTTCAACTGCTGTTCAATGCCCTGCATCACTATCGCGCCATGGGCTTCTCGATCGCCCTGGATGATCTGGGTGCCGGTTACTCCAGCCTGCGCCTGTGGTCCGAACTGCGTCCGGACTACGTGAAGATCGACCGCCATTTCATCGATGGCATTCACCAGGACGCCGTCAAACGCGAGTTCGTCGGTTCCATCCTGCAGATCGCCAAAGCCTCTCGCGCGCAGGTAATCGCCGAAGGCATCGAGCTGATCGAAGAGCTGGCCGTACTGACTGAAATGGGCGTCGATCTGGTGCAGGGCTATTTGCTCTGCCGACCTCAGGAAAACCCGCCGCGTGATGCCCGGCGCATGATCCCGCGGCAGGACAGCAGCAACCCATCGCTGAACGAGGAAGGCAGTGACCTGAGTGCCCTGATCAACGAGCAAGCGGCGGTCAATCGTGACACGCCCACCGCCGAGGTGTTGGAGGCGTTACGTCGCCAAGCCAATCTCAACTCGCTGGCGGTGTTGGGCCCCGACGATCATCCGTGTGGCATCGTCCATCGCCATTCGTTGTCGGATGCGCTGCTCAAGCCCTTTGCCACCGATCTGTTCGCCCGCAAGCCCATCAGCCGCTTGATGAGCGACGATTTTCTCGCCGTGGACATCGCTCAGTCTTTGCAGCAAGTCAGCCGTCTGCTCACCAGCCGGGCGCGGCAGCGCATCGAAGAAGATTTCATCATTACCCAGAATGGTGAATACCTGGGGCTTGGCCGAGTCATCGATGTCCTGAAGTTGATTACCGAGCTGACGATCCAGCAGGCACGGTATGCCAATCCGCTCACCTTGTTGCCGGGTAACGTGCCGATCCAGCAGTGCTTGACGCGGCTGTTGCAACAGCGTCGCGAGGCGATCATCTGCTACGTCGACATCGACAGCTTCAAGCCTTTCAACGATATCTATGGCTACGGGCGTGGAGATGAAGTGTTGTTGTGCCTGGCCCAGTGCCTGAGCGAGCGGGTGGACCCGAGCAGGGATTTCGTCGGGCATATCGGCGGCGATGATTTCATGTTGGTGATGAACCCCAGTGACTGGTGCCGCCGATTGACCCAACTGCAGGAAGACTTTCAGATTCAGTGCCGGCGTTTTTATCGGCCTGAACATATCGAAGCCGGGCGGTTTGTGTCCCATAACCGTCAGGGGCAACGTCAGGAATTCGATCTGTTGTCGCTGTCTATTGGTGTGGTGCACCTGCGGCCCGACGCCTGCGCCCGGCTGGACGGCAGCCAACTGGCGGAGATGGCTTCAGAGGCCAAGCATCTGGCCAAGGAAGTGTTGGGGTACAGTGTGCATGTGATCGACACGGAAATGGCAGTTCCGGCCTGATACCGAGGCGGTCCCATCGCGGGTAGAACCCGCTCCCACAGGGATCTGTGCCAGGCCTGGGACCGGGGTGGTGCCATCGCGGGTGGAACCTGCTCCCACAGGGATCTATGCCAGGCTTGGGACCGGGGTGGTGCCATCGCGGGTAGAACCTGCTCCCACAGGGATCTGTGCCAGGCTTGGGACTGGGATGATCCCATCGCGGGTAGAACCCGCTCCCACAGGGATCTGTGCCAGGCTTGGGACCTGGGTGGTGCCATCGCGGGTAGAACCTGCTCCCATAATGATCTGTGCCAGGCTTGGAAACTGGCTACTGCAGGCCGCTGCGGCGGCGCGAATTGGGTGGGAGCGGGTTCTACCCGCGATGGGGGCGCCGCGGTATCAAGCCCTACGAGGCACACTGCTCCGGGTAGCTGTATTCGAACACCCGCACCACTTCCGAAGCATGCCACGACGCCGCTGCCACACCATCGGAAGGCCCGGAAAAACGCCCCAGCTTCTCCACACACTCAAAAAACCCGGTGCGTGGCAGGCGGCTGGCGCCCTGGCTGATCACCAAGGAACTGCGCAACGGCTGATCGGCTTTGGCATCGATCACCGCTAGGTGTTCGAGGGCCGCCGTGAGGGTCTGCATCGCGGGGGTCGGCAATTGCAGGCGTTCGAGCAATGCGCGATAGGTCAGCAGGTGACGTTGGCGCCGGGCGTGATCGAGTTCGCTCAACAGACCATCCCACTGCTGGCGACTGATGCGCACGCTCATGAGGCCGCTCTCCAGCCCGGGACCCCCAACTCCCACGCCAGGCTACGCCTGATAGCGGCGTCCGGCTCGCGCTCACCGCTTTCGATCATACTCAGATAGGACGGGCTGATACCCACGGCCCGGGCCAGCTTGTCGATGGCAAGACCTTTGTCTTCGCGTAGATCGCGCAGCGCTGCGAAGTGGGGAAGTTCCGCGCTGCCGGCTTCAGTCGGTGCGGCTTCCAGCGTCGCCGCAGGCGCTTGAGCCACGCCTGCTGCTTTGAGCAACTGCTGATAGCGCTCCCACGGTACCACCGCATATTCCGGCTGGCCGTCGCGGCTGATGACCTGAATATCCATGTGCAACCCCCTGTAGAGTTACCAATTGTGATCAGTTGGCATAGTCGTTATGCCAATAATATTAACAGGGGATTGACGACAGCGGGGACGCGCATGTGTTCACTTGCTTACAAAGGCTTCAGCGATGGGACTTTTCCAGCTCCAACTCACCTTCACTGGCCGGAAGCCGCTCGACGATGCGCAATTTTTCCGGCGACTGGCGGTGGCGCCAGGCGCGAAAACTGTCGAGCTCGTCGGACAAGGTTTTCATTACCCAAGCCAATACGGCAATGTCATCGAGCATCCCTACGCCCAGCAGCCAGTCGGGAATCGCATCGATAGGGCTGACGAAATAGATCAGGCCCGCCACGATGGACACCAATGCTTTTGGACTGATATTGCGGTATTCGCCTCGCCAGTAGGCCAGGCAAAGGGCTTGCAGCAGTTGTACATCCTCTTTCAAGGCGCCGAGGCGGTAACCCTTGCCCTTGCGCGCCACGGCAAAAATCAAGGCCGGCAGGCGACCGCGGCTCAGCAACCGCTCGGCAATGGGCAGGAAGCGAGTGAAATTCCAGGGTGCTTTCATTGACCCTCCAGGCCTGAAAATGGAAACGAAGGTTATCCACAGTATTTGTGGATAACCTTGTGAACAGAGACACTTTTACCGCCCCAAAGCCCCAGCGCTCAAGGGGCAGGCTCAAATCGGGCGTTTTTTACTCACATAAAAAACCCCTGAAACCGTATCGGCGGCGTGGGCCGGTCCTAAGGTGGACTGTAGGGCTGAAGTGGGGTTCAAAAAAAACGCCCCGTGGGCACGGGGCGTTTTTGGTGGTGCGAGGAAAGCTTACTTGGCCGGGGCTTCTTCGGCTTCGTCAGCCTGGGCGCCCGCATCGGCCGCAGCCTTGGCTGGGTCCTTGATGGCGATCAGTTCCAGATCGAATACCAGTACCGAGTTGGCCGGAATGGTCGGGCTCGGGCTCTGGGCGCCGTAGGCCAGGTCGGCCGGGATGAACAGCTTGACCTTCTCGCCCACGTGCATCAGTTGCAGGCCTTCGACCCACCCAGGAATCACACCGCTGACCGGCAGGTCGATCGGCGCGCCACGCTCGATGGAGCTGTCGAACACCTTGCCGTCGATCAGCTTGCCTTCGTAGTGAACGGTCACCACGTCGGTAGGCTTGGGCTGAGCGCCTTCGGCTTTCTTGACGATCTGGTACTGCAAGCCGGATGCGGTAGTGACCACGCCTTCCTTCTTGCCGTTTTCCTCGAGGAACTTCTTGCCGGCCGATTCGGCTTCGGCGTTCATCTTGGTCATGCGTTCTTCGGCACGTTTCTGCAGATCGGCGAAGGCGGCGACGAGGTCGTCGTCCTTGATTTTCTGCTCTTTCTTGCCGACCGCATCTTCGATGCCCAGGGCCACAGCCTTGGAATCGAGGTCGTCCATGCCTTCCTGGGCCAGGCTCTTGCCCATGTTCAGGCCAATGCCGTAGGAAGCTTTTTGCGCCGGGGTTTTGAGCTCGACGCTGCTGGTTTGGGAGTCGCAACCCGCCAGAACCAGAGTGACCAAGGCAACCGCCGCCGCCAACCGATGCTGTTTCATGCTATTTCCTTGTTCATGCGCCAATATGGGCAATCGAGTAAAGCCGCGAGCTTATCAGGCGATCACGACCAATGGCTACCGGCATGAGAGGGGCAAAAAGCAGATAAGTTCAGGACAGCAAAAGGAAAGTCCGTGCCAGAGGGGTGTCGGCGATGCGCATGAAATTTGTGTCATGGGATGTGGTGTGCTGGCGGGGCCTATCGCCGCCAAAGCCCGCGATGCGTCAGCCCCGGCAGCCCATCATTCACCGGCGTCGATACTCCGCTGCCACCTCTCGCACCACTTCACACAACCACTGCGCCGGCAGCGCCATCGGCAGCGCTGCATTGCTGCAGATCCCCACCGACCCGCCCGGTTCCTGCACGCCCAGTTCCAGCTCGCACAACTCGCCACGGCCGATATCCAGCAGCACCGCGTCACGGGGCGCCACCCAGATGGCGTCGCTGCTTTGTACATAGCGGCGGCTCAAGGTTGGCGAGAGGGTCTCCAGACGCTGGGGCGAGGGCTCGATGGCGCACTGCACGAACAGGCTGTCGGCATGCTTGCGAATGGTGGTCCCGGCCAGCGGCAGCACCAGCGGGTAGCCGCCGACCCATTCGGGCTCGATCCGGACCGTGGCCAGCAGCGGATGCCCCGGGCGCACCACCAGCGTCATGGATTCGCTGTACAGATGCTCGAAAGCCAGCCCCTGGATCTGCGGGCTGTCGGTCATGCGACCGATGACCAGGTCAAGGTCGCCGACATGCAGTTGCGACAACAGGTAAGACCCCGGCCCGGTCGCGACACTGACCACTAGCGCAGCATGGCGCCCGTGCAGACGGCACAGCACTTCGGGCAGCAGCTGGCTTTCCACGGTGGACAGCACTCCGATACGCACCTGAGGCGCCTCATCGGGTTCGCCGCGCAAGGTACTGACGCCGTCACGCAAGGCCTGGACGCAGGGGCCGGCGTAGCGCATGAAGCGCACCCCGGCGGGCGTCAGCTCGACCCCGCTCTTGTCGCGGTCGAACAGGCGAGTCTGCAGCAGGTCTTCCAGTTCCTTAAGGGTCTTGGAGATCGCCGGCTGGCTGATGGACAACGCGTCCGCTGCCTTGGCGAAACTGCTCTGGCGAGCGATTTCGAGAAAGCACAGCAGATGACGGAATTTGATGCGAGTGTCGAGGTTCATGGCGCCAATCGTAGCATTGGGCCATGGGATTTGCTGGGGTGGCAAGTGGTGGGTTTGGCGGTGGCTGGGCGGGCCCCTTCGCGGCTGCACGCCGCTCCTACAAGGGCTCACCGTTTACCCTGATCCCACATGAACCCACGGGCGCCCGATCCGGCATGGTCCGCGTACGCCACCACCCCGCATGACCCGCATTCGCCCCGCCCCGCCCCGGATGCCCCTGCCTGCCTTCACCCTGTAGGAGCGGCGTGCAGCCGCGAAGAGGCCCGCCTGGACACCCTCAAACCACCCCGATCTCCACACCATCGCCAGCCAAGCGCACCGGCCAGACACGGATCTTCTCCTGCGGCGACTCCAGACAGCGGCCATCACTGAAACAATAATGCTGCTTGTACAGCGGCGCCGCCACCACCAACTCCCCTTGCAGGTAGCCGACGATGCCACGCCCAATCACATTGGCACCCGATTGCGGGTCATGATTGTCGATCGCGTGCAGCACCCCACCCTCCCCCGCCTCGGGCAGGTAGAACAGCGCTACCTGGGCGCCGTCGAACCACACCACCACCCCTGAATTGGCGATCAGGTCCTGGCGGTCGCACACCCATTGCCAGGCCATGGCCTGCACTGCACTCGTCGTCTGCATCACACCACCTCCTCGATAACCGGGATCATCACCACTTCGCCTGCCTGGGCCGGCCGCCGCTGGCCACGCTCCTTGACGAACTGCACCCCTGGGTCAGCGCGCTTGTCGTTGACGAAGGTGCGGAAGCGCTTGAGCTTTTCCGGGTCTTTCAAGGCGTTGGCCCATTCACATTCATACCGATCGACCACGCACTGCATCTGCGCTTCCAGTTCAGCGCCCAACCCCAGGCTGTCGTGCAGCACGACCTCCTTGAGAAATTCCAGGCCGCCTTCCAGGTTCTCTCGCCACACCGAGGTACGCTGCAGCTTGTCGGCCGTACGGATGTAGAACATCAGCACCCGGTCGATGTAGCGAATCAGCGTCTCGTCGTCCAGATCGGTGGCGAACAGTTCGGCGTGGCGCGGGCGCATGCCACCATTGCCGCAGACATACAGGTTCCAGCCATTCTCCGTGGCGATCACGCCGATGTCCTTGCTCTGCGCCTCGGCGCACTCGCGGGTGCAGCCCGACACGGCGAACTTGAGCTTGTGCGGCGAACGTAGCCCCTTGTAGCGGTCCTCGATACGCAGGGCCATGGCCACGCTGTCCTGCACACCGTAGCGACACCAGGTGCTGCCCACGCATGACTTCACCGTGCGGGTGGACTTGCCGTAGGCATGACCGGTCTCGAAACCCGCCGCGATCAACTCGCTCCAGATCTCAGGAAGCTCATGCAACTGGGCGCCGAACAAATCGATGCGCTGCCCACCGGTGATCTTGGTGTACAGGTCATATTTCTTCGCCACGACGCCAATCGCAATCAGCTTGTCGGGGGTGATTTCACCGCCCGGAATACGCGGCACCACCGAGTAGGTGCCGTTCTTCTGCATGTTGGCCATGAAGGTGTCGTTGGTGTCCTGCAACGGCACCAGGGAAGGGTCCATGATCGGCTGGTTCCAGCACGACGCGAGGATGTTGCCCACGGTTGGTTTGCAGGTATCGCAACCCACCTGCCCACGACCGTGTTTGGCCAGCATCTGCTCGAAACTCTGGATACCCTCGACCCGCGCCAGGGCATACAGCTCCTGGCGGGTGAAGGCGAAGTGTTCGCACAGGCTTTTGTCCACCGCTACGCCGCGGGCGATCAGTTCATGTTCGAACACCTGCTTGAGCAACGCGCCACAACCGCCGCAGCCGGTGCACGCCTTGGTCTGCGTCTTGAGCGTGGCCAGGTCGCCACAGCCGCTGTCGATGGCCGAGCAGATGGCGCCCTTGCTGACGTTGTGGCACGAACAGACAGTGGCCGTGTCCGGCAACGCGTCGGCACCCAGCACTGGGGCGCCGTCGGACAGCGGCAGAATCAACGACGCCGGATCTGCCGGCAAGGCGATGCCGTTCTGGGCGTACTGCAGCAAGGTGTCGTAGTAGCTGTTGTCGCCCACCAGCACTGCGCCCAATACCCGCTTGCCCTCGGCATCCACTACCAGACGACGATAAGCCGCGCCGGCTTCGTCGATGAAACGATAGCTCTTGGCACCGGGGGTGGCAGCATGAGCGTCGCCGATGGAGCCCACATCCACGCCCAGCAACTTGAGCTTGGTCGACATGTCGGCGCCGGTGAACGCGGTCGGGGCTTCGCCCGCCAGCGCAGCGGCGACGTTGCGTGCCATGGTGTAGCCGGGGGCAACCAGGCCGAAGATACTGCCATTGAATGACGCGCATTCGCCGATGGCGTAAACCTGAGCGTCGCTGGTGCGGCAGTGTTCATCGATGACGACACCGCCGCGCGGGGCGATCTCCAAGCCACTGCTGCGGCCCAGGGCGTCCTGCGGACGGATGCCGGCGGAGAACACGATCAAGTCGGTCTCCAGAAACTCGCCGCCGTCGAAGTTCATGCGGTAGCGGTACTCGTCACCGGCCACCACCGCTTGGGTGGCACGCGAAGTGTGCACGCCGACGCCCAAGGCTTCGATTTGCGCACGCAGCGCCGCGCCGCCATCAGCATCCAGTTGCACCGGCATCAATCGCGGCGCGAACTCGACCACATGGGCTTCCAGGCCCAGGGACTTCAAGGCGTTGGCCGCTTCCAGACCGAGCAGGCCGCCACCGACCACCACACCGCGACGGGCACCGGTCGCAGCCGCGCGGATGGCGTCGAGGTCGTCCAGGGTGCGGTAAACCAGGCGGGCATTGCCTTCACTGCCACTGATGGGGGGCACGAAGGGATAGGAGCCGGTGGCCAGTACCAGTACGTCGTAGGCGTGGCGTCCGCCAGCGGTGACCACTTCGCGGCGATCGCGATCGATCTCCAGCACGGCCTGGCTCAGGTGCAGGGTGACGCCATGATCGGCGTAGAGCTGGGCATCACCCAGGGCGAGCGTCTCGGCGCAGGAACCGCTGAAATATTCGGACAGGTGCACGCGATCGTAGGCACGCTGACGCTCTTCACCGAACACATGAATGTCGTAGCGCGCCACGGCGCCCCGCTCGATCAGTTGCTCGACGCAGTGATGGCCGACCATACCGTTGCCGACCACGATCAGACGTTGCCGCGGCTTGAGGGTGACGATTGAATTCATATCAGGTTCTCCGGGCCGATCACGGTGCCAGACAAAAAAAATGCAAAAAAAAACGCCTGGAGCCGAAGCTCCAGGCGCCTTTGCCTGGTGTTCTAGTGTTGTGTGTCCTGTGGGTGATCGACGGTGATCACGGGGACTTGCAGGTTGAAAAGCAGGTTGCGTGCCAAGGTGGGAGATGGGTGTCAATGCGGACGCTATCGCGGGCAGGGCCCGCTCCCACAGGGGATTCCGGCCACACCCTGTGCCCCTGTGGGAGCGGGCTCTGCCCGCGATAGCATCCAAAACCGACCCAACCCAGTGCACCCTCGCACCCTTTCGGTTCAATACACATCCCGCACATAACGTTTATCGCGGCCCATCTGGGCCACATAGGCTTCGGCCTCCTGCCGGCTCATGCCGCCATGCTCCGCCACCACCTCCTTCAACGCTGCGTCGACGTCACGGGCCATGCGACTGGCGTCACCGCAGACATAAAAGTGGCTACCCTGCTGCAGCCAGCGCCACACCTCGGCGCCCTGCTCGCGCAGACGGTCCTGCACATAGACCTTGGCCTGCTGGTCTCGGGAGAACGCGGTGTCCAGGCGATGCAGGTGACCACTGCGCAACCAGCCCTGCCACTCGTCCTGATAATAGAAGTCGTGAGCGGCCCGCTGCTCGCCGAACAACAGCCAGTTGGCGCCCTCATGACCCAACGCCTGACGCTCCTGCACGAAGGCCCGAAACGGCGCCACCCCGGTGCCCGGCCCGACCATGATCATCGGCAGCTCGCTACGGCCAGGCACCCTGAAATGCGCCGACTTCTGCACGAAGATCGGTACCAGTACCGGTGCCGAGCGGTCCGCCAGAAACCCGGAGCACAAACCACTACGCACCCGCTCGCCGCAGTGGTAGCGCACGGTCGAAACCGTGATGTGCACCTCATGGGGATGGCTGCGCGCACTCGAGCTGATGGAGTACAGGCGCGGCTGCAACGGCTTGAGCAGACCGAGCAGTTCCTCGACGTGCAACTGCAACGGGAACGCTTCGAGCAGGTCGATGAGCTGCCGTCCCCATAGCCAGTCCTTCAGTTCGTGGGCCTGGCAGGGTTCGAGTAGATGGTTGAGCAACGGATCGCCGCTGCGCTGGGCGATGAGCGCCAGCCAGTCCGGGGTAATGCGGGTGATGTCCAGATGCTTGTGCAGCGCCACGGCCAAAGGTTGCTCGCCGTGATCCTTGAGAAACACCCGCTGGCTGCTGTCCAGGCCAAGGCTGGCGAGCAGCTCCTCGACCAGGCTCATGCAGTTGCTTGGCCATACCCCCAGCGCGTCGCCGGCTTCATAGGTTAGGCCGCTGTCCTTGAGATCGAACACCACCTGGCGGATTTCCTTTTCAGCACCTTCGGCGTTGAGCACCTGATTGTGCAGAACCTTGGCCAGCCACGGTCTTTTCTTACTGTACAGCGGCGCTTCGGCGGCAGGCGACTCGACTGGCGCCGGGGCGTTGCCCAACGCCAGGTTGAGGGCCTGCAACCACTGCTGGGCCGGTTCCTGATCGTCCGGCTCGCACTCGATTCGGGCCAGCAGGCGTTGCCCGCCCAGGCTGTGCAGGCGCTCGTCGAGCTTGCGGCCAAAGCCGCAGAACTGATCGTAGCTGGAGTCGCCCAAGGCCAGCACCGCATAACGCAGCTGGGCGCAGACCTGGGCCTGGGCCTGGTCACTTTGCAGCGCGGCCCAAAGCCCGCTGGCGTTGTCCGGCGCGTCGCCATCACCAAAAGTGCTGGTCACCAGCACGGCCCGACTGGCGCCGCTGAGTTCGGCCAGCGAGACCTCGTCCATGCCCCGCAGCAGCACACTTTCACCGCGATCACGCAGGCCCTGGGCACAGCGCTCGGCCAATGCCTGGGCATTGCCGGTCTGGGAGGCCCAGAGCACCAGCACGCCAGGCTTGCCGGGCGGCGGCGAAGGCTGCGGGAGCGTCGCCGTTCGAGCGTACAGCCCGGCCAACAGGCCATCGACCATCAGCCGTTTCGCCGGGGCGAGTGGCGCGCTGCTGGGCAAACAGGGCACCCCATCCAGCGCCTGGGCACTGCGCAGGCCCAGCAGATAGCCTTGCAGGTAAAGCTGCTCATCGGCCAGCAGCGCCAGTTCCAGGTGCTCATCGAGCCCCAACAGGCGGGCCAGGGCGGAAGTCGGCATAGGGGCAGTGTCCTTGGGCATGTCGATGGCCGGCGTCTGGTCGAGGTCGAGCACGGCGATTTTCGGCGAGCCGACCCGCTGCAGCGCCACGGCAGTGAACTTGAATTCTGGCTGCTGAGAAATGGGATCGATGGCGTCGCTGGTCACGGCATTGATCGCCCAGTGCTCACCGTAGACGTCATTCCAGTGAAACGGCGCGAAACAGTCACCCGGGCGCACGTTCGAGCTGATCTGCGCGGGCAGCACGGCCTTGCCGCGGCGCGAGCTGATCTGCACCTGATCGGCCTCGCCAATGCCCAGGCGCTCGGCGTCCAGGGGGTGGATCTGGATGAACGGCCCCGGATTGAGCTTGTTCAGGGTCGGCACCTTGCCGGTCTTGGTCAGGGTGTGCCACTGGTGCTGCAAGCGGCCGGTGTTGAGCACCAGCGGGTAGTCGTCGTCCGGCAGTTCCGCTGGCGGCATGTGCGGACGGGCGAAGAAGCGCGCCTTGCCGCTGGCTGTGGGAAAGCGCACACCGTCGGCGCTCAGGTAGCGGATCGGATGGCGCGCTTCGTCCTGGTCGGGCGCACAGGGCCATTGCAGAGGTTGTTGGCGCAACTGCGAATAGCTGGCGCCGCGCAGGTCGTAGCCAGTCTGGGGGTTATGGAAGCGCTGCAGTTCTTCGTACACCTGCTCGGCACTGGTGTAGCCGAAGCCTTCGGCAAAGCCCATTTCGCAGGCCACCCGGGCGATGATCTGCCAGTCGGGCAACGCCTGGCCGGGGGCATCCACAGCCTTGGGCATCAGCGTGAGGTTGCGCTCGGAATTGATCATCACCCCCTCGCCTTCTGCCCACAGCGCAGCGGGCAGCAGCAGGTCGGCATAGCGATTGGTTTCGGTGTCGAGGAAGGCGTCCTGGGCAATCACCAGCTCGGCCGCTTGCAGGCCTTCGATCACCTGCTGACGGTTGGCGACGCTGGCCACCGGGTTAGTGCAGATGATCCAGCAGGCCTTGATGGCACCCTTGCGCATCTGCTGGAACAGGTCGAGGGTGCCGGCGTTGCCTTCCTCACGCAGGCTGCCCTTGGGGATGTTCCACAGCGCTTCGGTGTGGGCACGGTCGGCCTCGTTCAGCAGCGAGCGCTGCCCCGGCAGACCCGGCCCCATGTAGCCCATTTCACGCCCCCCCATGGCGTTGGGCTGGCCTGTGAGCGAAAAAGGCCCGCTGCCGGGGCGGCAGATGGCGCCGGTGGCCAGATGCAGATTGCACAGGGCATTGGTGTTCCAGGTGCCGTGGGTGCTCTGGTTCAGCCCCATGGTCCAGCAACTCATCCAGTTCGGTGCCGTGCCGATCCATTCGGCGGCCTGGCGGATCGCCTGCTCGTCGAGTCCGGTGATGGCGGCCACCTTGGCCGGCGTATAGTCGGCCAGGAAGGCAGGCAGCGCCTCCCAGTCTTCGGTATGGGCCTCAATGAATGCGCTGTGGGTGTGACCATTGGCGTGCAACAGGTGCAGCAGGCCGTTGATCAACGCCAGATCGGTACCGGGCTTGATCTGCAGGAACAGGTTGGCCTTGTCGGCGGTAGCGTTGCGCCGCGGGTCGACCACGATCAGGCGAGCACCGGCCTTGAGGCGATCGAGCAGCCGGAGAAAAAGAATGGGGTGACAGTCGGCCATGTTGGCGCCGATAACGAAGAAAACGTCGGCGTGATCGAAATCCTGATACGAGCCTGGAGGGCCATCAGCCCCTAGCGAAAGTTTGTAGCCGCTGCCGGCGCTGGCCATGCACAGCCGCGAGTTGGACTCGATGTGCCGAGTGCGAACGTAGCCCTTGGCCAACTTGTTGGCCAGGTACTGGGCTTCCAGCGACATCTGCCCGGAGACATAGAAGGCCAAAGCGTCGGGCCCGTGTTGGTCGAGGATCTGCCGCAGGCGTGTGCCGGCTTCGGCGATGGCGGTGTCCATGGCCGATTGCACCGGTTCATGCTCGCGGTGCTCGCGCAGATAGGCGTGCTGCATCCGCCCGGCATCGCTGAGCGGCTGCGCGCAGGTGCTGCCCTTGGTGCACAGCCGGCCGAAATTGCTGGGGTGGCTCTTGTCGCCGCTGACCTTGGTCACCCGGTTGTTCTGCACGGTCATGACGATGCCGCACCCTACGCCGCAATAAGGGCACACGCTACGAACCGAAATGCTGTTCATTGGCCCACCTTTGCTGAATTCGAAAACAAAAAAGGCGCCCGTTGCCAGCACTCTTGCGAGCGGGCAACACGGCGCCTTTGTCGTGTCTGGGGCAATCGTCGTTGATTGCGTTGTGTGGGTAGTGTCTTGCAATGACTGCGCCAAGGCGCAGGAAGCGCTGGTCAGCGGGGTTTGCCGGGGTTTCGGGGGCGCTTCGGATGGGTGGGTGCACTGTTAGTGCGCCTGCTGCACCACAGACAGGCAGATTTGTCGCGCCTGGGCTGGCCCCTTCGCGGCTGTACG
>NZ_DFUE01000044.1:17197-28611 GCF_002379585.1 Pseudomonas sp. UBA4194
AGGAGCGGCGTACAGCCGCGAAGGCGCCAGCACTGCCCCACACAAATACCCGCAAGAAGCCATTAAAGGCCAGTTGCCATCACCCTGGATTTCAGGCATAAACCGCCCCAACCCACAAGGAACGTGCCCCATGCGCTTCATCACTCGCGCCCTGCTGATCATGCTGCTGGCAGTCGGACTGGCCCTGGCCATCGTCATCTACTACACCGCCAATCCCAACCTGCCGCGCTACAGCCCCGCGCGCGATCTGCAACACCTGCAGGACTGGAGCGACGAAGACCGCGCCACCTATTACTTCACCCCCCAGGGCACCCAGGTAAAGGGCCTGCACTACGACTGGTTCCTGCACCTGGAACAGCCCTTCAACCGCGAGCGTTTCGCTGCCCCGGAAAACCTCGGGCGCTTCGGTTTCCTGATCGAACCCGGCCACCCCCAGAACCCCGACAATCTGCCCCTGGGTTTCGCC
This sequence comes from Pseudomonas sp. UBA4194, assembly GCF_002379585.1. Taxonomy (GTDB): domain Bacteria; phylum Pseudomonadota; class Gammaproteobacteria; order Pseudomonadales; family Pseudomonadaceae; genus Aquipseudomonas. The sequence continues at coordinate 17,664 of NZ_DFUE01000044.1, forward strand.
CGGCACAGCAACGTCGCCGGCGGCCCTCAGTATCTGGACATCACCTGCGCGGCTTGCCATACCGGCGAGCTGCGCTTCAACGGCACCGCCCTGCGAGTGGATGGCGGCACGGCCCAGCACGTGCTGCCGTCCACCGTGCCGACCCTGCGCGGTGGCAGCTTCGGCCAGGCGCTGGTGGCCAGCATGGCCGTCACCTACTACACACCCTGGAAGTTCAAGCGCTTTGCCCTCGCCGTGCTGGGCGACGATGGCTACGAGGCAGGCAAGGACACCCTGCGTAAAGCCTTCAAAGCCTCGCTGAACAGGTTCGTGGCCGCCGCCTGGAACGACACTCACCGCGGCCTCTACCCCACCGAGGAAGGCCCGGGCCGGGCGGATGCGTTCGGGCGTATCGCCAACGCCACGTTCGGCGACGCGATCAGCCCCGCCAACTATCGAGTCGGCAATGCCCCAGTGGACTACCCGCAATTGTGGGACATCTGGACCTTCGACTGGGTGCAGTGGAACGGCTCGGCCGAACAGCCCATGGCGCGTAACATCGGCGAGGCGCTGGGGGTCGGCGCCACCCTGAATTTCTTCGACAAGCATGGCCAGCCGCTCACCGGCAACGACCGCTACCCCTCCAGCGTGCGCGTGCGCGAACTGCATCGCATCGAGCAAGCCCTGCAACGCCTGCCCGCTCCTCAGTGGCCCGAAGCCGTGCTGGGCAAGGTCGACCTGAACCGCGCGGCGCAGGGTCGACTGCTGTTCAACGAAAACTGCGCGGCCTGCCATGTTCCCGTGATCGAAACCGGCGGGGCGAGACCGGTTGCCAAGCTGCAGATGCGCCCGGTGAGCTACATGGGCACCGACCCGACGGCGGCCGACAACATTGCCGACCATCGCTTCGATGTCACGGCCCTGAATTGGGACGTAGAGGCGCTCAAGCAGATGAACGTCAAGCTGCAGGACGACAATCCGCTGGACCTCAAGGCCATCTCCGTGGCCAAGGGCCTGGCCTATGTCACAGCGTTCGTCGAAGCCCGGGCCTATCGCGATGCCGGAATCACTCCCCAGGAGCAAGCCGACTTCAACGGCTTCGGCATGGACATTGGCGTACGCGAACTGCGCGCGTACAAGGCCCGCCCGCTGGCCGGCGTCTGGGCCACCCCGCCCTTCCTGCACAACGGCTCGGTGCCCAGCCTCTACCAGTTGCTGTCGCCACAGGACGAACGCGCCCAGACGTTCTACCGCGGCAACCTGGAATATGACCCGGCCCATCTGGGCTACCGCAGTGAAGCCTTCCCTGGGGGCTTCCTGTACGACACTCGGGTCACCGGCAATGCCAACAGCGGCCATGAATTCCGTGATGGACCACGGGGCGCTGGGGTTATTGGCCGGCTACTGCAACCTGAAGAACGCTGGGCGTTGCTCGAATACCTGAAGGTATTGGGCGGCCCGCTGGAGAAACAACTGCCATGATCAACCGTCGTCTATTCACTGCCCGCCAGCCTGGCCGGCTGGCCCTGCTGTGGCTGCGCCTCAGCTCGGTGGTACTCAAGGGCGCACTGGTTCTGGTGGGTATGGCACTACTCGGCTGGCTGCTGGCGACCCTGTGGTACGCGTGGAAGTTTTCCGGGCCGGTGTCGGCCGAAGAGCAGATTCCTCCTGGCGAAGCGGCCATGACCCAGAGCATCATCCAGACCGCGATCCGCATCGTCGACCAGCACCGTGAGCCCACGCGCTACCTGCGTGACGCCCATGCCAAGGCCCATGGCTGCGTTCAGGCCGAAGTCAGCGTGCCGGCCGACCTCGACCCGGCACTGCGCCAAGGGGTGTTCAGCCAGCCCGGCAAGACCTGGCAGGCGTGGATGCGGCTGTCCAACGGCAACGCCTATCCGCAGTTCGACAACATCAAGGATGCCCGCGGCATGGCCCTCAAACTCCTCGACGTGCCGGGTCAGCAATTGTTGCCTGGCCAGCAGGGGCGCGGCGACCAGGACTTCGTGATGTTCAACCACGCCAACTTCTTCGTCAGCGACGTGGCCGAATATCAGCAGAATGTAGCGGCGCAGGCCGAGGGCAAGAAGGTCACGGCGTTCCTTCCCGGATGGGACCCGCGGGCCTGGCAACTGCGACATCTGTTCATCGCCCTGTCGACCCTGTCCGAAGCGCCGACCAGCCCGATGTTGACCACCTACTTTTCGGTGTCGCCGTACAAGTTCGGCAGCGTCAACGCGAAGTTCAGGGTCGCTCCCGAGGTGGGCTCGTGCCCGGCCTATACTCCGCCAAAGCAGAACCAGGACCTGCCCAACTTTCTGCGCAGCGCCCTGTACCAGCAACTGTCCACGGACCGTCAGCCGGCGTGCTTTGCCCTGCAGATTCAGCGCCAGAACGCCAACCGGTACATGCCGATCGAGGACACCAGCGTGCAGTGGCAGGAGAGCGACGCACCGTTCGAGACGGTGGCGCACATTCGTGTGCCCGCTCAGGACTTCGATACGCCAGGGCAGAATCTGATGTGCGACAACCTGAGCTTCAATCCCTGGCACGGAATCGAGGCCCACCGACCGATTGGCGGGATCAATCGGTTACGCAAGGCGGTGTACGAGGCCGTGAGTGCGTATCGCCTGGAGCGCAATGGGGTCAGGTGATTGCTGGAGCGTCAGGGAGGGCCCCATCGCGGGCAGAGCCCGCGATGAGGCCCTCCCAGCCCCTACAGACCTCAAACCCCTTCCAATCTCCCAGGTGCCTGCAGGAACCTGAGCCATGTAGAGATACCAGCCCGATGGAGATCCCCCTGTGGGAGCGGGCTCTGCCCGCGATGAGGCCCTGCCAGCCCCTACAGACCTCAAACCCCTTTCAAAGCCGCCAGCCGCGCCTTGATCCCCTCGGCTGTCTGTTCGCCCATCAACTGCTCGCGCACCTTGCCCTGGCCGTCGATGATATAGGTCACGGGCAATGCCTCGCTGCGCGGCAGATCGAAGCGCGGCGCCGGGTCCTGCGCCAGGACCGTGAAGCGAATACCCAAGGCATCCACGGCGGTTTTCAGCTCGTCCCCCTGGACGTTGTCGAAATTCACCCCGAGCACGCTCACGCCCTGCCCCTTCAAGCCCTCTGCCAAGGCATTCAGCTCAGGAATTTCGGTTCGACAAGGGCCGCACCATTCTGCCCAGTAATTGACCACCAGCCACTGCTTGTCCAGGTCTTTGGCGGCAATCGTCCTGCCGTTCTGGTCAGGGCCGTAATCGGCGCCACAGCCGCTCAACAACAAAGTCGCCAGCAAGGCCAGGCTGGCCGCGATACGCCGTGTCATGTGTTCCCCCCTCATCGATACCTGCCATGCGAAAAAGGCGACCGAAGACCGCCACGTGGTTAGAATACCCGCCACTCGATGCCGGAGGCGATATTTCCCATGACCGACCTGACGCTTTACCACAACCCCCGCTGCTCCAAATCCCGTGCAGCCCTTGAGCTGCTGGAAGCGCGCGGCCTGACGCCGAACGTGGTGCGTTACCTGGAAACCCCGCCCGATGCTGCCACCCTCACGCGCCTGCTGGAGCAACTGGGCATCGGTGCGCGGCAGTTACTGCGTACCGGCGAAGAAGACTACAAGGCCCTGAACCTGGCGGACCCGAGCCTGAGCGAGGCGCAGTTGGTCGCCGCCATGGTCGAACATCCGAAGTTGATCGAGCGGCCAATCCTGGTCAATGGCGACCGCGCGATCATCGGCCGGCCACCGGAAAACGTGTTGGAGATTTTGCCGTGAGTGCGCCGTATATCCTCGTTCTGTATTACAGCCGCAGCGGTGCCACCGCCGAGATGGCTCGCCAGGTCGCCCGTGGCGTCGAGTTGGCCGGGCTGGAAGCGCGTCTGCGCACCGTGCCGGCCGTGTCCACCGAATGTGAAGCGGTCGCCCCGACGATTCCAGAAGCCGGCGTTCTGTATGCCAGCATGGACGACCTGAAGAACTGTGCCGGTCTGGCCCTGGGCAGCCCGACCCGCTTCGGCAACATGGCAGCGCCGCTCAAGTACTTCCTCGACGGCAGCAGCAGCCTGTGGCTCAGTGGCGGCCTGGTGGGCAAGCCAGCCGGCGTATTCACTTCCACCGCCAGCCTGCATGGCGGCCAGGAAACCACGCTGCTGTCGATGATGATGCCGTTGCTGCACCACGGCATGCTGATCACCGGCCTGCCCTACAGCGAGTCGGCATTGCTGGAGACGCAAGGCGGCGGCACCCCCTATGGCGCCAGCCATCACGCCGGTGGCAACGGCAAACGTCCGCTGGACGAGCACGAGAAAACCCTGTGCCGCGCCCTGGGCCAACGCCTGGCGAACACCGCCACACAACTGGGCACCGTGCGTGGCTAGGACGGCCAGGCCGTTGCCATCGCTCGCCTGGCTGCTGCCGCGGGTGCGGTTGGCCCGCGCCGCAGCGCTGGCCAGTTACGCCGGGCTGGTCGCTTTGCTCTGCGTGTATTACCTGTTTTTCGCCAACCTGCACGGTGCCCGCCCCTGGGTCATCCTGCTGGTCGAACTGGTGCCCCTGCTGCTGTTGGCACCCGGCATGCTGGTGGGCAGTGCTCGAGGTCATGCCTGGGCCTGCTTCGTTATCAATCTGTATTTCATCAAGGGCGCGCTAGCCGCCTTCGACCCCCATCGCCAGCTCTTCGGGCTGCTGGAAATGACCGCCAGCGTGGCGGTGTTCTGCAGCGCCTTGCTGTACGCGCGGTGGCGGTCACAGTTGAATCGCACAATGGCGGATCACGCTTGAGAACCGAGTCTTACAAGAAATACCCTGCGGACGCGCTCGGCGACGAGCCGACCCTGGCGTGGGTCGCCGAGCATATCCATCGTGCTTACCTGGGCCATGAATACACCTTCGTGGTCGCCATCGCTGGCAGCGTTGCGGTGGGCAAAAGCACCCTGTCGGCGCTGCTCAAGGAACAATTCCAGCAGTGGCCGGAAAAGCCCAGCGTCGAAGTGGTCAGCACCGATGGCTTTCTGTATTCCAACCAGATGCTGGAGGCGCGTGGGCTGATGCCTCGCAAGGGCTTTCCGGAGAGCTACCGCACCGACGACCTCAAGGCATTCCTGCATGACCTCAAGCAGGGCCAGCGCGGTCTGCAGGTGCCGGTGTACTCCCAGGCGATCAAGGACATCAGCGAGCAGCAGCACCAGATCGACCAGCCCGACATCCTGATTCTGGAGGGCTTGAACATCCTGCAGCTGGATCACGTGCACGACTACTCCATCTACCTGGACGCCAAGACCAACGATATTCGCCATTGGTACATGGAACGGTTCATGAGCCTGACCAGTCTATCGGGCGACGCGGCGCAAGCGCGTGCCGACTATCTGTGGGAAGAGGTCAACCTGAAGAACCTCACCGAGAACATCCTGGTCACCCGCGAGCGGGCACAGATGGTGCTGCACAAGGCGCCGGACCACCGTATCGACGAGGTATGGCTGCGCGAAGACGACACCCCACAGCACCTGTAGGAGCGGCGTAAAAGCCGCGAAACTCACCCCACAGCCCCCTGTATGAACGGCATAAAAGCCCCAAAAGCCACCCCACAGCCCCCCTGTATGAACGGCATAAAAGCCCCAAAAGCCACCCCACAGCACCCCTGTAGGAGCGGCGTAAAAGCCGCGAAAGCGTCCGCCCAGCCACCCTCAAACCGCAGAGGAACCCCGCTTCATGCAAGACTACAAATGGCTGAACGAATACTGCCTGAACCGCTTCGGTTCGCAGAAGGCCCTGGAATCCCACCTGCCCACCGCCAAAACCCCCGCCCAACTGCGCAAAATCAGTGCCGACCGCTACCTGTCTACCCTGGCCTTGCGGGTTTTCCGGGCCGGTCTGAAACACAGCCTGGTCGACGCCAAATGGCCGGCCTTCGAACAGGTGTTTTTCGGTTTCGATCCAGAAAAGGTGGTGCTGATGGGCGCCGAGCACCTCGAGCGGCTGATGCAGGACACCCGTATCATCCGTCATCTGGGCAAACTCAAGAGCGTGCCGCGCAACGCGCAGATGATCCTCGACGTCGCCCACGAGCACGGCAGCTTTGGCCAGTTCATCGCCGACTGGCCAGTCGACGACATCACTGGGCTGTGGCAATACCTGGCCAAGCACGGCAACCAGATGGGCGGGCTCTCGGCGCCACGCTTCCTGCGCATGGTGGGCAAGGACACCTTCATTCCGACCTGGGATGTGGTGGCGGCCCTGAACGCCCAGGACATCGTCGACAAAGTGCCCAGCAGCAAGCGCGATCAGGCTGCGGTACAAGCCGCCTTCAACCAGTGGCATGCCGAGAGTGGCCGGCCGATGTGTCAGTTGTCGGCAATGCTGGCGTTTACAGTGAATCACTGAGGATTGCGTTGGCAGCGCGGGTAGAACCCGCTCCCACAGGTGATCTCCCTGGGCTCACATGTGGGAGCGGGCTCTGCCCGCGATGAGGCCAGCACTGACACCCTCTCACCCCACCCAGGCACTCAACCTGATCGCATCATGGCGCCAGTACTCCATGTCGCAGTCGATCAACCTCCCCCGTTGATCGAAATTCACCCGAGTGATGCGCAATCCCGGACTGCCCACCGACACTTTCAACGCCGCCGCCGCTTCGGCATGCAGCGCCGTGGGCACCACCTCGAAACGCACCTGACCGTACTCGATCCCATAATGCCGGGCGTACAGCTCGGTCAACGGCTGACTCAGATCCAGCAGCAGAATCCCATCGAAGTACTGGGGGTCCAGATAGTGCTCCACATAGAGCACCGCGCGCGCGTCGATGCGCCTCACCCGACACAGCTGGATGACACTCGACAGCGGCGCCAACCCCAGGCTTTCGCACACCGGCGCTGGCGCTGGCTGCAAGCGCGCGCTGAGCAACTGCGTGGAAGGTTCACGGCCCTGCTCGCGCACCATCGCATGAAAATGGCTGCGCTTGACCAGGTCATAGGTCAGCCGCGGTGGCGCGATATACCAACCTCGGCGTTCCTCACGATAGATAAGCCCGCGCGCTTCCAGTTGCAGCAACGCTTCGCGCAGGGTTATGCGGGTGGTGGCGAACACCTCGCTCAACTTGCGCTCGGCCGGAAGCTTGCAGCCTGAGGACAGCAGCCCATGTTCAATCTGGTCTTGCAGTGCCTGGCAGATCTGGGTCACAGCGCGAGGAGCGGTGGCGCGCATCAAAATCTTCCTTCTGGTCTAGTCCAGGGCCAAAAAGGCGCACGGCATTCATCACCCAAAGCCTAGGCACTGCAAATGACTGTGCGATGACAGCTCGGCCCAACGGTCTGGATACAGCTGCGTCGAGCGGGCCCAAGCCCTTGCGGATCAAGCGCTTGAAACTGGTCTACGCTCTACCCCAAAGCCCCTCCAGCGGGCTTTGCAAGCCTTGCGCCAAGGCTGCGGACATCAAAATGTCATGCGCCCTGCCTACATTGGCTCAGGTATTGCTGATCTAGACCAACGCTTGCCACTCAACCCTGCGATTCGATAGGCGCCCATAGGAGCTACGGATGAAAAAGCTTTTCCTGGCCACACTGTTAGGTTCGAGCATCGCCCTGTGCAACATGGCCATGGCCGCGGACACCGACCTGAAAACCCTGGAAGCCGCGGCCAAGACCGAAGGCATGGTCAACAGCGTCGGCATGCCCGATGCCTGGGCCAACTGGAAAGGAACCTGGGATGACCTGGCCAGCAAGTACGGCCTCAAGCACATGGACACCGACATGAGCTCGGCTCAGGAAGTGGCCAAGTTCGCCGCCGAGAAAGACGACGCCAGCGCCGACATCGGTGACGTCGGTGCTGCGTTCGGGCCTATCGCTACCCAGCAGGGCGTGACCCAGCCCTACAAGCCTTCCACCTGGTCACAGATCCCGGACTGGGCCAAGGACGCCGACGGCCATTGGATGCTGGCCTACACCGGCACCATCGCGTTCATCATCAACAAGCAGTTGGTCAAGCCTGAAGACGCACCGAAAAGCTGGGCTGACCTGGAGAAAGGCAAGTACAAGGTTGCCATTGGTGACGTGAGCACCGCCGCCCAGGCTGCCAATGGCGTGCTCGCCGCGGCTATTGCCTTCAAAGGCGACGAGACCAATCTGGCGCCAGGCCTGGAGCTGTTCACCAAGCTGGCCCAGCAGAAGCGCCTGTCGCTGGCCAACCCGACCATTCAGACGCTGGAGAAAGGCGAGATTGAAGTAGGTGTGGTGTGGGACTTCAACGGCCTGAGCTATCGCGACCAGATCGACCCGAAACGCTTTGACGTGCTGATTCCTTCGGACGGTTCTGTGATCTCCGGCTACACCACCATCATCAACAAGTACGCCAAGCACCCCAACGCCGCCAAGCTGGCTCGTGAGTACATCCTCAGCGATGCCGGGCAGATCAACCTGGCCCGTGGCTACGCGCGGCCCATTCGCGCCGATCACGTGAAGCTGCCCGAAGACGTGGCCGCCAAGCTGCTGCCCTCCGAGCAATACAAGAACGTCACGCCCATCAAGAAACCAGCCGCCTGGGAAGCCAGCTCCAAGGCCTTGCCAGAGCAGTGGCAGGAACAAGTGATCTCGGAAATGCAGTGACCGCGGTGAATCAGTGAAGCCCATCGCGGGTAGAACCCGCTCCCACAGGGGATCGGTGGCCAGAAAAAGCAGTTTCTGACACCACCCTACCCTGTGGGAGCGGGCTCTGCCCGCGATGAGGCCCGCACAGACACCCATCACCCCGTGCCACGGAGCTGTCGAAACATGAGCAACCCCACCCGCGGCAAGTCCATGGCCCTGCTTCTGCTACTGCCTTTCGCCCTGTTCTTCATCGCTTTGCAGATCGCGCCCCTGGCCTGGGTCGCCATCCACAGCCTGCAAACCACCACCGGCTGGAGCCTGGATAACTTCAGCAAAGCCTTCGGCTCGCGCTTCTATCGCCAAGCCATCCAGTTCAGCCTGGAAATCAGCTTCTGGTCCAGTGTGCTGGGCATCCTCATCGCTGTGGTCGGCGCCTACTCCCTGCGCCGGGTCGACTCCAGGCTGAGGGACTTCGTCAGCGCCTTCGCCAACATGACCAGCAACTTCTCCGGGGTGCCCCTGGCATTCGCCTTCATCATCCTGCTGGGCTTCAGCGGCGCCATCACCATGCTGCTCAAGCAAAGTGGATTGATCGATGACTTCAACCTGTATTCCAAGACCGGGTTGATCATCACCTACACCTACTTCCAGATCCCCCTGGGCGTATTGCTGCTCTACCCCGCCTTCGACGCGCTGCGCGAAGACTGGCGCGAATCGGCCGCCCTGCTCGGCGCCAGCACCTGGGACTACTGGCGCCACATCGGCCTGCCGGTGCTGACCCCGGCCCTGCTCGGCACCTTCGTCATCCTGCTGGCCAACGCGCTGGGCGCCTACGCCACGGTCTACGCGCTGACCACCGGCAACTTCAACGTACTGCCGATCCGCATCGCCGCGATGGTGGCCGGGAACATCACCCTGGACCCGAACCTGGCCAGCGCTCTGGCGATGATTCTGGTGGGCCTGATGACCTTGGTGACCCTCGTCCACCAATGGCTGCTGCGAAGGAGTTACCATGTCGCGCGCTGAAATCAACGCCTCCAGCCTCTACCACAAGACCGTGGTGTGGCTGCTGTTCCTGATCCTGCTGTTACCCCTGGCCGGAACCCTGCTGTATTCATTCGCCACCAGCTGGTCGGCGAGCATCCTGCCTAGCGGGCTGACGTTCAAATGGTATCTGCAACTGTGGAGCGATCCCCGCTTCCTGCAGGCGTTTGGCCAATCGCTGATCGTCTGCGTGGGCGCTCTGGTGCTGTCGGTCGTGGTGATCCTGCCGCTGCTGTTCGTGGTGCACTACCACTTCCCCAGGCTCGACGCGCTGATGAATATCCTCATCCTGCTGCCCTTCGCAGTGCCGCCGGTAGTGTCCTCGGTGGGCCTGCTGAACCTGTACGGCTCCGGTCCCCTGGCCATGGTCGGCACGCCATGGATTCTGATCGGCTGCTACTTCACCGTGGCCCTGCCGTTCATGTACCGGGCAATCACCAACAACCTGCAGGCCATCAACCTTCGCGACCTGATGGACGCTGCCCAACTGCTCGGCGCCAGTACCTGGCAGGCAGCGTTCCTGGTGGTGCTGCCCAACCTGCGCAAGGGCCTGATGGTTGCCCTGCTGCTGTCGTTCTCGTTCCTGTTCGGCGAATTCGTGTTCGCCAACCTGCTGGTAGGCACCCGTTACGAGACCTTGCAGGTGTACCTCAACAACATGCGCAACAGCAGCGGCCACTTCAACAGCGCGCTGGTGATCTCCTATTTCCTCTTCGTGCTGGTGCTCACCTGGGGCGCCAACCGACTGAACAAGGACCAAGACTGATATGAGTTTCGTCAGCGTCGAAAAACTGGACAAGCGTTACGGCGACACCCCGGTATTCAGCGACATCAACTTCAGCGTCGAACGGGGCGAGTTCATCACCCTGCTCGGCCCCTCGGGCTGTGGTAAATCCACTTTGCTGCGCTGCATCGCCGGCCTGACCTCGGTCAACGCCGGCAAGATCCTGCTCGACGGGCAAGACCTGGTGCCGCTGAGCCCGCAGAAACGCGACATTGGCATGGTATTCCAGAGCTACGCCCTGTTCCCCAACATGACCGTGGAACAGAACATCGCCTTCGGCTTGCGCATGCAAAAGGTCAAGGGCGCCGAGAGCGCTCGGCGCGTGAGCGAAGTCCTGGGGCTGGTGGAACTGGGCGACTTCGCCAAGCGTTACCCGCACCAGATGTCCGGTGGCCAGTGTCAGCGCGTCGCGCTGGCCCGCTCACTGGTGACCCGCCCTCGCCTGTTGCTGCTCGACGAGCCACTGTCGGCGCTGGATGCGCGAATTCGCAAGCACCTGCGCGAACAGATCCGGCAGATCCAACAGGAACTGGGCCTGACCACGATTTTCGTCACCCACGATCAGGAAGA
>NZ_DFUE01000056.1:0-220 GCF_002379585.1 Pseudomonas sp. UBA4194
CAGGGAAGGAGAGCAAGCCGTGATTGAGGATGGACTTTAGTTCTTGTGGATTCATTGTTTGAACACCCTGGGTCGCATTGGAAAAAAGGTCGTACCGAGCAGCCTGATTGGCTGATGTCGTACGTCATCGTACAACTAGTGTTGAGGATGCTCAAGGGGGGGAGCGAATTATTTTGTGGGGGGGGGGGGTAGGGTTGGGATGGGGGTGAATGGTCCCCTC
>NZ_DFUE01000056.1:318-5045 GCF_002379585.1 Pseudomonas sp. UBA4194
TCTCCCTGGGGGAGAGGGGGCTAGAAGCATACCTCCAGCCTTCATCAACCCTCGACAGCTGCCGCCTCTTCATGCGCCTGCCGCAAGCGCTCCCGACTGTTGGTCAGGTGCAATCTCATTGCCGCCCGCGCTGCATCGGAATCCTGGCGAGCGATAGCGTCGTAGATTTCTTCATGCTCGCGACTCAGGCGCGTCATGTAGTGTTGTTGATCATCATGAGCCAGGCGCGCCGAGTTCAGCCGGGTGCGCGGGATGATGCTGGTGCCCAGGTGGGTCATGATGTCGGTGAAATAGCGGTTGCCCGTGGACAGCGCAATCTGCAGGTGAAACTGAAAGTCCGAGGCCACCGCATCGCTGGCATGGGCCGCGCTTTCATTCAATGCATCCAGCGCGGCGCGCATGGCGGCCAATTGCTCGGGCGAGCGGCGGCTGGCGGCCAGGCCTGCCGACTCGACCTCCAGGCTGATGCGCAACTCCAGTACGGCCAGCACATCGCGCAAAGTGACGATGGTGGCGGGGTCGATGCGAAACCCGCTAGGGCTGGGCGTGTCCAGCACGAAGGTGCCGATGCCGTGGCGGGTTTCGACCTGGCCGGCGGCCTGCAGGCGGGAGATTGCCTCGCGCACCACGGTGCGGCTGACCCCCTGCTGTTCCATGATGGCCGATTCGGTGGGCAGTTTATCGCCACGCTTGAGTTCGCCGTCGAGAATCCGCTGGGTCAGTACGGCAACCAGCTCTTGGGCCAGACTGCGGGGTTTACGGCGGGCGCGTGGTTGGGCGCTCTGATTATCCATAGTGAACATCTGTCTCGAAACGGGCGATTATGGGGCAATGATAGCCTAAAGCGGGTTGTACGATCATGCCATGAGCAGCCTCTTCGCGGCTGCCCGCCTCGCCTTCGGCAAATCGCGTATCCGCTGCAGGCGCGGCCTACAGCCGCAAAAAAGCCGCAAGGGCCGACCCAGAGCCTCAGCCCTGCGCCACCAACTGCCCCTGCTCGATGCGCACATGGCGCGGATGAAAACGTTTCAGGCTCGAACGATGGCCAACGCTGATGATGCTCAGCCCCGGCAGTTCATCGATCAGCGCCTGATACAGGCTGGCTTCGTCCTCTTCATCCATGGCCGAGGTGGCCTCATCCATGTACAGCCATTTCGGCGCATACAACAGCGCCCGGGCAAAAGCCAGACGCTGCTGTTCGCCCGGCGACAGCATGCGCTGCCAGTGATTGCTTTCGTCCAGGCGGCTTACCAGGTGCGGCAAGCGGCAGGTCTCCAGCACTTGGGCATAACGTTCGGCGGGATAGTCCGACACCGGTTGTGGATAACTCAAGGCTTCGCGCAGGCTGCCGATCGGCAGGTACGGCCGTTGCGGTAGAAACAGCGCTCGCTCGTTGGGCAAGGTGATACGCCCTGCCCCACTGGGCCAGAGGTTGCCCATGGCCCGCAGCAGGGTGCTCTTGCCGCTGCCGGAGCGGCCACTGAGCATCACTCGCTCGCCCGCCGCCACGGCCAGGCTGGCACCACCGAGCAAGGTACGGCCGCCGCTGACGGACAGGTCCAGGTCATCCACCTGAACCTGGCTGCCTTGGTGAGCGACCTTGATGTCCCGTGGCCGCGCTTCGTTGTCGCTCATCGCCTGGCGGAAACTGAGCAGACGATCACTGGTGGCCTTCCAGCCTGCCAGGGTGACATAGGCGTCGATGAACCAGCTGAAGTTTTCCTGCACATTGCCGAACGCCGAATTGATCTGCATCAGCTCGCCGAGCTGGATCTTGCCGGCGAAGTAGCGCGGTGCGGCAACCACGAAAGGGAAGATGATCGCGATCTGGCCATAGCCGGTGGTGAAGAATTTGAGCCGCTTCTGCACCTGCATGATGGTCCAGAAGTTATGCCAGACCTTGCCGAAGCGATCGTTCAATCGACGGTTCTCGTTCGGCTCGCCGTCGTACAGGGCGATGCTCTCGGCGTTCTCGCGGATCCGAATCATGGCAAACCGCAGGTCGGCCTCGTAGCGCTGCTGGTTGTTGCTCAGACCGATAAGCCGTCGGCCGATCAGGTGTGCGAGCCAGCTGCCGACGCCGGCATACACCAGTGCACACCAGAACATATAGCCCGGTACGGTAATACCGAATACTTCGATACTGCCCGACACGCCCCACAGGATGATCGAGAACGACACCAGGCTGACCACAGTGCTGATCAAACCCAACACCAGGGACAGGGTGTCGCTGGTGAAGCTGTTCAGGTCTTCGCTCAAACGCTGGTCAGGGTTGTCGGTGTAGCCGCCCTGCTCCAGGTTGTAGTAGTTCTTGTGGTCCAGCCAACGGGCGAAGTGTTTCTCGGTCAGCCAGCGCCGCCAGCGGATGGTCAGCATCTGCGTCAGGTACAGCCGGTACACCGCCGCCAGGATCGCCACGGCGGCGATACCGCAGAAAAACAGCATGAGGTGGGTGAACGCGGCGACGTCCTTGTTTTCCAGCGAGTTGTAGAAGTCCCGGTACCAGCGGTTGACGATCACCGAGATGGCGACGTTGAACAGCGACAACCCGATCACCGCGATCAGCAGCAGCCAGGCCTTGCCTTTTTCTTCGCTGCGCCAGTAGGGAATGACCAAGTGCCAGATGCGGTGCCAGAATCGATCGCCAACGGCATCGTTGACCGCGGAATATTCAGCGTTCTGAGTCATGTTCAAGCTCTAGGAATATCCTCGGCTCGCGCAGCGATCCTGCTGGCGAGCCAGGGCAATACAGAGTTGCCCGGCGCTCAGCGCCGGACCGGACGCTTCTGCAGCTTGCGCTGCAGGGTACGGCGATGCATGCCCAGGGCGCGGGCAGTGGCGGAGATGTTGCCTTCGTGTTCGGTCAGCACCCGCTGGATGTGCTCCCATTGCAGGCGGTCCACCGACATCGGGTTTTCCGGCACCAGCGTGTCCAGGTCGGCATGCTCGGAGAGCAGCGCAGCCAGCACGTCATCGGCGTCGGCCGGTTTGCACAGGTAGTTGCAGGCGCCGCGCTTGATCGCTTCCACTGCCGTAGCGATGCTGGAATAGCCGGTCAGGATCACCACGCGCATTTCCGGGTCCAGCTCCAGCAGCTTGGGCAGCAGCACCAGGCCGGAGTCGCCTTCCATCTTCAGGTCCAATGCGGCGAAGTCGGGAATGTCTTCCTGAGCCAGCTTCAGGCCTTCGTCGGCGCTGGCCGCCGTGCTGACACGGAAGCCACGGCGGGACATCGCCCGGGCCATGACACGGGTAAAGGTGGCATCGTCGTCCACCAGCAGCAGGTGCGGCAGCTCTTCGCTTTCGACCTGGATTTCGTCAGTCATTGATCGTCTCCTCGGGCGTCACGGGGCAAACGCAGCTCGGTGAGCGTGCCGCCCTCTTCATGACTATAGAGTTTTACCGAGCCGCCTGCGCGAGTCACGCTGGCCTTGCTCAAAAACAGGCCCAGGCCGAAGCCCTTGCCCTTGGTGGTAAAGAAAGGTTTACCGATTTGTTCGGCGATGGCTAGGGGGACACCCGCACCATGGTCGCGAATACTGATGAAGATATTTTCACTGTCCCAGTCCAGCTTCACCTCGAGGTTGTCGGGGCAGGCATCGGCGGCGTTGTTCAACAGGTTGAGCAAGGCCTGGGTCAGGTCGGGCGGCGGCGCCAGGCGCGGGATGTCGCCCTGGCCCAGGCGCTGGAAGCGGTAGCTCGATTCCGGGCGCATGAGGTGCCAGCGGTTGAGCGCCTCATCGAGCCAGAAGGTCACTTCCTGATCGACCACCGCCATGCGCCGATTGGCCTCGGCGGCACGCACCAGTTGCTGCAGGGTTTCCTTGCACAGCTTGACCTGGTCCTGAAGCACTTGCAGGTCTTCCTGCAATTCCGGCTGGGGATGATCCTGACGCATTTCCTTGAGCAGCACGCTCATGGTCGCCAACGGCGTACCCAGCTCGTGCGCCGCGCCCGCCGCTTCGGTCGCGACCGCCAGCAGTTGCTGGTCGCGCAGGCCCTCCTCCCGACGCTGGGCGCGCAGCTGCTCCTGACGGCGCAGCTCTTCGGCCATCTTTGCGGCGAAGAAGGTGATCACGGCGGCGGCCAGGGCGAAACTCAACCACATGCCGTAGATCTGCAGGTTCTCCCGGGCGATGGGCAAGGTCTCCAGCGGGTAGAAGTGCACCAGCATGTAGGAGTAGCAGGCCAGGGCAATACCGGAGAGGATCACCGAATAGACCCACGGCAGCGTGACCGCGGCGATGGTCAGAGGGACCAGGAAATACGAGACGAACGGATTGGTGGCGCCGCCCGAGTAGTACAGCAATGCACTGTGGATCAGCAGATCGCAGGTCAGCTGCACCGCGTATTCGAACTCGGTCACCGGCAGCGAGCTGCGCAGGCGTATGGCGGTCAACGCACACAGCACGGCAGACACCGCCAGGGTAGTGCTCAGGTGTGACCAGGGCAGCGGCAGCAGGTGAGTCAGATAGGCGAAACCGACCGAACCGGCCTGTGCGCCCAGCACCAGGGTGCGGATGAATGTCAGGCGCCAAAGGTTCTGGCGTGTTGCGGAAAGTGGCATAGGGTGGGCGAGCATGTGCTCTCCAGTGAGCGCTGCAGGCGGATCGGTGCGAGTATAACCAACTCGGGCGCCGGGCAGCGGAAAGTGCGGCAAATGACCGCGCCGATTGGCGGCCCCGGGAGTTGGGGTGTCCGTGCGAGCCCCTTCGCGGCTGTACGCC
>NZ_DFUE01000056.1:5073-43582 GCF_002379585.1 Pseudomonas sp. UBA4194
GCCGCTCCTACAGGGGGTGTGGCAGGCGCGAAGAGGCCCGTACCGACAACGCACACCTCAGGAACCGCACCCCGCTTATCCAGTCTTACCCTGACCCACAACAAGGAGTTCCCCATGCCCGCCATCACCCGCAGCGCCGCTTTCATCCTCGGCGCTGGCCTGCTCGCCAGTCTGCCTGCACTGGCCCAAGAGCCGCGCTACAACCAGATTTCCCTGCGTGCCGAAGTCAACCAGCAAGTGCCTCGCGACCTGATGATCGTCACCCTGTACAGCGAAGAACAGAACGCCGACCCCGGCAAGCTCGCCAATACCATCAGCGACACCATGAACAAGGCGCTGGCCCAGGCCCGCGAGGTCAAGGGCATTACCCTGCGTCAGGGCAGCCGCAACAGTTACCCGGTCTATGATGACAAGGGCCAGAAAATCACTGGCTGGCGCGAGCGCGCCGAACTGCGCCTGGAAAGCGCCGACTTCCCGGCCCTGTCCAAGCTCACCGGCGAACTGCTGCAAACCTTGAAGATGGGCGGCATGGATTTCTCCATCGCTGACGCTACCCGCAAGCAGAGTGAAGATGCCCTGCTCAAGGAAGCGGTGGCCGCATTCAAGGCCCGCGCCCAATTGGCGACCGACGCACTGGGCGGCAAAACCTATAAAGTGGTCAACCTGAACCTCAACAGTGCCGGTTATCCACAGCCCTACGCGCGTGGCGCGATGATGATGAAAGCGTCCCGTGCCGACGCGGCCCCGGTGACGCCGGATGTCGAAGCGGGCACCAGTGAAGTCAGTATCAATGCCGATGGCACCATCGAGGTGGTGATGCCCTGATTCGAAGGGTGTCGATCAGGGCCTCGCTCCCACAAAGGGTCGCGTCACGCGGGTGCCCTGATTGACCCCACACTACCCTCCACTGTCCCGAGGCCCCATATGGAAATCCCCGCCTTCAAACCGCTCCTTCTGGCCACCGCCCTGCTCGCCTGCGCCCCTGCGGCCCAGGCCGCCAGTACCCTGGTGTATTGCTCCGAAGCCAGCCCTGCCGGCTTCGACCCCAGCCAATACACCAGCGGCACCGACTTCGATGCGTCTGCCGAAACCGTGTTCAACCGCCTGACCCAGTTCAAGCGCGGTGGCACCGAGGTCGAGCCTGGCCTGGCGACGAGCTGGGACGTCTCGGCCGACGGCCTGACCTACACCTTCCACCTGCGCGACCAGGTCAAATTCCACACCACCGACTATTTCACCCCCAGCCGCGACTTCAATGCCGACGATGTGGTGTTCACCTTTCAACGCCTGCTCGATCCGGAGCAGCCGTTCCGCAAGGCCTATCCATCCGAATCGCCGTACTTCACCGACATGGGCCTGAACAGCACCATCAAGGCAGTCACCAAGCAGGATGAACACACCGTCGTCTTCACCCTGAACAACGTCGATGCCGCATTCGTGCAGAACCTGGCCATGAGCTTCGCCTCGATCCAGTCCGCCGAATACGCCGACCAGTTGCTCAAGCAGGGCAAGGCCGCCGACATCAATCAGAAACCCGTTGGCACCGGCCCGTTCGTGTTCAAGCGTTACCAGAAGGATTCACAGATCCGCTACGCCGCCAACAAGGCCTACTGGAAGCCGGAGGACGTCAAGCTCGACAACCTGATCTTCGCCATCAACACCGATGCCGCCGTACGCTTGCAGAAACTCAAGGCCGGCGAGTGCCAGGTCAGCGGCTACCCGCGCCCGGCGGACATCGAGGTGATGAAGCAGGACCCCAACCTGCGGGTACTCAGCCAGCCGGGATTCAACCTCGGGTTCCTGGCCTACAACGTCACCCACCCACCGCTGGACCAGCTCAAGGTGCGCCAGGCGCTGGACATGGCCATCGACAAGCCGGCGATCATCAAGGCGGTGTACCAGGGCGCCGGTCAGCTGGCGCAGAACGCCCTGCCGCCGGCGCAGTGGTCGTACGATCCAGGCATCAAGGATGCTCCGCACGACATCACCAAAGCCAAGGCACTGCTCAAGGAAGCCGGCGTGAAAGAAGGCACCCGCATCGACCTGTGGGCCATGACCGTGCAGCGCGCCTCCAACCCCAACGCGCGGATGTCGGCGCAGATGATCCAAAGTGACTGGGCCAAGGTTGGCATCAACGCCAATATCGTCAGCTACGAGTGGGGCGAGTACATCAAGCGTGCCAAGAATGGCGAACACGACACCATGATCTACGGCTGGACCGGCGACAACGGCGACCCGGACAACTGGCTGGGCGTGCTCTACAGCTGCGCAGCGATCAAGGGCAGCAATTATGCCAAGTGGTGCGATCCGGCCTACGACAAGCTGGTGCAGCAGGCCAAGTTGAGCAGCAACCGCGAAGAACGTGTGAAGCTGTATCAGCAGGCTCAAAAAATCCTGAAGGATCAGGTACCTATCACTCCGATTGCCAACTCCACGGTGTTCCAGCCGATGCGCAAGGAAGTGCAGGATTTCAAGATCAGCCCCTTCGGTCTGACACCGTTCTACGGAGTCAGCCTCAAGCGTTGATACCGATTGCCCCATTCGAGCGCACAGCCGTGCTCGAATGCGGGCCTATAGCGCACACGCTGCACCGAAATGATTCTGATCAAACGTTCAACTTCAGCAGAAGTTATATCGATGCGACATTCATGTACGCTCGTCCCACCGTTTCAGGCTTGATACAAAGCGGACGGTTGATTTGGGTATGCCGCCTGCATAAGTATCGGCGGGTCGACTCACGAGGTCGCCCTCATTACTTAAAATGACAACAACTGAGGCCACCATGCTCAAAACCGCGGTCATTCCGTTTCTAGTCGGCGCCGGCTTGCTTGCCAGCGCACCTTTCGCCCACGCCGCGAGCAACCTGGTGTTCTGCTCCGAAGGCAGTCCGGCGGGCTTTGACCCGGCGCTTTACACCAGCGGCACCGATTTCGACGCCTCTGCCGAAACCGTGTTCAACCGCCTGACCCAATTCGAGCGTGGCGGCACCGCCGTGATTCCAGGCCTGGCGACCAAATGGGACGTGTCCGCGGACGCCCTGACCTACACCTTCCATCTGCGCGAAGGGGTCAAGTTCCACACCACCGACTACTTCAAGCCGACCCGCGAATTCAACGCCGACGACGTGCTGTTCACCTTCAATCGCATGATCGACAAGGAGATGCCGTTCCGTA
This sequence comes from Pseudomonas sp. UBA4194, assembly GCF_002379585.1. GTDB lineage: Bacteria > Pseudomonadota > Gammaproteobacteria > Pseudomonadales > Pseudomonadaceae > Aquipseudomonas. The sequence continues at coordinate 8,247 of NZ_DFUE01000056.1, forward strand.
AGGCCTACCCTACCGAGTTCCCATACTTCACCGACATGGGTATGGATGAGAACATCACCAGCATCGAGAAGGTCGACGAGCACACCGTCAAGTTCACCCTCAAGACCGTGGACGCCGCGTTCATTCAGAACATGGCCATGAGCTTCGCCTCGATCCAGTCTGCAGAATACGCTGCCCAGTTGCTCAAGCAGGGCAAGGCCTCGGACATCAACCAGAAGCCGATCGGCACCGGTCCGTTCGTGTTCAGCCGTTATCAGAAAGACGCGCAGATTCGCTACAAGGGCAACAAGGATTACTGGAACCCGGATGACGTGAAGATCGACAACCTGATCTTCGCCATCACCACCGATGCTTCCGTGCGCATGCAGAAGCTGAAGAAGAACGAGTGCCAGGTCAGTGTCTATCCACGTCCTGCGGACCTCGAGCCGCTCAAGGCCGACAAGGCCCTGCAGATGCCTGACCAGGCTGGCTTCAACCTGGGCTACATCGCCTACAACGTGACCCATGAGCCACTGGGCAACCTCAAGGTTCGCCAGGCGCTGGACATGGCAGTCAACAAGCGGAGCATCATCGAGGCGGTGTATCAGGGCGCTGGCCAGTTGGCCGTCAATGCCATGCCACCGACCCAGTGGTCCTATGACACCAGCATCAAGGACGCCGGCTACAACCCGGAGAAAGCCAAGGCGCTGCTCAAGGAAGCCGGCATCAAGGAAGGTACCGAGATCACCCTGTGGGCCATGCCGGTGCAACGGCCTTACAACCCCAATGCCAAGCTCATGGCCGAAATGCTGCAGTCGGACTGGGGCAAGGTGGGCATCAAGGCCAAAATCGTCAGCTACGAGTGGGGCGAGTACCTCAAGCGCGCCAAAGCCGGCGAGAACGACGCCATGCTGATTGGCTGGAGTGGCGACAACGGTGACCCGGACAACTGGCTGGGCACCCTGTACGGCTGCGACGCGGTCAACGGCAACAACTTCTCCAAGTGGTGCGATACCGACTACGACAAGTTGATCAAGACCGCCAAGGCCACTCCCGACCAGGCCAAGCGCACCGAACTGTACAAACAGGCTCAGGTGTTGCTCAAAGGCCAGGTGCCGATCACCCCGATCGCGCACTCCACGGTCTATCAGCCCATGCGCGCCAACGTCCAGGACTTCAAGATCAGCCCGTTTGGCCTGAACTCGTTCTATGGCGTCAGCGTGAAGTAAGGGCGTTGGGATAACGGGTCACCCGTTATCCCAAGGTACCGCACCCCTTTGCAATGGGCTCACCGGCGTGCCGGGATGCCCGCGATGGCGATGGATCTGACAAGCCGCCATCGCGGGCAGCGCCCGCTGCCACAGGGGATAGGTGCCGGCCAGGAACTTTCCTACAACACTCTCGGAAACAGCCGACTTACGATTCTGCCAAAAGGGCCTAGCGTCCAATGGCCAGGACCTGCTGTTGCCCAATGGGCGCCGGGGTGTCCGCACACCATGCCAACAACAAGATAGGGACCGTCATGCGACATACCCACGTTTTCGCCGCCATGCTCGCCATGGGGCTCATGACCCAAACCTCGCTCGGCCAGGCCGCCAACAGCCTGGTGTACTGCTCCGAGGGCAGCCCCGCAGGCTTTGACATCGCCCAGTACACCAGCGGCACCGACAACGATGCCGCCCAGCCGATCTACAACCGCCTCACCGAGTTCGAGAAAGGCGGCACCAGCGTCATCCCGGCCCTGGCCACCCAGTGGGACATTTCCGACGATGGCCTGACCTACACCTTCCACCTGCGCGAAGGGGTCAAGTTCCACAGCAACAAGGAATTCACCCCCACCCGTGATTTCAACGCCGACGACGTGCTGTTCACCTTCAACCGCATGCTCGATCCCGAGCAGCCCTTTCGCAAGGCCTACCCCACCGAGTTCCCGTACTTCGTGAGCATGAGCCTGGACAAGAACATCGCCAAGGTCGAAAAGACCGGCGACCACACCGTGGTGTTCACCCTCAAGGCAGTCGACGCAGCCTTCGTGCAGAACATCGCCATGAATTTCGCCTCGATCCTGTCCGCCGAATACGCCGATCAGTTGCTCAAGAGCGGCAACATGCGCGACATCAACCAGAAGCCTATCGGCACCGGGCCCTTCGTCTTCCAGCGCTACCAGAAAGACTCGCAGATTCGCTACAAGGCCAACCCGCAGTACTGGGACATGAGCCAGGTCAAAGCGGACCAGTTGATCTTCGCCATCAACACCGACGCCTCGGTGCGCATGCAGAAGCTCAAGAAGAACGAGTGCCAGGTCACCGCCTACCCGCGCCCTGCCGACCTTGCCGGGCTCAAGGCCGACCCCAAGCTCAAGGTCATGGAACAGGCTGGCTACAACCTTGGCTACATCACCTACAACGTGACCCACAAGCCGTTCGACCAGTTGCAGGTACGCCAGGCCATGGACATGGCGGTCAACAAGGACGCCATTCTCAGGGCGGTCTACCAAGGGGCCGGGCAGAAAGCCGTCAATGCCATGCCACCCACCCAATGGTCCTACGACGAAAGCATCAAGGACGCCCCGTTCGATCCGGAAAAGGCCAAGCAGATGCTCAAGGACGCCGGGGTCAAGGAAGGCACCGAGATCACCCTGTGGGCCATGCCGGTGCAACGTCCCTATAACCCCAATGCCAAGCTGATGGCCGAGATGCTGCAGGCCGACTGGGGCAAGATCGGCCTCAAGGTCAAGATCGTCAGCTACGAGTGGGGCGAATACCTGGACCGCACCAAGCGCGGCGAGCATGACGTTTCCCTGATCGGCTGGACCGGCGACAACGGTGATCCGGACAACTGGCTGGGCACCCTGTACAGCTGTGATGCCATCGGCAGCAACAACTACTCGATGTGGTGCGACCCGGCCTACGACAAGCTGGTGCAGCAGGCCAAGCGGGTCACCGACCGCGAGGAGCGCAGCGTGCTCTATCGCCAGGCTCAGCAGTTGCTCAAGCAGCAGGTGCCGATCACCCCGATCGCCCACTCCACGGTCAACCAGCCGGTCAGCGCCAAGGTTGACGGGTTCAAGGTGAGCCCCTTCGGCCGCAATGATTTTGGCGGCGTCAGTGTCCGCGACTAACTAAGCCCAACCCCTCCCTGCCCCATGGCCGATGCCGTGGGTTTGGGGAGGTTTTGGCCAAAAAGAGCAAGCAAACGTTTGCAATTGTCATAACCCGCCAAGGATGGCACCAGCCGCACCTATAAAGCGGCGCATAAAACTAAAAACAAGGTAAGGAGCTTCCGTTGAAAATCACCAAGAGAGCAGTATTCGCGTTGTCCTTGAGCGGTTTCACACCCATGGCCCTGGCCGAGCAGATCAGCCAGGCCTTCGTTCCCCTCACGGTCAAGACCAGCAGCGCCCAGGACGAAGCCCGCGGCTTCATCGAGGACTCGAGCCTGACTGGATCGACGCGCAATTGGTACGCCCGGGAAAAAGGCAAACGCGGCCAGACCTGGGGCATCGACAAGGGCAACGGCGTGACCGAACGCAGCAACAGCCGCGACACCTGGGTGCAAGGCACCATCGTCAACTACACCTCGGGGTTCACCCAAGGCGCGGTGGGTTTCAGCACCGAAGTGGCCGCCTACAACACGGTGGCCCTGGAACGTGGCAAGGGCCGGGTTGCCGGCGGCGGCAACCGCACCCTTACCGACCACGACGGCGACGTGGTGGATCAGTGGACCAAGGCAGGCCTGGCCAACCTCAAGGCACGGGTGTCGAACACCACCCTGACCGCTGGCCGGCAGTCGATGAACACGCCGGTGCTGGCGTTCATCGGCAACCGCGCGCTGCCCTCGAGCTTCGAAGGGGTCAGCCTGCACAGCGCCGAGTTCGACAATCTGGACTTCGACATCGGCACCTTCAGCCGTGTGTCACCGCGTACCGAGCAAAGCCTGAGCAAGTTCAGAACCGAGTACGGAAACGGTACCACCACCGACCAGGTGAACATCTTCGGCCTCAACTACCAGCCAATCAAGGGCCTGGCCACCAGCCTGTACGCCTCCAGCGTCAAGGACATCTGGAGCCAGTACTACTTCGGCGCTACCCATGAGCTGGGTGACAGCTCGGTGCTCAGCCTGAGCACCGGCCTGAACTACTACAAGACCAAGGACGCCGGCAGCGCCAAGATGGGTGCCATCGACAACGACACCTACAGCCTGTCGCTGACCGCCACCCACAAGGCTCACAGCTTCACCCTGGCGTTCCAGGAGGTGAACGGCAACGAGTACTTCGACTACCTGCACGAAACCAACGGGATCTTCCTGGCCAACTCGCTGTTCTCCGACTACAACGGCCCCAACGAGAAGTCCGTGCAGATCGGCTACGGCCTGGACATGGCCGGATACGGCGTTCCGGGGCTCAAATTCAATGTCTATACCGCTCGCGGCTGGGGCATCGACGGTACCCACTACAAGGGCGGCGGCTATAACGGCATTCAGGCCCAGGACGGCGAGACCCATTACGAGTACGGCGTGGGCACCTCGTATGCAGTGCAGAGCGGGCCACTGAAGGCCAGTACCATTCGCGCCACCTACAGCGCCCACCGCGCCAGCGCGAATCAGGTCGATGGCAGCCTCAACGAGGTGCGGATCGTCACCACCATTCCATTCACCATTCTCTAACCCGGCGCGCTGCCCACGGTTCGCCGAATCGTGGGCAGCGACTACTCTGAAGTGCGATTGCGAGGGTTTCGATGAAAACGCTATCACTCAAGGCTGCCGTGGCAGCCGCCCTGTTGGGCATCAGCCTGGGCGCCAGCGCCAAGCCGCTGGTGGTGTGCACCGAAGCCAGCCCCGAAGGCTTCGACATCGTGCAGTACACCGGCGCGGTCACCGCCGATGCTTCGGCGGAAACCGTGTTCAACCGCCTGGTGGACTTCACCCCGGGCACCACCGATATCCAACCTGGTTTGGCGAAAAGCTGGGACATCAGCGACGACGGCAAGACCTACACGTTCCACCTGCGCGAAGGCGTCAAGTTCCACACCACCGACTACTTCAAGCCCACCCGCAACCTGAACGCCGACGACGTGCTGTGGACGTTCATGCGCCAGCTCGATGCCAAGCATCCCTGGCACGACAAGGCGACCATGGGCTTCCCCTACTTCGAAGCCATGGCCATGGGCGACCTGATCCAGGGTATCGACAAGGTCGACGACATGACCGTGCGCTTCGTGCTCAAGCGTCCTGAAGCGCCGTTCCTGCGCGACATGGCCATGGGCTTCACCTCGATCTATTCCGCCGAATATGCCGACCAGTTGCTCAAGGCCGGCAAGACCGGCGACATGAACAGCAAGCCCATCGGCACAGGGCCGTTCATCCTGACTCGCTACACCAAGGATGCACAGGTCCGCTTCAAGGCCAACCCCGACTACTACAAAGGCAAGCCGCCGGCCGATCCGCTGATCTTCGCCATCACCGTGGACAACAACGTGCGTGCGCAGAAGCTGCGGGCCAACGAATGCCAGGTCGCGGTGTACCCCAAACCCGACGACGTGCCGGGTATCAAGGCCGACCCGAACCTGAAGATCGCCGAAATGGATGCCCTGATGACCAGCTATGTGGCCATCAACACCTCCCACAAGTACCTGAGCGACGTGCGCGTGCGCCAGGCCATCCAGATGGCCTTCGACAAGCCGACCTTCGTCAAGACCCTGTTCGGCGAAGGCAACGCCACGCCAGGCGTGGGGCCCTATCCCACCACCTTGCTGGGCTACAACGCCGGCCTTCACGATCTGCCCTACGACCCGGACAAGGCCCGCGCACTGCTCAAGGAGGCCGGGGTCCCCGAGGGCACCTCGTTCACCATTTTCGCCCGCAACGGCAGCAGCCCCACCAACCCCAACTCCAGCCTCGCGGCGCAATTGTTGCAAGCGGACCTGGCCAAGGTCGGCATCAAGCTGAATATTCGCGTGCTGGAGTGGGGCGAGTTGATCAAACGCCTGAAACTGGGCGAACATGACCTGTCGTTCTATGGCTGGGCCGGCGACAACGGCGACCCGGACAACTTCCTCAGTCCCAACCTGACCTGCGAAGCAGCGAAAAACGGCGAAAATGCCGCGCGCTGGTGCAACCCTGCGTTCGATGCACTGGTGAACCAGGCCCGCGAAGCCACTGAACCGTCAGCGCGCGCGGCGCTCTACGAACAAGCACAAGTCATATTTTTGCAGGAGCAACCTTGGCTGAGCCTGGCGTACCCACGTCTGTTCACAGCCATGCGCAAGAACGTCGAAGGCTTTCACATAAGCCCGATGACCAATAACAACTTCGCCACCACCCAGGTGAAGTAGAAGAAAAACGCCCCGCGTCGGCGCCCACACGGGCGGACAAGGGGCATGCCTAGCCGGCTGATGAGGTACTACACACGATGTTTAGTTTTATTGCCCGACGTGTGGGATTGCTGATCCCCACTTTCTTCGGCATCACGCTGTTGACCTTCGCGTTGATACGCCTGATTCCCGGTGACCCGGTCGAGGTCATGATGGGCGAGCGCAGGGTCGACCCCGAGATGCACGCACAGGCAATGGAACGCCTGGGTCTGAACAAGCCGCTGTACGCCCAGTATCTGGATTACATCGGCAACCTGGCCCAGGGCAATCTGGGCGAATCGCTGCGCACCCGGGAAAGTGTGTGGAGCGAATTCACCTCGCTGTTCCCGGCGACGCTGGAGCTGTCCATCGCCGCATTGATCTTCGCCGGGGTCCTGGGCCTGCTGGCCGGGGTGATTGCCGCGCTCAAACGAGGATCGCTGTTCGACCATGGGGTGATGGGCATTTCCCTGGCCGGTTACTCCATGCCGATTTTCTGGTGGGGGCTGATCCTCATCATGTTCTTCTCCGTGACCCTGGGCTGGACGCCGGTGTCGGGGCGTATCGACCTGCTTTATGACATCGAGCCGAAAACCGGCTTCATGCTCATCGACACCTTGTTCAGCGAGGACGAAGGCGCCTGGTGGGATGCCTTGCAGCACCTGATCCTGCCGGCCATCGTGCTGGGGACCATTCCGCTGGCGGTGATCGCCCGGATGACCCGCTCCTCGATGCTCGAAGTGCTGCGCGAAGACTACGTGCGCACCGCTCGCGCCAAAGGCCTCTCGCCTGCCCGTGTGGTGTTCGTGCACGGCCTGCGCAACGCGCTGATTCCGGTGTTGACCGTGTTCGGCCTGCAAGTCGGCACCCTGCTGGCCGGCGCCGTGCTGACCGAAACGATTTTCTCGTGGCCCGGCATCGGCAAGTGGCTGATCGAAGCCATTGGCGCCCGTGACTACCCCGTCGTACAGAACGGCATCCTGCTGATCGCCTGCCTGGTGATCCTGGTCAACTTCGTCGTGGATATCCTCTACGGCCTGGCCAACCCACGCATCCGCCATCAGCGTTGAGACCTACACCATGACTACGAATACGCAAGCGGCCGCGGTGGACCAAAGCCTGCTCTACCCCTCCCCGTACAAGGAATTCTGGCAAGCGTTCGCCAAGAACAAAGGCGCCGTGGCCGGGCTGATCTTCATGCTGATCATCGTGTTCTGCGCGATCTTCGCCCCGTGGGTCGCGCCGCATAACCCCAGCGAGCAATACCGCGACTTCCTGCTGACCCCACCGGTGTGGCTCGAAGGCGGTCAGTGGCAGTTCATTCTGGGCACCGACGAGTTGGGCCGCGATCTGCTTTCACGGCTGATCCAGGGCTCGCGGCTGTCGCTGCTGATTGGCTTGTCGTCGGTGGTGATGTCGCTGATTCCGGGCATTCTCATGGGCCTGCTGGCAGGCTTCTTTCCGCGCATCCTGGGGCCATCGATCATGCGCCTGATGGACGTGATGCTGGCCCTGCCCTCGCTGCTGCTGGCCGTGGCCATTGTCGCCATCCTCGGCCCTGGCCTGATCAACACCGTGATCGCCATCGCCGTGGTGTCGCTGCCTTCCTACGTGCGCCTGACCCGCGCTGCGGTGATGGGCGAGTTGAACCGCGACTACGTCACCGCCGCCCGCCTGGCCGGTGCGACGTTGCCGCGCCTGATGTTCATCACCGTGCTGCCCAACTGCATGGCGCCGTTGATCGTGCAGGCCACCTTGAGCTTCTCCTCGGCGATTCTCGACGCCGCTGCACTGGGTTTCCTGGGCCTTGGCGTGCAACCGCCGACGCCGGAGTGGGGCACCATGCTGGCCTCGGCCCGCGACTACATCGAACGTGCCTGGTGGGTCGTGAGCCTGCCGGGTCTGACCATCTTGCTCAGCGTGCTGGCAATCAACCTGATGGGCGACGGGCTGCGCGACGCGCTGGACCCCAAACTCAAGAATGCCGCGTGAGGAGCCGACCATGTCACTTTTGAATATCAACAACCTCAACGTGCGCTTCGGCGACGCCAAGGCCGTGCCCGTGGTGGACGGTCTGGACCTCAATGTCGAGAAGGGCGAAGTGCTGGCCATCGTCGGCGAATCGGGCTCGGGCAAATCCGTGACCATGATGGCGCTGATGGGTCTGATCGATGCTCCCGGCATCGTCACGGCCGATTCGCTGGTCTTCGACGGCCACGACATGCTCAAGCTCAATGCCCGGCAACGGCGCAAGGTGGTGGGCAAGGACCTGGCGATGATTTTCCAGGACCCGATGACCGCGCTCAACCCCAGCTACACCGTGGGTTTCCAGATCGAAGAAGTCCTGCGTCAGCACCTGGGCATGTCCGGCAAGGCCGCACGCCAGCGGGCGCTGGAGCTGCTCAAGAAGGTGGAGATCCCTGCCGCTGAAAGTCGCCTGGATGCCTATCCGCATCAGCTCTCCGGCGGCATGAGCCAGCGCGTCGCCATCGCCATGGCGATTGCCGGCGAGCCCAAGCTGCTGATCGCCGACGAACCCACCACCGCGCTGGACGTGACCATTCAGGCCCAGATCATGGAACTGCTGCTCAACCTGCAGCAAGAGCAGAACATGGGACTGATCCTGATTACCCACGACCTGGCCGTGGTGGCCGAGACCGCCCAGCGCGTGTGCGTGATGTACGCCGGCCAGGCCGTGGAAGTCGGGCATGTGCCGCAGCTGTTCGACATTCCGGCGCATCCTTATAGCGAAGCCCTGCTGATGGCCATCCCCGAGCACAGCGAAGGCGCCGAGCGCCTGGCGACCTTGCCCGGTATCGTCCCCGGCCGCTACGACCGTCCGCAAGGTTGCCTGCTGTCGCCGCGCTGCCCCTACGTGCAGGACAACTGCCGCACCCAACGCCCGGCCCTGGACCCCAAAGCCCAGAGCCTGGCCCGCTGCTTCTACCCGCTGAACCAGGAGGTGGCGTGATGAGCGTCGTACTGACCGCCCGCGACCTTACCCGTCATTACGACGTCTCCCGTGGCCTGTTCAAACCGCACGCCGTGGTGCGCGCCCTCAATGGCGTATCGTTCGAACTGGAGGCAGGCAAGACCCTGGCCGTGGTCGGTGAGTCCGGCTGTGGCAAGTCGACCCTGGCCCGCGCGCTGACCCTGATCGAGGAGCCCTCCTCCGGTTCGCTGCAGATTGCCGGCCAGGAAGTGGCGGGCGCCAGCAAGGCCGAGCGCAAGCAATTGCGCAAGGACGTGCAGATGGTGTTCCAGAGCCCTTACGCCTCACTCAATCCGCGGCAGAAGATCGGCGACCAACTGGGTGAACCGCTGTTGATCAACACCACACTGAGCAAGGCCGAGCGCCGTGAAAAGGTGCAGGCAATGATGCAGCAAGTGGGGTTGCGGCCCGAGCATTACCAACGCTACCCGCACATGTTCTCCGGCGGCCAGCGCCAGCGCATCGCCCTGGCTCGGGCGATGATGCTGCAACCCAAGGTGCTGGTGGCGGATGAACCGACCTCGGCGCTCGACGTGTCGATTCAGGCCCAGGTGCTGAACCTGTTCATGGATCTGCAACAGGAGTTCAACACGGCCTATGTGTTCATCTCGCACAACCTGGCGGTGGTGCGCCATGTGGCCGATCAGGTGTTGGTGATGTACCTGGGGCGCCCGGCGGAAATGGGGCCCAAGGAGGACATCTATGCCAAGCCGCTGCACCCCTACACCCAGGCGTTGCTGTCGGCCACCCCGACCATCAAGCCGGACCCGCTCAAGCCCAAGATCAAGATCGTCGGTGAACTGCCCAACCCGCTGAACCCGCCCTCGGGCTGCGCTTTCCACAAGCGTTGCCCGTATGCCACCGAACGGTGCAGCAGCGAGGTGCCCGAGTTCCGGCAGGTGGAGACACGACAGGTGGCTTGCCATTACGCCGAGCAGTTCCTCTAACCGCGGTGCGCCCTGACGCGGCTTACGCCGCTGCTACATGGCGGGAGCCGGACGCGGCATCTCAACCTGTAGCAGCGGCGTGAGCCGCGTCAGGCCCTCAACCGCATCACCCCGGTTGGACCGCGGCGCGGCCGGACGCGGCTTACGCCGCTGCTACATCGCGGGAGCCGGACGCGGCTTATGCCGCTGCTACGGGGTATCGGTGGGGCGGTTATCTCCTTAGAATCCGTGCACGATCCAAGGAGAACGCCCTATGCTGATGGTCATTTCCCCAGCCAAGACCCTCGACTTCGAGACCCCGCCGGTTACCAAGCGCCACACTCAACCCCAATTCCTCGACCATTCCCAGGAACTGATCACGCTGCTGCGCGAGTTCAGTCCAGCGCAAATCAGTGAACTGATGCACCTGTCCGACAAGCTCGCTGGCCTCAATGCCGCTCGCTTCGGCAGCTGGACACCGGACTTCACCCCCGCCAACGCCAAGCAGGCACTGCTGGCCTTCAAGGGCGACGTATACACCGGGCTGGATGCCGAAACCCTCGACAAGGCCGGGTTCGACTACGCGCAGAAGCACCTGCGCATGCTTTCAGGCCTGTATGGGCTGCTGCGCCCTCTGGATCTGATGCAACCCTACCGCCTGGAAATGGGCACCAAGCTGACCAACGCCCGCGGCAAGGACCTCTATGCGTTCTGGGGCGAGCGTATCAGCGAATGGCTGAACCAGGCGTTGGCTGCGCAAGGCGACGACGTGCTGCTCAACCTGGCGTCCAACGAGTATTTCTCGGCGGTCAAGCGCAAGGCGCTGGAGGCTCGCGTCATCGACGTCGACTTCAAGGACCTTAAGAACGGCCAGTACAAGATCATCAGCTTCTACGCCAAGAAAGCTCGGGGCATGATGGCGCGCTTCGTCATCGACGAGCGCATCGATGATCCCGATGCCCTTAAACGGTTCGATGTTCAAGGCTATTACTACAGCGCCGAACATTCCAAAACCGATCATCTGGTGTTCCTGCGCGATCATCCCACCGACTGATAAAGCGTCGATTTCGGTGCACGGGTGCAAGCACTCGCTGCACCCTTCCCCAATTCACCAAAACATCATATTGCGGCAACTGTCAGCAAGCCGGCGTCAAACTAAAGGCATTTCAACAAGTTGGATCCGGACGAACGGTTTGGGATGAATTTTTTTTCGACATTTTTTGAAAATAATTTTGCGTAGTGGCAAAAAACTATCGACCCCGCGCAACTCCCTTATACATAAGGGCGAAATGGAACAGTGATGTCAAAATGAAACTGCTGGGATCCACCCTGATATTAAACAATTCTTCACCAGTGGCTTTTCGCCTCAGGAACTAAACACGATTTCATCTGCTCATACCACCCGTAACGATTCTCGAGCAGCGTGTGAGAGATCACTTACAAGGAGTAGGAAAATAGCTGGACTCAAAACCCAGCAACTTGCCCCCTACAGTCACCCCGCGTGACTCATGAACATTCTCAGGAGAGAACGCACCACATCATCCTTGACGAGGAGAGGCTTGAGCCTTGTTTACTGAACTTCCGATCCGCGCGTTAGTGCCTGATTACGTTGATATAAATATAACAATTTCAATGCGCACTGCTGAATGGGAAGTCGTTTTGTAACAGAGGCCGGCTACATTTCAGGGCGCGCCGCTATCCGCGGCCATGTGACGCCCACATTGAGTGCATTTCTTGCGCACTCACTACTTATATATGCCTGCGCCCGGACTCTGGCGGTCTTCCGTCAAACTTCCGAGTGCCTGACTGCGAGTGGTTAATTAAACCGGACTGACTCTTAATGGTTGGAGTCGGCGTGATAACACATGAGGTGAATGGAATGCGTATCAGCATCTTTGGTTTGGGCTACGTCGGTGCAGTATGTGCCGGTTGCCTCTCTGCACGTGGTCACGATGTTGTGGGCGTGGATGTCTCCAAAGCCAAGATCGACCTGATCAACAGCGGCAAATCGCCGATCGTTGAACCGGGTCTGGGCGAGCTTCTGGAACAGGGCATCAACACCGGTCGTCTGCGCGGCACCACTGACTTCTCCGAAGCGATTCGCGCCACCGATCTGTCGATGATCTGCGTCGGCACGCCGAGCAAGAAGAACGGCGATCTGGAACTTAACTACATCGAATCGGTGTGCCGCGAAATCGGTCTGGTGCTGCGTGACAAGAGCAGCCGCCACACCATCGTCGTGCGCAGCACCGTGTTGCCGGGCACCGTGAAGAACGTGGTGATCCCCATCCTGGAAGACTGCTCGGGCAAGAAGGCCGGCATCGATTTCGGCGTTGCCGTGAACCCGGAATTCCTGCGCGAGAGCACCGCGATCAAGGACTACGACCAGCCACCGATGACCGTCATCGGGCAATTCGACGATGCTTCCGGCGACGTCCTCCAGGCCCTGTACGAAGAACTCGACGCCCCGATCATCCGCAAGGACATCGAAGTCGCCGAGATGATCAAGTACACCTGCAACGTGTGGCACGCCACCAAGGTGACCTTCGCCAACGAGATCGGCAACATCGCCAAAGCGGTCGGCGTCGATGGCCGTGAAGTCATGGACGTGGTGTGCCAGGACAAGGCCCTGAACCTGTCCCAGTACTACATGCGCCCAGGCTTCGCCTTCGGTGGTTCCTGCCTGCCCAAGGACGTTCGCGCCCTGACCTACCGTGCCAGCTCGCTGGACGTGGATGCGCCGCTGCTCAACTCGCTGATGCGCAGCAACGTTTCGCAGGTACAGAACGCCTTCGACATCATCTCCAGCCACGACAAGCGCAAAGTGGCACTGCTGGGCTTGAGCTTCAAGGCCGGTACCGACGATCTGCGTGAAAGCCCGCTGGTAGAGCTGGCCGAAATGCTCATCGGCAAAGGCTTCGACCTGAAGATCTACGACAGCAACGTCGAATACGCACGTGTTCACGGCGCCAACAAAGACTACATCGAGTCCAAGATCCCTCACGTGTCCTCGCTGTTGAACTCCAACTTCGACCAGGTCGTCGGCGAGTCCGACATCATCATCCTGGGCAACCGTGACGAGAAGTTCCGTTCCCTGGTGACCCAGGTGCCGGTGGGCAAGCAAGTCATCGACCTGGTGGGCTTCATGCCTAACACCACCGATGCTCAGGCGCGTACCGAAGGTATCTGCTGGTAACAGCTGTCACCCGAGGGCGGCCTGCGCGGCCACCCTCGGGGCTTGAGGCCTGCCTTAACCAGGTTCGGGTTAGCCCGACCCGATAACGAGACGGACGCAGATCATGCACAGGCTAAAACACGGCCTTCTACAGGCCGCCGGTTGGCTGTTCTACCTGACATTGTTGGCGGTGCTGGCCCTGGCCTTGCCCGAAACGATCTTCAGCCCCGAGTCCAAGGACTTCATATTTCTGATTGGCGCCGTGGGTATCTGGCGCTACTCGATGGGTGCCACGCATTTCGTGCGCGGCATGATCTTTCTGTACATCGTCTACCCCCACCTGCGCCGCAAGGTTCGCAAGTTGGGCACCGACGCCGATCCTTCGCACGTGTTCCTGATGGTGACCAGCTTTCGTATCGATGCGCTGACCACCGCGCAGGTCTACCAATCGGTGATTCGCGAAGCGATCGACTCCGGCTATCCCACCACCGTGGTCTGCTCACTGGTGGAGATGTCCGATGAAATGCTGGTCAAGGCCCTGTGGGCCCGAATGGCACCACCGGAGCGCTGCAAGCTGGACTTCGTGCGCATCGCCGGCACCGGCAAGCGCGATGGCCTGGCCTACGGCTTCCGTGCCATCTCGCGCCATCTGCCCGATGACAACGCGGTAGTAGCGGTGATCGATGGCGACACCGTGCTGGCCGAAGGCGTGGTGCGCAAGACCGTGCCCTGGTTCCGCCTTTACAACAATGTCGGCGGCCTGACCACCAACGAGTTCTGCGAAGTACGCGGCGGCTACATCATGAGCGAGTGGCACAAGCTGCGGTTCGCCCAGCGCCACATCAACATGTGCTCCATGGCCCTGTCCAAGCGCGTGCTGACCATGACCGGGCGCATGTCGGTGTTTCGTGCCTCGGTGGTGACCAACCCTGAATTCATCGCCGATGTGGAAAGCGACTCGATCGACCATTGGCGTCTGGGCCGCTTCAAGTTCCTCACCGGTGACGACAAGTCCAGCTGGTTCAGCCTGATGCGCCTGGGCTACGACACCTTCTACGTGCCTGATGCGGCGATCAATACGGTGGAGCACCCACCGGAAAAGAGCTTCTTCAAGGCCAGTCGCAAATTGATGTACCGCTGGTATGGCAACAACCTGCGGCAGAACTCCCGAGCGCTGGGTCTTGGTGTTGGTCGCCTGGGCCTGTTTACCAGCGTGGTGCTGTTTGACCAACGCGTGTCGATGTGGACCAGCCTGCTGGGCCTGACCGTCGCGATCATCGCCAGCATCCAGTACAGCATCGCCTACCTGGCGGTTTACCTGCTATGGATCGGCATCACCCGATTGATCCTGACCATCATGCTGATGTGCTCGGGTCACAAGATCGGACCGGCCTACCCGGTGATTCTTTATTACAACCAGATTGTCGGCGCCATGATGAAGATCTACGTCTTCTTCCGCCTCGACAAGCAATCCTGGACCCGCCAGCCCACCGCGCTCAAGCGCGACCTGGCCAGCTTTCAACAATGGTTCAACACCTGGTCGTCGCGGACCATGACTTTCTCGGCAGCCAGCATCTTCGTGGCCGTCCTGATGGTCATGGTCTCCGGAAACTGAACGGATTAAGTAGGAAAAACCGCCATGAATACAGCCGTGAATGTGAACGTCGTGCATGAATCCGAAGCCCAGCGCCAACACGCCCGGGTGCGCATCCCCACCAAGTTGCGCTATTCGGGACCCAACCGGGAAACCCAGGAAGTGCGCCTGGATGACCTCTCCGCGGGCGGCTTCAGCTTCCACGCCAAGCAGCCATTGGTGCAGGGCCAGGTGTACAAGGGCCGGATGATGTTCGTCATCGATAACCTGGGCCTGGGCATGGACATCGAATTCCAGGTCCGCTCGGTGGAAGCCGACGGCCGCACCGGCTGCCAGTTCCAGAACCTGGAACAGCAGGAAATATCCGCGCTGCGCACTTTGATCACCTCGCACCTGGCCGGTGACGTGGTGAGCATGGGCGACGTGCTGGGCACCCTGCAACGCGACAACTTCACCAAATCCCGCAAGCGTGGCGGCAACACTGGCGGCATGAGCGGGTTTGCCCGCCTGCGTGCAGTGACCTTCAGCCTTGGTGTATTCGTGGTCGGCGTCGCCGCCTTCGGCTTCGTGGCCAAGTCCATCTACAGTGCCTACTTCGTCAGCCACGCCACCTCGGGCCTGGTCAGCGTACCGGGCAGCGCGGTGACCATGCCCCGCGACGGTACCGTTTCGGGCCTGATCGCCGTGGGCGCCGCCGCGCCCAAAGGCGCCCCGCTGGCCAGCTTCAGCACCAGCATGCTGGATGTGCTCAAGGGCCATCTGGACGATACCCAGTTGAGCCCCGAGCGGGTGACCGAGCTGTTTGGCAAGCAAATGACTGGCACCCTGACCTCGCCCTGCGATTGCGTAGTGGCGCAGCAGCTGGTCGCCGATGGTCAGTACGCCAGCAAGGGCGATCCGGTGTACCAACTGGTGCCGCGTGATGCGGTGGCCAATATCGAAGCGCGTTTCACCTACCGTCAGTTCGACGACGTGCGCCCAGGCTCGCGGGTGGACTTCCGCGTCGCCGGTGAAGACCGCGTCCGTCAGGGCGAGATCGTCAGCAGCGCCAGCTTGAACAGCACCGACCTGTCTTCGGACATTCGCGTACAGATCAAGCCTGACGAGCCGCTGTCCAGCCAACTGGCCGGGCGTCCGGTACAGGTCAACGCCGACCACGGCCCGTCGGTGAACTGGCTGATCGACAAAGCCACGGCCCGCGGCCTCTAAGTCAGGAGAATGCCTGTGGTTAGTCCATTCATGACCTTGCACAGACCCGCGCTGCTGGGCCTGGCCCTCGCGATCGGCCTGGCCGGTTGCGCCGGCCTGCCAGACCAGCGCCTGGCCAACGAAGCCCTGAAGAACGGTGATGTCGCCCTGGCCCAGAAGAACTATCAGCAACTGGCGGACCTGGGCTATGCCGATGCCCAGGTCGGCCTGGCCGATATCCAGGTGCAGAGCCGTGACCCGGAGCAATTGCGCAAGGCCGAGGCGACTTACCGCGCTGCGGCGGCCACCTATCCTCGGGCGCAAGCGCGCCTGGGGCGTCTACTGGCCACCAAGCCCAACTCGACCGAAGCCGAACGCCATGAAGCCGAAGGCCTGTTGAAGCAAGCCTTTGCCAATAACGAAAGCAGCACCCTGATTCCCTTGGCGATGCTCTACCTGCAATATCCGCAGAGCTTCCCCAACGTCAACGCGCAGCAGAAAATCAGCCAGTGGCAAGCGGCCGGGTACCCGGAAGCGGGCCTGGCTCAGGTGCTGCTGTATCGCACCCAAGGCACTTACGACCAGCACCTGGACGATGTCGAGCGCATCTGCAAACAAGCGTTGAGCAGCACCGATATCTGCTACGTCGAACTGGCCACCGTGTACCAGAAACGTGGCCAGGCCGACCAGCAGAAGGCCTTGCTCGACCAGCTGCAAAGCGCCTACACCCTGGGCCTCGTCAACGCTCAGCGCATGGACAGCGTGGCACGCGTGTTGAGTGACAGCAGCCTGGGCAAGACCGACGAAGCCACCGCCCAGGCCATGCTCGAACAGATCGCTCCCAGCTACCCGGCAGCCTGGGTCAGCCTGGCGCAATTGATCTACGACTTCCCCGAACTGGGGGACGTCGACAAGATGATGGAATACCTGGACAAGGGCCGCGAATCGGCGCAGCCACGCGCTGAACTGTTGCTGGGCAAGGTCTATTACGAAGGCAAGCTGCTCACCCCCGATGCCGACAAAGCTGTCGAGCATCTGAACAAGGCTGCTGCCCAGGGCGAGAACAGCGCTCACTACTACCTCGGGCAGATCTATCGCCGCGGTTACCTGGGTCAGGTCGAGCCACAGAAAGCGGTGGACAACCTGCTGATGGCCGCTCGCGCCGGCCAGGGCAGCGCCGACTTTGCCCTCGCCCAGCTGTACTCCGGCGGCCGCGGCACGCTGCCCAATCCGGTCAATGCCTACGTGTTCATCCAGCTGGCCAAGGCCCAGCCGGAGCCGCAACCGCAGGTGCTTGAACTGGCACAAACCCTGGAAGGTCAACTGACGCCTGCCCAGCGCGCGCAAGCGCAACAGCTGCTGGCGCAGGAACAACAGGCACGCGGCGTGATGGCCCAGGCAAACACCCTGGCCCAGCACGCCCCGGTGCCCGAACAAGACGTCGGTAAGGATGAGTCTCTATGAAGTTGAATCAGTGGATGAAAGCCGGCATTGGCCTGGGCTTTGCGATGTTGTGGTCCTGTCCGACACTGGCGGCACTGACCGCCGAGAAGAACTTCGGCCTGGAGGTCAAGATCACCGGCCAGTCCGAGGATGATCGTGACCTGGGCACGCGCAGTGGCGGCGACGTCAACGGTATCGGTATCGACCTTCGCCCCTGGGTGTATGGCGAATGGGGCAACTGGAGTGCGTACGCCATGGGCCAGGTGGTCAGCGCCACCGACACCATCGAAACCGATCCGCTGGATCAGAACGATACCGTGGACAGCGATGACGCCAATCGCAGCCAGCGCAACAGCACCGGCGACCGCGACGTCGACAAGACCTACGCCGCCATGCGCGAGTTCTGGGTTGGCTATCGCAGCCTGCTGACGCCCTACCCCGGCGAGATGCTCAAGGTCGGCCGCCAGCGCCTGCGCAACGACGACGGCCAATGGCACGACGTCAACATCGAAGCGGTGAACTGGAACTTCGACACCACCCTGCTGACCAGTGAAGTGGGCGTTGCCAAGCGCTTCAGCGAATACCGCACCGACCTTACCGAACTGGCCCCCGACGACAAGGATCGCCTGCACGTTTACGGCGACGTCAAATATCAATGGATGCCGGGTCAGTGGGCCGGGGTACGTGCCCACCATTCCCACGACAACGGCAGCCTGGCCGACCCTACCCGTCAGTTGGACGACACCGACAAGGTACAGAACGGTGACCTGACCTGGCTGGGCCTGGAAGCCACCAGCGATGCCTACAACTATCGCAACCTGAACACCTTCAATTACTGGGGCAGCCTGACCTTCGTCAACGGCGACCGCGACCGCGTCAGCGCCCGCAACGACGAGTTCGGCGTCGCCCAGCGGGTCAAGGAGAACTCCAACGTCAACGGCTGGGCCACTGACCTGGGTGCTCGCTTCAAGCTCGATCCTGCCTGGCAGGTGGGCGCGGCCTATTCCCGCGCCAGCAAGAACTACGAGCAGAACGGTCTGGAGAGCAACCGTTCGAACTGGACCGGTACCCGTTCGCGTATTCATCGCTTCGGCGAAGCGTTCCAGGGCGAGATGGCCAACGTGGAAAGCGGCTCGCTGTTCGCCTCGTGGCAGAAGCAGGACGAGTACGACGCCTCGCTGATCTATCACAAGTTCCGCCGTGTCGATGGCAATTCCTCGATCGGCAGCAATGGTTTCAACGCCGTACGTGAAAGCGAAACCACCGGCAGCCTCGCTGAAACCCTGCCGCTGAACAACGATGGGCGCAAGGACCTGGGTCAGGAGCTCGATCTGGTGGTGACCAAGTACTTCAAGCAGGGCCTGCTGCCTGCTGCCGTCAGCCAGTCGTTCGATGAGCCTTCGGCGCTGGTGCGCTTGCGGGCCGGGGTATTCATGCCGGGCAGCGCCTACCACAACGACGTCGACAGCTACATGCACCGCGCCATCGTCGATGTGATCTGGCGTTTCTGATGCAAGCCGCCCATGGAGTGCGATGAGATGAACAATCTACAGTGCAACAAGCACAAGCGCGCCTGGTCTGGCGCTGTGCTGGCCGGCGCCATGCTGCTGGCCAGCAGCGTGGCCCTGGCCGACACGCAGGCTCCTGCGGCGGCCGCGCAGAATTCGGAAACCGTGGTCAAGGGTCTGCAGCAGGCCAAGACCTACACCATTTCCAGCGCGCCCACCGCGCCGCTGGCCATGGACCCGCCCAAGCTGCCGGACCTTTCCGGCTACACCGAGGCGGCCGTCGAGGCCAAGATCAACCGCAAGGTCAAGGGCAAGGCCAGCGTCCGGCGCATGCTGCAGGAAACGGCGCTGAAGGAATTCATCGGCGGCGACAACAAGATGGCCGAGTGGGTGAAGCGCCAGCGTGGCATTCCCCAGGCGATCTTCATCGACAACGGCTACATGAACTTCAAGGACGTGGCCAAGGCACTGCCGCAATACATCAAGGAAACCTCGCCGGGTGTGTACCTGGCCAGGTTGCCGATCGTGATCGGCAACAAGGGCATCCTGGAAATCGACAGAAAGACCAAGGAACTGCGCCTGTCCGAAGAAGCCGGTTCGTTCATCGTCAACGACGGCAAGCTGTTCACCAGCAACACCAAGGTGACCGGTTGGCGCGAGGCTAGCAACGGCCCGGCAACGTTCAAGGCGCCCAAGGCGTTTCGTCCGTTCCTGCTGTCGTGGGGCGGCACCGAGACCTACATCGTCAACACCAAGATGGCCAACTTCGGCTACAACCAGTCCAAGTCGTACGGGGTGAGCATTTCCCAGTACACGCCGAACATGACCAAGGCCATGGGCCGCGCCGAGCCTACCGGCTGGATCATCGGCTCGCAGTTCGAAGACATGTGGTACGGCTTCTACTGCTACGAAACCCAGGACTTCGTGATCAAGAGCAGCACCTACAACGACAACATCGTCTACGGCATCGACCCCCACGACCGTTCGCATCGGTTGATCATCGCCGACAACGACGTCTACGGGACCAAGAAGAAGCACGGCATCATCATTTCCCGTGAGGTCAACGACAGCTGGATCTTCAATAACCGCACCCGTGAAAACAAGCTCTCGGGCCTGGTGATCGACCGTAACAGTGTGAACAACCTGATCGCCTACAACGAGATCTACCAGAACCACACCGACGGCATCACCTTGTACGAAAGCGGTGACAACCTGATCTGGGGCAACAAGGTCGTGGCCAACAAGCGCCACGGCATACGCATCCGCAACAGCGTGAACATCCGCCTGTACGAGAACATCTCCATGGCCAACGGCCTGACCGGCCTGTACGGCCACATCAAGGACCTGTCCGACACCGACCGCGACATCAAGCTCGACCCCTTCGACGCCGAAGTGTCGATGATCGTGGTGGGCGGTGAGCTGGCTGGCAACGGCAGCAACCCCTTGGCCATCGACTCGCCCCTGAGTGTGGAGCTGTACAAGGTTTCGATGCTGGCGCCGACCAAATCCAGCGGCATCAGCTTCACCGGCGTCCTGGGCGACAACCAGGAGAAGATTCTCGACATGCTGGTGCGCCAGCAACTAGCCGTGTTGATCGACCCTGTCGAAACACAGACTCAAATGCGGGACTGAGGACTTATTTCATGCACGCGAAAATGACCCGACTACTCAGCCTGTCCAGCCTTGCTGTCGCCCTGCTCGCCGCCAGCGCCGCGGCCCGCGCTGACGTCCAGGCGCCCGTGTTCACCGCCCAACCGATTTCCGACCTGTGCCCGGCGGCGGCGGACGCGCGCAACTACACCACGCGCTATCAGCAGAACTTCACCACGCTGGTGCAAGCCAAGGGCGACTGGTTGTTTCGTACCCAGGAAGACCTGCGCACCGACTTCAACACCACCCCCGAAGGCTTTCGGCGCATGAAGCAGTTGCACGATGCGTTCAAGAGCAAGGGTGTGGAGCTGGTGGTGGTCTACCAGCCGACGCGAGGCCTGGTGAATCGCGAGATGCTGACCGCTGCAGAGAAGGCTTCGTACAACTACGACAAAGCACTGAGCAGCTACAAGGCCATGCTCGGCAAGTTCGAGCAAATGGGCTACGTGGTGCCGGACCTGTCGCCCTTGACCGACGAGCACCTGCCCGCCTCCACCAAGGGTCGTGAAGATTTCTATTTCCGCGGTGACCAGCACTGGACGCCGTATGGCGCCATGCGCACGGCGAAGATCGTGGGCGACACGATCAAGAAAATGCCGCAGTTCGACGGCATTCCGACGCGCGAATACGAGAGCCGTGTGTCGGGCCGCATGGGCAAGAACGGAACATTGCACAACATGGCCGCTCAACTGTGCGGCAATACCTACGCGATTCAATACATGGATCAGTTCACCACCGAGCCCAAGGGCGAGGCGGCCGATGGCGATCTGTTCGGCGATTCCGGTACCCCGCAGATCACTCTGGTGGGCACCAGCCACAGCGGCAAGAACTACAACTTCGCCGGTTTCCTGCAGCAGTACACAGGGGCCGACGTGCTCAACGTGGCTTTCCCGGGCGGCGCGCTGGAAGGCGCCATGATCCAGTACCTGGGCAGCGAGGAATTCCAGAAGACCCCACCCAAGATTCTGGTGTGGGAGTTCTCGCCGCTGTATCGCCTGGACCAGGAATCCGTGTTCCGCCAGATGATGGCGCTGCTCGACAATGGCTGTGAAGGCAAGACCGCACAGATGAGCGGCAGCGGCACCGTCAACCCCGGCAAGACCACCGAACTGCTGGTCAACGGCAAGAACGGCATTATCGACGTGCACAACGGCAACCACCAGATCGACGTTCAGTTCGCCGACCCTTCGGTGAAGACCTTTCAAGCCACCCTCTGGTACCTCAACGGACGCCACGAGGAAATCAAATTCGAGAAACCGACGACGGCCGATACAGACGGGCGCTTTGCTTTCGAACTGCGTGATGACGCTGACTGGGCCGGGCAGAACCTGCTCGCCCTGGAAGTTCACGGCTCTACGGAGCCCGGCACCACGCCGCAGAAAGTCGAAGCGAAAGTATGCAAACGCAACGTATTCCCCGGTGTGACTCAACACACCGCCGGGCTATGAGGTTCCTATGCGCACTTTAAGCAAGACCGCTCGCACCTGGCTCACGCCAACCCTGCTCAGCCTTGCCTTGTTCGGCACCGCTGCCCAGGCCGCTGACCTGGTTCCCCCGCAAGGTTATCTGGGCGGGGTGGTCAAACCGAAAAAAGGCGAAGGCAACTTCAGCTGCGCCGCCGTGCCGACGCCCTATACCCAGAGCCTGCAGTTTCGCAGCAAGTACGAGGGTTCGGACAAGGCGCGCTCGACCCTCAACGAGGCGTCCGAAAAAGCCTTCCGCGATGCCACCAGTGACATCACCACCATGGAGCGCGGCATCAGCAAGGTGGTCATGCAGTACATGCGCGATGGCCGCCAGGAGCAGCTCGATTGCGCACTGAACTGGCTCGGTACCTGGGCCCAGGCCGGGGCGCTGGAGTCCACCGACTTCAACCACACCGGCAAGTCGATGCGCAAATGGGCGCTGGGCAGCATGGCCGGTGCCTATGTGCAGCTCAAGTTCGCCGAGGGCAAGCCGCTGGCCGCCCATCAGCAACAAGCGCAGCAGATCGAGGCCTGGTTCAGCAAGTTGGCACACCAGACCATCAGCGACTGGGACGGCCTGCCGCTGGAAAAAACCAACAATCACTCGTACTGGGCCGCATGGTCGGTGATGGCTGCGGCCGTGGCGACCAATCAGCGTGATCTGTTTGATTGGGCCATCAAGGAATACAAGGTCGGCGCCAACCAGGTCGATGCCGAAGGCTATTTGCCCAACGAGCTCAAGCGCAAGCAACGCGCCCTGGCCTATCACAACTATGCCCTGCCGCCGCTGGCCATGATCGCCAGCTTCGCCCAGGCCAATGGTGTGGATGTACGTCCGGAGAACAACGGCGCTCTGCAACGCCTGGCCAACCGGGTGCTTGAGGGGGCGAAAAACCCCGACGAGTTCAAGGACAAGAACGGCGAGAAGCAGGACATGACCGACCTCAAGGTGGAGAGCAAGTGGGCCTGGCTGGAACCCTACTGCCAGCTCTACACCTGCAACCCGGACGTGATGGAACGCAAGCATGACGGCCAGCCGTTCAAGACCTTCCGCCTGGGTGGGGACCTGACACGGGTGTACGACCCCAGTCACGAGAAGGGTGACAAGGGTTCCTGATCGGCGCTGAGGGAACCCTTCGATACCGTTCCCGAAGTCAGCAGCAGAGCAAATATTCAACGTCCCCCCAGCCATTGCAGCTGGGGGGGTTTGGGGGGGGCTTGGCCCTCGAGAGCTGGTTCAACAAGGAGAGATCGGGATGGTTTTCTCATCCAATGTGTTTCTGTTCCTGTTCCTGCCGATCTTTCTCGGCTTGTACTACTTGAGCGGAAACCGCTATCGCAACCTGCTGTTGCTGGTCGCAAGCTATGTGTTCTACGCCTGGTGGCGAGTGGACTTCCTCGCGTTGTTCGCCGCCGTCACCGTGTGGAATTACTGGATCGGCCTCAAGGTGGGCGCCGCCGGCGTGCGCACCAAGCCTGCGCAGCGCTGGCTGCTCACCGGGGTGATCGTCGACCTGTGCATCCTGGGCTACTTCAAGTACGCCAACTTCGGCGTCGACAGTATCAACGCGATCATGACCTCCTACGGCCTTGAACCGTTCATCCTGACCCATATCCTGTTGCCGATCGGTATCTCGTTCTACATCTTCGAGTCCATCAGCTACATCATCGACGTGTACCGCGGCGACACCCCGGCCACGCGCAACCTGATCGATTTCGCAGCGTTCGTGGCGATCTTCCCGCACTTGATCGCCGGCCCCGTGCTGCGCTTCAAGGACCTGGCCGACCAGTTCAACAACCGCACCCACACCCTGGACAAGTTCAGCGAAGGGGCCACCCGCTTCATGCAGGGTTTCATCAAGAAGGTGTTCATCGCCGATACCCTGGCGGTGGTGGCCGACCACTGCTTCGCCCTGCAGAACCCCACTACCGGCGACGCCTGGCTGGGCGCCCTTGCCTACACCGCGCAGTTGTACTTCGACTTCTCCGGCTACAGCGACATGGCCATCGGCCTGGGCTTGATGATGGGTTTCCGCTTCATGGAAAACTTCAAGCAGCCTTACATCAGCCAGTCGATCACCGAGTTCTGGCGACGCTGGCACATCAGCCTCTCGACCTGGCTGCGCGACTACCTCTACATCACCCTGGGCGGCAACCGCAAAGGCGTGGTCAAGACCTACCGCAACCTGTTCCTGACCATGCTGCTGGGCGGCCTGTGGCATGGCGCCAACTGGACATACATCATCTGGGGCGCCTGGCACGGTGCCTGGCTGGCCATCGAGAAAGCCGTGGGCATCAACACCACGCCGCGGGCACTGAACCCGGTGCGTTGGGCCCTGACCTTCCTGTTGGTGATCATTGGCTGGGTGATCTTCCGCGCCGAGAACGTACACGTGGCGATGCGCATGTACGGGGCCATGTTCAGCTTCGGCGACTGGTCGCTGAGCGAACTGAATCAGGCCAGCCTGACCGGCCTGCAAGTGGCGACCCTGGTGGTGGCTTACCTGACCCTGGCGTTCTTCGGCATCCGTGATCTGTACAGCAATCCGCCGGTGCCCAAGGCCAAGCCCGAGGTGGTCGAGGCCGATGGCCCTGCCACCGCACAGCCTGGCATGTACCGCGCCACGCCGGGCGATCAGCCCAACGTGCTGGCGGCCCATGCCCATGGCCATCAGGTGCAGGCCTCGTACTGGACCGTGGACTGGTCCCGTTACGTGATGCGCGCACTGGTGCTGCTGCTGTTCATTGCTTCGATCCTGAAGCTGTCGGCGCAGAGCTTCTCGCCCTTCCTTTACTTCCAGTTTTGAGCGAGGCGACCATGACCCGTCCGTTACGTATCGTCTACATCGCCGTGTTCCTGGTGCTGCTGCTGGCCCTGGGCCTGTGGTCGCTGGGCAGCTTTGGCAGCTTCACCCGCACCGAACAGATGACCGTGCTCAACGGCAAGCTGGCCAAGGCCGTGGAAACCCACTACGACGAAGAGTTTCCGATCAAGCGCCTGGGCACGAACCTGTGGGCCGCGCTGGATTACAAACTGTTCAACGAAGGTCGTCCTGGCGTGGTGCTGGGCAAGGACCAGTGGCTGTTCACCGATGAAGAGTTCAACCCCATTGCCAACAGTGCCCAGTACCAGGAAGAGAACCTGGCGCTGATCAAGGGCGTACGCGACACCTTGAAGAAACAGGGCGTGCAATTGGTGCTCGCTATCGTGCCGGCCAAGGCCCGCCTGTACCCCGAGCACATCGGTGACGAAACCCCGGCCACCCTGCACAAGGACCTTTACCAGCAGTTCCATGCGCAGGCGCAGCAGGCCGGCATTCTGGCACCTGACCTGTTGGCCCCGCTGCAAGGCGCCAAGGCCAAGGGCCAGGTGTTCCTGCGCACCGACACTCACTGGACGCCCATGGGCGCCGAGGTCGTGGCGCAGAACCTGGGGCAGGTGATCGCCACCCGCACCCCGCTCAGCGGCGAGCCGCAGACGTTCGTCACCGAAGCGGCCCAGGCCGAAGCCTACAAGGGCGACCTGACCAGCTTCCTGCCGTTGGACCCGTTGTTCACCAACCTGCTGCCCAAGCCGGACGATCTGGCTCAGCGCACCACCAAGGTGTCCGAGGATGGCGGCGCCGAAGGCGGCGACGCACTGTTCGCCGACAGCCAGGTAGCTGTGGGTCTGGTGGGCACCAGCTACAGCGCCAACCCGCATTGGAATTTCGTCGGCGCGCTGCAGCAGGCGCTGCACAGCGACGTCATCAACTACGCCGAAAACGGCCATGGCCCGGTGTTGCCGATGCTCAAGTATCTGCAGACCGAGGCCTTCAAAAACAGCCCGCCACAGGTGCTGATCTGGGAATTCCCGGAACGTTATCTGCCCATGAAAAACGACCTCAGCGAGTTCGATCCGAACTGGATCGCGCAACTGAAGCAATCGAGCACTAATCAGAACCTGGCCGTAGGCCAAACCAACTGAGTCGTCCGCTGGACGGAAACACAGAGGAATAACTACATGAACACTACTTTCGTACACCGCACTGCCGCTTCCATCGCTACCTCGCGCATCGCCAAGGCATGCGCCCTGGCCGCCGGCCTGAGCCTGCTTTCGGTACCGGCTTTCGCTGGCGATGCCGCGCTGTATGGCCCGACCGCACCGAAGGGTTCGACCTTCGTGCGTGTCTACAACGCCACCAACGCCGAGGTCAGCGCTACCGTTGGCAATACCAGCCTCAGCGAAGTGCCGGCACTGGGCAGCAGCGACTTCAGCTTCATGCCCCAGGGCGACTACAGCGCCAAGGTCGGCAGCAACACCCTGCCGGTGAAACTGGCGTCGGACCACTACTACACCATCGTCAACAACACTGCCGGCGCCCCGCAACTGGTGGAAGAGCCGCCCTTCAAGAACAAGCAGAAATCGCTGGTTCGCGTGCAGAACCTGAGCGACAAATCCCTTTCCCTGAAAACTGCCGACGGCAAGACCGCGGTGGTTCCGGACGTGGCTGCCAAGGGCCGCGGCGAGCGTGAAATCAACCCCGTGAAAGTCAGCCTGGCGTTGTTCGAAGGCGACAAGAAAGTCAGTGACCTCAAGCCTGTCGCACTGGAGCGTGGCGAAGCCGCCGTGCTCTACGTAACGGGCCAGGGCAGCAGTCTGTCGCCGGTCTGGGTCAAGCGCCCGGTCTCGACGCGCTAAAGGGTACCGCCGTCTACCCAGGTGGGTAGCCGGCACGGAACAAAAACAACAGAAACGGCAAGCAGCAACAGTCATCCCATACGAATATCTAGGAGATACAACATGATTCCGGTGATCTTGTCAGGTGGTAGTGGCTCCCGTCTTTGGCCGCTTTCGCGCAAACAATTCCCTAAACAGTTCCTGGCCCTGACCGGTGAGCACACGCTGTTCCAGCAGACCCTGGAACGCCTGGTGTTCGAAGGCATGGACACCCCCATCGTGGTCTGCAACAAGGACCACCGCTTCATCGTCAATGAGCAGCTCAGTCAGTTGAAGCTCGAGTGCCAGGGCATCCTGATGGAACCCTTCGGCCGCAACACCGCGCCGGCCGTGGCACTGACCGCCATGAAGCTGGTCAACGAAGGCCGCGATGAGCTGATGCTGGTACTCCCGGCCGACCACGTGATCGACGATCACAAGGCCCTGCAACGCGCCCTGGCCCTGGCCACCGTGGCTGCCGAGCGCGGCGAAATGGTGCTGTTCGGGGTGCCAGCCACCAAGCCTGAAACCGGCTATGGCTACATCAAGTCCACGGCCGATGCGCTGCTGCCCGAAGGCGTCAGCCGTGTCTCGCAGTTCGTCGAGAAACCCGACGAAAAACGCGCCGCCGAGTACGTCGAGGCGGGCACCTATTTCTGGAACAGCGGCATGTTCCTGTTCCGGGCCAGCCGCTTCCTCGAAGAGCTGAAAAAGCACGATCCGGATATCTACGACAACTGCATGCTGACCCTTGAGCGCAGCAAGAAGGACGGCGACAACATCGAGATCGATGACGCCACCTTCGCCTGCTGCCCGGACAACTCCATCGACTACGCAGTGATGGAAAAAACTCAACGTGCGTGCGTGGTCCCCCTGTCGGCGGGCTGGAGCGATGTGGGTTGCTGGTCGTCGCTGTGGGACGTTAACGCCAAGGACGCCAACGGCAACGTCAGCAAGGGCGACGTGGTGATCCAGGACAGCCGCAACTGCATGATCCACGGCAACGGCAAGCTGGTGTCGGTGATCGGCCTGGACAACATCGTCGTGGTGGAAACCAAGGACGCCATGATGATCGCCCACAAGGACAAGGTCCAAGGCGTGAAGCAGATGGTCGCCACCTTGAACGAGGCCGGGCGCAGCGAAACCCAGAACCACTGCGAAGTGTACCGCCCCTGGGGCTCGTACGATTCGGTGGACATGGGCGGCCGCTTCCAGGTCAAGCATATCTCGGTCAAGCCAGGCGCCTGCCTGAGCCTGCAGATGCACCACCACCGCGCCGAGCACTGGATCGTGGTGTCGGGCACGGCTGAGGTCACCTGTGACGAGAACGTGTTCCTGCTGACCGAGAACCAGTCGACCTACATTCCAATTGCGTCGGTGCACCGCCTGCGCAACCCGGGCAAGATCCCGCTGGAAATCATCGAGGTGCAGTCCGGTAGCTACCTGGGTGAAGACGACATCGAGCGTTTCGAAGACATCTACGGTCGCTCGACGCCGATCGAACGTGGCGTGTCGGTGAAAACCATCGCCCAGTAACCGTCGGTTGCACTCCGCCCCCTGCCTGAGCGCCGCGTTCCCATCCGCGGCGTTCAGGCCGGGGGCTTTTTTGTGCGCGCACGCACACTGCAATGCCTGAAAATCGATACCGTCAGGTCCGGCGCCATCGCGGGTAGAACCCGCTCCCACAGGGGATATGCGTCCGAAGGTACGTTGTGGGAGCGGGTTCTACCCGCGATGAGGCCCACATCGGCACCCCACCTCCCACAGGGGATATGCGTCCGGAGTTCCCCTGTGGGAGCGGGTTCTACCCGCGATGAGGCCCACATCGGCACCCCACCTCCCCATGACACCCCACATTGGTTACGATACCCCACCCCCAGCCAAGACCTGACCCCCATGTTCATCGGCATCTTCCTCGTCCTCACCTGGTTCGTCCTGCTCATCCGCTACCCGTCCAAGGCCCTGCCGATCTCTGGCGCCGCCCTGTTCAGCCTGGCGCTGGTAGCACTGTGGGTGGTGTGGATGGACAACCGCGAAGCGCACCAGTTGGCGCGCCTGGAAATGCGCATCGCCTACGACCCGCAGGGCTGCCCCGCCGACCGCCCACTGCGCTTGAACCTGAACAACGGCAACAGCGTGCCGATGCTCGAACTGCAATGGCAGGTCGCCGCCTACGCCCCGGGTGAAAACGTCAATCTGGCCGAAAACCTCTACACCGCGCCGCGCTACCGCGGCCCCGGCGAGCTGCAAGCCGGCGCCGACTGGCAGGACTGCCTGCCACTGCCCGCATTACGGCCCGGCTACCGCCCGCAAACCCTGGAATTCCGTGCCGAGCGCCTGCAAGGCAGCTTCTCCAAGTGATGGAGATTCCCTGTGGGAGCGGGTTCTACCCGCGATAGGGCCAAAATGGACAGCACATTTCTCGGCCCTTTTTACCGCCCGCCAGGGGTGACGATGACGGTGCAGGTGGTTCCCGCCGCCAGCAGCATTCCTTCGGGCACTTCATCGATGTGAATGCGCACCGGCACCCGTTGGGCCAAACGGACCCAGTTGAACGTGGGGTTGACGTCGGCGGTCAGCTCGCGGCTCTGGGGGTTGTCACGGTCATAGATGCCCCGCGAGATGCTTTCCACGTGGCCTCGCAGGGTTTCGCCGCTCATCATCTGCAACTCGGCACTGTCGCCTATGTGCACATGGGGCAGTTTGGTTTCTTCGAAGAAGCCGTAGACCCAGAACGAATCCTTGTCCACCACCGCCAGCTTGGCCTCGCCCACCCGCGCGTAGTCGCCCACGTGCACGTTGAGGTTGGTCACATAGCCATCCACGGTCGCCAGCACTCGGGTCCGCTTGAGATTCAACTCGGCGGCCTCGAGCTGGGCTTGCGCCTGTTGATAATCGGCCTGCGCAGAGCTGGCGATGTTGCTGGCGTCTTCACGGCTCTCCTTGGAAATCACCAGCTCGTCGAGGTCGGCGCGTCGGCTGGCGTTGACCTTGCGCATCTCCCAGGCGGCCTTGCGCGAGGCCACCAGGGCCTGGGCTTGCTTGATCGCCAGCAGGTAATGCTCGGGATCGACCTGCAACAGCACATCGCCCTTGTGCACCAGCTGGTTGTCGCGCACCGGCACCGCCGTCACATAGCCGGAAACATCGGCGGCCACATTGATGACATCGGCGCGCACCCGCCCATCGCGAGTCCAGGGCGTTTCCATGTAGTGCACCCACAGCTGGCGACCGATGAAGATCGCCAGCGCCAGCACCAGCAGGGTCGCCAACAGGCTGAAAAACTTTTTCATAGCACGGCTCTCAACGGTAAACGGTCAGCGCCAGGGCACCGAACAGGCAAACGAACAGGCTCAGGCGCAGCAACGCCGGGTGCCAGAAGAAACGGTACAGATCGAGGCTGGCGAACAGCCGGTCGAAAGCCCAGGCCAACCCCGCGGCCAACAGGAACATCAGGGTCATGGTGGGCATGTACAGGCCATGGAACGCAATTTCACGGGGCATCTTTGGGTCCTGCGGCGGGAAGTTCGGCCAGGGGCGATTGGGGGTCCAGCAGCGCGCTGCGGATGAAGTGCAGATAGCTCTGCACGCGTCGCAGCGCCGAGGTATCGAAGTGACGGGCGAAAGGTTCGTCGGTGTTCTTCACCTGATAGATGGCCTGATCGACCGCCGCCAGGGCGCGCGCGTGATTGGCCTGCTGTGGCTGGATGAACAGGCGCATCAGGGCCCGCCCCATGACCCGGATCGACTGCCGCCACGGCTGCGCCTCGGCATAGGCCGGGTGCACCGGCAGTATCGCCTGCTCCTTGCGCAGCTCGATGATGGCGTGGCCCACTTCCAGCACCACCAACATCCAGCGCAGCAGCATGCGTTGCACCTGCGGCTGGCCGGCGGCCAATCCGTAGGCCTGGTGCAGCAGGTCGCGCGTGCGGCTCTCGAAGGCCGAACCCAGCCCGCGCAGCTTGCCGCTGATGGCGAACACCACCAGCGCACGCAGGTCCTGTTCCATGCGCCGCCACAGCCAGCGGCTGTTGGGCGGCAGGATGATGGCCCCGGCGGCGGCGCAGATCAGCATCCCCAGCACCATGGCGATGTAGTCGTTGATGAACGCGTAGGGGTTGTAGACCGTCAGGTTGCCGGGCACCGACCCCATGGAAAAGAAGATCAACAGGCCCAGGCCGTAGCCGGCGTATCGAGGACGAGAAGCGAGGAACGCGCCGAAGGTCAGCACCGGCGCCAACGTCAGGCACAACAGCGGGAAACCATCGATCCAGGGAAACACGAAGAAGGTGGTGAAGAACCCCAGCAGCGCGCCCAGAAACGTACCGCAGGCCATCTGAAACGACATGCGTCTGGGATTCGGGGTGGCGGCCGACAGGCCTACGGTGGCTGCCGCCACCAAGGTCATGGTGGCCCCACTTGGCCAAGCCGTAGCGACCCAGTAACCGCCCAGCAGCAGTAGAATGAAGCTGCCGCGAATACCGGACGCCAACGACGCCAGCCAATTGGTCTGCGAGCGATAGGGCTCGTCCCAACGTTCGCGCGCGTGGCGATGGTCGGCCAGCGACGCATGGGTCTGTGCATAACTGTGCAGATCATCGACAAAGCGATAAAGCAGTTCATACGCCGTGTGAAAATCCAGCAGGTCGTCGTCGCTGGGCTGACGGTCTTCGAAGAGGGCACGCAGCCGCCGGACATGGGATGGCAGCTCTTCCTTGTACAGTGCCAACTGTTCGGCCAGGCGTGCCGCATCGGCATCGGTCAAGGCGCGCTCGGCAAATGGATCGAGCACCCGCGCCAAGGCGTGCAGCCCCGGCTCGATCGCCGCAACCACCTGCGGGCGGCCGCCCTGACGGATACGCTCGAGCAATTGGTGCAGCGCATTGAAACGTGTCGTGATGGCCATGAACTCGCTGTTCAGGCGGCTGACCCGGCCATTGCGCCGCCGCATGTGCGGGTCTTCGAACGCGGTGACGCTGCGCAGGCTTTCCAGGCCCACGGCCTCGGCGATAAAGCGCACATTGCTGGCCTCGAACTGCTCACGAGCGCTTTGGCCGCGCAGGCCTTGCGCAACGAACTGGGCGAAGAAGCCGAAGCGTTGGTACAAGGCGTTGCGCATCGAGGCACTGGCCGATTGCGGCAAGATGGCCGCGCTGACCGCGGTGGACACCACAATGCCCAGCGCAATCTCCAGCACTCGCCACACTGCGGCCATGAATGCGCCGTCCGGCTGCGACAACGCGGGCAACCCCACCATGGCGGCGGTATAGCCGGCCAGCACGAAGCCATAAGCGCGAAAATTGCGGCAACGCATCGCACCGGTCGAGCAGATGCCCACCCACAGCGCCAGGCTGGGCAGGAACAATTCCGTGTTCTGGGCGAACAGGGCGATCAACAGCACCGTGACCGCGGAGCCGGCCACCGTACCGGCCAGGCGGTAGAAACTCTTGGCGAACACATGGCCGCTTTGCAGTTGCATGACGATGAACACCGTGATCATCGCCGTACGCGGCTGCGGCAGTTCCAGGCGCATGGCCAGCCACAGGGTGGTGAACGCCGCCAGCAAGACCTTGAAGATGTAGATCCAGGTCACGCCGTCACTGCGCGCCCATTCGAAGAAACCACGGCGCCAGTGCAGGCTGCCGAGCCAAGTGGTCATGGGGCAGTCTCGGCGGGCGAATGGGGAGCGTCGTTGCCGGCACCGAGGCCGCCTCCCAGGGCGGTGACCAGGTCGGCGTGGGCACTCAGACGAGCAGCCTGGACCTGCTGCTCGACTTGTTGCTGACGCAACAGTAGCGTCTGGGCGTTGAGCACATTGAGGTAGTCGGTAAGGCCGCGCTGGTAGGCGATCAGGGCAATGTCGTAGGTCTTGCGCGCCGCGAGCACAGACTCCGCGGCAAAGCGCTGCTGCTTGTCCATGGACGCGCGCCGGATCAATTGATCGGAGATCTGTTTCAGCGCATCGATCAAGGTCTGGTTGTAGCGCGCTACCGCCAGGTCGTAACCGGCAGCGGCCTGACCCAACTCGGCGCGCAACCGACCACCGTCGAAAATCGGCAGGGTCACGGCCGGCCCTACGCTGTAGCCAAGTTTCTGCCCAGTGAGGAATTCCAGCATGCCACCGCCCGTGGCCATGTAGCTCAGGCTGCCGACCAGATCGACGTTGGGGTAGAACCCGGCATGGGCCACATCGATGCCGCGGGCCTGGGCGTCCACCGCCCAACGACGGGCAACGACGTCGGGGCGCTGGCCAAGCAGTTCGGCGGGCAGTGCCGAGGGCAATGTCACAGGTGCCTGCAATGACAGGGTCGGACGCTGCAGAGCAGCGCCCTCGCCCGGCCCTTTGCCGGCCAGCGCAGCCAACTGATTGCGGGCCAGGGCAATCGCTTCGTCCAGTGCATCGATTTGTCGATGGGTCTCGGGCAATGGCGTCTCGGCCTGGCTGACTTCGAAATGAGTCCCCAGCCCCCCCTTGAGGCGACGTTGCGCCAGCTCGAGAATCTGCTGCTGCTGAGTCAGGGTATTCTGCGCAATGTCGCGCTGGGCGTAATGCAGCGACAACTGGATATACACCTGCACCACATTGTTCTCCAGCTCCAACCGCGCCTGGCGCGCCTCGGCGGCGCTCATGTGGGCCAGATCCACCGCCCGCTCGCTGGCGTTGCGTTCGCGGCCCCACAGGTCCAGGGCATAGGTAAAGCCCAGGCCTGCGTTGTTGTCCCAGGTGGTTTCACCCGACAGCTCGCCTGGGCCGTAGAACTGATCGGCCGGCCAATCATGGCGATTCAAGGTGCTTCTGGCATCGATATGCAGGGCTTCGGCTGACTCGGCGATGCCGGCCATGGCCTTGGCCTGACGAACCCGGGCGGCCGCCATGGCCATGCTCGGGCTGCCCAGCAGGGCCATGGCCACCCAGGCGTTGAGCTGCTCATCGCCATAGGCGCGCCACCATTGGCTGGCCGGCCAGCGGGCATCCTGCGCGGCGGCCTGGATGGCGAGGTCGGTGGCCAGGGCATTGGCCGGCAAGGCCTGGCCTTTGGGGGCGATACCTCCAGTTCCGATGCAGCCGCTGAGGGTCAAGGTTAACGTCCAAACGCTGAGGGTCTTCAGCTCATCGATGAGGCGGCGCGGCACTGCGGCGATTTCCAGTGGTAGGTAAGGTTCCAGGTAGGCGTGGCGTGCAGCGGTGAGCAACGCACCGCGGCCTTACGCCGCGCCTGCAGGGGACGTGTGGAGGCTTTGGATGGCGCATTCTAGGGCGGTCGCCGGGCGGCGATAAGCAGGGTTTCCTGTGATTCTTTGTTACCGAACCGGTGATAATCCTTCTGTATAATTGTAACTTCATGCGACAATTTGTCCGTCGACCTAGAGACCGAATCATGGACACCCTGCAAAACATGCGTGCTTTTACCTGTGTGGCCGAAGCGGGCAGTTTCACCGCCGCCGCCGCGCAACTCGACACCACCACCGCCAATGTTTCGCGCGCGGTGTCCAACCTCGAAGCGCATCTGCAAACCCGCCTGCTCAACCGTACGACCCGCCGTATCGCCCTGACCGAAGCCGGCAAGCGTTACCTGGTGCGCTGCGAGCAGATCCTCGCCTACGTCGAGGAAGCCGAGGCCGAAGCCAGCGATGCCCACGCTCGCCCCGCCGGGCAATTGAAAGTGCACACCATGACCGGGATCGGCCAGCACTTCGTGATCGACGCCATCGCCCGCTACCGTCGCACTCATCCCGACGTGACCTTCGACCTGACCTTGGCCAACCGCGTGCCGGACCTGCTCGACGAAGGCTATGACGTGTCCATCGTGCTGGCCAGCGAACTGCCCGATTCAGGCTTCGTGTCGCAGCGCCTGGGCATCACCTACAGCATCGTCTGTGCCTCGCCCGAATACGTCAAAGCCAACGGTATCGCGCGTACCCCGGGCGACCTGCGCGAGCATGCCTGCCTGCGCCTGGTGAGCCCGGTGGTGCAACTGGAGAAATGGCTGTTCGAGGGGCCCGAGGGGCAGGAGATGGTCAACATCAGCAATGCGCCGTTTCAGGTGAATTCGGCGGACGCCATGAAAACCGCGATCAGCAGCGGGATGGGCGTGGGCGTACTGCCGATCTATGCCGCCATCGACGGGCTGCGCAACGGCACCTTGGTGCGGATGCTGCCGGAGTATCGCTTGCAGGAGCTGAACCTGTATGCGATCTACCCTTCGCGGCAGTACCTGGATGCCAAGATCAAGACCTGGGTGGAGTATCTGCGTGGCTCGCTGCCGGACATTCTGGCGGCGCATGATGCGGATCTGCAGACGTTTGATTTGCAGATTGCCAACTGAGGGGGTGGGTTGGGGATGTGCGGTGAATGGTCCCCTCAC